>JAFGSA010000014.1 GCA_016934855.1 Elusimicrobiota bacterium
AAACTTTATATTATTGACTTTTTTACGGCAGTTTTGTAAAAATAGATATTCTTTTTATGAAAAAAATAACCAATATATCCCTGTTTATAATCATTCTTGCAGTCAGTTTTTCTGAAGCTGATATAGTTGATAAGATGAACGACATATCCGGGTGGAGTTCTGTCGCGGACAGCGGGGCCTCCGTTACGAGCATCTCATCGGCGAACGGCGAAACCGGCAAGGCAGTCAAAATCGAGTGCGACCTGATATCCGGCGACTGGGTACAGATACAGAAGACATACAGCTACTCGGACCTGTCAACGGGAGATTCCATAAGATACTGGTGCAGGGGCGCGGGAAGCAAGAACGATGTTGAGATGAAGATGTTCGATGCCGACGGGGATATATTCGTTTCGCGCGCGAACGGCATAACCAACAAGTCGGACTGGTCTTCTACAACGCTTTCGCAGTCGAGTTTCTCCCTCTGGAAGGACGAGGACGGGAACCCGTTCGGCGACGGCACGATGACCTGGAACGATATAACGAAGATATCCATTGTTCTCCTCAGGGGTAACGGCGGCTCCGGTTATTTCGACATAGACAGGCTCGCCGTCTATCAGCAGAACGCCCCCGGGGTTAAAACCATCGACGAATGCGAGAACCAGATAAACAGTTTCGGGAACAGCGTATCTACACTTACTGAGGCGGGTAAGACCGGATGGGTCGAACTGAGCGTCGAGACCTCCGATCCTTCTCCCAAGGGCGGTAAATACTACAAGATGAAATATGCGCAGGGTGACGCCACGTGGATGATAGGGGCCGGAGAGAGTATGGAATCCGGCGGTTCCACATACGATGCGAGCGATTACAGTTATTTTAATTTCTATATGAAGGTCGCAACGGGCGAGGAAGAGCCGCTTATCGAGGCGTATGACAGCGCCGACGGCGACGCAAAACTTGTAAGTGAATACGGCGGGCTGAAAACCGAATGGACTTTCTACAGCATACCTCTGGCAGATTTTCCAAAAGTCGATACGTCGGATTTCAAGGAGATAAAAATAGTTTTCAAGGGAGGTTCCGGTACCGTATATATGGATAATCTGTGGCTGTCGGAGAGCAGCAGCAAGGTAACCAATACCGGAGAGGTTTCATCTATTCTCGACTTCGAAGGCCCCTTTAATTCCCAGACAAACCCGTCGTACGCGGACCAGAACGGGGAGATCACCCTGACTTCCGTAAAGGGATATTCCGATAAAGCCATGCGTATAACCTATGATTTCAAGGCCGGCGGCTGGCTGGCGATAGATAACGGTACCGGGTACAGCATGCAGGGGAGTAAAGGGCTCAAGATAAGGTGTAAGGGATCCGGTACGAATTTCAATTTACAGTTCAAGATAAAAGACGTCGATTCTGTCCAGTATTTCAAGAATTTCGCCTCGTTTACCGACACCGACGGCGAATGGAAAACGGCAACTGTACTCAACGAGGAACTCAAGTTCTTCAGCGCTGGCAATGATGACGACGAGACGCTGGATCTGAAAAACATAAAGGAAATCGGGTTCGCCATAACCAAGGCAGCCGAGAACGGCACCGGCACCGTCCTTATAGATACGATAGAAACGATATCGGGGGAGGATTTCAGCAAGGAGAGGGAAGGCAGCCTCATCAGCGAGATAAAGATAGACAATAATCCTTTTTCACCCAACGGGGACGGAGTAAAAGATTCCGCGATATTCACATACGCTTTATCGGACTACGCCGACGTGGAGCTCGAGATATACGACCTTTCGGGGGAACTGCAGCGGCGAATAAAAGCGACAGGAAGAATAGCGGGAGAACACGCCGACATGGAGTGGGACGGAAAAGACGACTCCGACGAGACAGTAAAGAACGGTTTGTATATTTACAAGCTGAAGGCCGAAGACCTGAATAATAAAACAGACAGCATAACGCACGTGATAGCGGTCATTAAATAGATGACAGATGTTTGATCCCAGATGTGAGATGGAAATATAGTGAAAAACAGAAATAAAAACGGAATATCAGACGGAAATTACAGAATATCAGTTAAATCTCTGATATCCGGTATCCGGCATCTTGTATCTGTATCCGTTATCTGGTATCTGGTATCCGGGATCTGTGTTCATGCCGGGGCTTTTACGCACGTAGGAGTGGGTTCCAGGGCGAAGGGTATGGGCGATGCCTTCACAGCCGTTGCCGACGATGCTTATGCCCTGTACTGGAATCCCGCGGGTCTTGTAGAACTCGATGATAATTATTTTTCATTCATGCACAGGGACCTTTTCGGCCTGGGCCTGATAAATTACAATTATTTCGGATTTATCAATCCCGATGTGGGAGGCGGTAATGCCGGTTTCGGCTGGATCAGGCTGGGTACGACGCAGGATGTCGAATTCCTGGATTATTCCGAGAACACGTATATATTCTCCTACGGAAGGAAGCTCGAAGGATGGCTCGGCGAAGACAGCCGGTATATGATAGTGAAAAAGCTGAAACCCGTTATAGACAGGATGTCGATAGGGACCGGCCTGAAATATTATTACGTGGATTACGGGGAAGGTAAGTCTACCGGGTACGGGGCGGATCTGGCACTTAGGTATTCACGGTCTAGGATCCGGCTGGGCCTCGTGTTCAGCGATATAGTGGCATCGCAGCTGAGATGGGACACGGGAGAGAACGAGAATATAGAAAATAACCTGAGGGCCGGTATCGCTTACTGCGCGGGCGGTTTCAGCGCGTCGGTGGATGTCGATGAGATAACAAGGAACTACAGGAAAGTCCATGTGGGAACCGAAAAATTGATACTCAGGAAGATCCTGGCATTGAGGGCGGGGATTTTCAGTCCGTCAGTAAATATATGGAACCTCACCTGCGGTTTCGGGTTCAATATAAAGAATTTCATAATTGATTATGCGTATGAATATCATCCCGAGCTCGGTAACAATCATCTGTATTCGATGAGCGTGAGGTTCTGAGATGAGCTGGAGAAATATAATAAGTACTGTCTTGTTCCTTTCAGTATTTTCCGGCGCGGCAGCGGCAAATTCCATCGTAATAGATGATTTTGACGAAGGGGAGGCTTCGGTAAATAAACTCGGCAAGAACGCCGGGGCCTGGGCGAGCAACCAGGACGGGAAGACAAAGGGATGCTATCTTTCTCTTGACGGGAAAGAGAAGGCCGGCGCTCTGGGCAGGAGTCTCTGTGTAAGATATAATATCATCACCGAAGAAACTTACTATCTTCCGGGTTATACGAGGGCGGACGAAAAAAACCGGAAGGAGAGGACGAATGTCTGTGTCTATTCCACGAAACTGGAGATAAACCTTTCAGGTTACCAGTTTCTGATAATAAGCATCAAGGGCGACGAGAAAGAGGGATATACCCGCAGTCTCCCCGTGGAACTGAGAGACGGCAGCAATAACACGGCGAGATATATAATAGACGGAATAGGCCCCCGGTGGAAAGAATTCATAGTGCCCCTGGGAGCGTTTTCCAGGATAGAAAACTGGAATTACATGACCGAACTTCTTTTTGTATTTGACGATTCGATTACGAGGAAAAAAGGCACCCTGTACATCGATAACATCACATTTGCCACGAGCGATAAAGCTGCGAGCGCGCCGGGTCTGCGCGCCCAGTTCCAGGGAACCGGTATAGTGGTCGACGGCGATGTGGATGACTGGAGCGGCATAATGGAAACCGATCCGCAGAGACTGACGGCGAATAACAACATGGAATACGGAAGGATAAACAATGAGAAAGACAGTTCCGCGTATTTCTATTCATGCTGGGATACGGATAAGCTGTATTTTGCCGTATTCGTCATAGATAATGAGCTGATGATATCCGGAGGCGAGGGGGGGATTGACAGGAGCGACGGTATAACCGTATATATAGACTCTGATAACAACGGCTTTACGTGGAACAGCTCGGGTGATATAGAAGCGGTGATAACAGTCGACGGCAAGATGAAAGTCTTCCCGGAAAGGCTTAAAAACCTGGGGGATAAAATAGAATACGCCGTTAAGCGCAGGTCGAACGGCTATATAGTGGAGATGGCTTTGGTATGGGATGCCACCAGGAGCAGCCCCGAAAAAGAGCGGATCATCAATGCTTCAGTCGCCGTGCAGGATGAGGACTACAGGGACGGAAGCAGGAGGGCGAAACTCAACTGGTACTACCAGCCTTTCTCGGGGAAGATCGAGCTGGGGAAAATCGTCCTGGGATGAGATATCGGATAATAAACGGGAGAAAGTAGATGGCATATAAAATTGACTTTCGGAAGAAAACGGCATATATCAGGTATGCAGTATCGGCAGCGGCGTTTTTATGCCTGGTATCCGTTGTATCTCTCTATGCCGAAGACCTGCTTATACTCGATTTTGACAAAGCGTCCAGGTGGAACACTTTCCCCTACAAAGACGACAAGGGAACCATATTCAATACGAGCGGCGCTTTCAGCGACGAAGAAAAAGGAAAATTCCTCGGGGTTAACTATGATATCGCTAAATCAGGGTTCGGCGGCTGGGGCGTCGGATTGAACGGAGCCAATGTGTCGGAATATATGTATCTTTCGTTCAATGTTAAAGGGAAAAGCGGGAACGAGGTTTTTGACGTAGGACTGAAAGACACGTCCAGCAAGGAGATGAACCTGAGAATAACGGACTATACCGAGATCGGTACGAACTGGCAGGAAGTAAGGATACCCCTGGCTGATTTTAAAAATATAAATCTGAACTCACTGGATAATTTCCATATAGGTTTTAACGACAGCTGCGGAAAAGGCTGTATATTCATGGATGATATCAGGTTCGCGGGAGACAGCGCAGCCAGTATAATAACGGAAGAGTCGTTGTCCAATAAAGTACTGATCGAAGGTTTCGAGCGCGTCAACCCGTATGACAGGTACATAGTATACGAGGGTGATGAATCAAGTCTTAACCTTGAAGCCGGCCGGCTCGTATATGACGGGGATTACTCGATGGAACTGGAGTATTCCCACGCTACCACGAAACCGTGGGGAACGTGGGTGTCCGTAAGGCATCAGACGGGGGTCGAGTCTCTCAACTGGCAGGGGGCCAGGGAACTGAGGATGTGGGTTTACGGCGACGGATCGGATAATATTTTCAGGTTCTATATCGTAGAAAGCGACGGGGAGATATGGTACTACGAGGACAGGGATGTGCTGAAGTCCACGAAATGGACGCTGGTGACTATGCCGCTGGCCAAATTCACATATTATGAAGGGTCAGCCAAGAACGATAAACTGCTGGACAGGAAGAATATAAACACTTTCGAACTGGCAGTCCTGAGCAGGACCGGCATAAGCACTACGGGTACCAAATCCTCGGTTTCCAAGATATATGTAGATACAATATACCTTGTGGGAGAGGGCATCAGCACGGTCCGATCCGTTCCCAGCGGAATCGTCAGCGACCTGCGCAAGGCGATAGAAACCAGGAGCAATGTGGACCTTTCGGGAGTGGTATGGAACGAGTATTTTTATGCGCCGGAACAGAAGGGCATAATATTCCACTGGGCGAAAATCGCCGCGAACGCTGCGGTAAACAAGTACAGGGTCAAATTCGAAGTGCTCGGCACTCAGCAGAATTTCGGCGACGCGGCCTATTACACGGCAAACAGCACCACTACGACCATCGGCACGCAGAGCATGGGCATAAACGTATCCAATCTGTACGTGGTCGCAAACGAGCCGCTGCCTTATATAACGAACGTTACCGCCGGGAACATATGGGTAGATTATACCCCGTACACTTTTACCGGTGTCTGGGGATATAAAGGGCTTACCATGGAAGGGGACTGGAGCAGGTTCAATTACCATACCTTCCTGATAAAAGGGAAGTACAGCAATTACACGATCGGTACCAGGATCAATACTTTCTTCAATAAACTGATAATAAGCGCTATTACCGTATATTCCGAGGATGCCGCAAAACTCGACGGATCTTCGGACCTGTCGGACGAGGGGGTGGTGAGCGAATCCGACCTGCTTGAAGTGAAACCCGTAGCGGATGACCTCGTATCCACGTTCGAAGTTAAAAGAAAAATTTTGAGTAACAGGGTCACCCTGACCGCAACTTACGGCAATAACCTGTATAACAGGTATGCGGAAGCCAGTTATGCCGATAATTTCAATCCGACCTATACTCAGGAGCTGGAGAATCCCGAAAAAAAGCACGGGTCCATGTACAGGGGCAAGGTCGAAGTGGACGATATGGGAGTGCAGGGGCTGGGGCTGAAGTATGAATACCGGGACGTGGACCGGCAGTTCAGGCCGAAATACAGAAATAACCCGACATATTTCGACGATAACGAATCCGACCAGAAGGGATATAACTGCAAGATATCGCAATGGTATAAGGGCGCGGTCATATCCGCCGAGTACGACGATATCGTGCGCAAGGATTACAAGGAAGGGCACCGCAGGCTCGCGAACTACGGCCTGGGATATTACGGGCTGAAAAACATAGAGCTGGGTTACAATATCAGCGATAAGGTCGACGTGAATAACACCGAGAGCAGCAGGAGCGAATTCAGCGCTCTTAACAGGAATGACTGGATTAGGGCCAGGGAGCTGTATGTCCGCAACAAGCTCAGGGATAATGTCATCCTGTGGTTC
Source organism: Elusimicrobiota bacterium (assembly GCA_016934855.1). Lineage (GTDB taxonomy): Bacteria > CG03 > SLGR01 > SLGR01 > JAFGSA01 > JAFGSA01. The sequence goes on from JAFGSA010000014.1 coordinate 6,642, forward strand.
AGGATAAGGAGGGAACTGCTCACCTGGAGGAATTCAGACACCGATGTCGACCTGGATTCGATACAGACGAAACTCGAGTATTACCTGACCTCCAACGCAAAGTTTTTCGTCGAGTATAAGCAGACCCATTACAACGAGCCCTCGTGGGAGCCGACCGAATGGCCGTATGACGATAATTTCCTGAGAGCGTATTTCGAGGTGACGTTCTAAAATGGATATGAATACCGGAAAGTCAGAAAGCAGAGAAAAAGGCCTCCTGCCGGTTCTTCTTGTCTTATTGTTCTTTTGTTCCGGGGCAAAAGCCCGGGCTGCCGAAAGCGGCGAATATAAGATACGGCTGACCGTGAACGAGATAGTGAAATCATGGGATACCTGCGATTCAAGAAAATGGGTGGACGGCTTCGGGGCTGTTACGTCCGAGATCAGCACAGTGACTTTTAACGGCAGGGACTGCATCAGGGTTTACTACTCTACCGGTAACTACGGGGTAATAAGGGTGGACGAAGTGTTCTATAAGGAGGACTGGCGTTCACCTATAAGCAGTTTCAGCGCGAACGTGTATGTCCAGGGCAGCAGCACGGCGAATATCAAGCTCGAGGTATACAGTTCTACCGCGGGAGCGTTCCCTACTGGCCTTATGGGCGCAATAACTTCAAGTGATCTGACAGAGAACGCATGGAACAACCTGTCATGGCCGGTTGTCGATATAAGCAGCCATGCGGCGATAATAAAGCTCATACCGCAGAATCTCCCGGCTACGCCTACGACGTTCTATATTGACGCGCTTAAACTGGGAACGACGATATGGGACACTATGGCCAATGAGACGCACGAATGGTACTATGATAATGATGCTTCGACCTGGAACGCGAGGTTTGACAGGGACAAGCATGTGCCCATAACTCATAATAATGCCAGCACAACTACTCCCGCAGGCTGTATATACCTTGAGTGGAATATAACGGATGACGGACACGCGGAAGTGGCATCCGATCTGAACAACGAGGACTGGTCGGCTTATACCAAGATAAGGGCCGATATCTACTGCTCCAGTACCAACGTAGATATAGATATGGTTTTTTACGACGGGTGGAACTGGCTGGGGAGCGGCCAGAAGCGGGTTTCCGCGGCAAATACCTGGGAGACCCTCACGTGGAGTTTCCCGGCGGGCACTTTTGACTGGGATTCCTTAAACAGGATAATATTCAGGACAGATACTACGGATGAAGCAAACGGGACCCTTTATATAGATGATATAAAACTGGTAAAATGAAGAAAGAATTATTCATATCCGTATTCTTGTGTGTATACCTTTTCGCCGCAGTCGATGCGCGTGTAAAGGTGGAAATAGACGAGGATATAAGCGTGAAAATAGTATCGGCTAAATCTTCATCTGTCTCTCTCTATAAGGGCGGCAGAACGGTATCGGGGCCGCTTATAATAGAGAACAACGGGACGGACCCTTTCAATATGAGCCTTTCCCTGGATAATGAATCGCCGTGGGACACGGCTTCTTCGGCTGCCGACGGCGAAGTCGCCGTCTTCGCTGTTTTCGCTTCGCAGCAGCCTTCAAGTTCGGATTTTAAGAGCGACGATGTTCTCTCCGGCACGTATAGGACGGCAACAATGGACAGGTTCGCAAGAAGCAGCGATTCGAAGGGGGTAAAAGGGATAGACGTGCCCGCGGGATCCAGAAGGAACATATATTTCAGGATAGATGCGCCGACGGATACATCGTATATAAAAAAGGCGTACGACCTGAATATAAATATAAAGATCACGATAGCAGCTAAAGACGAATCGGTTATAGACCAGGACGGCGGTCGACTCGAAATAGATGACGGCCTGGTCCTGGATATACCTTCGGGAGCGCTGAAGGACTCCACAAGCCTGACCGCCAGGCAGGTGAGTACTTCGCTGATAAGCAGGGGCAGCGGCCTGGCAGAGAACGTGCGGGCCGTTGCGGGATTCGAGATCCTTCCTTCCGGAACGGTGTTCAGAAAACCGTGCAGACTTAAGCTGTATTACGATGAAGACGAGATATCCTCGGGCACGGAAGATGACCTGGGGCTGTTCTTCTGGGACGGATTCGAATGGCGGCTAGTGGGGAATACCGTTGATAAAAAGAAAAATACGATAACAGGAAGCATCACCCATCTGAGTCTTTTCGCTGTGTTTCCGATGGCGGCGGAACCTTCATACGGTCCCGCGGAGAAGATCATAACGCCGGCGACTGCCGATGGCGTTAACGATTCGGCGAACTTCGACGGCCTCGCGGGTATGGATGTGAAGATAAACATATACGATGTGGCAGGAAAGCGCGTCAGGACGATAAACGTTTCAAGGGACGGCAATACATGGAGGGGATACGACGATAACGGTAATATCGTCGAAAGCGGCGTATATATATATCAGTTCAAAGTCGAAGGCGAGTATTACACGGGGACGATCACGGTCGCTAAATAGGAGTTCATGAACAAAGACGTAAAAAAAATGATCGGATTCGGCTGCAGGTTCCTGCTTTTATCTAGCCTGTTCATTATTTCCTTTATGGGAGACGTTCATTCCAAGGGATGGACGACCGGTAATTTCCAGATAAAAAACAAAAAAGGGAAAATGACCTTCATCGATCCGGACGGAGAGCCTTTTTACTCGATAGGTATGGTTTACGCGTACGGACCGGAATCACCCGAATACAGGGTGGAAGTCACCACCAGGATAGTCATAGCAGAACTTAAGAAAATGAAAGATCTGGGATTCAATACGCTAAACCTTTACGGGGAGCTCTTCCTCGGAGCCATACTCGACTGGTGCGACGAGAACAATATGGCCGTATATTTCAGGACGAAATACAGTCCCGAAGACTATCCCGACTTCATGGACAGGAGGTTCAGGAACGAAGTAAAGAAATTCTATGACAATTACCTGAAGAAAGTAAAAGGGCATCCATGCGTACTGGCGGTCGATATGGACCAGCGGTGGATGTTTGCCGATGTTGACTGGAACGGTAAGAAAAAGCCCAGGGCCATACAGATGGGTAAAAAATCCATAAGGTATCTGCCTAAATGGCTGGTCACCAAATATCCGAAGATAGAAGACCTGAACGATGCCTGGGGTAAGAACTACTATGTTTTTGAAGATGTCTTCACCGATACCGAGATCGTAAAGGGATACGAACTGGAGAAGCTCGGCAACAGGCCGTGGAGAAGCGATATAATAGAATACCTGCTCTGGACGATAGATGATTTCCTCACCGAAATAACGGCCCACATGAGGACTATAGAGCCGAATTATCTCATCACCTATACCACCGAGATGCCGGAGACGTTCGTGTTCCCGATGTCCACAAAGGAGCACAACGGTATTGACTTCGTGTCACCTGTGCATTACAACAGCGTCGCCGATTACAACAGGGACTGGATCTCGGCAGCCAAGCTGATCTTTCACTGCAAGTTCCATTCGGATCTCCAGGAAATGCCTGTTTATATCTCCGAGACGGGCTGGAGAACGGCTGTCCTGATGCAGACGCCGCCTGCAACTACTTATGCCATGGCCCGTCCGGGGGACGAGGTCCATATGGCGGAACTTTACTTTAAACAGGGGGTGCTGCTGAGCCTTATCCCGGGTGTGGACGGGTGGTCTTATTTCAAGTGGTATGACAAGAGATTCGAGGGTGATTTCGGTTTTATAAAAGACAACGGCACATATAAACCCATGTCGGCTGTTGCCGCGGCCACCGGGAACAAGTTCCCAGTAGACCTCTACTCCGAAAAGAAACCCGATATATGGATATACCATCCGGATTACCTTTCGGGCTCGGCTTTCAGCAGTTACGACGCTTACAAGACGATGGTCCTTATGATCGAGAACGGGTTTATCTCGGAGTACCGGAAATTATTCGATGAAGACACCTTGAATGATATCAAAAACCTCTCGGGCGAATTCAATAAAAAAATAATGGATACAGGCCCTGATATATTCGAGAAACAGTGGGTGCCTTTCAGATTCACCAGGGAGGTACCTAAAGACAATAAACCCGTGATACTTGCAGGCCGGGCGCTTGAACAGCTGTCGCTCAAAGACAGGGACTTACTGGACAAGAAAAAGACAATAAGTTTCAATAGAATCGGAATCACGGACGAGAAATTCAACGAAACGGATATGTGGTCTCTGGAGTCGGCTGGGATAACCCGGGATATGTACGAAGAGGAATTCGTGAGCGTTGATATCAGCGGATACATGCCCCGGGGCGGATCCTGCGAGAAAGCAAGGCTGACAGTCCTTTCTCCGGAGAAGAAAAAAAGGGATTTTACTTTATGCAGGGACGAAAAAGGTCAGCTGGCCTACGCGGAAGCCGCGGGGCAGAAGATAGAGATCGAACCGGATAATTACAAGGAGCTCCATTTTATAATAGCGTCCAGCGCGGGAGACGTGGCGGAAAAGATAGGGCTTGAATATACCGACGGCACGATAGAGCAGAAGTATCTTGGACCCACAGTCCCTTCCTGGTGGAGCGAATCGGCCTTCGGCAACACCGCGGTGAGAGAGACAGTCGGAACGGAAAAAAGATTCTATTCGTACCTTAGCGTCGTGTGCAACAGCATAAAAGCGCTCAAATCGGTAACCCTCCCGGATGATAAAAACGTAGCGGTATTCTCTGTTTCTGCGGGAAGGTACGGGCATGTCGACAGCCGCAGCAGCATAAAGATGAAATACGGCGATCTGGAGATCGAGGGTATGACCGACTGGATACTGCTTCTTAAACCCGGGAAGATAAGCGGTCTCGACGTGATTGCGGAGTTCTCTAACGGCTGTCCGGCAATAGTAAAAAGCCGTGATAAAAAGCACATAGCCTTTTTATTCGATCCGCTCGGCTGGACAAATGATAAAAATGACGTGAGCTCGGATAGCGGGAAACTCTCGGATATCCTGTTCAGGCTGCTGAAAGAGCTGAGATGACGTACAGAAGACTTATACTGAGTATATTATTCGTATTGGGCGTTCTGGCGCCCGCGGGCGCCGGGTTCGTAAGGACATGGCTCATATGCGGTCCTTTCGGGCCGGACCTGGAAACCGCGTATATAGAAAATGAAAAAGGCATAAAACCCAGAGAAGGCGACAGCAGTTCGGACAGGAAATGGAGTCTTTATTCTTCACTGACAAACGAAGTCAGTTTCGAAGAAAAACAGGCCATGGGGTATATGGATATGTGCTCGGCTTATGCATACGTCGAGATAAAATCCCCGGTAGAACGCAAGGCCAAACTAAAGGTGGGAAGCGACGATGGCATCAAGATATGGCTGAACGGCAGGGTTATATTGAGCAACGATGTCAAAAGAGGCGTTGTAATCGACAATGATACTCTGAATATCCTTCTGGAAAAGGGAGTAAACAGGCTGCTCATAAAAGTAAACGATGAATACGGCGGGTGGGGTTTCGTATGCAATATAACCGATATGGAGGGAAAGGATCTCTCGGATATAGATTTCCTCCCCAGGCAGGAGAACCTCCTGAGGCTGCCTGTCAGGGAGATAATATATTCTTCCATAGAGGCTAACGACATCGACAGACTCGGTCCTGCCATGATGCTGGACGGCAACATGAGCACGAGATGGGCCAGTTCTTTTGCCGACCCGCAATGGATCATCATAGACCACGGCGAAAAAGTGACACTGAACAGGATGGTCATCGTCTGGGAGAGCGCACACGCTAAAAAATACAGGGTGGAAGCCTCGAATAACGGAAAAGACTGGAAAAAAATATACGAGGAAAATAACTGTCCCGGTGGGAAAGAGGATATTTTCTTGGATAAGACAAGCTGCCGCTACACGAAACTCTATTTTGAAGAAAGAGCCACCCCGTGGGGAAATTCAATCTTCGAACTGTATATGTACGGTTCGGCTGGCAGGAGCCTCGCGTCAGGGAATGAACTTGCGGATCTGAGTGTAAAGAGGGATGAGAACATCAAGGAAATACTGGCGGTCAAGCAGTATCCGAAGGAGATAGCCCCGGGGAGCAAAATCGAAGTGGCTGTCGAATGGGATAAGGCGCCTTCCTCCGGTGAATACAAGATGGTAGTGCAGTTGGAAAACTGGGATTATAAGCCGGGGGTATGCATAATGGAGGAGATCGCGGATTTCGATAAAAGCGGCAGTAAAAAGGTTATATTGGCTATTCCGGACGATGTCCCGACCATAGGCGGATACAGGATCGTCGCAGCGTTCGTCTCGAAGAAAAAGAATTGGGACGATGCTTTTTTTGTCACAGGCACCAAGAAGAATATAACGGTCACGGAAGCGGATGAAAAATAGAAGGATTTTCGTTCTGATATTTATATTGTTAGTATGCGGCGCAGAAGCGCGTTCTGCTTTCAAGGATACGGGGTGGGGCGCGAGGCCCGCGGGGATGGGAGGAGCCTATGCGGCTGTATCAGACGATTCCAACGCGGTTTTTTATAATCCGTCGGGGCTTGCGCTTCTGAACGGATTCGATTCGAGCTACATGTATTCGGACCTTTATTCGGGAACGGATGGGCTGGATATGGGACAGTATTTTGCCTCGGCCGCTTATCCCGTAGAGAGAATCGGTTCTTTCGGGATTTCCTGGGGCAGGTTCTCATCGGCGGACGAGTACAGCGAAGACACCGCTGTATTGTCCTGTGCCAGGAGCCTGTATGATTTACTGGAGATGATTTACCCGGAAGGGACAACGTACGATATCCTGCTCGGCGCCAATATAAAATATCTCCAGCACGGGTATGTGCTGGACGAGCGCACGGAAGACGACCCGGTATTCGCTGACGGGGATTCGAAATCGGCAGTAGCTTACGATCTCGGGATCATGTCCGTGGTGCCTCTGATGAATATGGATACAGTGTCGGTGGGCCTTGCGCTGAACAATATTAATCAGCCGGACGTAGGACTGAAAAGCCGCGACAGGGTGCCGGCGGAGGTCAGGGTGGGCGCGTCATACAAGATGCTGGAGCTGGGAGGCGCAAGGGATGTCCTGGCCGCACTGGATGTATCTTACAGGGATTCGAACAATGAGAAGGTACTCGATAACATCAATATCCACTGCGGTACGGAAGCCTGGTTCATGAAAAACCTGATGGGTGTAAGGGCGGGAGTGAATTATAACGGGTTCTCATCCGGGCTCAGCGTGAAAAAGGATATAAGCAGATACTGTTTATGCCTGGATTATGCTTTTGTATGGACGTTCAGGATAAAAGATAATTCCGGCTCGCACAGGATCGCTCTGTCTTTCAGATATTTTTAGATGCTGTAAATTTCTAGCGAAAGGAAGATAATGACAATGAAAAAGTTCAAAGTATCGGTTGTTCTGGCACTAATGCTGTTCGGACTGTTCAGGGCAGGTTACTCGGCGCCCTATGTGGCGACCGCGTCTACGGAAGAGTCTCCCGAGCTTGCCGCGGCCCTGACCGTAGACGGCAATATGGATACCAGGTGGAGCAGCGAGCATGAAGACGGTCAATGGCTGGAAATAGACCTGGGCGCAGAACAGGAGTTCAACGCGCTTCAGATCGTCTGGGAAAACGCCTATACGAAGAAATACGATATATATGTCTCCAGGGACCGTACGGACTGGACTCAGGTGTATTCTACAGAGAACGGTTCGGGAGGCATGGAGACCATACAGCTGGGGAAACAGAATGCGCGGTACCTGAAGATTGACTGTATCGAGAGGGGCACCGAATGGGGTAATTCCATATACGAGGTGATGCTCGTGACACCTGATTCCGGGAAAAGCGAAGGTTCAGTAAAAGTGACCGCTTCCAGCGAAGAGAGTTTCCGGCTGGCTCCCAAATATGCGGCGGACGGCAACATGGAGACCAGGTGGGGAAGCGAGCACAAGGATGACCAGTGGCTCCAGATCGACCTCGGTGAAAAGACCGAGATGTCAGGGGTAAGGATCGCCTGGGAAAATGCATTCGCGAAAAAATATGAAGTCGCTGTGTCTGATGACGGAGAAAAGTGGAAAACCGTTTACAGCGAGGGGAACAGCGACGGAGGAATGGATGATATAACTTTCGATAAAACCGTGAACGCAAGGTTCATCAAGATACACGCTTCGAAAAGGGCTACTGAGTACGGGGTTTCCATTTTCGAAGTGATGACCAAGGCTCCGGGGGAAGAATCCTCGGATTCCGGAATAAAAGCGAAAGCCTCCACCGAGGAAAGTTTTCAGCTCGCCGCCAGGTATGCCGTCGACGGCAACATGGAAACCCGCTGGGGCAGCCAGCACGAAGATAACCAGTGGCTAGAGATAGACCTGGGGGAGAAAAAAAGCTTGAGCGGTCTTATAATATACTGGGAAGCCGGGTATGCGGAAGAATATAACATACTCGTTTCGAATAACGCGAAAAAATGGGACCTGGTCTATTCTACGAAACGCGGCGACGGGGGAACGGACGAGATTAAATTCGAGCCTACGAGCACGAGGTATGTAAAGATTCACGCAAAAAAAAGGGGAACCGACTGGGGTAATTCTATATTTGAAGTTGAATTTGTTGAATAATTTTTGTAAAAGAATTACCTTCTTTATTCATTAGTATATAGTTCTATACATATCCTGGAGTTTAAAAATAAAACCATGAGCATTAAGGATAGTACTATGGAGATATAAATACGGGTAAACTTATGAAATACGGATACTTCGACCAGCTGAATAACGAATACGTGATAACCAGGCCCGATACGCCTACTCCGTGGATTAATTATATCGGGGAAGGCAGGTACGGCGGCATTATATCCAATACGGCAGGCGGTTACAGTTTCGACCGCGATCCGAGGTATAACAGGGTGCTGAGATACAGGTATAATTCCGTTCCCCAGGATCAGCCCGGCCGCTATTTCTATATCAGGGATGACGATACCGCCGATTTCTGGTCTCCGACCTGGCAGCCCGTGAAGGCAGCTGTCGAGAACTATGAATGCAGGCACGGGTTGGGATATACTCAGATATCGTCTTCGAAATCCGGTATTGAAAGCCGGGCCAGGTATTTCGTTCCGGTGGGGAAAGATTTCGAAATATGGTCGCTGAAGCTGGAAAACCGGAGCAGGAAGACCAGGAAAATAAGTATATTCACGTATGCAGAATTCTGTTTCTTCGACGCCGTGATGGACCAGCAGAATGTAGACTGGATACAGCAGATAGGACAGTGTTCCTGCAGGGACAGGATTATATATTTCAGTACGTTCATAAAGGACAAATATACATATTTCGCTTCGGGTTCGGGTGTACACAGCCATGACTGTGCGCTAGAGACTTTCATCGGTAAATACAATGACCTGGGCAGGCCTCATGCCGTGTTGAAAGGCAAGTGCTCTAATTCTTCGGCATACAGGGGAAACGGCGTAGGCGCGTTCTGCATTAAGGCAGTATTGAAACCGGACTCAGAAAAAGAATATGTCTTCCAGCTCGGAACGGCAGAAAAGAAGGCCGATGCTGACAGGATATCAGGGAAGTACAATAACGTTAAAAAAGCCGGATCGGAATTCGTAAAACTGAAAGATTACTGGAAGAAATATATATCCGCCATGAGTATAAGGACTCCCAGCAGGGATATGGATCTTATGGTGAATGTCTGGAATCAGTACCAGTGCAAGACGACTTTCAACTGGTCCAGGTTCGTTTCCCTTTATCAGCTCGGAATAGGAAGAGGAATGGGTTTCAGGGACAGCAGCCAGGACACGCTCGGGATCATGCATGTGATGCCCGATAAGGCAAAGGAAATGATAATAAAGCTGCTGAAAAATCAGTTTGAAGAAGGAGACGCCTACCACCAGTTTTTCCCTCTGACCGGAAAAGGCGACCAGAAAGGGTATTCCGACGACCATCTCTGGATAATCCTGGCCGTAGCCGCCTATCTGAAAGAAACGGGCGACATCAGGTTCCTCGATATGAAGGTGAGCTACGCCGATTCGAAAAAGACCGGTACCGTTTATGAGCATATGGAGAAAGCTGTGGAGTATTCGCTTGGAAAGACCGGAAGGCACGGCCTGCCGCTGGCGCTTTTCGCGGACTGGAACGATACCATTAACCTCGACAGGGGAAAAGGCAACGCGGAGAGCGTTTTTGTAGCGATGCTGCTCGTCTACGCCCTGAACCAGCTTGCGGAAATATCCGGCGTTTGCGGAAAAAAAGAAAAGGCCGCGAAATACGTGAAGATCTCCGCAAAGACAGCGGCAGCCGTAAACAGGTCTGCCTGGGACGGTAATTGGTATATAAGGGCTTATGACGACGACAATCATAAGCTGGGCGCTTCGTCCTGCAGGAAAGGGAAGATATTCCTGAATGTTCAGAGCTGGGCGGTAATGAGCGGAATAGCCGGCCCCTCCAGAGCCGGCAGGATAATGGATGCAGTCCGGAAAAAGCTTAATACCAGGTACGGGATAATTCTCATGTGGCCGCCTTATGACAAGTTCGATCCGAAAAAAGGAGGGGTGACTACGTATCCTCCGGGTGCAAAGGAGAACGGCGGGATATTCCTTCATTCCAATCCATGGGCCATAATAGCCCAGACCATGATGGGTAACGGGGACGAGGCATTCAGGATATACAGGCAGATAGTTCCCTCGACGCGGAATAACACGGCCGAAAAATACGAAGTTGAACCGTACGTTTTCTGCCAGAACATCCTGGGCCCGGATCATCCGCTGTTCGGGCTCGGACGTAATTCGTGGCTGACCGGCACTGCTTCCTGGACCCTGGTGGCCGCTACGAATTATATACTCGGTATCAGGGCTGACTACAGGGGACTGACGATAGACCCGTGCATTCCCGGGAAGTGGAAGGGCTTCAGGTTCAGAAGGGTTTTCCGCGGTGCTCGTTACGACATCACGGTCAAAAATCCCCGGGGTCTTTCCCGGGGGATCGGCAGCCTGGAAGTGGACGGCAGGGTAATTAAAGGTAATACCGTACCGGTTTTCAGTGACGGCAGGGTACATAAGGTGACTGCGGTAATAGGCGGCTGAAGAAGCGATGAGATACCTTAAAATGCTTCCCGCCCGCTGTGCCGCAGATATCGGCGACGGCAGCGAACGCGCCGAATACGTGCCCCAGGAGCACCTTCTGGAAGCGCTCGGAAGACCGAGCAGGGCCGTGAGCATAATGTTCGAGTATCACCCGAACGAGAAAAACTGGCCGTATTCCAGGATATGGGACACAAGGTACTACACGAAGGGAAAATATACCAACGGTTATTTCCCTTATATGGCGGTGCATGAGAAGAACACTCATTGCGAGCCGTTCGATTCCATAAGGGATATAAGAAAGTTCGGACAGGATGTCCAGCTGACCATGACATTCGATGTGGATACGCCGGACGAACACCTTCAGCAGATAGCCAGGGACCTGAGGCCTTTCGGCAGGATATACCTGAGGATAAACCATGAATGCAACGGGCACTGGTTCACTTTTAACAAGAATTACTCTTATAAGGAAATAGGGGATTTCTTCGTAAAATTCCATGGGATAATAAAGGAACACGCGCCGAACGTACTTACAAACGCGTGTTTTAACGGCGTTAACCCGGATCAGGATGATATAAGACCGCATATGGGCGAAGATGAGCTTGCCGGTGCTTTCCGTGCGGCCGATATTGTCTCGTTCGATTACTATCATTCTCTTCACTGGGGATGGCCGCACGACGGATACGACCCCGTGAAGGACGGAGTGAAAGCCAGGATAAGAAAAGTGGAAAAAGCATATAATGTTTCCAATAGGGCATGGTGGGGGATGCTCCATGATTTTCACGATCTTATGCTCAGGGTGAACAACGGCAGGGAGAAGGATATATACATATGCGAAGCCAATACCGATGCCGATGTCGTAGGACTGAAAAAACAAGCCGGGTGGATAAGGAAGTTCTATGCCGAAGTAAGAAGGAACAGGCTGGAATGGCTTAAGGGCGTGACATATTATCAGTTCCGCGACAGGGGGGGGCTCGGATTGGAATACGAACCGGAAGAAGACAAAAAAACCGGAAGGGAAAATCCCTCGCTGGGCGCATATAGAGAAGCTGTAAAGGACGATTACTTCTGTCCGGTTTACGAAGAAGGCGAAGAAACTGTCGGCGGCGCGCAGCTCGAGTGGATATCCGCCGAAAACGCTACGGGCATATACATCGAGCGCGATATACCGAGAAAAATGAAGAAATTCGAAATAAGGCTTCCGGAACAACTCAATCTTATTATTGAAATCAATAAGAAATGGTTCCGGAAACCGCCGGGATCGGGACAGCTTGACGCGACTGGCGCCGTCAAGCCCGGAAAAAAAGCAAGAATAAATATATTCGCCCCGCCGCCCACGGGAGAAAACGCTTACGACAAGGACAACAAGGACTACCTTGACGTATACAGGTGCAGTATGGCGGAAGAACCCGAGGTCTTGATATCGTGAACGCACATGGATATTTCATTATTTTATACGCCCTGCTGGTCTCGGGATGCAGTTCACAGGTGCTGATCAGGGCAAACGGCGCGCCGATGGAATATAAATCTTTTCCCTCATTGTCGTCCATCATGATAGATGATATGGACGATCTGGGCGAGTGGACATCCTACGTCGGGACCGGGGTATCGGTCGCGGTCAATAGAGTCAGCGGCCGTTCCGGAAACGCCATGGAGATCACGTACAACTTCTCCACCGGCAAGAGCTTCAGCGTGGCGCGGGATTATCTCGAAGACCTGTCCCACTACAGGGGAATAAGGCTGGTATACAGGGGGGAAGGGAACTCGAACACCATGGAAATAAGGTTCGAGGATGAGAAAGGCACGATTTATACTTCTAAGCTGCACTACAAGACCAACCCGAGTTCGTGGATAACGGATGAACTCCTCTTCTCAGGTTTCACGTTTTCGGAGGGCAGCGTGGGAAATATAGACTGGAGTGAAATAGCCATGATAGATATAAGCGTAATTTACAGCAAAAAAGACAATGATGAAGGCGGGTACGGGAAGATAGTGATCGATCATATGGAACTCGTAGACTAGAAAGGACTGAAAGGAATATTCCTGATGAAAAAGAATAAAAGCGGACTTTATACAAAGTACGGGTGTTTTTCCAGGGACGGAACGGAGTTCGTTATAAAGAACACGGATACGCCGCGTCCATGGATTAACTACCTGTCTAACGGGGAATACTGCGTTCTTATATCGCAGCGCGGGGGAGGGTACAGTTTTTACCTGGACTCGGAGCTCAACAGGCTCACACGCTGGTCTCCGGGTAACTATCTCACGGACGAGCCGGGCAGGTACCTGTATGTTTACGACCGGGAAACAGGGAAAAACTGGTCTGCGACCCGAGCAGCCGGGGCGACATGCAGGCACGGGCTGGGGTATACAAGTATAAAATCAACGGTCTTGGGCATAGAGACCGGGATAGATTTTTTCGTACCCTTCGGCGAATCACTTGAATTATGGCTGGTAAAGATCAGGAATACGGGCAACAAAAAAAGGGAGCTGAGTGTTTTCCCGTTCATAGAATGGATGACGGGGAACTACTTCGACGACCTGTCTATGCGCAATATTAACGTGCTCATGAACAGGGGCGAATACGATGAAAAAAACCAGGTTATCTTCACAAGAAGGATGCCTAAGGGAAATGTCCCCTGGAAATACGAGACTTACATGGCGGTGGGAATGAACGTGCAGTCCTGCGATATGGACTATGAGAATTTTATGGGCAGGTACGGCACATATAAAGCTCCCGAAGCGGTTAAAAAGGGAAGATGCACTGGTACGGGGAAAATAATAGGTATACCTATGGTGGGAACTTTCCAGTGCGAACTGACGCTCAGTCCGGGACAGGAAAAATCGTTCCCGGTGATCGTGGGAATAGGCAGGAACCGGGAGGAGATATTGAAGTCGGTAAAAAAATACAGGAATACAAAAGCAGCTTCGGGAAAACTTGAGGAAACCCGGCGCGCGTGGAAACAGAGGATATGCGATAATATAAATGTCGATACTCCCGACAAAGATTTTAATCTGGCCGCGAACGTATGGCTGAAATACCAGATTTTCATGAATAACGACTGGGGCCGTTCGGCCACGTACTATCATGAAGGAAGCGGCGAGTTCGGATACAGGAACACGGCGCAGGACGCCTGGGCTATGGTCTCTATATACCCGGAATATTCTCTAAAAAGGCTGATAAAGCTTGCAGAGCACCAGCGCAAGAACGGTCAGCCGCTTCCCGGATGGTCTCTCGAATCGGGAAGCACGACGCACCGGCCGCCGTCGGATTTTCCCATATGGCTGCCCATGCTGCTGTTGGCGTACGTAAAAGAGACCGGCAGGGTAAACATACTCAGGAAAGATGTGAAATTTTTCGACGGAGGTTCCGCCTCTCTTTATGAGCACGCGAGAAGAGCGACCATGTTCCTGCTTAACGTGGCAAAGAGCAAGAGGGGGCTGCCTCTGATGGGAACTCAGGACTGGAATGACGCTTTTGACCGCACCGGGATCGGGGGAAAAGGGGAAAGTGTGTGGCTGGGTATGGGTCTCTGCGTAGCCCTGAATAATATGAAAGAGCTCGCGCTCAGGCTCAAGGACACAAGGACCGTGCGTCAGTGCGAGGACGGATACCGCAGGATGAAGAGGATAATAAACAGGTACGCCTGGGATGGGCACTGGTACTGTTATGCCTTTAACGATTACGGCGAACCCATAGGGTCACACAAGAACACGGAAGACAAAGTGCAGCTCAATGCCCAGACCTGGGCTATAATGGCGGGGCTTCCGGATGATAAGCAGCTCAAGAGCATGCTTCGTGCCATAGACAACGATCTGGAGACCCCATACGGACCGGCGCTCTTTACACCGCCTTATACAAAGTATAATCCCCGTATAGGCAGGATAACGGCTTTTGCCCCCGGTACGAAAGAAAACGCCGCTGTCTTTGCCCACGGCGGCGCATTCAAGATAGCAGCCGATACGAGCCTGGGCAGAGCCGAACACGCATATAAGACACTCAGACAGCTGCTCCCGATGGATAAAGGCAAAGATATAGAGAAATATAAGACCGAACCGTACATACTCCCGGAATATGTCATCGGGCCGGGAAATACGAAATACGGTGAAGGAGCTTTTACCTGGCTGACGGGAAGCGCTGACTGGCTGTTCGTGTGCGCCACAGAACGGATACTCGGGATAAAACCCGATTTCGGAGGGCTGTTTATCGACCCGTGTCTGCCGGGCAGATGGAAACATTGCAGGATAAGCCGGAGGTTCCGCGGGATGGTCTATGATATCAGCATAAAAAATCCGAAGGGCGTGAATAAAGGCGTGAAATATATAACCGTCGACGGGAAAAGAGAGAACAGCAATTTCATTAAAGCCCGCAAAGATGGCAAAACATGCAAAGTAACTGTTATAATGGGATAATCACAGGCATGAGTACAGGTATAAGAAAAATACATCTTATTTCAGCCGTCGTAATCCTGGCGGCCGTATCCCGTCTTTACCCCGGATGGGAAGGGGGATATTTCCGGCTGGACAGGGTGGACGGGAGAGAGATATTCGTTGATCCCTCGGGAAAAACTTTCTATTCCAGGGCTATGTGCTACGCCTGGGGACCCGACACGGGCGAATACGCCTCGGAACCCCGGGACATCGATAAGATCGCAAGGGATATGGAATTGATGAAAGAGCACGGATTCAATACCCTGAACCTGTACGGGCTGGATCATCTTGAGGAAATACTCACATGGTGCGACGAGAACGAGTTCGCGTTCTATCCCAGGATGAACTATTATGAACTGCCCGAGTTTCCCAAGACCCTGAAGGAATTCCCTGACTTTATGAACCCGGAATTCAGGAAGAATGCAAAGAGGTATTTTGACGAATACTGCGGTATTTTCAAAAAACATCCGTGTGTCCTTGCGATAGACATGGACCAGAGATGGCTTTTCCCTCTGGACTGGGGCGGCGCAAAGCACATAGGTGAGCCCATGCTGGGCCCTGCCAGTATCAACTTTTTCCCGGTATGGCTCAGGGCCAGATACGGGTCCGTAATCGTGCTCAACAGGCTGTGGGGAAAGAACTACGGATCTTTTTCGGATATCCTCGGAGACACGGATATAATAAAAGGCGGGTACATGGTGAAGCTTGAGAAGGCGCCGTGGAGGGTCGATGTCTATGACTATACCCTCTGGACAATAAACGATTTTCTGAAGGACCTTACTGAATACATAAGGAAGATAGATATCCCTCAGAGAATGGTAACATATACCACTGAGATGCCTGAGGTATGTCCTTTCCCGCTGTCGACAGTAAAAAATTCGGGACTGGATTTCGTGTCCCCGGTTCATTATAACGGGCAACCCGATTTTTACAGGGACTGGATAGGGCTCTCAGAGCTGCTCTACATGGTCAAGTGGCATTATGACCTTCAGGGCATACCTGTATATATCAGTGAAACGGGTTTCAGATCATCCGTTCTTAACCAGAACCCTCCTTTTGCCATGTACGCGATGGGAAAACCCGCGAATGAAACATTCATAGCCGAGATGTACCTGCGGCAGACGGCGCTCACCAATATGTGGCCTTGGATGACAGGGTGGACGCATTTTAAATTCTACGATAAATCCATAGAAGGGGATTTCGGTTATATACGCGACGACAGGACGCTGAAACCCGTTTCGGAACTCGGCAGATATATTAATGCCGCCTTGCCCGTTAACATGAACAGGGAAAAAGAGCCGGAAGTGTGGATATTCTATCCGGAATACAGCCTGTCATCGTATTACGCTTCTTTTCAGCAGTTCAAGTCACTTGTGCTCTTCCTGGAGAACGGGTTTCTCGGGGAATTCGACAGAATGATAAAGGAAGCGTCGAAATATATAAAAAAGCCGTCAGCCAAGATAGTAAATACCAGGCTTCTGAGAGATCTGGCCGGACTTTACGAAGAAAAGTGGATTCCCTTCAAATTCACCTCCAGTGTACCCTTCGACGACAAACCTATATTGATCGCGGGTAACTCACTTGAACAGCTCTCGGCAGAAGACAGAAAGAGGCTCAAGGGAAAGAAGCTTATCGTCATGGTAAAAGCCGGTATCGAAGACGAAAGATACAACAGGACAGACGCGTGGTATCTTTCCTGTATAGGCGTGAAGCCGAAAACGCTCGAACCGCTGATCGATCAGCTGGATATAAACAAATATTTTAACCACAGTTATTTCATCGCGGGAAGTGAGGAAAACGGCCGCCTTTCCTCGGACCCGCAGGGTAATAAAAAAACGCTCAAGTGTATCATCTGCTCGGGTCAGCAGATAGAAATAGAGCCCCAGAAAGTAACCTCGGTCAGATTCCTCGTGGCATCTGTCGCCGGGGACAGAGCCGTAAAGGTAAAGCTTGTTTACAGCGACGGCTCGAAAAAAGACGCCTACCTGGGGAAAACTGTCGCGGACTGGAAATACAGGCCGCATTTCAATTTATGCATGCCGGTGAATATAGAAGAAAGCGGCGATGTATACCTGTCGGATATCACCGTCGATGCAGATATCATGAAAAAACTCAAGGGCATAGTACTGCCTGAAGATGACAGGATACGCGTATTCAGCGTCGTACTGGAAAATGCCAAGACCCCGGTAAGCAATATAGGCATCAGGGTCATTTACGGCGGTAAGGAGAGCGAAGGAGCGGCACACTGGTACGTTCCGTTAAAGGAAGAGGATATGGAGGGAAGCATTATAGCGCGGATCGGAAACGGCGACCCGGCAATAGTGCAGAGCGTAGACGGCAGAAAGATAGTCTATCTCTACGATGCGCTGACTTTTTCGACCGAAGAGAACGAACTGAGCAGGGACGTTGATTTCGAAGCAGGCATACTGCATGATATGATAAATAGACTCAGGGACGGTAAGGAATAATGAAGAGAAGGATATTGACGGTTCTGGTACTGAGCCTTGCGGTCTGCTGCCCATTGTACAGCGGTTCGGCGGATTATATCAGGTGTTTTATGGTATGCGGGCCTTTCAAGCAGACCGACCTGGACAAGGAAGTGGTCAAAAATGAGAGCAGCCTGATACCGCAGGAGGGGAAAAAATCCGCAGGAAAGGAATGGAAAGTAGTGATAACGGGCGAGGATTACATAGATTTCGAAAAAATCCTCGCAAACAGCGATAACTGCGTCGGATATGCGTACGTGAGGATCGATTCTCCGGACGAACACCGGGTGGTTCTGCATATCGGGAGCGATGACGGTGTCAAGGTATATTTAAACGGAGAAACCGTGCTGATGAACGATACGCCCAGGGCATTGAAGCTGGACGAAGACAGGGTAAACATCATATTAAACAGGGGAGAAAATCATCTTCTTTTCAAGGTGAAAGATATAGCCGGCGGATGGGCTCTGGGTGCAAGGATCACCGATTCCGAGGGTAACGTGATAAGAAATATAAGGTTGCACCCCTCTTATGAGGAATACAAATCCCTGTTATTGGAAGACTGCATGGGCAGGTTCCTGAACTCCCGCACAGGATGGGAATATTATATTGATAAAGACGCTTCCGTGAAGCTGGGGGATGTTAAAGGCAAAAGCAGGAATACTGCATTGGAAATAGCGTATGAGATGAGAAATGGCATATGGCTGGGGGCATGCAAGAGGATAGGAGCGGATATATCCGCTTTCAAGGGCCTCAGGCTGCTTTACAGGGGAGAGGGAGACACTAATTCGCTTGAAATAAAATTTGAAGATAAAGACGGATCAATATTCGGTAAATTCATACCTTCGAAAAGCAATCCTACAGAATGGATAGGCGTTAACCTGATGTTCGATGATCTGGAGTATTTTTACGGCGGAAACAGGGATCTGAACCTCACTGATATAAAGATTCATTTCGCCGTATCCAGAAAACTGGGTGATGAGGGCGGTGAGGGTAAGATAGTCATCGACAGCCTGAAGCCAATAGAATAATCAAAAACAGCGTAATAAGCTATATAATACGATTGATATAAAGAAGAAAGCAGCAGCATAAACCTAAACAGGTAAAGGAAAGGAATAAAGAAATATGGAAATCAAAATCAGTAACGGCGGGTTTCAGGCGGGTAAAAAACCGTTCTTCGTATATTCGGGAGAAATGCATTATTTCCGTATCCCGAGAAGATTGTGGGGCGTGCATCTGAAGAAGGCGAAAAAAGCGGGGCTCAATGCGGTATCGACGTATATCCCGTGGTGTATACATGAAAGAAATGAGGGGGAGTTCGACTTTAAAAGCATATCCGATTTCATAAAAGAAGTGGAGAAACACGGTCTCCATCTCATAGCAAGAGTAGGGCCGGTGTCTAACGCGGAGATGGTCCTGGAGGGGCTTCCCGTATGGCTGATAGAAAAATACAAGAACTCTTTTCTCAAGGGCAAAGACCTCGGTAATCTGCCTCACGTTACCCTTGTGGCGTATAACAGCCCGGCTTTCATCAAATGCGTGGAGAAGTGGTATTCGGGACTGCTGCCTATTATAAGCAGGAACCAGATCCATAAAGGCGGCTGTATTTCTATGGTGCAGCTGTGTAACGAAATAGGCATGGTACATTGGCTTAACAAGGCGGCTGATTATAACAGTTATTCCGATGATATGTACCGGGACTTCCTTAAGGGCAAATACGGGGATATAAAGTCGCTTAATTCCAGATACGGGACGGCGTATCCTGGTTTTTCGGATGTAAACCAGCCTTCGGATATTAATATAAAAGAAGGAGAGAACATGCTGCCGTATTTCGACTGGATGTATTATTATTTCGAATACTATGCTCAATATTTCAGCAGGCTGAACGGGCTTGCGCTGGAGCACGATATCTCAGTTCCCGTGATAGCCAATATACCGCAGTTCTATGATTACGATGTCCGGGGAAGAGGTATTTTCAGTCCGATGACCTCTCTTATGTTTTCCAGGTTCAGGGATTACGTAAAGGAAGTAGTATTCGGCGGAGCCTACCAGATGAGGCGCCTCGATTACGAGAATTTCCACGATGTATACATAACCAGTGAAGTAGTGAAGATGATAACGACAAAAGGGGTGCCTTCAATGTGCTGCGAACTTCAGTTCGGAATAATGAGGGACAGGCCGAAACTGTATCCTCAGGATGTCGAATTGAACCTGAAGACTTCAGCAGCTTCGGGGCTGGACGCGCTGAACGGGTACATGTTTTCAGGTGGGGTCAATGAGGAATATTTCGGCGCCATGGGGATAAATCACGGATGGCAGGCACCTCTGACGCCGGACGGCCGGGAAAATCCTCATTACGCACCTATAGCCGAGTTCGGGAAAATAATAAAGAGCTTCGGCAGCGAAATAGCGCAGTCGAAGAAGTCGGATGACCTGGCAATAGGGTTCTATAAGCCTTATTACGCTACGGAATATCTGAGCGGGAGTTTCATAGATAAACTGGAATATTTCAGGACTCAGCTCTTTTTCGACGGGCTGGCCAGGATGATAACCCTGGCGGGATATACTTACGTGTTTGTCGATATCCAGGACGCTTCTCCTGAAGAGCTGAAAAAATACAGGCATATTGCGGTGCTGTCTTTCGATTTCATGGACGGTGCGACACAGAAGAAACTGGCGGAATACGTTAAATCCGGCGGGAGACTGATACTGTACCCAGAAGTGCCGGTAAAGGACATAACCGGGGAAAAAGAAGAGAGTCTGGCGCGGGAGTTCGCACTGGAGGTCTCGGGCAAAGCGGACGGGAAGTTTGTTTATATCGACGGGAAACAGACTTTGGTAAACAGCAGTATACAGGTTCTTAAGAACAGGGGCAAGGGGACCGCCATGGGGTACTCTGAGAACAGGCAGTTATGTTCTGTCATCAATACCTGCGGGGAAGGGAAGGTCCTCGTAATGGGATTCGGGCTGAACCATACGTTTGACAACCAGGTAGACAGGGTGGGATATCTGCTCGATAGATTCGGGGTGCGCAAGACCGTGGAGACGATGCCTGGAAGCGAAGTCAGTGCCGTAGTGAGAAAAAAAGATGAATCCGGATTTCTATTTTTGACAAACTATCACCAGGTGCCTAAAGCCACGTGGCTGAAGCTGAGACTTCCGGGTGAAAAAACCGTTACCCGCATACCCTCGCGCGGGACTATGAAAATGCCGGTAAGAGTGTCTTTTATCATACCTCTCAATGTCAGGGTGTCGGATGATCTGAAAATCAGGTATTCAACACACGAAGTAACGGGGTACTCAAGAAGCGCAAAAGGGGTACGCCTCGATCTCAGAAGGATGAACGAGGGTGCGGACGTGGAGATCGGACTGGAGTCCTCAAGGAAACCTTCATCGGTCAGGATAGAAGGGAAAAGCATAAAATACGAGTATAATGCCAAAAAAGGCATGATTACCCTGAGATTCTGCCTGGAACCGGGCCGGTCCAAATTGAATATAAATATTAAATAATATAAAATCGTGGCATCAAGGAGACACTTTATCGTCATATGAAACAGGCAAAAAGGGAAAAAATGAGCAAATACGGCAGGTTTTCGGATGACGGAAGGGAGTTTATCATCAAAAACGGCAGCACTCCCTATCCGTGGGTCAATATAATAGCGCCTAAGGATTACGGCATAATGGTTTCGCAGGGCGGCGGCGGCGTTTCGTGGCACAAGCACGCCCGGCTTTTAAGGATAACTAAATGGAAACAGGACCTGCGCAGTGATTCTGAAGGAAAATTCATATTCCTGGAAGACAGGCAGGACAACGCGAGATGGGGAACGACCCCGAAACCTCTGGGTAAAAGGCTGAAAGGCTACAAGTGCAGGCACGGGCTGGGTTACAGTGTTTTCGAAGGGGAATTCAGGCAGATAAAGACAGAACTTACGGTATTCGTTCCTCCCGTGGACAGCCTGGAAGTATGGTCGCTGAAAATAACCAATAACTCTTCCAGGGACAGGGATATAAACGTTATAAGCAGTCTGAAGTGGTGGCTGGGAAATTACGCGGACGAAGACAGGGAGCTTCACCGGCTGTTTTACAGGATAAGCCATGGATCCGACACGGTCTACGCCAGGAAAGTCGCCTGGACAGTAGCGAACGAAAAAGGACAGTTCCTCAACAGGGATTTTCCCTATACGGCTTTTCACTGGGTCAGCAGGAAGCCGTCATCCGTAATAAACGAAGCCGATATATCCGAGCCGGCAAGCGGGTTTGTCGTGAATGTCAGGATGAAACCCGGCCAGACAGAACACGTCTGGTTCCTTATAGGCGTAGGGAGCGGAAAAAGCGCCGTAGACAGGACCGTGAAAAAATATGCGGCGCCCGGTCAGGTAGAAAAAAGCTTCGAAAAAACCGGGAAATTCTGGCTGAAGGAACTCGGGGGCATTAAGGTCGACACAAAAGACAAAAAGATAAACTTCATGGTGAATTACTGGCTGAAGTACCAGGCAATATCCTCTAGGATGGTAGGCAAAACGGGATATTACCAGATCGGCGGGGCATTCGGTTTCAGGGACCAGCTCCAGGACAGCCAGTTATTCCTGTATCTGGATAGACCCGGCATGACGGCCCGGCAGATAAAACTCAACGCTTCAAAACAGTACAGGGAAGGAAGGGTCGCTCATTACTGGGATCCCCTGACCGGCGACCTTGCGGGCTGTCATCTTAGCGACAATCTGCTCTGGCTGGTTTTCGTCACTCTGGAATACCTGAAATTTACTTCCGATTTCTCTTTTCTGGAGGAAAAAGTCGAATTTCTCGACGGACCGGCGGCCAGCATGAGGGTACATTGCGAAAAAGCCATGGATTACGTATTAGGGCACAGGAGCAGGAGGGGTATACCCCTGATATTCCAGGGGGACTGGAACGACGGTCTTTCGACTGTAGGCTGGGAAGGTAAAGGCGAGAGTTTCTGGCTTGGCATGTTCCTGTACAAGATAATAAACGACTGGGACGCCATGCTGGCGAAAACGGGCAGGAAGAAGAAATACGGGAAGGAAGCAGGAGCTCTTAAGGAAGCGGTGAACAGATACGGGTGGGACGGCGACTGGTTCGTCAGGGCCACAAAAGACAGCGGGGAAGTCATCGGGAGCAGGAAATGCAGAGAGGGCAAAATATTCCTGAACCCGCAGACCTGGGCTATCATAAGCGGTATTACCACGAAAGAAAGAGAACGGAAGATACTGCGTTCGATCGAAAAATACCTTTACAAGGATATCGGGCCCTTGCTGTTATGGCCCGCGTACAGCCGGCCGGATCCCGATATAGGGTACCTTACCCGGTATGCTCCGGGGACCAGGGAGAACGGGGCCGTTTATATGCATGCGGCCTGCTGGGCTATATGGGCTGAGGCGGCAGCAGGGAGAAAGGATATGGCCTGGAAGATATTCAGGACGGTTTTTCCGCCGTATCAGGACCCGGACAGGCTATGGTCGGAACCTTATGTAATAAGCGCGAACATAGAAGGCCCTGAATCGCCTTTCTACGGACGGGGCTCCTGGAGCTGGTATACCGGTTCGTCTCAATGGATGCTCAAGGTCATAGTCGAACATCTATTGGACAAGGGAAAATTAGGAGGGATACATGGTAGAAAAAGAAAACCTGATATTAAAACTGAAATCTCTTAGAGAAGAGACTGAAAAAACGAAAAACGAATTCGACAGCATGATAAGCGAGATCAAGGAACTGGAGGTCGAGCTACAGGACGAGTCCAAGCTGGGAATACCCCAGGATTACGATTTCGGCAAAGAGACGTTCAAGGAAGCATTCAATAAATATATGTCTATCATAGAGAAGGAAATAAAAAGCCTTAAAAAGATCGAGACGAAGATAGAAAAGCTCCAGGATATAAAGAAGAAACAGATAAGCCAGGATGACCTCGAAGTTGAAGGAGATTGACGGCAAAGGAGCCGAAATACCGTACTGCCTAGGCTGAATCTGACTTTTAGCGAAGCATGAAAGACACTATAAAAGAATTCTTAAGGTGGTTTTCGATACATTTCCTGGGTATAATAATATTTTCGCTGATCACGCTCGAGCTCATATCCTTCATGCAGAATTACTATCTGGGCGTTCCATACGAGAAGATGTCCCATCTTTTCGCGTCGCTCTCTCTATATCTGATGCTGTCGCTCTTCTTCTATTTCCTGACGGACGAGATAGGTATAGCGATATTCATACAGATGATAGTATTCGTCGGGGCGCTCCTGTTCCTGTTTCTTTTTCCCCGCCCGGAAAAAGCCTTCATGTATTCAATATACCTATTGTGTTTTATCTCATTTTCGTTCATGCTGTTCCTCTTTGACCTGAAAACGGAGAGTCTCCTCGGGGAGTATCAGGGCAAACTCGAGAATCTTCAGATAAAAGTCATAGATATAGAAACAAGCATAGAGGAGAAGAAAGAGAAGATCAAAAACCTGAAAAATGTGCTTGACCGGTATTCGCAGCTGCAGTATCTTATCCTGACCCTGGAAGAGAGCCTTAACATCGAGAAGATATCGTATAATATACTTGAAAAAGCCAAGAACCTGATAGGAAGGGGTGAGGCGAAACTGGATTCATCTTTCTGGGAGAAAGAAGACTGTTTTGACCAGTGGATACTCAAGAGCAGGCGGCCGCTTATCTGCAATGACAGGGAGATGGACTGGATGTTCCCTACTTATCTTGCCCCCAGCAACATCAACTCGATAATAGCTTCACCGCTTATATACCAGGATAAGATACACGAGATACTGAGGCTTGAAAGCGAGGAAAAGAACCTCTTTTCGGAAGATGATCTGCGCCTTCTTTCGATTATCGCGGACCTCGGCAGCATAGCATTATCAAATGCGCAGTATTATCAGAAGGTAAAGGAGCTGTCCATAACGGATCCTCTTACGGGTCTGTATATCCAGAAGTTTTTCAAAGAGCGTCTGGGGGAGGAAATCAAGAGATCATACAGGTCGGAACAGACATTCTCCCTGATCATGGCCGATCTTGACCGGTTTAAACAGGTAAATGATACTTACGGTCATCCGGTCGGGGATGTGGTGCTCAGGGAAGTAGCCCTGGGAATACAGAAAAACATACGGGAAACAGACATGGTCTGCCGGTACGGCGGCGAAGAATTCGCGTTCCTGCTGCTGAAAACACCGAAGAAACGCGGGATCGAGATAGCGGAAAAGATAAGGAAGATCATTCAGGAACATAAAGTCGAAAATAATAACCATAAAATATCCGTTACCATATCCATGGGAGTCAGCAATTACCCCGAAGACGGGTCTACTACCGAACAATTGATAGAAAAAGCCGATGAAGCACTGTATCGTGCCAAGGAAGAGGGCAGAAACAAGGTGAAGACGTGAGACACCTGATTTATTTCAGTCCTTTCATACTGCTGCTGCTCTATATATCCTACGGATATCTTGCGGCACTGTCCGTTTTTGTTATCACCATCATCTATTTTTTTCTGAGGATGAAGCTGGTCGGGCTGGCCCAGGTTCCGCTGGACAGTATCGTGATTTTCCTTGACGCACTGCTTTTTTACCTTGTCGTCAAACAGAAAAAGAAAGTAGAAAGGATCAAGTCTGTCAGTAATCCCGAACTGGAAGGGAAGAGAGACAAGCTCGAAGACCTGAACAGCCAGATAACGCAGCTGGGAAAAGAGGAAACAGAAAAAGAAAAGGAATTAAATCTGACGCGTTCGATCTATGATTTTTCCAGGCACCTGGTGTCTACTTTCAGAAAGGAAGATATCATCCATGAATTGCAGACGGTTGTCAGGGACAGGTTTAAAATAGAGAACTTCGCCCTGTTCCTGAAGAAGGATAATGACTGGGTGACCCATTATTTTCTAAAAGACGACAGTCTTAAAGATAAGTTCCTCCCGCTTCTTTCGGAAAGCAGCAAGGAAATCTACGGAGATGAGAATATATTGTATATCCCCATGCGGATAGGCAGGAAAAACCTGGGAGGAGTCGTATTCAGCGGAAAGGACCTGAAAAAAGACAAGCTTATCCCTCTTACGCTCCAGCTGGCACTGGGGCTGAATAACGCATATCTTTACGAGCAGGTGGAGACTCTATCGCGTATCGACGGACTGACGGGCGTATTCAGGAGGGGGTATTTCGAAGCCAGGCTGGAAGAGGAGATAGTAAGAGCAATAAGATTCAAGAGTCCCCTGTCTCTTTTAATGATGGACATAGATAATTTTAAAAGATATAATGACAAATACGGACACCTGGCTGGAGATCAGGTCCTGGTGAGATTAGCCGGGATACTCAAGCAGGAGACATACGAGACGGACTTTATCTGCAGGTACGGAGGAGAGGAATTTTCCATCATAATGCCCCTGACTCCGCCGGAAGCAGTAAAAACACTTGCGGAAAACCTGAAGGACGAAATAGAAAAAACCTCGTTTGCCTTAGTCGACAATATAGAAGAGAAGATAACGGTCAGTATAGGATTGGCTCATCTTCCTTTGAATGATAATTCAAAGGATACTTTACTGAAAGCCAGTGATGCGGCTTTGTATCTTGCAAAGAGTCTTGGCAAGAATCAAGTAAGAGAATATCAGGAGGTAATAGATGGCAGAAGTAGTTCTTAAGAACGTGGGTAAGGTTTATAGCGGAGATGTAAGAGCGGTTAAAGATATAAATCTGGAAATAATTGACAAGCAGTTCTGCGTACTTGTAGGTCCTTCCGGCTGCGGAAAATCGACTATCCTGAGAATGATAGCGGGCCTGGAGGAGATAACCGAAGGTGATATATATATAGAGGGAGAAAGAGTCAACGATATACCTCCCAAAGACAGGAATATCGCAATGGTTTTCCAGAGTTATGCCCTCTACCCGCACATGACGGTGTACGAGAACATGTCTTTTGTCCTGAGATTGAAGAAGTATCCCAAGGACGAGATAGACAAAAGAGTCAGGAGCGCGGCAAAGATACTCGGATTGGATAATCTCCTTTCCCGCAGGCCCAAGGCCCTCTCCGGCGGTCAGAGACAGCGGGTAGCCGTGGGCCGCGCAATAGTGCGCAATCCCAAGGTATTCCTTTTTGACGAGCCGCTTTCCAACCTGGACGCGAAACTGAGAGTCCAGATGAGGACCGAGCTGAAAAAGCTTCACGAGAAACTCCAGGCTACCATGATATATGTCACCCATGACCAGGTGGAAGCGATGACCATGGGCAATAAGATAGCAGTGCTGAAGGAGGGAATTCTTCAGCAGGTCGCCGACCCGCTGACCCTCTATTACAGGCCGGTGAACAAGTTCGTGGCAGGTTTCATAGGGTCACCTCCGATGAACTTTATGGATGTCAAATTAACCAAGAAAGACGACGGTATATGGATAGAGAAAGGGACATTCAAGCTTAAACTGCTGCACAGCCAGGAAGAAAGGCTTTCAGGTTATCCTCATCCCGAGATAATCCTGGGAATAAGGTCGGAGGATATCTATGACAAACTGTATACCGATCTGCCCAGTGCCCAGAATGTTTTCAAAGCCATGGTGGAAGTCGTGGAGCCTCTCGGAGCGGAGATATATCTTCATATAAACACGGGAAAAGACCTTTTAGTAGTGAAAGTGGATCCTAAATGCCAGGCAAAACTGGGGGAAGAACTGGATGCCGTCGTAGATATGAGCAAGATTCATCTCTTCAACATAGAAACTGAGGATGCAATACTCTGAAAGTTGAAAATTTTTTAAAAATCCTTATAATTGTTTTATTAGGCATATTTAAATCCGGCCTGAACCTTAAGGAGGATAAATGGAGATAAAGAAAGTAAAGATCGGCAGCTTCTGGAAGATATTCCCTCTGTTATTTTTCGGTCTGGGAATGCTTGTGGGAGGCCTTTCGATAATAACCCTCCAGTCACTGCCCGGGCAGCCTCCGGGAATGATGCGGGTGGGTTTTTTCGGAGGCATGCTGGCTACGATAATCTATGCTTTGTTCTTCTCGATTATTTCTTCGATTATCGTAGTAGCTGTCGGTTTACTGTATAATATGATAGCTTCCTGGTGGGGTGGGATCGTTATCAGCACAGAAACCAAACTGCGTGATCCTTTAAACAACAAGTAAGACATTCCTTCGGCCGAAAAGCCTGGAATTTTACAGATATTTTACAGTTATTTCATAGGTTTTTCATGTACGAACAGTATAATATAGTGGTATAGATATATTAATATTTATATAGCTGTATTATTATTATGAACAAAAGTAAGTTTCTACCATTTATCAGTGTTATTATATTATTAATCTTCTCTTTTGTAGGTATATTACATTTTCCCGAAAGTATAAAGAGCAGCATATCTCTCATCAGGATGACCGTGGGAGGGCCCGCCAAGACCATCACCATACTGAATAATTACATTTTTAAGGTGACTCAGACAGCTCCCGTCCGGCCGGCGGATCCTGTCGTCCCGCCTCAGGGGAGGAAATCGGGTAATAAATTACTGGAGACGCTTTTCCTTACGCTCCAGTCAGTTGTCCTGACTAACGAAAGATTCCTGATATTGCTGATGATATTCCTGGCTGGTGCGGTTATAAGGTTTACCGGAATATCAGGCGCGGTATCAAGGAGCGATGAATCCTGTTACGTCAAGCACTATCGTTCATGGATACTGTGGTTCATGACGCCTGTGCAGAAATGCATGGAGGGCCTTGCAGCAAGATATGACGTCAATCCCTCGGCATATTTAGAGGCCGTTAAGGAGAAGAAATCCCCGCATCATGTTTTGAAAGATATAATGCGGGGATTTTTTTTACGGTATGATCATGAATAATAACAGGCTGCTGCCGGTAATAAGCTTTATCATGCTCCTGGTATTCTTTTCCGCAGGTGTTCTGCAGTTTCCCGAGAGCATACAGGGCAGCATATCGCTGATACGATTAACCGTCGGCGGCCCGGCAAAAACCATAAGTATTCTCAATAACTATATACTGAAAATAACTCAGACCGGCGAACTGGAAAAAACCGGCGCGGCGGTACCGTCAGAAAATCGCGGGAATGCAGAAAAACTGTTCGAAATGCTGTTTTTAGCGCTCAACTCTATCCTTATAAGCAATAATAAGATAATAATAGAGCTGATGTCGGTATTCATAGGGGGCACGGAGATCGCTGTCAGGGCAGGAATTCTTGGAAGAAAGACAGGCATATACGGCGATGTCAGGCAGTATACAGTCAGGATGTTCTGCTTCATAACGCCCGTCAGAAGATGCGTCGAGATGCTGTATGATATGCATGATCCCGATCCTTCGGTCCGGAAAAGACATGCAATAGAGGTGGGAGGGTCCCCGTATTATATATCCGATAATACGGGGATTCTTCTTTTAAGGGAAGAACAATGAAGCTGCTCGAAACCAGATTTATAAAAATCGTGAGCTGTTTTCTCCTCTTTGCCTTCATTTTCGTGTATATACTGGGGGACTATGCCCATGCCCGCGATTACCTGGAACAGCAGGATGCCCTGAGAAAGAGCCATATCCCGGATATACCCATCGAACTGGGACAGGTAACGGAATCGTATATGCCGGCATCTTCCGTAAACCCGGTAGTACTCATACAGGACCTGCATGCGAACCGGGAGATGCAGGAGAGCATAAGGAATATACTCCGGCATATCCACAGGGAGAGCAGGATCACGGTCATAGGACTCGAGGGCAATTCCAGGGAGATAGACACTGCCTTGATCGAATCCATACCGGACGAGGATCTGAAAGAAGAAGTGATAACGTATTTCATGGGCAAGAGGCTTATAACCGGCGCGGAAGCCTTCCTCCTGGACAATAAGGACGTAAAATGCATCGGTCTGGAGGATGAGGGACTCTATAGGCAGGATTGCGATCTGCTGTTATCCGCGCTGGCGCACCGTTCCGACGTGATAAAGGAGCTTGAGGAAGGGAAGTATATACTGAAACAGATAGAGAGCGGCATTCTCTCCCAGGATCTGAAGAAATTCAGGAGCCAGTACATTCTTTACAAACAGGACAGGCTGTCGCAATACGTTTTCCAGAAATACCTTAAGGGCTGGGCAAAGGAGATAGGCAGGAGCATACCGGATATGTCTCCCGAGTACTGGAAATTCATGATCCTGACGGAAAAACAGCAGGCGCTGGACCTGAAGAAGATAAACGATGAATACGATAAACTGCTCAGAAAGCTGAACCTGGATAACGAGAATGGCGGTAATATGGATACGATGATAAAGCGGGTTAAGAATATATTCAATACCCCGGAAAGAATCAGAAATATGATGATAAGCGAGATAAATAGTTCGGGAGATTATGATAATCTCCTGAAATACACGGAGACGCTCCAGCTTTCCAGGGATATAAACAGCGAGGTCCTCCTAAGGGATGAGAATAACATAATAAGCACGATCTCCTACGCGCTCTGCAGGTCGCAGCGGGAAAAGGATTTTCTGTTTGCCGAAGAATATTATCAGCTTCTTATCAAGTTCCTTCTCAACCAGATAACCAGGGAGGAATATGCCAGGTTCAATGACGATGCGGATGAATTTTCAAGGCGTTTCAACAGCCTGCTGGAAGAAGACTATCCTGGACTGGGCAAACTGGAGCTTGTAATCGAAAGGATCACTCCGCATGCGGGAGAGATGGCCAGTTTCTTTACCATAGCTTGCCAGCGTGACGAAAAGTTCATCAGTAACTGCGGTATAACCGGACTTGATAAAGAAGACCTGGCAGTCATGATAACCGGTGGTTTCCATACCTACGGCATAGCCCGCAGGCTGAAGTCGATGGCGGTCCCGTATATTATCGTAAGCCCAAGGGTCGCCGTTCATACCGAGGAAGACGTCGAAGTATATTACAGGCTCCTGAGAAACGAGGAAACCCTCCTGTATGATGAACTGCTGTCGGGAACACTCGCCCTGGCGTCGAGGCTGGATATGGAATGGCTGAAGAACAGGGTGGTCTTGCGGGCTGTGGGTTCGGTTATTCTCAGGGCGCAGAAAGAATACGGGCGCAATACCGGTACTGTGATCGACCGGGCTGTCAACTTCATGCGGCAGTGGATAAATGGGTACGGGAAGATAAAAGCTCCCGAAGATACTTATGATTTTTCATTAGGCGAAGTGCTGAAGCAGGGAGACATGCTTGTGTTCCCGATCACTCTAGGCGGTAAACAGCATGAATATCTACTGCTCGGGTTAATAGACGGAAAGAAACTGAAGGTACTGCCGTTCGATGAGCTTTATCCGGAGATAGCCCGGCAGCGTATGGCCGCGTCGGAATCTGAAAAGGAAACTTGCCCCGTCGGGTATGAAGGCCTTGGCACCGATATCAGGGCCGTTATAGCGGGGGTAAAGCCTTTGACAAGGGTAGATATAGCTGTAGGGCGTGATCAGGTCGAGCCTTTCAGGGAGTGGCTGAAAGGGATAAACAGGGGACTTGATATAGCAGAAATGGACGGCGAATACTATATATATGATATCAATACACTGGGAAGGGTGATGGACGAGGCTAACACGGAAGTATCGGGCCTCTTCGATCTGGAAAGGTTCGGACGGGACCCCGGTAAGTATATATATGAGACGAAAAGGGAAGCCGACTGGAAATTCAGTATCCTCCGCGGCTATTCGGTAGATTCCGTGACTTCGGGTGAGAGGCCTTCCTCGTGGCTGGTCCCGGAGAAGTACAGGGACATTATCGAACGCGGAGCCGAACCCGTATCCTTAAAGAGAAAACCGCTCATAAGCCTGGGGAGTCCGTCAGCCAGGAGGATCATATTCGCCGCCGTCGCGTTTTTCGGCATTCTCGCCGGCACCGGCGTTGCACTGTTGCTGGGAGCGAAGATCGCGGCTGTCGTAACGGTCTTGTCCGGGGCGGCCGGTGTAGGCGGTCTTATAATAGCGGGAGTGCTCATATACAGGCATATGAACAGGCCAGGTTCCGTGGCGGAGACTGCCGTGCCGCCGGCAGGGCAAATGGACGTCGGGATACCGGAGGTTGAAAAGGCGGTCGAGGAAGCAGAGGGACGACCTGTATTGACGGCGGAATTGCCTGCCGGAGCGGTTGAAGTGTCTCCGCTTGCCGGGCAGGAAGCATCCCCGGGCGCGGGAGCAGCTGAAAAAGTGGTCGGCTCCGGGGGAGCAGGTATTGTCGAAGAAGAGGCGCGGGAAGTCTCCGCCGTTGCTGTACCGGAGGAAGCATCAGCAGCGGAAAGCGGTGGGATCGGCGAAAAGCCCCTTCTTCTGGAAGAAGAGACTCGGTCATCGAGAAGCATAAGGAAGATCCTGGCGGACATGGAGATCACAGGCTCGGCGCAGGACGGGATACTGGCACTGGAAGCTTCAGCGGGTATGAGCACCGTCGAGTTCATAGACAGGATAAAACAGATACAGGAGATAATAAACGCCCTGGAGAGCCAGACGGGCATCCCTCTCATGGGTGATAATCGGGCGGCTTTTCTCAATACCCTCCTTCAGAACGATAATTTCAGCAAAATATACGAGCTATTCATATCCGGGACCGATGTAAGGGAATTCCTGTATAACATAAAGGATATTTTCGGCGCAGAGCTCCGTGAATTCATAGCAGGTATTCCGGCCCCGGAGACCCGGGCGGTAGTAATTGCCGAAGGCCCCCTGACGGAAGAGCGCATATCTATGATGCTCGGAGTATTTGAAAGAACTGCAGAAGAGGAATTCTCAACCAGGAATGACTATTACTCACTATATCCTGCGGAAAAAGACACGGTCGTCGAATTTGCCGGAATAATGAAAGGACTGCTCGGGGAAGTCCTTCGTCTTGAAGAGGTCAGGGATGACCCGGATAGAGCAAGGGCTGCCGCCGGGCTGTATAGCCAGATATTCGAATACCTGCTCATACAGGACAGGATCACCCTGACTTTACCATACAATGCTCACGGTCTTTCTCATGTAAGGAATGTGCTGAAATATGCGGTTGAAATAATGTCTGTAACGGGCCTGGACATGTACTTAAGCGAAAGATACGGAGAAAAAGGCGTAATGCTGGCCAAGCTTGCCGTACTGCTTCACGATCTCGGTTATGTGAGGATGGAAGATCCCGAGATGAGGGGAAGCCACTCGGAACTTGGATTTAATGTGTTCGTGGAAGAATTCCAGGGGATTATATCGAATGTTTTCGACCTGTCGCCGCTGGAGACGGGAAATGTGCTGAGCATTGCGATACGGGAGCATAGCGGGGATTCACTGGTTCAGGCAAGCGAAACGGAGAGGGAGTTTCTGTTTATAGTGAAACTGGCGGACAAGATGGATATGAGCTATGAAAGAACGAGGTCAAACCTCGGAAGACGCAAGCTTACGATGGAATGCCTCTACATGCTCAGGACCGTGCTTTTTGACCAGGAGAAAAAGATCGAGAGCACGAGATATGAAAGAAGCGATTTCAGCCAAGTCGATAATAATGTGGTCGACATCAGGAGGCATAAAATAGCCGCTTTTATCGGCGCGGCTAAAGAAATGAACGGCGCCGGCAGCATGGACCGCACAAGAGAATGGCTCGAAAAGGAAGGCTTCACGAAAGACGATGCACGGCTGCTGGCGGAAGATATCATGGATATGAAGGAAGAGGAATTCGCCCAGCTGAAGGATTATATAATGGGCGAAGGCATATTCCGCGCCCCGCAGAGCGTTATTGACTTCATGCACAGGTACGGGCTTTGGGCAGTAAAAGAGGTCAGACTTGAGAAAAGGGAAGGAAAACTGGTGGCTGTCGTACATATGGATCCAGGCACTTACATGTCCGATTCGCGGTTCAACCTGCAGGACTGGGAATTCCAGCCAAGGAAGTTCGTCGGAGAAGTATCATCTTTGAGCTTTAACGGCAAGCCGATAAACGTGGATATAGTCTGGGAGACAGGGCATGATCACCGGATAAGCCGCATACAGAAGATAATCGATGCCATCGAGAAAGCCACGGGCGCACCGGTGCCGCTGGATATCAAACAGTATCTGAAAGATGTGCTCTGTTCCGCCAAAGCCCTGGAACGCATACCCAGTATACCCGACACGATGGAGGATTTCGAAGAAGTAAAAGACTTCCTGGGTTCGATAAGGGATATGTCTTATCCGGAACTTCAGAAGTTCATCGAAATACTCACCGGCGTGAAGCCCGCAGAGATAACCGAACGGATGACCTATGAAGGCGTGGTCATAAAACTCGGGGACAGGATATCGGACAAGCTCTCCGGGGAAGAAAAGTATGTAGAAGGATTCGACCTTGCGGAAGGAGACATACTGTTCGAAGGCGGTGCCCGTGAAAACGGTATCAAAATTGCCAGGAGCGTAAAATCAGGCGCTTACATAATCGGGGAAGCGGGAGAAGCTGCTGCTGAAGAAGCTGTGCCGGCTCCTGTACTGATGCTGGAAGAGGAATCCAGCGCGAAAAGGGAGGTGCGGGATATCCTTGCCGGCGCCGGTATAGCAAAACAGGGTCAGGATAAAATAATAGCGCTGGAGTCTTCGGAAGGGTACGATTCTTGGGAAAGATTCATGGGAAGGATAGGGCAGATAATCCTGATGATAGAATCAATAGAGTCTGTTGTCGAAATACCTTCGGAGATCAAGGAATCACTGGTAACGGCGCTGATGTCGAAAGACGCTGTCACCGCTATGAAAAGTATACTCCCTGTTAACATGAAAACCGGATACAGGGGACTCAGTAAGACGCTGGAGCTGCTGCCCGGAGTACCGGCAGACCTGGCCGGATATGTTGACGGGCTGCCTGAGGAACATCTGGCACGGATAGATCTTCTGTGCGATCTGAAGAATGCAGTGATCCTTTCGAAAAGAGGAGAAAAACTGGCCGAAGTAGACGGGCTATTCTGGGAGAAGAATTATCCGCTGACTTACACGGTGCTGCTGGAATATCTGAAGGATATGCAGGATACGAATGCACTGGTGTTCCTGAGAGACCTGGCGGAAAAAGACTATGAGTCCTACCTGAAGTTCACTGTCCTGCTGGACAGGCTGCTGCCCCTGAGGAATACTTATCTTTTAAATAACCCGGTCTTCACTCAGGAAAACCGGGATCTGAGAGCGGCGGTCTTTTTCACTGTGATACCGGGCCTGCCGGAGCCGGAAGAGAATTTCGGAGAATATATAGGCAGGATAATCGATAAATACGAATCACTGATCCGGAGACTGGAATTCATAAATACCGTTGCCCGTATAGGCAGCCGGTACGGCGAGTACGTAATCGAGAGTATCGATGCGGGCGAAAGCGGCGTCCTGAAGGGAATAAGCATACGGCAGCTTGAGGAAAGGGCTGCCGGCCTTGCAGGGAGAGGTCTTCCCATAACCGCGCAGACACTGCTTTACGAAACACAGATGCATGATACGCTCCTGGAAAGGGCCGGCCTCGTAGTGGAAGCCATGGGTTTACCCGGTATGCTCGATAAACAGGTCGTGAGGAATATCGGCAGGAGGCAGGCATATTACAACGGGCTCAGGCGCGGTTTGGAGGAAAGGAGAGCCCGGGCGGAAGCCGAGACTGCGCAGATACCGCAGAAAATGATATTCAGGGCAAATGAAGAACTGGAGGGTTTCATAGGACGTACGGAGAGCGGCTGGTTCATACTTTTTGATGTTGACAAGTCCAGGCAGCTGATAGACGGCGAGGTTAAACTCATGAAGATGACCGAAGCTGTTCTGGATCTGGCGCAAAGGCATGAAGGCACCCAGCTTTTTAAAACAAAGTATGACCTGGGGTACGAGCAGAAGGAGGAGGGATACATATACATCCCTGCCGGCGTGTCCGGTGCGGAAGTGCATGGGCTGGCCGAAGAGCTGAGAAGCCGTTCGGAATCCGAGGGGCTGTCTTTAAGCGTGGCCGTGATGGATTATCAGAGAGAACCCGGGGATAATGCGGAAGTCATAGAATCTCTGCTGTGGAACGGGATAGCGGCGCTGAAGGAAGCCGGCGGCGGCCGCGCGTCATTCCTGGAAGATATAGATAGGGAACCCTCGGGGGTAGCGGTGCCGGAAGCCGCCGAAGCAGAGGAGAGGGAGATCCCCGCTGCCGGGATCCCGGCCGAAGTTACTCCGGCTACCGGGGAGCTGACTACCGAAGGCGCAATAGACCTTATCAACGGCTCGGAGTACGCATTTCATATTCCGGGCGGAAAACTGGGATATCCGGGCGGCAGGAGCCCGCTGAGGAACATCGAGCCGGAGGAACTTGTGTCAAGGGCGGCGGGACTTGCCGAGCGGGGTTTGCCCATAACTTTGTCTAATCTGCGTTTTGATACAGCCGCACAGGACGATATGGTCCGCAGGACACGGCTGAAAGAAACTTCCGCCGAAGCAGCGCCGGTACCTGTTCCGGCTTTGGAAGAGGCAGCCGAAGTTATCGCAATGCCGGAAGCTGTTTCGGCGGAAAAAGAGGCCGTCAGTGCGCTCTCCGAAGATGAGGAAAGGATCGTCGCGGCAGTATTGAATATACTTGACGGGATCGAGATAAAGATAATAAGAGGAAAAGTCAGGGGCGCAGCTCAGGCGGGCGTTCTTTATCTTACGGAAGCGATAATGGAACACCCCATAGTGCTCTTTCATGAAACAGGCGAGGCCTTCTTCCTGGCGCATCCGGATATGATACCCGAAGGGATGAATACGCATACTTTCCTGAGGGGCTGCGGGAAGAGTATTAGAAACCTGATTGACAGCGAGCATAAGGATTATGACGCCCGAATTGCGGCTTTAGTGAAAGAAGGCGATGCAGAGGAGATAATAAGATGGCTTGAAAAGAACCTCCCGAGAGGAAGGGTAAATCCCGCGGAATTCGCGCTGATAAGGTATAACGCCGCCCGGGGACGTACAGGTAATGCGATGTTCTACGGCATTCAGGACCTTCTGTTCGGAGAAACGGAGAATAATGAACTTACCGTAAACCTGCATATACTCAAAAACGCTCCCGGAGATATGGAGCGCCTGCCCGTACCACAGGATCTTTATGAGTCCTGGGGCAACATTATAACAGGGTATCTCACTTCCAGCCAGATAGAAGATCTTCCTCCGGGAAAAGTCGCCGGGCTCATAGGCAGGCTTTTCACGGAAGACGGCGAACATGTCACGGAAGGTATAGAAGTCGAGGAATCGGAGGGGGAAGTCACTTTCAGCAGGAACGGCGACCCCCTTTATTTCGAGGAAGAACTTGGGAAAACCGATCTTGAACGGAAGATGCCTGCTGAAGTACAGGTTGTCCGGGACCATGTATCGGTTGCCGATGTAATGCCTGAGCCGATAGCCGAAATGGTAAAGAGCGCGCCGCCTGCGGTCATTAAACTTACTGGGGCAGAAAAAGTGCTGTCAGCAGAGCCCGGAGACGTTGGTCAGAAGCCGGCCGTTGTACTGGAGGAGGAAGAAGTATCAGGGCTGGCAGCTGAAGCCGAAGCGGTTCCGGGAAAAGATATAAAAGCGGACGAAAGCGCTGCACAAGCCCCGGCGGGAAAACCTGCAGGGGAACGGGATGTAGTCGCTATAGCGAGGAATACGGTGCAGTCGGTAGTGGGTTCGCTTATGTCCGCAGGGAGCATCGCGGGGCGCACTATGCAGGCTGCGGAAAAACTCCTCCGCGAGCCGGGAGAATATCCTTCCGATTCCATGATGGAAAGGATAGAGAAGCTTCGGGAAATGGGGTTTACCGTAGACCAGGCTATGCAGGCGGCTCTTATAGTGTATCTCATGGATGTAATGCATGCGCGTGTCGGCGGAGAATCCAAGAACGAGGCGATCGGTATAACTACCTGGCAGGTGAAACACATAAGTTTTCCTGAAGACGGGACGAATAAAATCCAGTGGGAGTTCCTGGGTAAATCCGGTATGACATGGATCGGATCTGCCCATCTGCATCCTGTTATGTATGATTATCTTAAGAGCCTGACCGAGGGAAAAGAAAGCGAAGACAACATATTCTCGATAAGCAGCAACCACGTGAATGATTACCTCAAGCAGTTTGGTCCTTTCTACGCGAAGATGTTCAGGACCTACCACGGCTGCCAGTATTTTTCGGAGGCGCTGGACCTTATGAGGGCGGTGCTCAGGCCGGAACTCGCCGAGCCGTATATCCTCTCGGTGATAAACAGCGCGGATAAAAGCAGGATAGAGACACTTCCCGGTGTTACCGGTCCGGCCGCAGAACGCATAGCAGAATATGTCAGGCAGAACGGTGCTTTTGAGAAGATATCGGATATAACAGATGTGCCTGGCGTCGGCAGGACGACAGCTCAGAGGATAAGAGACTCGGTAGGAGAAGTGATTTCATACAGGTTGAATTATATGACAGAAGCCATAAAGCCAAAAGTCTCAAACCTCGAGATAGCGGCGCTCGCGATACTCAATCACGGGACACTGAGACAAATAAAAGAATCCGGTCTGCCGGTGGTATCCGAAGCCAAGGTCGCGGAACATATTATCAAGAGCAGGGAAAAAGACGGCGATTTCGGGTCTATTGAAGATCTTACCAGGGTAACCGGGATCGGTGCGGATGCGATCCCGGCTATAAGAGAGACCTTCCTTGCCAGAACCGAAGTACCCGAGCTTACAAATAACCTGGAGGCACTTGCCGACAGGGACACGGAAGGGCTTCCTACCAAGAAAGCAGTCAAAGCCGCTCTGGCCCTGGCATACCTGTATGCCGGGAAAAGGCTCGGGCATCTGAGAAGAGAAAGTGACGGTTCCGTAATCCCGACCGGCTCCACAGCCAGGCAGAATTACGTGGATCCCAGGCTGGCGGCATCCTTCTGTTTCGAGTTCGGCTATGACGGCTTGAATAATTCGGACAAGGCGAAACTCATGCCTATTACCACGCAGTTTGTCGCCGTTGTGGAGATATTCGGACCGGCGGCCTCGGAAAACGAGAGCCTGCGCGAAGCGGCCCGGCTGATCTTTGAAGAGAAAGCTTATGCCGCTGCCAAGAGCAAGATACTCGATGCTCTGCTGGAAAGAAGAACCGCCGCCGCCGCTGAAATGGATAAGTTCATATCGGAGGTATATGGCAGGAGCGATCCCCAGCGGGATACGGTCAGGCAGCATATATCGGATTCCGAGTATTCGGCCGTATACGACCTTATGAAAGCCGGCGGCAAAAAAGGCTTGAATAAGTTCAACGGGTACGCTAAATCGCTAGGCGAGATAGATTCAAGGATCGCCGCGGTAAGCGATGCGATGATACCTCAGACAGCGCTGGATGAAGAAGGCAACGAGATAATATGGAGAGGGCTGGAAGTCAGGCATCTCCCGCCCGTTCCCGTATTTTATTCCGTGGGCCTTTCTTTGCCTGCTGCGGGCAAGACGATAGGTCTGACGCCGGAACTCGAACAGATGGCTATAAACTATATACAGTACATGCGTCCGAGGACGGGCAGCCCGCCGGGCAGGATGTTCCAAGTCCATTTCCTCGAAGATTTTACCGAAGAGCTTAAAAAAAGGCTCGGCGCAGAATATCCCGGGCTTGAGAATGTAGGTATAGAGACCGAAGAGGTAGTAAGGGAAGTAAAGGGGCAGCAGGTCACGGAAACGGAATATTATTTTGTCTGGGGCGACCAGTCATATAAAATAGGAAAGGACGAGTACCTGGACGCGGTATTTGCTCATGTGATAGAGTATGTCAAGATCGTAAGGCAGATCGACGAATCCTTCAAGAAGAAGAGATCCCGGGCAAAAAGCGCCTGGATCGAACCGGAGGTGTTCGCCGGCATATGGCGCGAACTCAGAAGTGAATATCCCGAATGGGGAAAGGTCATCGATGCAAAAGTGCTCCAGCATCTGATAAGCAGCGGACTTATAGCAAAGAAGAAGAAAGAACACGGAAACAGCTGGCCGGACTACTCTGAAGATATAAAGCTTGAACTCGAGACTTATATCCATGAAGCCGCTAGAATAGACCCGGATGCGCCTGCCGGCATGATAGAAATAAACAAAAGCATGGCTGAAAACCTGACGGACACCAGGTGGAACGATTACATAGACCGCCGGGCGCAGGGTGTGCGCGCCGGGGTCGTATACGTGGTTACTGATGAAGGAGAATCAGCCAAACCGGTCCAGGCCAACATATACTTCGAGAATCCCTATACCATATACCGGGCGGATACCGAGAACAATCCCGATCACGGCAGGATAAAGATGAGAAGAGGGCTTGCCGGAAAGGTCCTGGAGTTCAACGCAACGCGGATGCCGCTTATACCGGAAGATTACGGCATGCCTGTCTATAAAGTGAAGAGGGACAGTATTTTCGGTCCCGGCGGCGACATACAGATAGATTACAGGGAAGGAAATGTGCTTGTCGATTCGAGAGGAAACATAGTCGTCGATGAAGAAGGCAACCTCCTTACCGATTACGACGGGTTGTTCATACTCCAGATCCCGGATAACACGAAAAATACGGTGGCTGTCTACAGGATAGACGAAGTCGGAAGCGATAAGAGGGCATACCTGGGTGAACCCTTC
The DNA here is from genome assembly GCA_016934855.1 of Elusimicrobiota bacterium. Classification (GTDB taxonomy): domain Bacteria; phylum CG03; class SLGR01; order SLGR01; family JAFGSA01; genus JAFGSA01. The sequence continues at coordinate 47,019 of JAFGSA010000014.1, forward strand.
TCGAGCATGAGGACCGCCCATAAGTTCGAAAAAGCATTCGGGCTGCTCGGTGCTGCTATGGGCGGCAGGGAAGAGATTGGTGCGGAAGTGCCGGCAGCAGAGAGCGGGGATGAAGTCCGCACCATAAGGGGGCAGTATACATATGACCTCATGATAACAGAGCAGGCTATAGCCGCCTCAAATGTCACGGCAGAACAGCTCGGTGAACTGGGTATCAGTATCAGGCAGGCCTTCGAATATGCGGAAAAAATCGGCATGCCGGTCGATGAGTTTATTGATACCGCCTTGAGGCTCAAGGGTATCCTGGCCGAAAAGATGAGTTTCAAGAATGGCAAGGATATAACGGACAGCCTTCCCTCCAGGCTGAAGTTTGATATAGAGAAAGACCTCCTGTTCATAAAAATAGCCTATGATATACTGGGCAGGCTGCCTGAGAAACCAGGGAACCTCAGTATGGGGCATATAATGAACCGTTACAGCACCAAGCTCATACCGCACCTTAAGATGCTGTTCGATGTTTCTCCCGAACTGGCGCTGCTGTTCGGCGATGCGGATTTCAACCCCCTGCTGGATAATAAGGACGGCAGGCTGATAGATAATAATTTCAGGAGGGCTATAGAAATAATCACTTACGGGCTTATCAGTATCGGCAGCCTGGAACTCGATTCTTCCGGAGAACTCCAGAATATTATCGAGATAGCCCGCCGTTTCAGCGGTGATCTTACGATGCAGTGGGACAAGGACATAAGAGATAATATATTGGATATGGTCGCCAGTAGACTGGAATACGTGGCAGAGGTCAGAAAGACGGCTTCCAGGGTAAAACGCCTGAAGACCATGAAACAGGCTGCAAAACATGGAGTCGAATCCCCCCTGGACGTCATCGGCGCGGATGTGGGCAAGGCCATGAGTCTTATAGCGAAGAGGCAGGAGGGGGATATCTCCGAAGAGGAGATGGAAGCGCTCGACAGGGAGCTCGAGGAGATGGTCTGGGCGCTCGGCACCGAAGTGGGACGGCCTGCGCAGAGGGTGATGGACTGGCTGGAGAACGCCTATGGGGAATATACCAGGGAAATAAAAAATAAGAAGATAGGCGGGAGTATAAGCGAGATACAGAGGGAGATAGATGCGATGTACCCGGCCGTGCCCGAAGAGGAGAAGAGAGCTGCGGTCGAAAGATTGAAGGCTGCTGTCACTTTGGCCCTGGAAGAATATTACGGCAGGACTCAGTCGGATCAGGAGCTGATGAAGAAGAGGGAAGAGTTCTATAATCCGGAAAAACTCAGAGGTAAAGCGGTAACTGTGAATAATCCCGTTCCTTATCTTGTGTTTAACGGCGTGAGTGTGCCGGATGACGAAGAGGGTTTCAGGCACGAAGCGCAGTCCGTTCTTGTTTTTAAAGATCCCGTTACGACCGATGCTGTGGGTAATAAATATACGGGCCCCGTATTCCTGCGGGCTTCCGCGATAAAACCCGGTTCGGCCGCCGATAGAGATAGGGAGAGCGCCGAATATATAGATAAGCTCGGAATACCGACCGATGGCATGTATTACGGGAGGATAGTGGGGAGTGCCGAAATAGTATATACTTTCGAGTTCGACGATGCGCTGTGGCAGGCGCTTTCGGGGCTCGACGGCAAAGAACCGGTGATGGTGACGTATAAAGCCCCGGACGAAGATGGGAACATTGTCGAACACACTATAGATCTTGCGCATGTATGTGTGCTTTCATGGAACGAGACGCATCCTAAAAAGAGATACGGCGTTGTCGTTGTCAACCCGCGTAAATTCGAAAAACCCCCACTGTACATCGGGAAGAAAGGGCTCTTCGACGTAGACCTTATCAATGGCACGCAGCTGAGGGATTCTACGCCGGCCCTGGTGGAGGACGACGCGGACTGGAACGATTTCGATAAGAGCTGGCAGGACCGGTATAAGCCTGTTAAAAGAGAGTACGATATACTGGTCCGCGAGATGCTCAGGACGATAGCTGCCGTAAAAGGCACCCAGAAGCTGGACGAGCAGGCTCTCGAGGCTCTCGGTTCGGAGCAGGTGGCGGATGCTTTCGAGACAGAGATAGCTAATATAAGAGAAGCCAACGAGAATATAGTCATAACCGTCAGTGCCAACGGATTCATAAAGAGGACGTCCGTTTATGAATACAAGCAGCAGAAAAGGGCAGGAAAAGGCAGAAAAGGCATGAAGGTCACTGACAGGGGAGGCAAGGCCAGCCAGCTTGTCGCGTGTTCGGCAGGAGCTACTCTTCTTGCTTTCACGGACAAAGGTAATGTGTACAGACTGCACGCGGAGAATATCCCCCGGCAGGGTCCTGATACGGTCGGAGAGGATATAAGGACAGTTATTCCGTACATGCAGGAAGACGAGGTTGTGGCGCAGATACTTCCGGTAGAGGATTTTATAGAGAGCAGGTTTATAGTGCTTGCCACGAAAAAAGGTAAAGTCACCCGGTTCGATATAACCAGGTTCGCCGAACTTGAAAAAGGCATGCCTGTCATGAAGCTCGATGAGGGAGACGAATTGCTCTCGGTAGCCGCAACAGGCGGATCGAGCAGGATACTCCTTGCAACGAAGAAAGGCAACTACCTGGTTTTCCCCGAAAGCGGTGAAGGGGGCATCAGGGTCCCGAAATCGGATACGGTGCAGGGAGTGATAGGCATAAAACTGCAGGACGGCGACGAAGTCATAGGCGTTGAAGTCATCGAACCTGCCGAAGAGGGATATGAGGAAGAGAGAGCGCAGGAATATATCCTGACGGTCACGGAAAAAGGCTATGTACAGAAAGTGAGCGTCGATACTTATTCGGAGGTTACAAGGAGGGCAGGTCTCCTGGCAAAAGGCGAGGGTTTTATCAATTTCAGGACCTCCGAAGATACTGGAGACGTGGTTGCTATCATAAAAGTGAAAGGCAGCGACCATATATTCTCCATGACCTCGGGCGGGAACCTGCTAAGGGCTGCAGTAGATGACGACAGCGTAAGGGAACTGCAGAATGTGGGCGCCACCATGGGCGTGAAGCTGATGCAGGTGGATCCTGACTCGCAGATATCCGCGGTATCGCGCCTCGAAGGCGGCATGGATACTAGGAACATAGATGTCCAGCGCATAGGCCTGCTTGAACAGCGGATAGAAACGGTGGCGACAAAAATAGCCGAACTTGAAAGGGAGAGAGCCGAGAGGCAGCTGGGGCTCAGCGAGGGAGCATCACCCAGGTTAGTGCCGACCGGGCAGAATGCCCAGATCGTCCGGGATCTTATGGACCAGGTCGGAACGGTAAGAATGACGGGCGCCCTTCCGGAAGACACGAAGCCCGTCACTTTGAAAGCCATAGCGGTTCACAGAGACGTAAAACCCTGGCCGGAGCTCCTTATGGATTGCCCGATTTTCTATGAGTATGAACTGATAGAACTGATAGCCGGGGAAGAAATGCCCGGCGAATACCTGAAAAATGCCATTATAAGGGATTTCGGATACGATTTTACTGCGGATACCGAGACGGAATGGCTCAACGAACTGCTGAGAACAGTAGATTTTTACAAGCAATGGGCAAAGATCAGGGGAAAAGAGATAGAGCTTACCGATGAGATCAAAGAACTGCTCGAAGCCACCGAAGATATCAGGCAGTCCGGCAGGCCGCTGAAATCCCTGACACTCGGCGAGATGAGGCTTATAATAAAACTTAACAGGAAACTGCTCGAAGCGACATACCCGAAAGAATTATGTCCGAGAAGCAGGAGGAAGATAATAGAGACCAGGACTTACGGCACAAAGCCCGGATTGAAACTTATAGTCGCTCCGCCGCGCAGAGCGGGCGAGCTGGACGAATGGGGAGAAGTCGTCCAGAAGGACCAGGTACACGGCAGGATACTGGGGTATGTCACGGTCGTGGATGTGAGAAGGGTCGGATCTGACGTATGGTGGGATATGCAGGACACGCATATGAGCGAAGGATACAGCCCCAACGAGAAAAATTATTTCTGGGTGACGAGCGAGCCCGTATGGCTCGACCGGCCTGTACCCTGCGAGTGCGCGGCCAGGGTATTCGACGTTGATGCCCTGACAATTTTCAAGGCTATAACCGAAGAACAGCAGGCTAAACCCGAGGAAGAGGACGGAAAGGAAAAGAAAAAGAAAAAGAGATTCGAGTTTGAATTCAGCGCGGAAGAGTTCAGGGACGGCATGTCGGTCGAAACCCTCATCAGGACAATAGAAGAAGATTTCGGCGAAGACGTCTTCGGAGAATACGGCGAAGATTATGATCCGATATCCATGCTTAACTATGGTGTTCTCGGAAGTATGGATTTCTACGAACTCTGGCTCGGGAAGAACGGAGCGGCGAAACTGCCCCGCGAGATTCAGATGCTCATAGACGGGGCCCAGATGATAATGGAAAACGAAGATGTCTCTGATTTCGAAGAGCTCTCCGAGGAAGGGCAGAAAGCTATTATGTGGCTCAACAGGAGGCTGCTTGAGACTTCGTATGCGCCCGATATATGCCCGCTGAACCTGGCAGCAAAGATAGAGTCGAGGCTGACGCAGATAGCGCGGCTGAGGATGACGAAAGGCAGTGTCGGTAGGAAAGGGGAAAAACTCGTAGTGATATTCTATCTCAATCTTTTAAACCTCACCAGGCAGCTCACCAGCGAGCAGAGGAAAGAGATAGACCAGGCTGTCCTTGTAGACATTACCAGCCTTATAGAGCATGGCAAGGATGAAGAAATAATACCGGTGATGAAGAGCGCCGCCCAGCGCGTCGTTACCTACATGAGAAAGAACCCTAGAAACAGGTTCCTGGTGGAGACGCTCACGAATAACGGCGAGCTGCTGGGGAACATGGCGCAGCATGTATTCGTCAGGGAACTGGAGAGTCCTTTCTCCCTTGAAGAAAGACTCGCCGAAAAGAAAGACGAAAAGAGGATGGAGGGCATAGATATAACAAAAGGGGTCGCGGGGGTAGAAGTCGAAGGCGACATGGAGGCCCTGACGGACGACATAATCTTCGCGTTCGAGAAACCGGACCTCACGATAGACCAGGTAAAAGACCAGCTCAACACCGTGCTCCGGCGGCTTCTGCCTGAGGATGAATGGCGCGATATCGAAGCCATACTGTTCGGCCCGGACGAGTATGCTTCGTATGTGGAAAGGAATATATTCTACAGGGCGCTACTGAAGGCGGTCATAACCGGGAGCGAATTTAACGAGAAACTGGCGGAGAACATAAAAAGACTGGATCTCATATTCCGCGAAGGGGGGCTCCACCGGGATGTCCTTGAACTTATGGAGGATTTCATCGATGTGCCCGGCTTCAACGAGAAGATACTCAGCCAGATATCCGATGCGATAGAATACAGGAAACTGGTAGCGGAGCGGGACAGGCTCATGGAAGAGCTCGACGACCCGGATTCGGAGGACCCGAGGCTTCTGGATATACTGCAGAGGCTGGAACCTTACAGACTGAAAAGAACAAGTCCTTACGACATAGTGGGTGCCGTAGGTGAGATGAAGCAGGCTTCTTATCTCAGGGAGCACGGTTTCAGGATACTGGCATTCGGGCCCAGGTTCATAGACACCGATAAGTGGCCGCGGCATCCAGGCCAGGTAGATATAGATATCCTCGCCGTGAGGGACGACCCGGCAACCGGCAGGCCTGAAATATGGTTCATCGAAAACAAGAATTACGGAAGGATAGCCGGCGACCCGCTTGCCGATACCGGTTATTCGGAAAAGTATGCGTACATGGATAAACTCGTTCGAATATTGTCCGGGGAAGATATTCCCGGAAGCCATTTCGAAGGAAGAAGAGAGGCCCAGCGCCGCTTCAGCGAACTTCTGGAACGTGCGGGAGTGGACACGCCTCAGGCGGGCCTGGGTTCTTTCATGCATGAACAGAAAGGCGATGCCCGGATGCCGGTAATAAACATGATGTTCAGCGTTACGGCAGAGATGTTCATGCCTCCGAAAGAGATAGACCGAATAACGGGAGATTCGGGCGAGCAGGGGCTCGTAAAGGCTCTCACTGACGGAACGGTCGAGCGCGGACCGCCTTATATCTTCCAGCAGCTGGAAAAGACAGCGCAGGAAGCAGGTATATCTTTTATTCCCAAACAGACAATCCTTATAACACCCTTCATGAGCCCCGAATCCGGACAATACAGGGATTTCCCGCCGATATTCATAGATAGAAAAGGCACTCTTGAACTTGAGAAAGCACCGGTTTCGGAAGAATCCGTCATCATGCAGGCCTCGAAAGCCGCCTTTGACACCATAGCCGGACCGGTTTCCCGGACCGCGTCTTCGCTTACTACGGCAATGTATGTATTCAGAGTCGTACTGAACAGGGCGGAACAGATAGCTCTTGACACCGGCTACCTGGAATACGATAGCCTGAAAAACCGGCTCGTTGAAGAGCTGGGAATGGATATAACACTCAGCCAGTTCGCGGAACTGGTAAAAGCTCTCAGAAAACGCGGGATATTGAACGGAAGGGCGGACGGTAAGAACAGATACCTTCTCAAGGAAGGTGCCGGAAGAAAAGAGATAGAATACAAACTGCCGAAGTCACTCAGGAGCAAAATTCAGTCTTTTGAGCGCAGGCTTGCCAGAATAGACTCGCTCCAGTACAACAAGGAGGCCGAACTTGCGAAGAAACTCAGTCTCTGCGTTTCTCTGATAGATGATTACGGACTGAGAGAAATATACCCGGGACGCGTAGAGGCAATAGACACAATGCCTGACAGCGCGGAAAAAGCGAAAAAATACCGCACGCTCCTGGGAAGATACAAGAGGTACCTCAGCGAATCCGCAAGGAAGTTCAGGTCTCTCGGCGAATGGCAGGCGGCGCTTGCGGAGCATGACATAGACCTGGATATCAGGATAAACGACGATATGGCGACCCGGCCCGTTAAAGAGAAGAGCGGCGTAAGATACGACGGGGACTATGTCCTGTTTGTCGGTGACAGCGGGCTCTCCGTGTCATTATACACGGGCGAAGGTGAGTACCTGTATCAGGGGACCGGTACAGGGGATCTTTCCTGGGAGAAGGAGCTGGGGGAGATACAGGATATGGTGCTGGAACCGCTCATAAAAGAGCAGATGAAAGAAGCTTTCGATGTAATAATCGGCGAAGACGGCGCAAGTATCCTGGATATCGAAGATTTTGTTCCCACGCTGCTGGTGATAATGAGGGAGATGGGGCTCTTCGACAGGTACATGGGCCTTTTCATGGGGGAAGAAGATTATGTATCCAAGCGGCTTTGGAGGCTGATAACCAGATCGGCGCAGAATTACCTCAACGAGGCGACGAAAAAAGAAGGAAGATATACCGGGTACAAGGATTCCGTACCCGTGGAGACACTTGATAAATTCATAAAAGCCATAAGCGCATATATAGTTTCGGCTACGGCCGAAGGGCAGCCTGAACAGAGAGCCGAAGTTATGGAGACCCTGCAGTTCCTTATAATAAGGCTGGTGGAAAAGAAGTACTGCAGGATGCTGACAGACGAGTATGACAGGGAAATGCAGGAGGATAAGCAGTACGGTGCCGTAGAAAAGGAGGACATAGAAAAAGAGTTTACATCGAGCGGACTGTATACCGATGATGAGAATTCAAAACTCATCATGTCCCTGCTGGTCTCTTCCGGACTGCTCGTAGGGAAGGGCCATATATTCGAAGTAACGGACGACGACCAGCTTCTGGAAGGTTTCAGAAGATTCATAGATATGCCTTATCAGCAGAAGCGCATAAAGAGCGTCATGAGGATATTCAGGTTCCTGCAGCGCGCGAGCGGCAGGCTCTTCACTGTCGCGGACCTTAAGGAATCCAGCCTGGTCGACGAGGGATTCAAGAGGGTGCTCCATAAATTCCAGAGCGCCGGTCTTTATGACGATATAGAAGGTTTCAGCGACGAAAAGCTTAAAGCAGTGCTGCGGGTTCTCGAAGCCGCCATAGAAGCGAGGAAAAAGAGAAAGGGAAGGGAAGTGTATAAGGATGTGGGCGCCAGGGTGGTCGATGCCCTGAGGGAAGATATGCGGTCCTATCCCGAAGGTTCCCCCGTAAGAGAGGCTTTCCGACGGGTCGAAAACGACTGGGACACCGCGCTCCACTGGAATCTCAGAGGTCTCGCTCCGTCTACGGTGCTCTATCTTCACCAGATAATAGGTATAGTAAGGAGTCTCACCCAGAGGTCCCTTCTGATAGCGGACGAGATGCGTACAGGAAAGACTCTCCAGGCTATAGTGACTTTCCTTAATTCGGATGAGAAAGAAGCTCTCTATATATGTCCGAAGAAGACTTTCGACAGTATACTCGATGCAGTGTCTCTGACGGATATAAATGAATACGAAGAAGTGATAATAATAGGCGCCGTTCCGATATCTCTGAAACACGCTCATCTCATAGAGAGCGGCAAGCTCAAAGTGCTTACGGATAACAAGAAGATACATAGTATTTTATCTGCTCCCCCCAGGGAGGGAAAGAGGCTCGTGATAGTGAACCCGGAACGGCTGGAAGGGCAGCTCGTTGATGATAACGGGCACACTGTCTTCAGTCCGGGTTTCGTCGCGGTGGACGAAGCACATTACGGCAGGAACCTCCATGAAAACACGTCTCCGCCGAAGAGAGCCGCGCTCATGGCCCGTTTCATCCAGCAGGCCGAGTACAGGCTTCTTATGACCGGTACTCCTCTTCTGAACCGTCCTCGCGAGTACATGTCATATATATTGATGCTGTTTCATGATTATGAGAGCACCGATAATTATCTGAAGGAACTCATCCCGCTGATCACCGGCGTCATCGACCATATGGAAATCAGCATAAAAGATGAAAAGATGAGACAAGAGGTCTTGGAAAGGATCGCTTCCATATCGGGCGAACTGGACCTCGGAGTGACTGTCCGGGCGGCCGGGGACAAGCTGGTTTTAAACAAAGAAAAAATAAAAACGAAAAAATGGATGAAAGAACTGGCTCCCATACTGACGGGCCAGGCCGGCAGGATAGAGCTTGACCTGGTCAGGGGAGACACCGGGCAGGAGATCATAAAAGTGATGAACAGGCTGGGAGAGTTCCTCGGCGTAAAGATAAGAAGCGAAATAGACGGCGTACTCGTGGTCAGAAGGGCTTCGGCCAGGAACGATTTTTATACTTATAATCCCAGCTCTTTTGCCATGCAGCCGGTATGCCTGGGATTTTTCAGGGATTTTCTGGCTAAATCAGGGGAACAGGTCCCGTCCGATGACCGCGAAACTGCCGAGAAGGCCCTGCGGCTGATGAAGAAGAGGTTCGACGAAAAGACCCTGGATCCGGAATTCATAAAAATGTTCCAGCGGCTTCTCTTCAGGATGTCTCTTGATTCGTCGTTCTCCATGATGCTCAGGAGAAGGTCTTCCGACGTCATACCCGGGCTTCCCAAACGCATATACCACACCGTAGAAGTAGATCCCGTGAACAGGACCATGCGTATCGTGGGCGGCAAGGCCGGTATCGAATGGCTGGATCACTCGGCGCTCCTGGATACGGATGAGGGAAAGCATGACGGGAATAACCTCATGATACATCTTCCAGAGGAATTCGAATGGCAGGCAGAACTTTACAGGGCCATACTGAACGACCCGGAGATAGAAGACGGATTCGAAAGAGACACTATGCTCTATGAAGTGATAAACGATCCGGGATACCTGTATATGAAAAAACCGAGCATCATACAGAAATACATCAACCAGGGGAAGATAAAACCCGAACAGGTCAGATCGATAAAGACCGAGGCCCTTAGAAGGCTCATAAAGGCTATCATAGAGAAAGAGGGGGAGGCATCCAAGATGGTGTTCGTGGTAGAGAGGATAAACCACGCGGAAGAGCTGGCGAACGTCCTGTCGACTCTATTCGGACCGATAGGACTCAATGTGAGCGTTATCCATTCCGGTAAAACGCCGACCGAAAGGCAGGATGCGATAGAAGATTTCGGTTCGCCGGTCGGAAGGTCCACTTTCCTCGTCGGAACGTATAAGACAATCGGCGAAGGGCTCAACCTCCCGGCGAAATATGTGTTCGGTATACTGAATCCGTTCAATCCTGAGGAAAAAAGACAGCTTAATTCGAGGAACCTCCTGAGCGGTTATTCGGAAGTACATTATATAGACCTGTCTTTCCTCTTCTCGGACGCTTCATACGAGTGGGGTGACGAGGAGATGTTCAAGCAGGCGCAGGTTGCCAGCGATAAATCCCACAGCGACGATGACCGCAGGAGGGAGATAGGAATAGCGAAAGATGTGGTAAACAATGCTACTACGAACGGCAGCCTCGATGTACAGGTAGAAGAGGATGTCTTCCTGACCTATGAGAGGGAGATAAAACAGGCGGAAGTAAAAGAGATACAGCAGGTCGCGAGCGAAAGGGAATTCCGCGGCCGCATCAGGAGGATGGAGCTCAGGGCTGCGACGACCTACGGCGAGTTCAGCGATGCCGGACTGACCAATATTAAGATCAACCGCATAATTGCGGCGCAGAGGGAGAAAGCTTACGGTATAGAAGAGATATGGATGAGGAAACTGGCAAAGATATTCACCGAAGGGACTCCTTCCGTAAAGATAACCATTGACGGGACTCTGAAGGCTTCGGTCCTGGAGCGCCTTGACGAGATGGCCCGGCTGATGGGTGTGCATATACTGGTAGACGAAAGTCCCGAAGATGCCAACACCATTACCGTGTCGGTCCGAAAAGGCGATGAAGTCCCGTACTGGGCCAGGAATTTCGCCAGGATACTGACCCGTGACAGAAAGACTCTCGATCTAGTTGTAGACGATATATCCGAAAGAGCCGATATATACAGGAAGGCGTACGAACTGGCTTCTTTTGCCGGCATAGACCTGGACATAAAACCGGGAGAGCCGGCTGAATCATGGATGGTGGATGTCGCCTCTATTATTACCGGTGAAAGGGACAGCCTGGAGATAGGTATAAGCGACAGGGGAGAGAGGAGCATCGCTTATGCGAAGCTCAGGAAGATGATAAGGGAATTCGATCTTCCTGTTAATATATCCAAGAAGAAGAATTCAATAGTGCTGAGGATGGAAGAGGGCTCCAAGATCAATGTGTGGATAAGAGATTTCGCGGCTCTGCTTACGCAGAACAAGGCAGAAGTTGATATATCGCAGATGCTGACAGACAAGGAAGCAAGAAAGAAGATAACATCGCTGGCCGAATACCTGGGAGTATATATAGACAGCCGCAGGAAGACCGCATACCTCGGAGTTAGGAGAATGGAATTATTCGGAAGCAGGAACGTCACGAAATCTGACTGGGAGGAACCAGGTAAGCTGATATGCGTTTACGGGGCAAATAAATTCGTTGCGGGATTCGTATCAGCTGTCTCGTATGTGGACTGGAACGGAGACCCGATAGAGGGAGCCGACGCCCGGTCCCTCGTTGTAAGGGATTTTATAATCAATGACGGCATAGGTTCCGAGGTGGAAAGGGGAATAACCAGGGACTATATGATCGAGCAGCTGAAGCTCAGGGCACTGGACAGTGCCTGCGACAAGATATTCATCCGGAATGAAAAAGGTGAATACGAGGTGATAACGGCGGACCCGGTGGTAGTATTCAAGAGAGGCAGCACGGATGTTTTCTACAGGGGTGCCAGTGTCGAGTACGTTTATGAGGCTATTCTGAGGGACCTCAGGGTGGGAAGGATAGACGTCGAGATAAAGAACGAGACCCTCGTGCCCGATTACGGCCCGACGGGGGAAGACCTGGTTTTCCCGGGACAATACAGGATAATCACGTGTCTTGATAAAAGCAGGTATATAATAATAAACAAGGAAGGTCTCATAGTGAGCAGGGGTAAACTCGACGGCAAATCGCTTGCTCCCGCGTTCGAGGATATAATAAGGCAGGTTATAATGCTGTCCAGGATAAGGGGTAAAGGGCTGGAAGTGGAGACCCAGATACTGGACGAGGCGCAGGTACTGGACGATTTCAAGCCCGAGGTTGGCGATATAGGTTTCAGGCACGGGTACAAGATATTTGCCGATTACAGCATCATAAGAGACAGGTCCGGGCGTCTGATGGTCGTCTATAAGAAGGACGATAATATCCAGGTGGTGTCCCGGGACGCAAAAACCCTTCTCGAAGCGTATGAAATAATACTTAAACATCAGAACATAGATCCCCTGACTTCGCGTATCCCCGTCCTGGAAAGGGATATGCCGAATCTGACGTACAAGCCGGAAATAGACGAAATCGAATCAGCCATGTACACCATATTCACGGCATCTCACCTCGGTCCCGAGGAAGGAAGGCCGGATATGGTCCAGGGGTTCGCGGGCATAAGAAAAGACGACAAGGGACTTCCTGCAGTGCCGCCTCTGTATCTTGTTGATAAAGACAGAAGGCCTACCGGCGTCAAGACATCGCGTACCGCGCTTATTTACAGGGTGATAAGGCAAAACGACGTAAAGAGGATCTTCCGCAACTATATCGATACCGTAATCGGTCCTGAGAAGGAATCCGATTTCGTGCTCAATCTCAGGGATGCTACGAAAAGAGTCGGGCTGGACGGGCAGCAGAAAGAGGAGTTCGTCCTTTCCGGGGTAGCGTTAACCGGTACGGGTCTATACGGAGGCAATGCTCTTAAGATCGTGCTGGTCAAAAGAAATTCGCCCGATGCCCCGCAGCCGGTGGATTCCGTCAACAGCAGGGAGCTTTCCAGGCTTCTCGGGATGGATCAGGACACGCTGCCGGACGATATAGAGGTAGTATCGGTGGGACAGCACTGGATAGAGAACCGGGCGGATCTGCCGGAAAGAACGGACCTCCTGCTCAGTATATACCTGGGAGGAATCGTCATGTGGGGCGCGCCCCAGTTCACGAATAATAACCTGGGAGAGATCACCGTAGGTCATCTATGGACATACGTCATGAGACAATTCGAGATGCTCTCGGCTGACGAGGAAATGGACGACTTTGAGAAGATCTACAGGATCAGGATCCTTTATAATCTCCTTGTATTTATCGACGGTAATCTTCATAGCCAGGCGAAAAATATATGGGAAGAGGATTATTCCGTCAGCGATCTTGAGTCAAAACTGAACCGGGCGCTCCTGGTGACAGCCAAGGATTTCATCCATAAATCCTCGGAATCGATTCTCTGGGAGCACGAAGACAGAAGACTGAAGATAGATCTTCCGGCGGAAAATCCGATAGGATACGGCGGCGCCGTCCGTACGGCAGATACGCTCCCGTCAAGAGATATCAGTGAAAACAGGAAAAGAGAGTATGAAGACAGGCTGGACAGGATGTTCTTTAAGGCAAAAGCGGAACTGATATCGGAGCGTGAGGGTTGCGGAAGGCTGGTATATTCGGGACCCGTAAGGTTCGGGGAACCGATGAAATTCGGGCAGGCTGTGGGAGATATCGACGTGGAAATGGTGTTCGAACTCTCCGATCATGAAGAGGCGATCGAAAGCTCGGCTAACGCCTATTTCGGAAATATAAGGATGGAAACGATACGAAAGGACGGGAGAGATACGGTAAGATTCACTCTTGCTCTTGAAAAAGAGTTCATGGATCTTGCGGCCGGAGAACTTTACGACGTGCTGCTCGCTGGAATGGAGGTCGTAGGGCAGGTAATGACCGACGGCGTTTCAGACGATACGTTTATATCGGTATCGAGAAATATAGACGGAATACTGGGGGATCCGAAATTCAAGGGAATGATCGCCGACAGGATAAGAATACGCAACTGGATTAAGAGCCTCGGCGGCGACATAACATGGGAGAACACAGGGATGTACGGAGTGCATTTCTGGGACGGCGGAGAAGCCGGATATGAGGCAGGATACTGGAGGTACCACGACTGGAAGAATATATCCTCCAATATCATTGATATCGCAGGTGTGATCGAAGGATACTTCAGAGACGAACCGGGCATACCGGTAGTGATAGGGTTCGATAAAGACCAGTATGAGAACGCAAGGTTCCTTAGAAGTGTCCTGGCGGCTGCCGGCATCAGGGTCATCCTGGGCAGTACATCGGAACTTGAGATGGTAATAGACGACGATCAGGAAAGGGAAACGGTCTACAATAGTGCACTTTCCAGGATAAAGGAGACCGGTCTGAACATCAATGCCGTTAAAGAAGGGGACAGGATAATCTTTACGGGAGAGCATTCTGTAATAGACAGATGGACTTCCGAATTCGCTCCTATGCTGAAATACAGGACGAGAAGAAAAGACGGCAAGGAAGGCAAACCCGCGGTTCCCAAAGGATACAGGCATGTGTATTTCGCCTCTTCCGGAGATTTCTCCGTGTACGATGAAAACGGACGGCTGGCTGGCAACAGGAAAGGCGGCGATATAAAGGAGAAAGGCGTTGAATACCTGAGGCATCGCATATACAGGAAAATGGGCGAAGGAATGGCGGATTATATCATAAAGTCCGGCAGGAATGCTGACGTGATCGTTATAGGTTATGTCGAAAATGAAGAGAAGAACGCGCGGATGCTTGCGGGCATGTTCGCGAAATACGGTATAAGGGTCAGGCTGATGAACACTGCTTCGGCTTCCGGGTTCGGCTACTACATAGAAAAAAGAACGGCGGTCAACCAGGATGTATCGATGGGTGTCTATCTTGACGGGACAGGTCTTATGGGATTCGATAAGAACGGGAGTCTCTTTTCTCAGAAAGTTATGGACCAGATAACCATGGCGGCGATACACAGCGTAGATACCGCTGTACTAGAGTCTCCTGAAGCGCTCGGCAGGCTTGAAGAAGCCGGGTACATATCTTCGGTGCCGGACGACTGGTATACCTCTATGCTGGGCGAGAATACAGGCAGGCTGAGGGATGAGATCGATATGAGAAACGACCAGGAAAACACTCTCGTGGTGATGGACGCCAGGGGAAAGGATGTCTCCGGGCTCGAGCGCATACTGTCAGGGATGGGGGTCAGGCTCGGCGTTTTCATGGTCACGGAGGAATTCCTCCGCAGCAACGGTATGGATGAAAACACCGTGTTCCAGGATGCGGTCCAGCTGGTCGGTCAGAAAGCCCGGAGATCCGGAAAGAAATTCCAGAATGTGATAGGGGCGCAGATATACGGCGACGGCAGGGTTGTCATAATGGACAGCGAAGGGGAGATAATCGATCCTCTTACCCTGGAGCTGGCGGTAAACGGGTACATGATTTCCCGGGGATACAGGGGTACCGTTTATGCCAGCGCGTACAGTTCTCCTCTCCTCACGCAGCTGGCGCGGAGCAAGGGGAATCAGGTGGCACCCGCCGCGAAGTCGATAAACTACCTGGATCTGGATACCGATCAGCCCATAATAGGCGAATTCGGGCAGGACCCGTTCATGACTATCCTCCTCGCGGCGGCTATCGAGGGAAGCGGCACTCCGATCAGGAAGATGAGGGACAGCATACGCAAGGAGCATAACCTCAGGTCGGCTACTGAGTTCAAGAGCCGCAGGCTGGACAGCACGGAGCTTGCCGACTGGATGACTGCCATTGATGAAAGAAAGAATATATACCGTGTCCCGGGTCTGAACGTCCAGTATTTCGAACACGGCATCAGGTTCAGTACCGATGAGAACAACGTGGTAGTAGTGTACCTGGATTATGACGAGGAAGCGGATGCGTATAACCTGGTTACGATAGTCCATAAGGAAAACGGGAACAGGATCGAAAGGATTGTCGACGGGTGGAAGAATCACAATATCAAGCCGGATACGCTCACCAGGAGGGAAAGGCTCAATAATATCATATTCTCTACGGCTCCGAACATCATATTCCTGGGTATACTGCTTACGCCTTTTATCGTTCTCATAGTGCCGCATCTTTTCCCGGCGGTCCTCGTTCTTCTAAACGGCGCACTGGGAGTCAGCGCCCTGTTCGGATTCATCGGCTCTTTCGTGACGGGTCTAGGGCCATTCATGATGCTGGTGTTCATATGTTTCATGGCGGCGCTCCTGGCTAAGTATATAATAAACATGATGTTGTTCAAAGGAGAGCTCGAGTCATACACGATGGAGAGCCTTACTATGGTCAGGGCGGGACTCGACGAAAGACCTAAATATCCGCTCCATCCCAGGCTTGAAAGGTTCAAGTCGATCGAGAATATAATAGAAGAAGGCCACGGCGGCGAGATATCTTTCAGAATACTCGTGGAAGAAGACAATAAGGAAATATACATATCCAAAAGAACTTTCAGGCAGTTCCCGCAGTGGAAACAGAGGATGATCTTTAATTACCTGTTAGCCAGGGAAAGGGCCTCCAGGAAACTTGTAGATACCGAGGCCGAAGCCAGGAAATGGATCATGGCGAGGATAGTCTCAATATTTATTGAGATATTCATAAAGAACCCGATGACGGCTTTCATGGAAATAATATATTCCATGAGGATAATAAAACCGGATTCCACGCAGGCGAAAGTCGAGGCTCTCAGGAGGGAATATAAGGGAATACTGGATTTCACAGCGGGGCACGTGAGCAATATATACGACGGGGATACGCTGACTATAGTGGCTTTCGAGCGCGGCAGGATGATAAAATACAATGTCAGGCTGGCCGGGGAGGATACAAGGGAAATGGGGCCGCGTCCCAGTCACGCTGAACTCCCGGACAGGCCGGGTAAGGAAGACGGGGCCTCACTGGCAATGGAACGTCTCAGGAGACTTGTACGCGATTCCAACAACGAAGTGGTCCTGGGCATACCCGTTGATGATCCCGAAGACGTCCATAGGAGAAAAGTGGCTTATGTCTTCGTCAGGAACAAGTTCGGGCAGCTGATGCCTACTAACTACGTTCTGATGCTGGACGGCCACAGCGAGGATACATATGCTGACGTATTCCCGTTCGACAGGCGCATAAGATCCCTCACTGGAAAACAAAGGGGTATAAAACCCGCTTCCAGCTATACGGCCAGGGAAAGAATAAAGAGGATGTCAGGGAGAGAGAGGGCAAAAATACTCTCGGGCATGAAAAATGTAGATATCGCCGCGCCTGTGCGGGTGACGCAGGCCCGGAATGCGTACGGTGATGAGCTCATGAGGGAAGATCTTTATCATCCTCTTCTTATGGGTTCTGCTTCGGCCGAGGAGGATATCAGGAGGAACTGGCACAGCAGTAACTACACCGATGTAGATGTTCCTGATAAGATGAGTGTCCGCGGAAGGATCTCCCGGCTGTCTCCCACTCCTGCGAACATGAGAAGCAAGCTGCGGAAGCATTTCTCGGAAGGCATGGGTTCTTCCGCTCAGTATCTGTGGGACGTAATAATGCGCTCGAGCCTGAGAAACGACACGGAATATGTCGGAAGGATAAAGAAGACAAAAGAAAAATATACGGATATAGCCGTAGACAGGTTCGGAAAACTCTTCCCCGTATGGGACAGGATATTCGCGCGCATGAAGCGTGACGGCGA
This sequence comes from Elusimicrobiota bacterium, assembly GCA_016934855.1. Taxonomy (GTDB): domain Bacteria; phylum CG03; class SLGR01; order SLGR01; family JAFGSA01; genus JAFGSA01. The sequence goes on from JAFGSA010000014.1 coordinate 64,454, forward strand.
GCATTCGAATGTATCTCTCATAGTGGGGTTCGAGTACATGCTGGGTCTGACGCGTGTTCCGGAGTTCATAATGATAACCGACGATGAAGAGATAAAGAGGGAATATATCCAGGGATCGGTGGAGGATCCGTACAACAAGATATACAAGGATAAACAGGAATACACGATTGTAAAAGTATCGCGCGGCTGGCTCAGGAAGCATCCCGAGGAAGCGACGCGGTACCTGGCAGGCGGTATAACCGTGTTCGGCAGGGAATATACCCGCAGGGACGTCATAGAGAATATCGTAGGCAGGAAGAACCTCATGCTTTTTGCCGAATACATCCTGAGAACGGCTGATGACATAGAAGCCCTGACAGATGAAACGGTCATAAACGGCCTGATGGAGGCCACGGGACTGGACAGCATGTTCATAAGCAAAGAAGACGCGCTGAAGTACCTGCGGTCTTTCAGGGACAGAGGCAGAATGAGCGAACTGAGTGCTGATGAGCAGAGACTTCTTTATCTATTGGAGATATATGTAGGGATATACACTGTTTTCATGGAGGAACTGCGTTTTGACGAGCCTCCGCTAATGGCGGCGGCAAAGGACCTCAGGATAATCGCCCGCCGTATACTGGCGGATATAAGAGGAACAGAAGAGGCGGAGCAGGCACAGCCGCGGGATGCGGCATGGATCGAGCGGGCCGCAAAGGATTATCCTTTCCAGGAGAAACTCTGCTACGCTGCCATGGCCCACTGGTCCGAAGCCGCTGACGAAGCAATGGACGCGGGAGACGATAAGGTAGCCGAAGAGCTGCTCGGAAATGTCGAAGAGATGGATGCCTATGTAAAGCGCGGCGTCAGCGAAGACCCGGCGGTAATAAGGACCGTATTCAAGGATTATATGCCGCCTTCGGATATTACGGGAGAAGAGGCGGCGGTGGCGGATGTATCTTCCGCGGCAGAAGAAAAAGAGGCGGCGGCAGGGAGTATGGAAGAAGTCGTTGATGCTGCGATAAGCGCTGAGATAATAAGAACCCTGAAGCAGACCCGCGACAGAGTTGCCGACGACAGCATCACTGGTGTATACGCCGGTCTCGAGGATCTTCCTGTCGGCAGGGTGCTGGAAATACTGAAAAATGACGAAGTCAGGCCGGATAACGAAAGATTCGGGGCGTACCAGTCGGCGGCAAACAGCGCGGTCCGGATGCTTTCCGTATTGCCGCGTTCCGGAAGACAGGGAGT
>JAFGSA010000015.1 GCA_016934855.1 Elusimicrobiota bacterium
AAGGGCCTCTTGCTGATAACGGCGGGGTTCGCCGCAGTCTTCGCCGTCTACGTTCTCACCGCCTGCCGCGTCGTACCGCCGTACCGCGACAGCGGGGAACTCATAGCGGCTGCCGACACGCTGAGCGTGGCCCATTCGCCCGGGTACCCGTTGTACATGGTCACGGGCAAGGCGTGGATATCTATTCTGGGTATAGCGGGACTTGGACCGGCTCACAGCATGAACCTGCTGTCGGCGGCCGCGGGCGCGCTGGCGGTCCTTTTCATGATGTTTCTTATATATGATATAACGGGCAGCGCCTTCGCGGCGCTTCTGGGGGGGCTCTCGGGCGGGTTCTCGTACATGAACTGGTATCTCGCCGCGGTGAGCGAGATGTACACCCTCAACCTCTTTTTTGTCTTCCTCCTCCTTTACCTGGTGAAGAAGGAGAAATACTTCCTGTCTTTCTTCGTATCCGGCCTCGCGTTCGGCAACCGGCCGGATTTTGTATTCGTTGCCCTGTCGGCGGCGCTGTATGTCATGTTCACAGGCAGGTACAGGAAAATAAATATACCCGGATCCGCACTGTGTTTTTTCGCGGGGTTCTCGGTGTACATGTACCTCCCCCTGAGGGCCGCGGCGGAACCGTACCTCAACTGGGGCGACCCTTCCAACATGGCTAACCTCTGGAAAGTGATGTCCAGGTCCTCCTACGGGCATACGCTCGACCTCATATCGCGGGAAGTGACAGCGTCACAGGTCGTGTGGCCGCAGATAAAGAGGTTCTTCGTGATGTTAGCGAAAGACCTGGCTTTCGGCGGGATGGTCCTGGCCGTTACGGGGTTTATTCTCGGCCTTAAAGAGAAGAAGTACAGGAACGAGACGCTGACGCTCGGGCTCATATTCTTCCTCACAGGGCCGTTCTTCCTCTTCCTGGCAAAAATGCCGCTCAACCCGCACGCGCTGGCGATAGTGGAAGTCGCGTACATGATACCGGAAGCGGTTGCCGCCGTGTTCGTGGGGCTCGGCGTCTCGGCCCTGACGGCGTTCGCCGGGAAAAAAGGGCTGAGGTATCTGGCGTCAGCCGCCGCGGCGGCCGCGGTACTCGGCATCGGGGCGGCGAATTTCGGCCGCGTGGACCTGGGGCGCAACTATATCGCGGAAGACTACGCGCTGAACATCCTGGACAGCCTCGGGGAGAACGCGGTACTCTTCATGAGAAGGGACCATACGATGTTCTCCCTGTGGTACAAGAAGGACATAGACGGCGTAAGGCGGGACGTGAACGTGGTATCCAAGGGGCTGGTGTCCGCTCCCTGGTACAGGGAAAAACTTGCCGCCGAGTATCCCGGCATAGGCTGGGACAGGGAATATACCGGAGACGACGGCTACATAACGGGGATACTGGAAGAATATCCGCAGAAGTACCCGTTCTATATTACGGCCGCAGCGGCCGCGGAACTGGGAAAAGGTTTCTTCCGCAAGTACGAGCTCATGCCGCACGGCCTGGTATATTACGTGGCAAGGAGGGGTTCCTCCTACAGCCCGGCCGCGGGGCTGGAGGTGCTCAAAAGATACAGGCTCAGGAACGAACCGGTGTCGTCCCTGTATCATGATTTTTTCTCGCGGGATTTCATGAACCTGTATTCGAAGGCATACGAGGCGCTGGGCTCCGAGTTCCTGAAAGCCGGCGCCGCCGAAAAAGCAAAAGAGATGTATTCCGAAGCCATGCGCATCGATCCTTCCTATTCCAAACCGCATTCGGACCTGGCGTACTGCTATTTTTCCGAGAGCGACTTCTCTAACGCCGAACGCCATTACCTGGAGGCAGTTAAGCTGCTCAGGGAAGATATGGACAGGCATACCAGGAAATCGTATTTCAGGGAGGAACTGGCGCGCTACTACAGCAACCTGGGAGCCGTGTACGAGAAGCGCGGCAGAGCCGAGCGCGATGAGAAACTGATCGACCGGGCACTGGAAAATTACGAGAACGCTGTGAAGATGGACCCCTCCAATTCGCAGGCGTACTATAACAAGAGCGTCGTCTACTGGTACAGGAAAGACTGGGAAAACGCGGTTAAAAATCTCAGGGAAGCGCTGAAATACGATCCCGAAAACAGCCAGATAAAAAACTACCTGGCGGTCGCGGAAAAGAATTTGCTTAACAAATAGCATTTTTGTTAAGATTTTAAGATGTATATTTGAAAACTTTAAAGAAGGCAGTTAGTATATTAGAATATATTTATGATATCAGGGTTTAAAGATTTCATGCCGGAAATAGATCCGACTGCGTATGTATCCGGTGCGTCTCACATCATCGGGAAAGTAAAACTCGGTCCCGGTGTCTCAGTCTGGCCCGCGGCCGTGCTGAGAGGCGACGTGGAAGGCATCGAGGTCGGCTCCAATTCCAATATCCAGGACGGCACCATAATACACACTAATTACGATATGCCTACGATAATCGGGGAAAACGTGACGGTGGGGCACGGGGTGATCCTCCACGGCTGCAGGGTATCCTCCATGACGCTGATAGGTATGGGAGCGGTGCTCCTGGACGGCTGCGAGGTGCCGGAACAGACCATAGTCGCCGCCGGCACACTGGTCCCCGAAGGAGGGAAGCTCGAGCCGGGGTCGGTGTACATGGGCGTCCCGGCGCGGCGGGTCCGCGGCATAACGGACGAAGAAAGGAAACTCATAGAAAGAAACGCAGAGGAGTACGTCCTGCTCGCCGGGGTCTATAGAAACGGAGCGAGAGTTTGATGAAGGTAGTAAGGAATCTCTGCATAATACTTTTTCTTGCCGCCGCGGCCGCTTACCCGGACGGCAAGGAGCATGACAGCGACTGGCTGTCCGCGCGGAACCCTAACGCCAAGATGAAGGCGCTGGGCGGCGCGGGAGTGGCGCTCAATAACAACAATTCCCCCCTTTACTCCAACCCGGGCAACATGACCTACGACCCGTACGGGCGGCTGGGGCTCTTCTACGGGAACCTGATCGACGGCTCGCATTTCGCGTACCTTGATTACATATATCCTTTCAGCGCGTGGGGGAGCATAGGAGCAGGCATAGAGACCAGGATCAATGACAGCTCCGATTACGTGTATGTCTATTCGTTCGGCCTGGCCGGGGAGATCTTCAGGAATTTCTCCGTCGGCGTGTCGGGCAAGGCCCTGAAGAAGACCCTCTCGGACGAGGGCGCGCAGGACTACGGGCTGGATTCGGGCATACATTACGAACCGCTCAAGTGGCTCGATATCGGCTTCAAGGTGGAGAACATCGTGACCCCGGAGCTGACGTATGAAGAATCGGGAGTTACGGAGGTCATGACCCGTGACGCGCAGGCGGGCCTGTGCATATTCCGCGCGGGTTATTTCAGTTTCCTGGCCGACGTGTACATGCTGGACCTTAACAAGGAGTACAGCGACGAGATAAGCTTCAGGGGCGCTTACGGGATCGAGATATACCCGGACCCGGCGTTTCCCATAAGAGGCGGCGTGAGGGACGATTCGTGGAGCCTGGGCGTGGGAATACTCTCGAGGAACATGAACTTCGATTACGCCATCGTGAGCGAGACCGACGCCTCGGTCCATTATTTCCAGTGCGTTTACAAGTTCGGCATATCCCCCAGCCGTAAAGAGAAAGAGCTCATGGAAAAAGAGAAAGAGGTGGAGAGGGAGACCATTTACTTCGAGGGTGTGCTGTACCTGAGGATGGGAGAAGTGTCTGCCGCGAAGGGGAAAGTAGAGGAATACAAGTCCAGGTACGGCGAGGACAAGAAGATAAAGGTGCTCGAAGAAGATATAGAGAAATGGCTGAACAAGATAAGGCAGGAGAAGATCGGCCGCGTCAACGAGTTCAAGAAGGAAATACTGACCGATTATTACCACGGCAAACTGGCCGACGCCATGACAAAGCTGGAGAACCTCAAGCTCATAGCCCCCAATTTCGAAGAGGTCGTTTACCTGGAGTACCTGCTGAACGCGGGGCTCTTCCTGGAAAAAGGAGATTACGACGGCGCGGAACAGGAACTCATCAAGGCGCTCCAGATAAACCCGGATTCCAGGGAGGTTAAGGGCATGTACGACAGGCTCAGGGAAGTCATGGAGATAAATTCCAGGTGACGCGGCGGAAATAAGGAAACGGACTTGATATTATACCGGTATTTTGACAATAATATTAGCTACGGAATGAAAAAGACAGGAAGAACCATTCTAATAGCCGCCGCGGCGGCCGTGCTGGCATGGGGGACGCTGTCCGCCCAGGACGACGAGCTCATGGACCGCGCCGTGAAGAAATACCTCCGGGGCGATTACGTCGGGGCTACCGAAGATTTTACGCGCATACTCGAACTGGAACCTTCAAACACAAAGGCCAGGCAGCTGCTCTACAAGTCCGTGTTCGAAGAGGGGTCGAGACGTTTCAATAACAGCGAATTCGCCGAAGCCAGGAAGTACCTGCTTATTGCTGAGGAGATGGACCCCACCGACACCAGGGTCATAGAGCTCCTTAAGGAAACAGACAGGAAGCTGGGTCTTTCGCAGAAAAAGATAGAGGCCGCCGAGAGCTCGGTCAAGGATCTGCAGGTGAAGATCGAAAGAGAGAGGTCTTCGCGCAACGAGTACAGGAAACAGATAACGAGCCTCGAGTCCGAAAGGGACGAGCTCCGCAAGGAGATCGACGAGAACAGGAAGCTGATGGACGAGTCGCGCAGGAAGATAGAAGAATACGAAGGCATCATAATAAAGAAACAGAAAACTTTGTTCGTTACCGCGCTGTCAGTCGTGCTGCTGTTTTTCGCCCTGGTGGTCTTTTTGATATTGAGCCTCAGGAGGCTCTCTTCGTCCGCCAGCGAGAGCCAGTACCAGCTGGAAGACCTTCAGAACAGCATATCCGAGAAACTTAAGAAATCCGATGAAGAGTCCGCCGCGCTCGAAGAACGCGTGGCGCGCAGCATCAACCAGATGGTAGACGGGCAGAAGGACGTGGTAAAACAGATGTCCTTATCCGCGGCCGGGAAGACGCGCAACGACATACAGGAGATAAAGGATAAGCTCGAACAGAAGCTCGACGAGCAGCAGGAGAGGCTTCTGGATCTCCTGGCCCAGCAGGCGAAGGCGCTGTCCACCGAGACCACGGAAAAGATCGAGCTGAAGGGGAAAGACGGGCGCACGATAATAACGGACGTCAACCCGCACGTGCGGGCGCGCGCCGACAGCGTGGAGATGATACCCAAGACCATAACCGACCCCGTCGTCGCGCAGAAGATGATAAAGCCGTACCTGGTGGACCCGAACAACAGGGTCAGGGGCAACGCCTGCGTCGCGATGCATCAGTACAACCCCGAGGCCTCCATCGACACCCTGAACAAGATGGCGGCGAGCACCGATAAATGGATGAGGCTTTCCGCCGCCTGGGCGGCCGGGATAATAGCGACGCCGGAAGTAGTGCAGGCGCTGAGGAAGCTGATAGACGACGTCGAGGAGAGGGTCAGGGACAGGGCCGTCATGGCTTTCGAGAACATAGCCGATATCAAGACGGAGCTGGCACAGGATATGAGGAAGATGATAAACCAGCACAAGAGGATGAAGGAGGACCGCGGTGGAACTGTTTAGGCCCCTGATGTCCAAGAAGATAGACCTTCATATACACACTAACTACTCGGACGGCACCTACACGCCCGAAGACGTCGTCAGGGTCTCCAAGGACGCCGGGCTTTCCGCCATAGCCATCACGGACCACGATACCACGGAAGGCATAGTGCCGGCGCTTAAGCATGCGGCGAAGGTGGGTATAGAGGTCATACCGGGCATAGAGCTCTCATGCGAGTATAACGAAGTAGAGATACACATACTGGGTTATTACATAAACTGGGAGAACAACTGGTTCCAGGAGAAACTCAAGGTGTTCCAGAAAGCCAGGGAAAGAAGGGCTTTCCATATCCTCAACAAGCTGAGGAACGTGGGGGTGGATATAGACGAGCAGATGCTCTTCTCTCAGGCGTCGGTGGGAGCCATAAGCCGCGTGCATTTCGCGCGGTGCCTGGTAGAGATGGGCGAGGCGGAGACGATGGCGGACGCTTTCCAGAAATACCTCGTCGAGGGGAGGCCCGCCTTCGTGAAAAAGCTGAGGATACTGCCGGAAGAGGCCCTCAGCATGATAAACCGGGTGGGAGGCGTCGCGGTGCTTGCGCATCCGATATTCGGCGGCGGGCACAAGCTCTTCATGAAGAGACTCAAACGCCTCGGGCTGGCCGGCGTCGAAGTGTACCATCCCAGCCATAATACCCAGCTGAGCGAGAAATACCTGAATATGAGCAGCGAGCTGGGACTGATAGCGACCGGCGGAACGGATTCCCATGGGGGAAAAGAAGAAGAGAACCCGATAGGAAGCATAGAAGTAGATTATGAGCTCGTGGACGGGCTGAAAAACGCCAAGAACCACAGCGAGATAAAAAACAGGATCATCCTGATCCACTAGATAATACCGGCATACCGCCCGGTTGACATTCCCGTATTGAAAATCGTTCATGGTGACTGCCGTGATCGCGGCGCCGGAAATATTGAAAAATAATAAGTAATATAGTATAAGGTAGAAAATAACAGGAAACTGCCAGGGGAAGTTCCGTAGTAATCGGACGCTGCCCCGCAACGGTTGAACAAGCTTTAAGCTATAAGCTCTAGGCTATAAGAATTATATTTCTTTACAGCTTACCGCTTAAGACTTACAGCTGGTTTGTAGCCCGAGGACCTGGCGGTTATATTTGGCTTTCGAGGGAAAAACGGGTGAAATAATAAACCCTGGATCCGCGGAAGATTTTCCGCGGTTTTTTTTATCCGAAGGAGAGAGGAACATGATTACTTTTATAACCGGCGGCGTGAAATCCGGCAAAAGCGATTACGCCCTGGCAAGAGGCGAAAGATGCGGCGGGAAAAACAGGCCTCTTTATTTCCTGGCCACGGCGCTGCCCAGGGACCCGGAGACCATAAAGAGGATCGAGGCTCACAGGAAAAGCCGCAAGGAGCGCTGGCGCACGGTGGAAGAGCCCGAACTCATAGACAGGGCGGTAGAAAAACTGCCTGCCGGAAGCGTCGTAGTGGTAGACTGTGTAACGTTATGGGCGGGAAATATCGTCTGCCGTTACCGGTCTCAAAAGAAAATGAGGGAAGCCGCGGGCAGGATAAAAAACATGATCGGCGGCATAAGGAAAGCGGGGCATACGGCCTTCATCGTCTCCAACGAAGTGGGCAGCGGCATAATACCGGCCAGCAGGCTGGGGCGGGTGTACTGCGATTTCCTGGGGAAGATAAACCGGGAGCTCGCGGCCGCCGCGGACGAGGCAGTGCTTATGGTCTCTGGCGTCGCCGTGAAGATAAAGAACCGGAGGAAAAAATGAATTTAAAGGAATATATATCACGTATATCTCCGGTCTCTGCCGGAATGGAAAAAGAGGTGCAGCGAAGGCTGGATAACCTGACAAAACCCAGGGGAAGCCTGGGGCGGCTCGAAGAGGTGGCGAAGAAGTACTGCCTCATAAAGAACACCGCCGAACCTGTGCTCGAGAAGAAAGTGATCTTCACCCTGGCGGCGGATCACGGGGTGGCGGAGGAAGGAGTGAGCGTCTTCCCGCAGGAGGTCACGGGCGAGATGGTGCATAATTTTATAAACGGCGGCGCCGGGATAAACGTGCTCGCCGCCCACGCGGGCGCCAGGGTGGTGGTAGCGGATATGGGCGTCAAAGCCGACCTGAATATAGACAGCGCCTGCTTCAGGGACAGGAAGATCGCCCGGGGCACCCGCAATATCGCCCGCGGGCCCGCCATGACCGCCGCTGAAGCCGAAAAAGCCGTATTGTCAGGCATAGAGCTCGTCGAGGATGAGCTCCCGGGAGGGATAGATATCATGGGTACGGGGGACATGGGTATAGCCAACACCACGTCCTCCAGCGCCATAACCGCGGCAGTGATTTCCCTGGATGCCGAAGCCGTTTGCGGGAGAGGAACCGGGATAGACGACAAATCGCTTGCGCGTAAGGTGGACATAGTCAGAAAAGCCGTCAGCGTCAACAGGCCCGACGCATCCGACGGCGTGGATGTGCTTGCCAAACTGGGCGGGTACGAGATAGGGGGGCTGGCCGGAGTCATGCTGGCAGGCGCCGCGAACAGCATACCGGTAGTCATAGACGGTTTCATATCGGGCGCCGCGGCGCTGGTAGCCTGCAGGATCGAGCCAAAAGTCGCGGACTACCTGATAGCGGGTCATTGCTCGGTAGAAACCGGGCACAGGAAAATACTCGATTTCCTGGGCCTTCGGCCGCTTCTTGACCTGGACCTGCGCCTCGGCGAGGGGACGGGCGCGGCCCTCGGGATCATGATAGTGGAGGCGGGAGTCAGGATAATGAGGAAGATGGCTACTTTCGAAGATGCCGGCGTTTCGGGGGAAAATGATTAAAAAACCGGTTTTCGCAATAGGGTTTTTGACCGTCATACCGGTGAGAAGCCGGGGCCTCGCCGATCCCGGGATCATGTCCGGTTCGGTTCCCTGGTTTCCCGCGGCGGGACTGCTCATAGGGGCCCTGCTGGTGCTCGCCGATATGCTTTTCGGGGATTTTTTCCCGCCGTATCTCGCGGGGACGATGACAGCAGTGCTTTTGATCTTGATAAGCGGGGGACTGCATCTTGACGGGCTCGCGGACACGGCCGACGGGTTCTACGCGGGAAAGGACAGGCAGGAAGTCATGAGGATAATGCGAGACAGCCGCATAGGCACCATGGGAGTCATAGCTGTCGTCACGGATATAATGCTCAAGACCGGGTTTCTGTGGGCCCTGAAAGGCAGAAGGGACCTGCTCCTGGTCATGCCGGTCATAAGCAGGTGGTCCATGGCGGAGGCGATCGCCCTTTTTGGTTACGCCAGGGACGAGGGAAAAGCAAAAGGGTTTTTCGAACATAAGAACGCCGCCGGGTACGCTGCCGCCGCGCTCTTTTCGATAGCGGTGTCCGCCGCGGCCGGGCCCTGCGGGCTGATCGCGCTGGCGGCGGTCTCCCTGAATACGGTGCTCATGGGACGTTTTGCGAAGGCCAGGATCGGCGGCCTGACGGGGGATACCCTGGGCGCGATCAACGAGGTGAACGAGCTCGTTGTGCTGGCTGCCGGGTACGTCGCAGGGGCGCTGCTGTAAGATGAAACCGTTAAGAAGGGTCCACGGGGGAAACCTCAGGGAAGCTTCCGAGAAATACCGCGTTAGGGAAGACAGGTTCCTGGATTTCAGCTCGAATATCAACCCGGCGGGGCTCCCGCGCTCGGCAAGAAGGATCATCGCCGGGTCGCTGAAAAAGATAAAATCGTACCCCGATCCCGAAAGCAGCAGCCTTAAAAAGACCATATCCCTTTGCGCGGGCCTTAACGAGGAGAACATACTCGTGGGTAACGGTTCCATACAGCTGATATATCTTGCCGTGGCGGCCCTGAAGCCGGCCCGCGCGCTGATACCGGTGCCGGCTTTCACGGAGTACCGCGCCGCGTGCGAGCTCTACGGGGTAAAATACGGGCTGATCGAAAGCGGCCGGGCGGATTTCCGCCACGATACCGGCAGTATCGCCCGGCAGGTATCTGAAAACGACATGCTTTTCCTGTGCAACCCGAATAATCCCACCGGGACGCTTCTGGAAAAGAAAGAGCTCGAGAGGCTCCTGGCGGAATGCGCCGGCAAAAACGCCGTCGTCGTGCTGGATGAAGCTTTTATCGATTTTACCGGGTCTCCCGGGGATAATACCATGATGGATAAAGTGCGGGATTTTCCTAATCTCGTGATACTGCGTTCGTTCACAAAGTTCTTCGCTATACCCGGACTGCGGATAGGGTACCTGGCCGCCGACCGGGGGATCGTGGAAAGGATAGGCAGGTTCAGGTATCCCTGGTCGGTTAACCGGATCGCGCAGGACGTGACCGAAAGATTCCTCGGTGACCGCGGGTATATGCGCAGGAGCCGCCGTTACGTGCTCGCGCAGAGAGAGCGCATGTACGAGGATCTCGGGGGCATAAAGGGGATACACGTGTTCAAGCCGGAGGCGAACTACCTGTTTTTCAGGATAGACTCGGAAAAAATGGATTCCGCCAGGATGAGGGACCTGCTGGGAAAAAAGAGGATACTCATAAGGGACTGTTCCGATTTCGACGGGTTGGATAAAAGGTACGCCCGGGTGGCCGTGAAAAGGCGCTCCGAGAACAGAAAGCTGGCGGCGGAGATCAGAAAGATAATGGAGAAGAGCGGTGAATGAGGCTGTCATAATCCTCGCGTCGGCGTTCGCCCTGGATATCGCGGCGGGAGACCCCCGGTGGATCCCGCACCCTGTGAGGATGATGGGAAGGACGGTCCGGATGATCGAACCGCGCGCGAGGAAGATGATCGGTAACGAAAAAGCGGCGGGTATCGTCTTCGCGCTCGCTGTGACGGGACTTTGGGGGCTGCTTTCGTGGGGAGCGGTGATGTCTTTGCGGAGCCTGAACGCGTATGCCGGCCTGCTGGTGTCGGTCATACTGGGTTACACGGCCATATCGGTCAGGGATTTGAAGGATAAGACCGCGAAGGTGCACGATGCGCTCTGCGCGGGCGACCTCCCGGGCGCCCGTAAGTCGCTTGCCATGGTCGTGGGCAGGGACACCGGGTTCCTCGGGCAGGCACAGATAGCCCGCGCGGCTGTAGAGACGATTGCGGAGAGCACCAACGACGGCATAGTCGCCCCGATATTCTACCTGGCCGCGGGGGGGCCGGTACTGGCCATAGTGTACAAAGCCGTCAGCACCCTGGATTCCATGGTGGGATACAGGAACGAGAGGTACCGCGATTTCGGCTGGTTCTCCGCGAAGCTGGACGACGTTTTCAATTACATACCTGCGCGCCTTACGGGGCTTTTGGTATCGGCGGTATCCTTCTTCTCCGCAAGGCCCCTGTCGTCTTTTGCTACGATGATGAGGGACGGGAGGAAACACCCTTCTCCCAACAGCGGCATATCGGAAGCGGCGTTCGCGGGCGCACTGGGAGTGAGGCTCGGCGGGCCTTCTTCCTACGGAGGCGTTGTGTGCGATAAACCGTACCTGGGTGACGGTGAAGCGGATATAGGGGCCGGGTACATAAGATCGGCCCTCAGGTTAAGCTACAGGGTCGCTTTTCTGGCGTCCGCGGGAGGTGTGTTATTAAGACTCATTGTGACTTGAAAGAAACTTCGGAAACGTTAAAGCGGATAATCACTGAAGCCGCCGGCATGTATGAGACGGACGCCGTGCTCTTCTCCGGAGGTCTGGATTCTTCCGTTCTCCTCTACCTCAAGCGCACGCCGGCGGTCAACGTGAGATTCGAGGATTTCGGCGGGGATTCCGGGTACTGCGATATCATCGAAAAAGACCTCGGCGCCGAGATCCACAGGAGAGTGGTCACCAGGGACGAAGCCCTTGATGCCGTCAGAAAAGTAATAAAAATACTTAGGAGCTTCGACCCCGCGATACCGAACGACCTGGCGGTATATTTCGGCCTCGAGAAAGCCGGGGAGCTGGGTTATAATAGCCTCATGACGGGAGACGGTTCGGACGAGCTTTTCGGAGGTTACTCGTACATGCAGGATATGGAGGACCTGGA
>JAFGSA010000003.1 GCA_016934855.1 Elusimicrobiota bacterium
ATTATCTTGCACAAAAGATGGAAAAAAGATAGAGAATACAAATGCTAATAGAAATATGGATAAGGTTGCATCAATTTTTCCTAATGCAGTTCTAAGTGGGCATTTAGATATATTAAATGTTTCCCTTAACGAGCTAAAAAATATAGATACGAATCTTAATATAACTATAATTGCAATGTATTCTGACAATAAAAAGAACATCAGTAAATATCATTCAGAATTTAAATATAAATTAAACAAAAAAGAATTAAGTGAAAGACTAGAAGTAAACAAAAATATTACAGGACAATATTTAGAAATGATAGACTCTAGCTATAAATAATAGTATTCACTTACTCAATTATTTTATTTTTATTCATAGACGCTTTACACATCTCCATAAATCCAGTATACTCTCATCAGTAGATGAAAATCTCAAGTTACAAATAACAAAAAGCAAATCTGCGTGAAAACTATATTTCGAACATTGTTATTTGTTTGATGTTTGTTTATTGTGTTTTATTATTTTCATAGTCTTATAACTTGCAGCTTATAACTTATAACTGAACAATGAATATCGACTTATTTTTTAAAAACCTTTATACGGAATTCCCGTTCTATAAATGGCTCATCCCTGTAAACATGGATGACGAATACAGGAAATTCCTATCTGATAAAACATATAACCCCCAGTATAAATACCCCGCAGACAAAGAAAAACTGGATGAAGTGAAGAAAAACCTCGGAAGACTTGAGATACCGGATGACCCGTACGCCGTATTCTACAGGAAACTGAAAACGGAACACCTCGACAAAATAGGCATGATAGAAGCGCTGGATGACCCGGCGAAGTTCACGGCGCTCTCGAAGAAAGTATACGGGGATTACACTGAAGAAGACACCTCGATCGCCAAGGAGGTACTGGAGACGTACCCGGACGAGAAATACGTAGAGACTGTCAGTCCGGAAGAGATAAAAAAAGAACTCGAGGCCGAGACCGTAAACTCGGGCATTACCGGCTGGAACTTCGTACTGAAGAAGGATATAGCCGCCAAGGTCACAGTGAGTCCGCAGGAAGACACGGTCTATATAAAATCGGACCTGAAGTTCTTCCCGGACGAAGCTAAACGCCTCAGGGTGCATGAGATAAGAGTGCACCTCTTCAGGTCCGCAAACGGCGCGCGGCAGCCGCTCGGGATATTCAGGAACGGACTCGCCGGGTACCTCGAGGCGGAAGAAGGGCTCGCTGTGTATTTCGAGAACCAGGCAGGGGTATGCCCGCCGCAAGAGATGAAGATATACGCGGGCAGGCTCAAGGCAGTGGAGTTTGCGTCTTCCATGTCTTTCAGGGATACTTATATAAGACTTCTCGAATGGTTCCCGCCGGCCATGGCGTACAGGCTCGCCTGGCGCGCCAAGCGCGGCCTGACTGATACCTCTCTGCCAGGCGGAATAACCAAGGATATACATTACATAACGGGATACAGAAAAGTAAAAAATATAATACAGACAGAGGCCGCTTATACCCAGCTCTTTGTCGGCAAGGTCGCTCTGGATGATATAAGTGTTATCGGAGAACTCCTTTCCTCAGGCAGACTCATCAACCCCGCGTACCTGCCGTCATGAAGCCGGAAGAACTTCGGGAAATACTCAGGAAAAACGGTCTCAGGTGGACCTGGTGGGGGCAGAGAACGCACGATGCGCTCGGGCTGGACAGGTTGCTGGATTTCGAGGCGTTCATCACCTGCGATTACGGTACGGGAATCGAGGGTCTATGGGAAGGAAGGGTTATATCCCCTGAGCTGTTTGAAGGAAGGCGTAGGAACTATTCCAACGAAGACATAAACGAGTTCCTTAAAAGCTCTTACAGGGAACCAATACTAGACAGGATATCCTCCGGATCAGAATGCGTTATGTACAGGTCTATAAGCGAACTCGAGCGGCTTGCCAGGGTAAACAGGGAAATAAGGATCTATTCCGCCCCGGTCAGGCTTAAAAGCGCTTTCGATAACAAGGTGCTTTTCAGGGAAAAACTCAGGTCTCTCGGCATCGAGCCCATCCCCGGGAAGACAGCGTTTCTCGAAAATACGGATTACGGCGCTGCTTGCGGCGAATGGGGCGAAAAATTCGTGGTCAAGTACCCTGTTTCTTCTTCAGGGAAGAAGACACATCTTGTCGAGAACGGGGAGACATTCGGTCTTTTAAAATCCCTCTACCCGGGAGAGCCGGTGATCATAGAAAAGCACCTGGAAGGATTCTCGCTGAACATAAACGCGGTCATAGAAGAAAACATGCTTATCAGTGATCCCTCACTGCAGGTTGTCGGGTCGAGCGCGTTAGCCGACGGAAGATTCGCTTTCTGCGGAAACGATTTTTCTTCCGCGGCGTATTTAGACAACAACATCATTTCCGAGATAAAAACGCAGACTTTTACAGTGATGAAATGGATGAGAAACTGGGGATTCAAAGGGCTTATGGGCATGGATTTCATCGTCTCCGCAGGCAGGGTATACCCGGTGGAAATAAACCCGAGGTTTCAGAACTCCACTTCGTTATTGACTCTCCTGGAACTGGGAAAAAATATCATACCGCTCGAGTATTCCCATTTGACGGCCTTTAACCGCGAACTGCCCCGGCCGGAGTACGAAGGCTCAGGAACCAGGTTCGAAGGCGCTCAGCTTATAATGCACAATCTCGAAGACAGGGACATAGCCATAGAGGACAGTATGCGGCCGGGGATATACAGGACCGTAAAGGAAGGTCTTCAGTTCCTCAGGCACGGTTATTCGGTCCTGGACTGCCGTTCCGACGAAGAATTCGCCGTCTGCGGCGGCGTACCCGCTGCAAATACAGTTATAGAAAAAGGCGCTCCCTTGCTGAAGCTCCATTTCAGGAAAAACGTGCTGGATTCCGGTCTTTCTGTGCTTAATAAAGAAATTGAATTGACAGTCAAAAAAATATACAATTGTCTAGTCAGAAACGAGCCATGGATAGAAACCCGGAATTCTATACAAAAGAACTGCTGAATTCATCCGTTATTTTCGACGGTCCTGACAATGATTACACAGTAAACCTGACAGACGACTTTAACGATTACATCCGCGGGCTGGATGAGTTCAGACATACCAGGCTCAGGCCCGCAGGCACAAATGCAGCGCCCGATAATGTAATCTGGATAGACGCCTCCCAGGACGGTTTGCCGGCGACCAGGGAATCGGCGAGGGTAGCAGGTGCCGGCACTGTCGTAAACGAACGCCGCGAACTCCTTGAAGAGCTGGGAAGGTTCCCTTCGACTACGCTGGTACTCTCGCAATGTGTCAAGAAAGACACCTACGACGTCGACCTGAGCAGGAAGATAGATTCTTCGGGGAGCCTCACATCGCCCGGCCCGCTGACAGCGCCGGGCTCTGTTTTCTCGGACAAGCTCAAGACATACGACCTGCTCTCTTCCGACAGAAAGAACTGGGACCTCGTAGCAAAATACAGCGATATACAGGTCGATGGCATGAACCCGGGAGAAGTTGCCCGCGAAGTACTCAGAACCGCATCGCTTGACGCCGAGACGGACAGTTTCTTCGTCAAACCTACAGAAGGGGGCGGAGGGCTCGGGGGATTCAGGCTGATAAGGGAATCCGCTAGCGGAAAGGCCGGCTATGTTATACCGGACCTATCGAGAGTATCGGGCAGCTTCGAAAATGCGCATATAGTGCCGCTCACGATCGATCCGTCCGACGATAAAGCAGTAGAAGAGCTCTGGTGGCTTTACGGAATGTTCAGTTCCGTAGACGTGTTGAGAAAAAACTATATACACACCGATATAAAAAACAGCAGGGATATAATAAAGCTCCTCGGGAACAGGCCTTTCGGCAACGTGTATTCGGAAGAAGACGCCGCAGAGAGACTCGCGAAGGCAATCGAGAGTTTCGAATCCAAGTTCAATAAGCGTTACCGTCCGCTGGTATGCCATTATATAGATTTCGGGGCCTGGGGGCTGAGAGCCCATTACAGGCTCACGGTGCGGGGTATAGAGGCGGAGGTATTGTATGCCAGGATATTCCAGATAAGTTTCGAGAAAGATTCCATAGGATATGTCGGTTCGGACAATATATCGAACAAACAGACCGGGGAATTGGAACTGGGCCGGCTCGCGCCGATAAACAGCGTGATGGTCGAGGCCGTGGGAGGAAAAGACAGGCTGTTCAGCGTACTCCTCAAGGGCGCCAGGGCCACTAAGGTCCTGATCGGCAGCCTTCCGGCGGAACTCAGAGATAAAGTGCCTGTCAGGATGCAGTTCGATCTCGCGCCGGCGGCGGGACTTATAGGAGAAGGAAACAGCGATTCGGCGCGCGGGTTCTGCATCGCACAGCGCTGGGACAGGTTCGAAAGCAACATCAGCGAATGGTACGACGATTCTCTCGCCTATTATTCCTACATAAAATCAAGATGAAAAGAAAAGGTCTGGTCCAGGTATATACGGGCGACGGCAAAGGCAAGACCACCGCAGCTATAGGACTCGCCGTGAGGGCGGCCGCATCGGGCATGAAAGCCATAGTAATATCGTTCAACAAGAGCAGGCCTGTCAAATCGGGAGAGCATATAACACTTAAAGAACTCGGCATCCGCACGGAGTTCTTCGCCGGCGAACACCCGGCGTTTTTCCCAGATACCACGAGGGAGAAGATGATATCCCTGACGAAAAAAGGAACGGACTTCGCACTGGAAATATTTAAAAGTTTAAAGTATGATATAATAGTGCTCGATGAGATACTCATCAGTGTCAGGGACGGTTTCCTGAGCGAAAAAGCCCTCTTGGATATAATCGACAAGAAACCCGTTGAAACAGAACTGGTCCTGACAGGAAGGGGGGCGACTCCCGGCATAATAGCCAGAGCGGACCTGGTCAGCGATATCAGAGATATAAAACATCCTTACCGCTCGGGGACAGGGTCAAGAAAAGGCATAGAAAAATGAGAAGATATATCGCCGTTTTTATACTTCTTCTTTCCTCGGGCGCGGCATGTGCCCAGGAAGAAGCCAGGGCGCGCCAGATACTCGCCAGAACGCTCGAGATATATAATAATCTCACGACTTACCAGGACACCACCGATACCATTATGACCCTGGTATCGCAGGGCATAGAAAATAAGATATCGTATGAATACGAAACTTATATAAAAAAACCCGACAAATTCTATATAAAAAATACATCGGGTCTCCTGGGGAGAACCGTGGTCTCCGACGGAAACAAGATATGGGTATACCAGCCCGCGCTGAAAAGATACATGGTAATGGACCCCGAGGCCATAGAGGATTTCCTGGCCGTCAATACAGAGAATATATTCACCCTGGGCACCGAACAATTCCTGATAGGCCTTTTCATGAAGGATAAAGACTCCATAATGCTCGATGACCAGCTCTCTATATCCATAGCAGGCGAAGAGGAGATAGACGGCGCCATATCATACGTGCTCAATATGAAAAAAGAAAAACTGGATATGAAGGTAAAGATCGACAAGAAGAGCGGGCACATACGCATGATTACCCTCAACCTGTCGGATTTCATGGAGCAGATGATGGCCGGCGCCGGTAAAGAGGAACAGGATATGCCTAAACCGGAAATACTGTACATAGAATCCCATTCCGGGATATCGGTAAACCAGGCGATATCAGACAGTTACTTCAAGTTCGTGCCGCCGCCGGATTCCAGCAAGGTAGCGAATATCTACGAGAATCTCAATAAATCACCTGCTGGGTACCCCTATATAGGAGAACCGTTTACCGACTTCCAGCTCGGATCCCTCAATACCAGGGGTTCCATAAAACTCTCTGAAGAGACCGGGAGCGTGATAATTCTCGCCTTCTGGAATGCCAAAGACAGCTATTCCGAAGATTTTCTCACTTTTATGAAGAAACTTAACACTAAGTTCAGGAGAGAGAAAGAAATAAAGATAATACTCATTGCGCCGAAAGGGCAGGCGGCGGACGCAGGGAACCTGACGAAGAAGAATAAAGTCACATTCCCCGTGCTCTACGACGAGGATAATTCCGTATCGGGTACTTACGGCGTCGCTACATATCCGACGATATTCATCATAGGGAAGAAAGGCGCTATCCAGCAGATATACACGGGATATTTCGACGGGCTCCAGGAAATGGTCGAGAAGGATATAAGCATGCTGCTGGAAGGGATAGACCTTAAAGACGTCGAAGGCAGCACTGTCCAGACCAAGGGTATATATATACAGTGGAACGTTCCCGTGAAGACCAGCGACCTTGCCGCAGACAAGGAAGAGATTTTTTCTTTCGGACCGGCGGGGAATATAAACATACTTACAAACCGCGGCAGTATAAAAGACACTCTGCGCCTGAAGAGCACGGCGAGGCGGATGCTGATGTCGGGCACGGAAGCCGGCCGCAGGGACAGCTTCATAATCTACAGGCCCCAGGGCACCGATATATCTCTGGTCAGCATGAAAGGGAAAAAGCTGTGGGATTACAGCATACGCCTGGGGATCAATCATGCGGAAACTGCGGACCTGGACGGCGATGGCAGACAGGAAATAATACTGGGACTCAACGGCCTTGAAGGCCTGAGGGTGATCGACTTCGACTCCAATACGGTCTTCCAGAGCACCCGGATTGCGAACGCTGCCAACGTGAGCGCCGGTAATCTGTCAGGAGACCGGCTTCCGGAGATAACAGCCGTATCCAATGACGGCATAGTATATATACTGGATTCATCCGGAAAACCGGCAGGACAGATAGATGACAATATGCTCACTAATTACGCGAAGATAATAGATTTCGGCGGGAAATACTGCAATATATTCGTTTCCGGCAGCTCCGGCGACAGCGAGATACTGAAGATGCTCTCAAACGACGGCAAAGCTTCCTGGGAAGTAATACTCGGCAACTCGTACAATTCCCGCGTCACGAGCATCACCAGGCATCCCGTCAATAACTGGGTAGCTATAGGCACGGCTGATTCGCAGGTATTCGTATTCGATTCCGCTGGTAATATGCTGGCCTACGCAAGAGAAAAAGGCATGAATCTCCTCGTAGACTGGGTGGGTGCCGGCACTGGCGAGTACAACCTCCTCACTGCCAATATGGACCTCGGCATCAACTGTTACCTGATAACCGAATCCGAATCCGGGTGGAAAGGCCCCGAATGAAGATTGTAGACATCTATAAGGAGAAAAAACCGCTCTTCTCTTGCGAAGTCTTTCCCCCAAAACCTGAAAACGGCATAGACACTTTATACAGCACTATCTCCGGACTGGAAAAACTCTCCCCTGATTTTATCAGCGTGACTTACGGCGCAGGTGGCGGAACCAGGGAAAGGACAGCAGAGATCGCCAGCAGGATAAAAAACGACTACGGAACGGAAGCCCTTATGCATCTTACATGCATTAACACCCATTACGCCGACCTTAAAAAGATAATAAAGCATATAGACGACCTGCATATAGAGAATATACTGGCGCTGAGGGGAGACATGCCTCCCGAAGAAGGCAGGGACGATGATACGATATCGGATTTCTGCTACGCCGTTGACCTGATATATTACCTGAAACAGCAGAAAGATTTCTGTATAGGGGTCGCCGGGTATCCTGAGACCCACCCGGAATCTCCAGACCCTGATACAGATGTAAGTCATCTGAAAAACAAAATAGAAAACGGCGGGGACTTTATTATCACACAGCTTTTTTTCGACAACACATTCTTCTACAGGTTCCTGGACAGGATATCTTCCTCGGGAATAGACGTCCCTGTATCGGCGGGCATAATGCCGGTATTCAAGGCAGGCCTGATAAAGAAGATGGTATCGCTCTGCGGGGCTACCATACCCCCGGTGCTCCAGAAACTTATAGACAAGTACCAGGACAAACCCAAAGACATGCAGAAAGCCGGAATAGAATTTGCCTCGGGCCAGATACTGGACCTGATAGAGCAGCAGGTCGCCGGGATACACCTGTACACGATGAACAACGCGCTGTTAGCGGAAAAAATAGCAAAAAATACCAAACTCAGATGAGGCTCTGGGTATGTCCAGATTACTAAAGATAATCCTGATACTTGCAATACCCGCTGTCCTTATAATCCCCACGGGCATTTCCAGAAACACAGAAATATTCAGATGCTCCGTATGTAACGCCCTGAAGACGAGCAGCGAATACAGATATACCTTCCTACCCCCCATACCCGCATACGGGCGCAGTTCCGAGGCCGTCACGAAATCCGCGCATAAAGACCATATATGGGGCACTTCGGTCATGCAGTCGATAAAGACAGTGAGGCCTCTCAGTACCGGCTTCAGGATAGCTATAATAGCGGGATTGCTGTCTATCCTTTTTTTCCGCAGGCTCACGTCCGGCGCGGAAAACCTGTCGGAAACATTCTTCCGCTACACGCGCCTTTTCAAGTTATTCCTTTTTACCGGCGTTCTCGTAACCGGGCTGTTCATTATATATTTCGCTTTACAGAACGCCCGGAAAATCCAATCATTGTTTAATCCTGATAGTCAGACCAGAAATATATCCGGAAGGATATCGGAAATAGCGGGAAAACAGGATTTTGATATAGATGTGAACAAGCTTAAGGACATATTGAAAGAGGTATTGGACAAATACGAAAAATAATATTGCAAACAGGGAGCAATTTTGCTATTCTTTATTACTATGAGGAAAAATAACTTACTAGTCCTTTGTGTATTCTTTTTATTCGCTTGCGGCGGGAAACAGATGACTACCGATAATTCGGGATATGTTACCGTTACTGCCGAGGGGACTGCCGACATAAAAAAAGCGGGAGTAGCTGAAGCCACCGACGTCGCGTATATGGACGCCCAGAGAAAAGCTATCGAGACAGCGCTGGGAAAACTGTATTCAGCCAGGACAGTCGTCGAATCTGGCAGGTTCATCGATCAGACAATAATGGCGGACGTGAAAGGATATATTAAGAGATGGGAGAAGCTGGGCGACCCCGCAGTCCAGGATTATCCGGGCACATCATATAAAATCGTAAAAGTGCAGATAAAAGCGGATATAGGGCTGGACAAACTCAAGGAAGACACGACCGCGCTCGACCAGATGCAGAAGAGGCTAGGAAGACCGGATATAGCGGTCGTCGTATCCGACGCTAACGCGAAGCAGACCATCAGCAGCAAACTCAAAGACAAGGATTTCACGGTCATCGACCTCGGCAGCCAGGCCGATGTCCTTGCCGCCGCGGCCGACAAGAACGCGGAATTGCTGATAGACGGCAAAGTTACTCTCAGCGAAGGCAAGAAGATAATGGAAGGCGTTGATATGAAATCCTACCAGGCCACTATAACTCTCGAAGCCGTAAATACGGCGAGCGCAGAGAGTATTGCCCAGGCCGCCGGCAGCGGTGCCTATCCGCATATAGATGCGGATACCGGAAAAGCGGGAGCCGCCAACAGGGCCGCCGAAACCGCCGCTGACCAGCTGATAGAGAAACTCCTGGTCGTCTGGGAAGATGTGCTCAATAACGGCAGCGGGATATACCTTAAAGTCTCGGGACTTACATTGAATAACGAAGCGGATTTCGGCAAGCTCCTGGAAAGGTACCTGAGGGGGGTAAAAGAGATACACGCTAAAGGCCTGCAGGACGGCATATTCACATACAAGATAATGTATCTCGGGACAGCCAAGCAGATGGCGAAAGAAGTCAGCGAGATACAGGGAAACTTTAAAGTCAATGTGACCGGATACAGGGCTAACACGGTCACTGCGCAGGTAAAATAGAAAAGACAGGTGCTTACGGTTATAGCTGTTATAAGCCAGATATTATATTCCGGATACAGGATTAATAGAAACATCTGTTTTATTTCGGCGGGTATTTGGCTGGCAGTCTTATAGCTTACAGCTTATAACTTAAGACTCTGTCGGGATCTGAGTTCATACGGAGGTGGATATATCATGAGAAAATTTGTACCGGCAACACTTGTTTTATGCGTATCACTGCTTGCTCTTTACGGCTGCGGCGGTAAAGGGATGGGCGGGGCCATCAAAGGCAAAGACATCGTAACGGAGGGATGGATCGACGACGACACCTTCCAGGTCATAGCATGGGGCGAAGCAAGTCCCGACGCAACCGGCGAAGCCAGGTGGAGGAACCAGGCTAAAGAAGGCGCCCAGATGATGGCAGAAAAAAGGATCGTAGAGAAATTCCAGGGCTATACTCTCGAAGCTAACGGTTATACCGAAGAGGGCGCAAACGTTATGGTAGTAGTAACAAAAGACGTTCTCGGCGCGGTTAAGGGCGGAGAAGTGGTTAAAACCACGTTCGACGCCGACAATAAGGCAGCCGAGATAGTCTACAGGGTAACAGCGAAGAACCTGAAGAAAAAAGTAGCTAATTTCGAAGTAAAGCCGGCAGAAGCCGCGGCAGAAGAAGGGGAATAATCCTTTCATATACAAAATATTGAAGCATTGCCTTATCTCTCAGGGATAAAGGTGTATTGATATATCCGCATCCTTTATTCGGCATATAGCGGAGACAGACGCTTTATGCGGGAAAATGTCTTGGTATTTTTCCGCCGATCGCGCAGGAACGGCATAACCCAGTATTTACTGAATAATCATCTCCTGCAATGAAAACAAACAGCAAACAAAAAGCCGTATTATACCTGTTATGCGCATCGTTCTTTTTCGCGTGCGTAAGCCTCCTGGTCAGGTACGCGACCAAGGATATGGGGATACATGTGTTCACCATAGTATTCATCCGCGGGCTGTTAAGCCTGCCGTTTCTATTTTTAATGACCCGCCTGAGAGGTGAACCCGCGTTCGGAAAAGACATAAAGACTCTCTGCCTGAGAGGGCTGGTAGGCGCCGGGGGGATGTTCTTTTCTTTCCTCGCACTCTCGAAGACTATCGTATCCAATGCCATGGTCCTCACTTATACATACCCTATATTCGCGGCACTGATATCTTCGTTTGCCGGGAAAGAAAGACTCGGAAAAAGGGCTATCCTGCTCCTGCTTTCCTTCACCGGCATCGGGATGATAATAAGACCTGAACTCGGCAGTATAGACAGCGGGGAGCTCATGGGCCTGGCAGCCGGCATTTTCGCCGGTGCCTCCATATATTTCGTAAGAGAGCTCAGGAAGACGGACACTCCGTTCAATATAACGAAATACCTGATAATGTTCACTTTCGTAATATCCGCGCCTTACGCAGCTTTGTCCTTCAGGAGATATACACCGGCAGAAATCCTTATAATGATACTGATAAGCGCCGCCGCTCTGGCCGCCCAGCACCTGATGACTTCAGGCTACAGGGAATGCACAACGGTAGAGGGAGGAGTTCTTTCATATATCAGCGTCATAATAGCGATAATCGGAGCCTTATTTATCTTCTCGGAAATACCCGACAGGATGGACCTGGCAGGGGGGCTGATAGTCATAACAAGTTCCATTATCCTGATCGTTCTACAGAACAGGAAATCCCATATCAAGTTCAGTTTCTAGCATACATCCCGCCTTGCAATTTACTGTCGCGTATGATAAAATTCTGACTGAAATTCAATTACCCGGGAGGTGTCCTATATCATGAAAATTTCGCTTGCGGGCATAAATGTCCCCGTCAAAGCGCTTGAAAAACTGCCTGAAGACCAGAAAGGCAAAGCCACGCCGGAGGTCATATCAGCCGCTTACGCCAGGATAAGCCGGAGCCTCAAGAACGTAGACGAGCTCTTGGAAGAATCCATGGAAGATATTTCCAGGGCAAGAAAATCAAACCAGGCGATAATCTACGGAATGGGCCACCATTCAGTGGCTGACCATGTCATATTCAATATCAATATAAGGAACGTTTCCAGGCTCCTTATGGAATCCATACAGAAACGCCGGCTGGCAGGCTATACGGAAAAATCGCAGAGGTACGTCACCATGGACGGTGATTATGTGAAACCCGCGGAATATTCGGCGGAAGACCTTTCCAGGTTCGAAGACCTTGTCAGGCTTCAGAATGAGTTTTATTTTAATACCTATTCCCGGCTTATGGAGTTCCTCAAGGACAGGCATTCTTCCGGGCTGAACTCCTCGGAAGGGAAAGAAAAGACGCGGCTGCTGACCGCCATAGAGGGAAGCGCGAAGGAAGACGCCAGGTACAGCCTGTCTCTGGCAACAGAGACTCAGCTGGGATGCACTTATACCGGCGAGACCGCGGAACTCGCCATAAGGGAGCTCCGCAACGGAAGGACACTTGAAGAAAAGGAATTCGCCAGGCTCCTTTACGAAGAGCTGTCAGTCAGGGCTCCTTCGGTGATACAGCTCACTGACCCGGAACTCTTCAGACAGCATAATCCCGGGCAGGAGCTGGCTGACGATAATTTCAAATACACTGACGGCTATATAAGGGAACTTGTAGGACGGATCTTTGCCCGGCACGCACCCGCCGAAAGGAGAGAAGGGCCACTGTCCTCAGACGGCATCACGATACTGAGCCATAATGACCCGGACAGGCAGATAATAGCGGCCATTCTGCATCATTATTCCCACAGACCCGCCTGTGATTGTTATTCCCTGGCAGACGATATCCTTAAAAAAGGAGAAGCAGAAAAACTCATAAGAGATTCCCTGAAATATATAAGCAGGTACGATAAACTCCCCAGGGCTTTCGAGCCCGGCTTCGTAGTCTGCGAGATGATAGTGAGCGCCGGATGCTACGGACAGCTTAAGAGGCACAGGATGAACACGCTTCTCGCGCAGGATTATGACCCCGCGCTCGGGTACACTATACCGCCCAGTATAATAGAGATAGGCGCGGGCGATGAGCTCAGCAAGGTCTGCGACACCTCTTCGGTACTATTCAGGGAGTTTTTGCCGAGATACGGCAAGGCGGCAGAGTACTGTCTTACAAACGCGCATAGGAAAAGAGTCATCCTGGCGGCAAATATAAGGCAGTTTTACCACATATCCCGGACAAGGCAGGACATACACGCCCAGTGGGAGATAAGGGAAAGAATAGCCGGCGCCGCGAACCTGATAAAGAAAATAGCTCCTGTAACTTCGATGCTCATGGGAGGACAACACGAGTTCGGGAGGATCTACGATACGGTAATGGGGAAATAAGCTGCCGCGGTGACTAGTCTCCAGCCGCCGGCAGCGTAAAACTGAAGACCGAACCTTCTCCCGGAACTGACTGTGCCCATATCTCTCCCCCGTGGTTCTCGACTATCTTCTTGCAAACGGCCAGACCTATGCCAGTGCCTTCGTATTCCCGCCCGCCATAAATGCGCGTGAATATGTCGAATATCCTGTTTAAGTCATTTTTGGCTATTCCTATTCCGTTATCTTTTACTGATATGTTCCAATTGCTGTCTTTTCTGACAGCGGAAATATGAATCCTGGGTGTCCTTCCGGCAGAGAATTTAACGGCATTGTTCACGAGGTTCTGAAAAAGCTGGATTACCTGTATCTCGTCTGCCCGCAATACGGGAAGACTGTCATATGTCACTTCTGCTTCTTTTTCTTTAATGAGCACTTTCAGATTCATGAGGGCTTTTTCCAGTGCTTTTCTCAAATCCGTATCTGTAAAAGGCGCCTTTTTGCTGGTAACGCGCGAATAGGTGAGCAGATCGTTTATCATCCGCTGCATCCTCATGGCCCCGCCCGTGGCAAAATCAATGAATTCCCTGCCGTCTGCATCGAGTTTTTCTTTATACCTCCGCTCTACAAGCCCCAGGTAACTGGTTACCATGCGCAAAGGTTCCTGGAGGTCGTGAGACGTGATGTAAGCGAACTGCTCCAGGTCTTTGTTCGAGCGCTCCAGGTCCTTAAGAAGCCTGCGCTCCTTTTCCCTGGCCTGGTTCAGCTCCGTCGTGTCTTTTCCTAAAACCAGAAACCCTACGACTTTCTTGCGTTTACCGTATATCGCAGACGCTGTCACATCCAGATTGAGATACCCTCCGAGCTTCGATTTAAATTCGATACTCTTCTTTATGACCCTGTCCTTGCCCTTTAACCCGGGATACTCGTACATCGGCGTGTGCAGAAAATCGTTGATAGGGCGGCCCAGCATCTCTTCTTCCTTGAACCTGGATATTCTCAATATGTCGCTGTTGGTCTTGACTATTATCCCTTTCAGGTTGAGTATCATGAATATATCGGGAACATTGTCTATTATATTATCTATAGCCATTTCGGCCGTTACGGAGAAAAGTTCGTATTTATTTATCGCGTACGCCACGAATATGAGAAGCCAGGCCATCGATATTACAGTCATTTCAGGCATTTTCACGTCGATTATCCGAAGGAGTCCTTCGGTTATGACATTTGAGAACGCGGGTATAGCAAACCCTATAGCCATATATTTGGCTTTCATTTTCATACCGCTGTCTTTAACCGAGAAATAATAGGCAATAAGTAAATAAAGGCTGATTAGAACTGTTATATATGCCCATGAATTCCCGATCCAGAACGGCCATTTATAAACGTAGTCATACGTATAACCCCAGTATTCCTTTACGGCTTTGCTGGACACAAGGTTCGTACCGCCGTCCAGCACAGCGAAAAAGGTGGAAATCCCGTATAACGCTATGAATAATACGCGGTTCCTGACCAGCCTGCTTTGCGTAAAAAGAAGGGTGAAATGAAAAAGCAGCGCCGCCGTGTATGGCCACAGGCAGTTCAGCCTGATCCATTGGTACGCAATCGATTCGGAATCAGCCCTGCGTATCATGAACTCCGCAAACCCCCAGTACGCGATGCTCAGGCATACAAGAGAGAACAGACGGTTGACTTTATCCCTGGGATTCTTATAGAAGACATAACAGGCAAGGCATAAAGATATAAGACTGCCTGCAAGAGAGAATAATGCGAATATGGTCATGGTGTTCCCTCCAGGAACCGTCGATCGCGGCGCCGCAAACCAGTGCTATCTCCCGGCAGAACATCAGGCGCATTTTGAAAGAAGGATTTTATCAGCATTAGGTTTATTCCATTAACCCTTGTTTATAATTCTATTATTTTTCATTATTCAAAACAAGCTCGCGGGGCGTCATGATCTACGGTTATAATTCTTTCCCGCAGATCAATTCATTATATGCAATTATGTAACGGATATAGACAAAATCCCGATAAGATATTATCATTTATATGGGTTTTGCTGCATTATCGGAAACGTAAGGAGGCACGATGCCCAGAAAGATACTAGTTGTCGATGACGAAGAAGGAGTGGTAAAACTCGTAGAAGAGATGCTCAAAAGGGCCAATATGGAGGTTTTTACCGCTACGCAGGGAAAGAAAGCATTATCCATATTGAAAAGCAGGCTCAAGGAAATAGATGTCCTCATCACCGATATCCTGATGCCCGATATCGACGGTATAGAACTTGCGGAGACAGCGAAAAAACTCAAACCTTCCGTAAAAATCATCGCTTTGACCGGCAGTATAACTTTCAACAACCTCAACGAGAAAGGGAAATCCCTGTTTGACGCATTCCTGTGCAAACCTTTCACGCAGGAAGACATCATCAACGCCATAGAAGGCCCCAAGAGCATGGATAACCTCATACAGAGAGGCTTCTAGGGAATCGCCTTACCGGGTTACGAACCGTACCTCCGCGTATCGCTGAAAACAGCAT
Source organism: Elusimicrobiota bacterium (assembly GCA_016934855.1). Lineage (GTDB taxonomy): Bacteria > CG03 > SLGR01 > SLGR01 > JAFGSA01 > JAFGSA01. Next base: position 15,591 of record JAFGSA010000003.1, read on the forward strand.
ATTAACAGGAAAGGTTACGAGTCCTATCTGCTGCTTTCCCTGAAAATATAGGTAAATACTGACCTGGTGGACATGTAAACGTGTATAGCAGTGGGGATAAGGGTGGAAAAGCCCATGACTATGCCGAAATAGATGTTCCTCAGTCCGGCCGCGGGGTTCTTCGCTACTTCGACAATAAGGTGCTCGTAAGTTTCTGTCCTCTGCGTCAGAGTCTGCGGCTCTGTCTCCGTCAGCCCTATTATCCATCCGGATATCCAGAAGACAAACAGAACCCAGGCCGTGGCGACCACGGCTATGAGAAGATCTATGGACAGGTGGCCTATATAACTCAGGGCAGTCTTCGTCTTCAGCGCCCTTCTTATTATATACACGGTAACAAAGAAAGAGAGGGTATCGAAGAGGGCGCCCAGGAATCCTACGGGCAACTGTACCTTGAAATAATAAAACCTGTCGTCGCCTCTTAAGAGTTCGGAGAATGCCGTCGTGACTCCCAGCCAGTAACAGGCAATATTGAGAAGCAGAAAAAATATAAAAAGCATGATGAGGAAATTGCCGTGCGAAGCCCTGAAGCCCTCATATTTCAGCAAAAGGCTCCTCAGAGATTTTTTCCATACGGCTATTACCGGGTGATCATCTCCCATGGCAGTCCTTCCCCCCTCGAGGAAACGGTCCTTCCAGTTGAGCAGCTCTTCCCTGGCCATGCCGTATTTTTCCGATATTTTCTCCGCGTCACCGCCCTGCAGCAGCTCCATGACGGCGGGCAGTCTTTCTTTATCAGTGTTCATTCTACCTCCTGCATCCTTATATTCTAGCTTTTTGGATCGCAATAATGCAATTCAATCATTACTCAAATTATGTTATAATATGGCCATGCTGAATATACCGAAGAAAGACGATTTCAAGAGCATCTACACCCTCGACGAAGAGACGGGAGCCTATATAATCGAGATAGCCCTCGATAAATACTCGGATATCTTCAACGAGTGGGACCCGGCCCCGTTCAAGAAAAGGCTGCTCGACCCGGATCTTTTCGATTTCATCGATGAGAAAGCGGAAGAGATCCCTCTTAAATACAAAGTACTCTTTTATTTCCATATACCGAAGGAAGTCCAGAGCCAGGACAGCGAGAACACAATTATCGAAGGCATCAGCACCTATTATAATACCCTTCACGACGCGGAGCAGAAAGAGATCATGAGGACGAACAAACGCATTATACGTTACATAATTACGGCTTTTTCCCTTCTCTTTCTAGCCATCGGCACGCAGACCGTAGCTCCTCTGAACATCTTCCTTAACGTGCTCCAGGAAGGGCTGTTCATAGGGGGATGGGTATTCCTGTGGGAGGCCTTCAACGTCTTCTTTTTCGCCGGCAAGCACAGGATGAGAAGGGCCAGGGAATACACCCGCTATGCCCAGGCCCCGATCTGGTTCAAATACGACGGATAAGTTATCAGCGCAACGCCAAGGGGCCCGTCTTCCCGGTCTTTACACTTTGTTCCATATTAGCTATATTAATATCAGAATGTTCCGCAAGACAGCATATATATTTATCCTGATCCTGTGCTCCTATGCCGCGGGTACGGTCATGCCGGCAGAACCGGACCCCGGGCACAACTTTCTCTACATATTCGACGCTTCCGGAAGCATGGCTAAAAAAATAGGAGACAGGACGAAATTCAACATAGCCAAGCAGGTTATAATCGACCACATAAACGAGCTCCCTGCCGACGTAGGCGTAGGGCTTCTTTATTTCGGCAGCCAGAGCAAAGGCAAAAAAGAGATAAATTATGCCGTGCCCATAGACATAAATAACAGGGAAGAGATAGCGGAGATCATAACCGGGTTGAGTTCGGGCGGGCTGACTCCGCTTGCGGAATCACTACAGATATCGGTAGAAGAAATGGATAAGTCGAAGAAGGACGCCACCATTGTGCTTATAACCGATGGCAAGGAAGAATGCGGGGGCGACCCCATAAAGGTCATAAACGATTTTGCGGAAAAGGGCAGGATCATCGAGCTCCACATAATCGGCCTCGGAGTCGACAAGAAGACCAAGCTGGAACTGGAGAAGATTGCCAGCATCGGGGGAGGTTATTTTTACGATGCCAACGACGCGTTCCAGCTTAAGGACTCACTGTCTGCCATAACGGTCACAAAGATGAACGAACAGATACTCAAGCTTAAATCCTCGCAGAGTTCTGCCAAGACCTCTAAAAGGCTGTATACCCTGAAAAAGGGCGAGAAGATCAAGGTCAGGATAAAATTCAAGCCGGAAGACCCGCTGGACGCTGAACCGGATAAGGAACCTGCCATATATTTTATACTGGGAGATACGCAGGTAGTCCTGAAGAACGTCTCCGGAAGCTGGACGCTCTATCTGGACGAGAACGGCCCGCTTTCCCCGCTCATATGGCCCACAGGCCTGAATATCAACTATGACTCATGGAACTATATGTCATTCGTATGCATGGACGGATTGATCGAGCTGGAAATAAACATGAAAAAGATATTCAGCATGGAGCAGCCTCCCGCCGACATACCCTTCAAGGTCGGGGTAGAAGGGGGAAAGACAAGTTTCAAGGACCTTACTACTGAAATACCGTTGTACTGAAGGAGGAATTATTATGTTCAAGAAAATTCTCAGTTTTTTTAAACCGTCATGCTGCTGCGGAAACGGCATGCCGGCAAATACCGCCGGCGGGAAAGATAAAAAGCAGGCTTCTTCCTGCTGTCATCAGGCCGAAGAGGCACCGGGGGAAAAGAAAGCTCCCGAAGGCGACAGCAAGGACGAGGGCTAGCCGCTGCTTCCCGCCGCGTACTGCATGGGCTGAATCGCTGTGACATTTTCTGCATCTAAACTGTCAGATAATATATAGTCAATATTGTTATTCCGGAGGTAAAGTGAGAATAAGTAGATATGTTTTGTTTTCGTCTTTTCTGCTGATAACATCTTCCGCGCTTTATGTCTTAGCAGGCGCCGATAAAAACAGGGATGACTTCTGCAAGGGTATAGATTATACGAACCAGGGCAAGTATGATCTCGCGATTCAGAAATTCACCGAGATCATCACGGAAAACAAGGATTACGCCAACGCCTATATGGCCCTGGGGATAGTATACATAAACAAGAAGATGCCTGAAGAAGCGGTTCAGCTCCTGGAAAAAGCGGCGGAACTCGACCCCTCCAACAAGAGAGTATTCTTCATGCTCGCCCGTCTGTACGAAAAAACAGACGAGACCAAAGCGCTCGCGACCTGGGAAAAATATATCTCTCTGGATCCGGAGCCTAAATTCAAGAAAATAGCCCGCAAACACATAGACCGGCTGACCGGGAAGGTTGATAACGATGAATAAACCCGGCAGTCTCCATACGGCGCTTTTTATCCCGTTCCTGGTTCTTATACTATACGGATGCGGCCCCAAAGTCGCTGTCAGGCCCGGCTATGATTTCAAGAGCATCAACCGCATAGGAGTAATGAAGTTCGACAGTTCACAAGTGGACCTTTTTACGTCTTTTGACCCCGGTACCGCGGTGGCCGACGAATTCGTCTTCCAGTTCCTGTCCAGGGGAGTAAGGGTAGTAGAGCGTTCGAGGCTCGAAGATATACTGAGAGAGCAGAAACTCTGGAAAAGCGGATACATAGATCCGGAGACGATAAAACAGGCGGGCAAGATCCTCGGCGTCGACGCCATTATACTGGGTACCGTGCTCAAATACGTACCGGACTCGAAAAAAAGGATATATATTAAAGACGATAACGGTAAACTGCAGGAAGAGATCTTCCTGGTCGAGGCCGAAGTCGGCATAAGCGCCCGCATGGTAGACGTAGTCACCGGCGAGATAATCTGGGCCGGTTCTTACTCGTACGATTCTTTCTACATTGACACGGCGATCAGGCAGGCCGTAGACGCAATAATCAAATCCCTGGGAAAAGTCTGGATATTCACCAGCTGACATAAATCCCGTCCTTGGAATAAATCCTTTTTTTCAGTTAGTATTGATAATAACGCCCGCTGGATGTATCCATGAAAAAAGCGAAGATACTCATAGTCGATGACGAGCCCGATATACTGAAGGGACTTAAAGAGCTTTTATGTTCCGAAGGCTTCGCAGTCAGAACGACAGACTGCGGCGGCAGGGTAATAAAAGAGACCCGGGACTTCTCCCCGGACCTCATCCTCATGGATGTCATGCTGGGCGACACGGACGGGTACCAGGTCAAGGAACAGCTCATGAAAAATATCGACACGGCGTCCATACCCGTCATATTCATCAGCGTCAACAAATCACTCGATTTTAAGAGGCACAGCTTCGCGAGCGGCGGTTCCGATTATATAGTAAAACCGTTCGATGCGGATGACCTCATAATCAGGATAGAATCTATACTGACGCGCAGAAAGTTCTATGAGAACATGTACACGAGGGACTCCCTTACGGGGCTGCACAATAAATCAATATTCGAGAAACAGGCGAAGATACAGTACAGCCTGTCAAGGCAATACGGAAGGCCTTTCTCCATAGCCGTCATCGATATAAACGGCCTTAAAGACATAAACAGAAAATACGGCCATGAAGCGGGGGACAATATACTCAGGGACACGGCGAAAGTCATCAAGGATATGACCAGGAGCATGGACTCTGCGACCAGGTACTCGAGTGACGAGTTCGTAATCCTTCTCCCGGAGACCGACTCCACTCAGGCGCATGCCTTCCTGGACAGGATAAAGAAACGGATGAAAAAAGCCGGTAGCAGGCACAAGGGGGAAATACCTTTTACAATAAGCACGGGATGTTCCTCGTGTATTTCGGGCGAGATAAACATAGAAAGGATGTTCATCTGCGCCGACCTCAGCATGCATAAGGAGAAGACATCTGGAATATCCGCAAAAAACAGCGTCATGATAATAGGAAATACCGCTTCCGCGCAGCGGAAGTTCAAAACACAGATCGAAGCAGCCGGTTTCTCGGTAAAAAAAACCTTCAGGGATACCGAAGAAGCCATCGCCCATGCGGTTTCTGCAGACCCCGAAGACGCCCCCGGGATAATAATAAGTGCCCTGGAAGCGGACGGCTTTATGTTCATGGATTACGTAAAAACCGCATATTCTAAATGGCCTCATACCAGAGTGTACCTGTATACGGACAGGGCAGAATACCTGGAACATTTTCCCTACATTAAAGACATAGTCTGCGGCGTGATCGAAGACTCTCAACTGGCTTCTCTGGCAGAATTCCTAGAGAAGCTCCGCTGTAGACCGCGGCTGTAAACGCGGGTATTGAAACATACGTCCTATCTGGTATAATATAATACCGGGTAAAAGGTATGGTAAAGACAGCAGTAAAACCCGGCATAAACGATAAGCTGAAGATCCTTTCCAGGGACTCCCAGTACGACCTTGCCTGCGCCTGCAGCGTCTACGATTATGAGCACAGGACGCGCTCGGAAAACGACGGCTGGATATACCCGGTGACTTTCGCGGACGGGAGGAGGACGTATCTTCTTAAGACTCTCATATCCAACTCCTGCGTCAACGATTGCAGGTACTGCCCCTTGAGATCTTCGGAAGACCCGCGGAGAGTTTCGGTCGATCCCTGCCGGCTGGCTTCCTTCTTCATGGATTACCGCACAAGGGGAATGGCCAGCGGAATCTTCCTCTCGAGCGGCGTCATAAAAAGCCCCGACGACACGATGGACCTGATAAACGGCACGGCCAGGATCCTGAGAAGGTCCGGGTTCAAGGGATACATTCACCTGAAAGTCATACCGGGAGCTTCGGATGAAGCCGTAAAAGAAGCAGTTGCACTGGCCAGCGCCGTCTCTGTCAATATAGAAACAGCGGGAGAAAAACACTTCAGCAGGCTGAGCGGTAAAAAGAAATATATAGAAGATATAATAAGGCCGATAAAACTTATAAGCAGGCTTACTTCGAAAGAAGCTCCTTACCGGCGCGTCAAACAAACGACACAGTTCGTCGTCGGAGCTTCTGACGAAACTGACGGAGAGATAATAAATTACTCCTGGAGACTCTACAGAAACCTCGGATTGAGCAGGGTTTATTTCAGCTCATACCAGAGAGGGCTCGGGGAAACGGATCTCCCCGGCGAAAAGTCCCCTCTCAGTAACCGCGAAATGCTCGTCAGGGAGCACCGGCTTTACCAGGCGGACTGGCTCATGAGGAAATACGGGTTCGGCGGGAAGGAGATCCCCCTGGACGGCAGAGGCAATCTCTTCCTGGACCTTGACCCCAAGGAAGCCTGGGCCAGGGCAAACCCCTCGTTCTTTCCCGTCAAAATCAATACCGCTGAAAAAGAAGAGCTCTTAAGAGTCCCGGGGCTGGGGCACGTGACCGTAGACAGCATTATAAGCAGGAGATCGGACGGCGCCAGGTTCTCGAAGCTCACGGATATCGGGAAACCAGGTAAATTGCTTCTCAAGGCTTCTTCTTATATAAAATTCTGATCTATAAGCGCTTTTTATTTCCGGGAGTTGAAAAAAATTCATATAAATGCGAAAATTACCCATGAAACGGAGGTTGCTGAAATGCGTAAATCTTTATTGTTTCTTTATACATTACTAATTACTGCGTCCTGTCTGAACGCCGCGGGCCCCGGCGCAGCCGCGCCGGAAATATCCGCCGTCAACGCAAAGGAAGAAGCAGTATCTCTTCGTGATTATGCGGGGAAGGTCGTATTCCTGAATTTCTGGGCCAGCTGGTGTCCGCCGTGCAGGAGCGAGTTTCCCGAACTCGATTCCCTCGCTGCCGAATATTCCGAAAAAGACCTTGTCGTCATCGCTATAAACCTGGACCGGAACAGATCATCCGCAGATGATTTCATCGACAACTATGAGAAGAGCTCCGATAAGACGACCCCCGGCAGCAGGCTTTCCTGGAACATGAAGATACTTTTCGACAGGGACAATGCTACAGCCCAGGCTTACAGTGTGCCCGGCATCCCCGCATCTTTCATCATAGGAAGAAACGGTGGCATCAGGTACAAACATACCGGCTTCCAGTATGCTTTCACGAGAAAATGGAGAGAAGAGATTGACAGTCTTCTGGCGGAAAAATTCGTGCCAAGACAGGAAGACGATGAAAATGCCGGAGAAAATAAGGGAGAAGACAATGATGCCGAAGATGAAGAGTAGATATATAAAAAGGAGCTGGATTATGAACAACACGACCAAAACGGCTGCTGTACTTTTCTTCAGCCTCATACTCGGAGGATGCATTACGGTCATGAAGAAAAGCACTTACCTGGATACGATGGACCGCCTGGACAACCTTGCCGTAGACAAGGCCAGCCTCGAAGAGAACATCGCTCAGCTCGAAGGCAGGATTTCATCCCTGGAGGAAGAAATAGCCAGGCTGAAGAGGGAGAACACCGATCTTTCAGAAAATCTCAATAAGAAAGAAACCGAACTTTTCGAAAAGATGAACCGGCAGACCGAACTGATAGCCCAGAAGGAAAAAGAGCTCGCCGAACTGAAAAAAGAAAAATCCGACATCGAGGCACAGCTCAGCATGCAGATAAACGAGCTCAACCTCAAGACCCAGACCATGGAAGACCAGATCGGCAAACTCCAGATGACTAAAGATTCCCTTGAAAGCAACCTAAAAGAAGAGATAGAATCCAAACAGATACAGATAACGATGATACGCAACAGCCTGTCCGTAAATATGGTAGACAAGATACTATTCGACACGGGCAAGGCAGAACTCAAGGAATCGGGGAAGAAGGTCCTGGAAAAGGTCGGTAAGGTTCTTAAAAAGGTGGAGAACAGGGATATCAGGATAGAAGGGCATACGGATAACGTACCGATAGGCGAATCCCTCAGGGAGAAGTTCCCGACGAACTGGGAACTCTCTACCCAGAGGGCAACGAATGTCGTAAGATACCTCGAAGAAACGTCCGGGATTCCCGGAGAGAACCTTGTCGCTGTCGGCTACAGCAAGTACAGGCCCATCGGGGATAACAATACATACAAGGGCAGGGAGCAGAACAGGCGCATAGAAATAACTATAGTTCCGAAGAACCTGAACCGCGTCATCGATGAGGTTATTTCTACGGAACCCCAGGATACCCCCTGATAGCACCGGTCACCGTGACCTCATCATTGCCCGGTAATCCCGGCACAAGCGGGAACTATCCCGCGAATACAGTACTGGCGACCGCCCTTTTTTCCGCCGTGCAGTATGCCGCGTCGATTTATATAATGTTTACCGCCGCAGGTGCTTATGTCCTGGGGATATACGTCCTTTACGTGCTGCTTATGGAATTGAAGCTATTGAGATTCTCCTGCACCAGCTGTTATTATCACGGGAAAGCATGCGCTTTCGGGAAGGGGAGGATGAGCAGTCTCATCTTCAAAAAAAGAGATCCCAAGATGTTCATCACAAAGAAGATTTCTTTTTCAGGCCTGGTACCGGAGCTTCTGGTATCGCTCATACCGATATCGGCAGGAGCGGTCTTTCTCTTCAGGCATTTTGATATATATATTATGTTGTCGATGATACTTCTTCTTGTGCTGGGCACCGCCGGAAACGGCTATGTAAGGATGCACCTCGCATGCAGAAGCTGCAGGCAGAGGATACTTGGCTGCCCGGCAGAGATGTTATTCAGCAGAAGAAGCCGGGAAGGGACTCTTTAAGGGAAGATTATCTCGACTTTGCTCTCATCGAGCTTATTTACTTTGAGCTTCTCGCCGTAATATTTGCCAACGCCCTTTATAAGCCCGACCATGAAATCTATCATCCCCCTGTGGGAACTGTAATGCATTATCATGGTCTTATCGTCCTTGTCTTCGTATTTAAACCTGGGCGGCTTGGCATTAGGCATGCTCTTAGTGGAAATAACATGCACCGAATCCATGTTTTTCAGGAATTCCTTAGCGTTTTTCGCCCTGGCATAGTAAACTTCGTACATCTTCTTCCCGTAAACGTTCACCCAGTAGTCCCCGAAAACATCGGCCGCCTGCTGAAGGGTCACGTTCAGTACCTCGCATAAAGACTTGACGACGTTCATAACGGTCATATCGTCTACATCGCTTATAGCGGTCAGCATGGGTTCCTGGTCTATACCGGCCCCCTTGAGTATCGCTTCCCACCTATCCTGTCCGAATTTTTCGACTACAAGCTCTTTCAACGCAATTACTATAACGCCTTTCATGGAATTCCTCCTTATAATACATTTTTTAATTATATAAAAAAGGAAGGCCCGGCACAAGAAGAGGTATTTTTCAGATGTCTTTCAGATGTACGAGCTCGATACCCAGTTTCCCTGCCGTCTCGAATATGCGGTCATCCCTGTAGAACTCGCCGTAATAGATCTTTTTGATGCCTGAATTCACCATGAACTTGAAGCAGTGCCAGCAGGGCGACGATGTTATGTATATCTCCGAATTGTCTATGCAGACGCCGTGCCTGGCAGCCTGCAGGATGGCGTTGGCTTCCGCGTGTATAGTGGCTACGCAGTGGTCGTTCTCTATCATGTGCCCGACTTCGTCGCAGTGGGGCATGCCTTTGATGCTCCCGTTATAACCGGTAGACAGTATTGCCTTGTCCCGCACTATGACCGCGCCGACCATCTTGCGGTCGCATGTGCTGCGCGTGGCTACCTGCCTCGCGATATTCATAAAGTATTTTTCCCAGCTTACCCTAGTCATGGCTTTGATGATATTATATCAATGGTTTGGACATTGTAAAGAAATCGTCTTGAAAATGCCGGACATATACAAGTGACTTAAATCACTGAATATTTATCGCAAGCGTGTTATTAATGATGGCAGGAATAAAAGATGAGACATGACATGATAGTACAGATTGTCTTCTTTTTCATGCTTCTGCTGTTTTTCTTGTTCCTGAAGGCAATTGAGAAATAATAAGGATCCCCGGAACCATTCCTTTTACAGGTTATTGCACCTTAATGCATTTGCGTCTTCTTCCGGGTTTCACTTCTTCTTTCCGGCCCGGGAAGGGGAGGCCGACCCCCTAGCCTCCCGGAAAAACCGAAAATCTGCCACTGAACCTTCAGAACGCTGATTTTCCGGTTATGCTGCCTGTTTCTCGGGAAAAATCTGGATTTTCTTGAAAATATTGCGTTTTAAGGGATTTTTCAGGGCCGGCCCGACCATTTAGACCTTAAACCAAAAAATTCGCTTTAAAACGGATGTATATTCGCAGTTTTTTCAATATTCCGATAAATATGCCATTTTTGCCAATAATGGAGATTACGGGGTCAGAGGGATAACCCGTAAACCCGACAGCCACTCGGCCGGAGCAGCCCCGCTCACCAAAGCCCGCAGAGACTATTCTATAACGTCATTATGAATATATTGAAGGAACAGAAACAGGGGAATAAACAGGGATTATTTATATATAAAAACTGTTTTAATGTCTTAAAGTAAGGGATCAACGTTATAAACATCCATCCTTAAAGTTGACTTCATATAAATGCCCATATATACTATGAATAAACGAATATAATCATCTAGATTAGTATTTACTTGAACCATTTCCGGCCCTCACAAAGTTAACATAATAATTATTATCGGACATTCTATTTTTCTCGACGATCGTCTTTCCTTAAATACCTTTTTCTGCCCTGTTTTTTGTTTTTTTAAGCCCCCTCTTCCTGCGGCTTTATTTTTATCCGGGGGAATCGAACCATTGGCCTGGGCGTTTTAACCGCTTAAAATCGATGAAGTTCCAGTGATATTACAGTCTGCCGGAATTTGTTGCAACAGGGTTTGCCAGAAAGGAATACAGGGAAAAATTAAAATAAACAAAGCGATTAATTGTGGAATACATGTTTTTTCCGCAAATAAGCAGAAAACCCGCGGAAATGCCCCCCCGCGGGTAAAAAACTTAGTTTATAAGGAAATCTCTTGCTTTTAGTATTAAACTGAGAAATTTTATTATCTCGTATGAAAAGATACCGAGAAGCAGACCGTAAATGAAGAAAACGAGGAATTTACCGTTTTTAAGATAAGTCCTGATAGAGTAGCTGCCGGTGTAAGCCAGAAAAAGCACCAGGAGAAGGATTATCAGCCAGAATATAAGGATATCAGAACCTCGCCCTTACTTCGCCGCTGATGAACCGTGTCTTCCTGACTCCTTCATAGACATCGTACTCGTCCTCCGGGGCAAAAATAGTATACCTTATCTCCAGGTCTATGATGCTGTATTTATACACTCCGCCGAAGGTAAGCGAACCGCCTATGGGCAGAGACGGCTGATGTTTCTTGTAGGTAGACCTGATCATGAAGACAGTGAGATCGTTCCTTATAGTCGCATAGAGGGCATTCCTGAGCATGGAGAGGTTCGCTATGGAGTGGGAAAGGGTCACCTTGTCAGAAACCCTGCCGTCTACCAGCCTGTACTCCCTGAACCTGCCGTAATAATCCCCTATCATGTCCGACTCCACGCTGGAGAGTATCGGAAGGAAACCCCTCTCGTCGTCGGCCAGGTCACCCGATCCGAGTATATAGTCTATCCAGGCACCTCCCCTTCCCAGCGGGTCAACCACGCCCTCGAACTTGCCGTATGCCCTGAGCGCGTAGCCGTCGAAGGTTTCCCCGCTCTCCCCCGGCCCCTTCTTCCCTTTCATCTTGTATCCGAAGAACGAATACTCGAGCCCCCTGTGCATGTTCTGCTTGAAATAAGCACCGTATATGTATCTTTTGACTATTTTTGAAGATATATAGTGCTCTATGGTCCAGTCGAGCTCCAGCCTCCTCGGCCCGAACTCCCTGAACGCCCTGTAACCGTAACCCTGTATATCCGATATATCCAGCAGGGCGTCCCTGGTCCTGCAATGAAATGCCTCCAGCTTCACCTTGAACGGGGCATAGGCTTCCAGCATCAGGGAAGGCAGCCCTATCTGGTTATGGTTCACAAGTATCCCGTCAACCCATTTTATGGGCAGAATGCCGACGCTGATGTCAAAGGGATATCCGTAGTACCTGTTTATCTTTATATAGGCGCTCTCGAAAAACGGGGTGAGGTTCTCTATCTTGGCCCCCTGGTATACCACGACGGTACTGGTGGAGTTCATTATCCCCGAAGACTGCAGGGTCGCCCCTATCTCCACGCCGTCGTCGAGGTACCCGTTTAAATAGAGCTTCAGGCGCTGCCTGAATTCCGAGGCCAGTTCCTCCTCTTCCCTCTCTATATACCGGTACTCGAAATCGATATCTTCGCCTATATCGAACTGTCCCGCGTAGATGGGGATAACCGGGGTGAAGGCTAATAATCCAAATAATAAAAATCTTTTTTTCATTGAATAGAATTATATATTATATAGTGTGATTTTTCAAATTATCCAGATTTTAATCATCCCGCTCTTGACAAATTCTCAATAATTTATAAGAATTATGCCTGAATAATAGTAAATATACGCCCGGCAAAGGAGGTGAACAAAATAATTAGGGGCGATACAATGAAAAACAAGCGGAAAACCCGCATTATAATAAGCAGGAGAAAAATACAGGAGGATTGAATTTATGAAAAAATTACTTGCGATTATAGTAGCAATACTATTAGTCCTTCCGATTATCGCGCAAGCGGATGTTCGTAACAGCTCCAAGAGGATGGACGGTATAAACACGAACCTCATAGGTATCGTGTCCGACGAGTATTCAGACATACTCACGGTGAACCCGGCGAACCTTCTCGACATAGAAGGATATCGCCTTTATACCAACCTCTCCAACCTCATAAACAGCAATACGGCTGGAGCAGCTGGTACCGAAACATACATAGACGGAGCGGATTATAACGAGTTCATGATAGGCGGAGTGATGCCGCTGATGGACATAGGCAACATAGGAGCATACCTCAACAGGATGGATGCCAAGAACGAAGGCGCGATAATATACGCCGACTTCGATTCTGGCGTCGCAGATGCAAGGGTCACCGGCGGCGGAAACAATGCTGCCCAGACAGCGATGGTAGTCACCGGTATTGCGCAGAACGGCGAGTATGACTACGAAAACGTGAATACCCCTGCCGTCGGCCAGACGATCACTGCTGCGGAAAACGGCACGAGCTACAACACGCTCAGCGATTCCGACATCAACGTGATAGCGGCGACTTCGCTCATAGAAGCCGCTGACCTCGGCCTCAGGATCAGGTATAACTCGGTCCCGAACACGAATAAATCGGAAGCCGATTACGAGTATTCGTTCACGAACAGTGACGATGCCGACGACTACGCATCCCAGGAATTCGAAGCTGAGATGCACGGCGTAGCCGGCAACGCGGCAGGCGGCACATTGCCCACATTCAACCAGAGCGGCATGAGCATCCAGCCCGCGCTCAAAACTGAGATCAACGATATAACCTTGGGAGTCACGTTGTCTCTCAATATGATGAAAGGCGTTCAGGATTACACGTTCGACACGACCATTATGGCCGGCGAGAACTGCACCGATCCTAACTTCCTTCCCCAGCACAGCGGTATACCCGCTCTGACAGACCCCTACGAGAGGACCTGGAAATATGACCAGACACTCGAAGTGGACGGCACCGGGATAGGATTGGGCGCCGACGTTGAATATCCTCTTAACAAGGATACCAAGATAAAGGGATTGGCCAGCTACCAGAGCAACCCGCTCTCCGGTTCAGGATCAGCTGAATCCACAGACAGCATCCTCCAGGACGGGCTTGACGGCGATCCGGTCAGCCAGACCATGACCCAGGACCTCGATTACGACCGGAAGAACAACGTGATCAACGTCCTCGGCGGTATAGAGAAGATGGTCTCCAGGGACCTCCTTCTCGGCATAGGCCTCGGGATAAACGTCAACAAGACCGAGACCGAATACTCTGAGACCAACGGTACATCCGTAGACGTCACTGACGGCGACGCGGCTGACCCGGTCTATTCGAATAATTTATATTATTCGACCGACCAGACGGTCACAACGGTTGTAATACCCGTCGGCCTCGAGTGGACTGCCACAAAATGGCTCAAAGCGAGGATGGGTTCGACATACCAGGTGACATCGACAAAGTCTACCGGCGAACTTAAGACCGAGACAGTCAACGCTGCCACCGGTATTGTGACCAACACCACAACTACAGAGACATCGCCCGCGGGTACCGCTCCGAAAGCGGCTGTCGCGAACTTCTTCTCAGGTGTCGGCTTCATGATAAGCGAAAACCTGTGCGTAGACGTGACCAACCTGGCAGGCGGCGGAACTATACTTGCACTCAACAACTGGCGGATGAGCGCCACATTGATGTTCTAATATAGTTTTCTGCTCATATTACCCGCTCCGGGTTTTCAGCACTGAAGATTCCGGAGCGGGTTTTTTTTGACTTATTCCCTTAAATATATTTTAATAATACATATTGATATCAATGTTTTATACATTACACTTTTCACATTACACAATTAAGACAGGAGGAAATAATATGGAAGACAAGGCAAAACAGATACTCGAGAGCGCGATACAGATGGAAAAAGACGGCATAGAGTTCTACACCAAGGCTGCGATGAACGTCCAGAACCCCATGGGGAAAGAGATGTTCGAGTCGCTTGTGCAGGACGAGAAAAGGCACATAGAAAAGATCAACGCCGCAATAAACGGCATGGGCATAGGCGGCGTCGGAACCGATAACGCCAGGGAGCTCCACGGCAGGATAAAGACTATCTTTTCGGAAGCCGATGTTCCCTCTGACGCCCATTCAGAAGAGATAGACACCATCAGGACCGCTATAAGGATGGAAGAGGAAGGGATCAGGTTCTACACGGAAAAATGCCTCTCCCTGGGAGGCAAAGCCGCGGAACTATGCAGTTTCATCATAACCGAAGAGAAGAACCACCGCAATATACTGAACAATACCCTTCTCTACCTGGAAGACAACAAAGACTGGAACGTGGAAACGGAAGGCTGGAGCTTCGAAGGCTAAATATAAATCCGTGAAAAGTTAAACGTGAATCGTGAAACGTAAGAAATAATGATGCCACGAGATACGCTTCACGAGATGCGAGATACGTATATTACGCGTTCTGTTCCAGGTAAGCCTCGATAAAGGCGTCTATCTCTCCGTCCATCACGGCATTGATATTAGAGACTTTCACTCCCGTCCTGTGGTCCCGCGCCATCTGGTACGGCATGAAGACGTAGGAGCGTATCTGGTTGCCCCACCCTATATCGCCTTTCTCGTCATACCTTTTCTGAGCGGACGCCCTCTTCTTGTCTTCCTCATACTCGTAGAGCCTGGCCTTGAGCACCATCAGGGCCTTCTTCCTGTTCGAATGCTGCGAAGGCGAATCCTGGCACTGGACCACTATACCCGACGGCAGGTGAGTGAGCCTTACCGCCGAATCCGTCTTATTGACATGCTGGCCGCCGTGCCCCGAGGCCCTGTACGTGTCTATCTTCAGGTCGCTCTCTTTTACGGTAATATTTATGTCTTCTTCTATCTTGGGTATCACGTCGCAGGCGGCGAAAGAAGTGTGCCTCCTGGCCCCGGAATCGAACGGAGAGATCCTGACGAGTCTGTGTACCCCCACCTCCCCTTTCAGGTACCCGTAGGCGTAATTCCCTTCCATAACCATCGTTATCCTCTTTATCCCCGCCTCGTCGCCCGGGAGGACATCCAGCACTTCGGTCCTGTAACTGTTCTTAGCAGCCCACATCCTGTACATCCTAACAAGCATCTCGACCCAGTCGCAGGCTTCCGTGCCGCCCGCTCCTGAGTTCAGAGTCATTATCGCACCGTTCTTATCTGTCCTGCCGGACAGCTTCAGCCTGAAGGATACCCTGTGTATCTTGTCTTTCAGCTTTTCAATGTTCCCTTTTATATCTTCTTCCAGGCTGGTGTCGTCCTCTTCTTCCGCAAGTTCTATCAGGATGTTGATATCGCTCAGGCGCTGTTCGAGGTTGTTATAAAGATGCAGGTCGGATTTGATCAGGTCGAAACTCTTCATCTCCTTCTTGGCGCGCTCGTTATCATTCCAGAAGCCGGGTTTCGTGCTCTCCTCTTCCAGCTTCTCGTATTCTTTTTCTTTCTTGTCTACGTCAAAGAAACCCCCTTATACTGTTAACCTTCTGACGCAGTTCCGCAGCTGTTTTCTTGTAATCTTCGAACATTATTCTCCTCCGTTTCGAGATCCGGCCTTGACCGGTATCAGCAAGCTTCCCAATGTCGCTATCATCATGATAAACACCGGCAGATCGCCGTATTTCGAGTATAAAGTCCTCCGGCCCGTCCGGCCGGCCCTGGCATTTAATATATCATATTTCAGCAGTTCTGTCTTCTGCAGCACTTCTCCGGACGGCGAGATTACTGCCGATATACCGGTGTTACCGGCGCGTATCACGAACGACCTGTTCTCCACAGCCCGCATAATGGAATGGATGAAATGCTGTTCCGGCGCCGCGGTATCCAGGTACCAACCGTCGTTAGTTATATTCACGAATATATCTGCGCCCTTCCTGAACAGGTCCCTCACAAGTCCGGGGAAGATGCCCTCGAAGCATATGCCCACCCCGATATTGTATTCTCCGGCTTTAAGTATGACGGCCTCTTCTCCCGGGCTGAAATCGCCCACCTCGTTCAGGACTCCGATGAACACGGAAAGGAGCCTCCTGAAAGGTATGAACTCCCCGAAAGGTATCAGGTGCCTTTTCCTGTAGGGCTGCATTATCCCGCCCTGGGGGGTCACCAGGTACGCGCTGTTGTAATAAACGCCCCTCTCACGGGTCTCGATGCTTCCTATCACCTCGTAGGCTCCCGCTTCCGACACGAGGCTCCTCATATACCTTTCCATAACCGGGTCAGACGTTAATCCTGCCGGCAGCGCCGTCTCCGGCCAGATTATCAGGCCCGGCTCGAATCTCGCTGCCAACCCGTGCAGGATACCGTAGGACTCCAGTATCTTCGCCCGGAACCTGGGGTCCCATTTCTGATACTGTGATATGTTTCCCTGCAGTACGCTGACTCTCATGTCCGGGGCGGCCTCATTCCTGTCCATGGCTGCGAGGCCGTAAAAGTAAAGGAATACGAGCAGTACCGCCGGTATTACCAGATACCTCTTCATGCGGGCCCTGAAAAACAAGGCGACCGAAGTATTAACGAAGATAACAGCGAAGCTGATGCCGTATACTCCCGCTACGTCCGCAGTCTGGATAAAAGCAGGGATACCGGCCAGCGCGTAACCGGTAAAGAGCCAGGGGAACCCCGTAAGGATGAATGCTCTCAGGTATTCCAGCATGACCCAGGCGGAAGGCACCAGGAAAAGCATGTAATTCCTGCCGCGCCGGACGATACAGGCCGTGAACAGCCCGAATACGCCCCAGTACAGTCCCAGGTAGGCGCATAAAAGGATATAACCTAGCGCCGATACTGGCGCGCCCGCCCCGTTCCAGATGAGTGTGTAGTATATCCAGTAAAGCACTATCATATTGGCCAGGATACCGGCCAGCCAGCTCTCAATAAAGGCTTTTTTCAGACCGCCGCGGGGGGTACCTGCGAGTTCCAGGATAAACGGCACGAATACGAACGGCGCCAGAAACCAGAAACCGAATTTGGGAAATAACAGCGGATAGGCGATTGCCGTGAATAAAATAAAAAGGGTATGCTTGTACTCAGTGATCTTCATTGCGGTAAAGCCGGTCAGAGCTCTTTAACGGAAATCGGTGAAAAGCGAAGAGTGAAGCACAATATACTTTCGACTTTCAACCTTCCACTTTCCACTTTATTATCTTCCGCAGCAGTGTTTGTATTTGCGTCCTGAACCGCACGGGCACGGGTCGTTCCTTCCCGTTTTATCCGTCACTTTTCTCTGCTTGACTTTCAGCGGCTGCGCCGCGCCGCCTGCAGCCGCGGTCATCTCCTGTCCGCCGGCGCGCGGGAGCTCCGCCCTGGGCTTGATCTTTTCTCCCCTGTAGCCGGGAAGCTGTGACTTGAGTATCTCTCCCGAAGCCCTGAAAAGATATATTATAACCTCTTTTTTTATAGAGTCCATTAATGTGGCAAAAGCGAAGAACGACTCCCTTTTATACTCTATAAGAGGGTCCTTCTGCCCGTATGCCCTGTAGGATATCCCTTCTTTCAGATGATCGAGCTCGTAAAGATGGTCTTTCCACCTGGAATCTATTATCTGGAGAAGGATCATCCTCTCCATATTGGAGAACTCCGTTTCTCCCAGTTTTTTCTTCCTCTGCCCGTACGCGTCTTTTATGGAATCTTCCAGGTAGCTCCTGAGCCCCTCCCTCCCGGAATGATAGAACTCGCCGGGGTCTATCGCTATATTAAGGCCCAGGTAACTCATGAGCTGGCCGGAGAGCGCCTTAACATCCCATTCCTCCGAATGCTGTTTGAGAGGCACCAGTTCTTCAAGGGCTATATCTACATAATCCTCGATGAAACCCAGTACTTCCTCTTCAACGTCTTCGCCCTTGAGTATGCGCGACCGGTGGGAATATATGGACCGGCGCTGTTTGTCCATCACATTGTCGTACTCGAGAAGCTGCTTGCGGATATCGAAGTTCATCGCTTCCACCCTTTTCTGGGCGTTTCCTATAGCCGTGTTTATCAGCGGGTGCTCAATCTTTTCACCCTCTTCCATCCCGCCGATCCTATCCATTATGCCCATGATCCTCTCGCCGCCGAAGAGGCGCATCAACTCGTCCTCCAGCGAAACGAAGAATTTCGACGATCCCGGGTCGCCCTGCCTGCCGGCCCGGCCCCTGAGCTGGTTGTCTATCCTTCGCGACTCGTGCCTTTCCGTGCCTATGACGTGCAGCCCCCCCACGCCGACGACATCCTCGTGCTCCCTGTCGGTCTCT
The DNA here is from genome assembly GCA_016934855.1 of Elusimicrobiota bacterium. GTDB lineage: Bacteria > CG03 > SLGR01 > SLGR01 > JAFGSA01 > JAFGSA01. Next base: position 34,397 of record JAFGSA010000003.1, read on the forward strand.
TTCTTGAACGACTCGTACAGCCTGCTGAATTCCGCCTTGGCTTTTTCTTCTTCTTCTCCGGACGCCGGCGATTTTTCGGAAGCTTTCAGGATGAGCTCGTGATCCCACTCCCTGCGCTTCATCTCTTCCTTTGCCAGGTACTCCGGGTTGCCCCCGAGGACTATATCTGTCCCCCTTCCGGCCATGTTTGTCGATATGGTCACGGCGCTTTTTCGTCCCGCCTGGGCTATGATCTCCGCTTCTTTCAAGTGGTACTTCGCGTTAAGCACGCTGTGCTTCACTCCGCGCCTTTTCAGCAGCAAGGAGAGCCTCTCGCTCACTTCTATGGACCTGGTCCCGACAAGGACCGGGCTGCCTTTCTTGTTCAGCTGGATGATGGTATCTACCACAGCCGAGAACTTTTCCCTTTCGGTCCTGTATATGGCGTCGGGCATCTCCTGCCTTCTCAGATCCCTGTTGGTAGGTATCTCTACAACCGGGAGCTTGTATATCTTGAAGAATTCCGCCTGTTCTGTCAGAGCGGTGCCGGTCATACCCGCCAGTTTCTTGTAGAGGTTGAAGAAATTCTGGAAGGTTATGGTGGCCAGCGTCTGGTTCTCCCTTTTTATCTTTATATTCTCCTTGGCTTCCACCGCCTGATGCAGCCCGTCGGACCATCTCCGGCCCGGCATGAGCCGCCCGGTGAACTCGTCGACGATTATCACCTGCCCGTCTTTTACCACGTAATCCACGTCTTTTTTAAAGAGGTAATGCGCCCTGAGCGCCTGGTTTATATGATGCACCCATTCGCCTGTGATATCGTCGAAGAGCTTGGAATCCAGCAGGGCTTCGCATTTTTTCATGCCCTCTTCCGTAAGATGCACGTTCTTATGTTTCTCGTCTATTATCGCGTCGGAACCGCGTTCGATCTCGTCACGGTAATCTCCTTTTTTGCCCGATTCTTCGAATTTGTATTTTTCCTTGACCGCTTCTTCCTCGGTGATGAACTTTATCTTAAGAGCGGGTATTATCCTGTCCACCCTGAAATATTTATCCGAAGATTTTCCAGCGGGGCCGGATATTATAAGGGGAGTCCTCGCTTCGTCTATGAGAACGCTGTCGACTTCGTCTATGATCGCGAATTCCAGGTCGCTCTGCACCCTGTGGGAAGGAGATATCGCCATGTTGTCCCGGAGGTAATCGAACCCAAGCTCGTTGTTAGTTATGTAGACCACGTCGGCATCGTAGGCGGTTTTCCTCTCTTCCGGCATCATATCGCTCAGGATATACCCGACTTTCAGCCCCAGGGCCCTGTACGCCGGCCCCATCCACTCGGAATCGCGGCGCGCCAGGTAATCATTTACCGTGACTACATGGACATGCGTCCCGGCGATGGACTGCAGGTATACCGGGAGTACCGCGACGAGCGTCTTCCCTTCGCCGGTGGTCATCTCCGCTATCTGCCCTTCGAAGAGCACCGCCCCCCCCACCAGCTGCACGTCGAAATGCCTCAGCCCGATACTCCTGCGGCAGGCTTCCCTGACCACGGCGAAAGCTTCCGGCATAAGCTGGCTGAGAGTCTCTCCGTTCTTATGGCGATCCATGAACTCCCGCCTCTTGGCCGTCAGCTGTTCGTCAGACAGGGCTTTCATCGAGTCCTCAAGTTCGTTGACCCTGCTCACCAGCGGGCCGAGCTTCCTGACCGACCTGGCCGACGGGGTACCGAATATCTTGTTTATTATAAATCTCAGCATTTGTTTATTATTAAAAGAATATCAAATTTCACCGTCCGATTTCAAACTGCTTCCCCTCCTGGCGCGGCGCATGCTATCTGAATGCCTTCCTCCTCCTTCTTGTCAGGTGATACGAATGGGCGAACCTGTGCGCTTCATCGTCCACTCTCTTGAGCAGGCCGTATACGCCTGAGCTTTTTTCAAGGCGCAGCACCCTGCCCTTGTGATATATCCTGCCGCTCTCCTTCGCGAGTGAGAGTACGTTTATGTTCCTCATATTGAACTTGGCTACGATATCCCTGGCGGCCTTTTCCTGAGCCCTGCCCCCGTCAACGAATATTATGTCGGGGAGCCTCTTCTTCTCGAGCACGAGCCTTTTCAGCCTCCTGTATATTACCTCTTCCAGCATCCTGATATCGTCAGCTGTTTCCGGCTGTTTTATCCTGAACTTCCTGTACATCTTCCTGTCGGGCCGGCCGTCGCGGAAACTGACCATGCTGCCCACCGCTTCACTCGAAGAAGTATGAGATATATCGAAACCTTCTATAACCGAAGGCTTATAATCCAGGCCTAACTGCTCCTTGAGCATGTACAGCGGGTCAATGGCGCTGAGCGCGTCCATCTTCTTACGCGTAATATCCCTGAAATTCACGATCGGGAACAGGCTGTCCAGCTCGGATATCTGGTCCCTTATCCACGCAGCCTCTTCATACTTCTGCTCATTCTTGAAGGATATCATCCTGGCCCTGAGCTTTTCCTGAAGCCTTTTGTGCCGGCCCGACAGGAACATGAGTATATCTTCCACCATTTCCCTATATGCGCCTTTTGAGACTTTTCCCGTACACGGGGCGAGACATTTCCCGATCTGGTGATTGAGGCACGGCCGCCTGCGGGGTTTAAGCACCCTGCATTTCCTCAAGGGGAATACCCGGTCTATTACGCGCTTTGCCGCGCGCACATCCGCAACGTTTGGAAAAGGTCCGAAATACCTGGAACCGGGCTTTTTCTTATCCCTTGTTATCGCCACGGCCGGGAACTCCTCTCCGAGCGAAACCTCTATATAAGGGAAGCTCTTGTCATCCTTGAGAAGTATGTTGTATCTCGGCTTAAAGCTCTTTATCAGCTGTTCTTCCAGCACCAGCGCTTCCTTCTCGTTTCTCGTGACGATGTAATCCACAGTGCGCGCGACCGATATCATGGCTATCTGTTTGGAATCCAGCCTGTCTTTTCCGAAATGCGACCTGACTCTCTTCTTTATTGACAGTGCTTTCCCTACGTATATGACCTTTGTCGCACTATCCATAAAAAGATACACGCCGGGTCTGTCCGGAAGATTCTCCGTCTTCATGCTACGGTCTTATCTTCTTGAGTTCTCCCAGTTCCCTTACGCGGAGTATATGCGATACGGCCATGTAGAGCGCCGCGCCCAGCACCACTACCAGGGGCACGCGCGCGTACTTGCTCCATCCGGCCGTCAACAGGGAAGAATAATAAAGGAAGAAACCCAGCGCCGCCGATGCTGCGGCGTGCTTGCCGAGCGAGCTCAGTATGCCGGTCGCTCCGATGGCGCCGTTACGCAGCCTGAACACTATCACCAGAAGTACGAAATTCACCGCCGATGACAGGGCTGTGGCCAGGGCCAGCCCCCCGACCGAAAAAGTCTCCCTGACGCCGGGCACTTTCACAACTATTATGTTAAGCGCTATATTCAGAACCATGGCTATGGACGCTGTTATCACCGGGGTCTTCGTATCCTGGAGAGAATAAAAAGCGCTGGCAGCTATCTTCACGCCGGCGTAGAACATGAGTCCCGAGGCGTAAAAGGACAGCACCCATGCCGCGCTGGCCGTATCGGACGGGAGGAAAAGCCCCCTCTCGAAAAGCAGTTCCATTATCGGCCTGCCGAAAACTATCAGAGATACCGTCGTCGGCATGATAAGGAAGGATACTGCTCTCATCGAGAACGAGAAAGTATCCTTCAGCCTGCCCATCTCGTTCCTGGCGGCATTCTCGCTCATCATGGGCAGGGCCACCGTTGCTATGGCGGTGCCGAATAGCGCCAGCGGCAGCTGCATGAGCCTGTTGCCGTAATAAAGGTGAGTCACGCTTCCCGCTCCCAGCAGCGTAGCGCAGATCGTGTCTACGAAAGAGTTTATCTGCATTATAGACAGCCCCAGCACCGCCGGCAGCATGAGCCTGCCTATCTTCCTGAGCCCGGGATGCCCGAAATCGATGACAGGCATTATATTCCTGACCTTCACTGCAGCGGGGACCATCTGGTACAGCAGCTGAAGCAGGCCGCCTACGACCACCCCTACAGCAAGACCGCTCACAGGGAGATCCAGGAAAGGGCAGACGAACAGGATGAACGCTATTTCCGATATGCTGAGCATCACGGGCGCCAATGCCGGCACCAGGAACATCCTCAGGGAATTCAGCACCCCCAGCATTATCGCCCCCAACCCTATCAGCATAAGGAACGGGAACATTATCCTGGTAAGATACACGGTAAGCGCGAACTTGGAGGGGTCCTGCGTGTACCCTATAGCTATAAGTCTTACTATCAATGGGGCGAACAATATACCCAGGAACGTCAGGAGTACGAAGAGCACCCCGAAAGTCCCCAGGGTCACCCTCACCAGCCGCCGCGATTCATCTTCACCCCTGTTAGTCAGGTATTCCGTGTATACCGGTATGAACGAAGTAGAAAGAGAGCCCTCGCCCAGAAGCCTCCTGAGGAGATTGGGTATCCTGTAAGCGACGAAAAAAGCGTCCGCTGCCATCGTAGCGCCGAAAAGATTGGCTATCAGCATGTCCCTGACATACCCCAGTACCCTGGATACCAGCGTAGCCAGCGATACGGAAGAAGCCTTGCTGATCACATCATGATGGATCTCAGCCGGGTCTGTGCTGTTGTTTTTTTCTTCTATCAATGAATATCCTCACGGTTATAACCGTCATGTAGAGCGCGAGAACCAATAGCAGTCCCGCTATTACGCTCAGCAGGTAATTACGGTCTCTCAGGAAATTATTCAGCTCCCATGCGAGCGCCGCGGATGAAGTTACAAGCATTATGGCTCCAGGCACGGCCGTATACGCGGTCTTCTTTCCGGCAGACAAAAGGTACAGGCTCACAACCCCCAGCGCCAGAGCCGCGACCAGTTGGTTGGATGCGCCGAACACAGGCCATATTTTTCCCCAGTTGCCTATGGCAAGGTAATACGCAGGGGCTATCACCATTATAGTGGCAAGGAACATGTTCTTTATGCCGAACAGCTCTTCCGTAATGTACCTCGTTATGCGGGTCGCGGTATCCAGCGTCGTAATGATAAAAGCGTTAAGCACCGTGGCCGCCACCAGGGAACCGAATATACCGAATATAGGCAGCGTTATCTGTCCGAAACCTTCGCTGAATGCGACTATCCATCCCTTCTTCATCAGTTCCGGGTATACCAGGCCTGACGCGCCCGCCCACTTAAGACCCGCCGCCACGGATATCAGCGCCAGAAGGGCCAGCGCTCCCTCGAGTATCATCCCACCGAACCCTATTCTCTTCATATCCTTTTCGCTCGATATCTGTTTGGCTGTTGTGCCCGAAGAGACAACGCTGTGGAACCCGCTTATGGCGCCGCATGCCACTATCACGAACATCATCGGGAAAAGAGGACCGCTTCCGCTGTGAAACCCGACAAACGCTGGAGCATTCATCGGAAGCCGCGTGATAATAACCCCCAGGTATCCCGTGACGAGCCCGAAAAACAGCAGAAAAGTGGACAAGTAATCTCTCGGCTGAAGAAGTATATTGACCGGGAGTATGGAAGCAAAGAACGCGTATGCCAACAGTATTATTATCCATGCCCTTTCCGGCAGGCTGACGGGGAATACCTTTCCGAGGATTATAAAAGCGGCCAGGAACAGTATGCCGGCAATAGTGACGGCGAGCTGCGATACCGATGTGCGGTATAACATGAACCCCATCAGCATGGCCAGCGGTATTATCGCCATCGCCGGCACTGCCGTTTCCGGCTTCGAATACAGGGTCTTGGCTCCTACGGCCGTAAACACGGCTACTACAAGCACGAGGGAAAGCCAGAGGAATACAGAGAACAATACGTTGGCCCGCCGGCCCATGAGGTCCCTGCAGACATGCGCGATCGAGTTGCCCTTCATCCTCACGGAAGTCACCAGCGCCGAAAAATCATGGACGGCGCCCAGGAAGACTGAACCGATGACGAGCCACAAGAGGACTCCGAGCCAGCCCCAGTACAGGCAGGCTATGACAGGTCCGAGTATAGGACCGGCACCGGCTATGGAAGCGAAATGATGCCCGAAAAGGACGGTCCAGTGTTTTGCGGGTACATAATCCACGCCGTCATTTACCTCGTGAGCCGGCGTCTTTCTCGCCGGGTCTATGTCCCAGAGTCTTTCTATCAGATTCCCGTATAACCTGTAGCCCAGACCCAGGCATACAAGCCCGATAACTGCCACCGCTAATGAATTCATGTTAAACCTCCCGCATGCGAGTGCAGAGCGTGTTCCGCATCTGATATCTCACATCTGGCATCTTGTATACTGTCATTCCTTACCATGTTATATAGCTGCTTGCAAACGTCCAGTAAGTCTTCCAGCTGTCCGAGCCATAAGGTTTGGCAAAATCTATATTTATGTAAAAGGGAGCCATCTGCATTATGTACAGGTTCAGTCTAAGCCCGAAACCCCAGGAAGCGCCCCACATATCCGGGTCATCCGGCTCGCCGCCGTCGTCCCAGCATGTACCCGCATCGGTGAACAGCGCCGCCGACATGCTGTATATGTTAAAATCAGGGAACATGAAATAGAGGTGCCATCCTATATCCGGGAAAAGGAGGTACCTCAGCTCGGAACTCGCAGATGCGAGATTATGCCCGGAAAACTCTTTCCTCCTGTAACCCCTGAGCCTGTACGGAGCGTTGCTGAAAAATCCAGTCAAATGGTCCAGGTAGAGTTCGGGCGCGGCCGGGCCTTCGGTCCGGGCATAATAAAGCCTGTTCGCCCAGGCCAGCCTGTGTCCGGCCGGCAGATATTTCCTGGCGGAGGCCTCATACTGGTTATATTCCACCCCGAACGTCTCGTAAGGTAGCGCCCGGTACCCCGACACAGAGAGTATGCTCCCCCTGAATATATGAAAAGGTTCCAGCATCGCTGTACTGCGCGTGATACCCAGGCCCACGCCGGTCTCGGTTTCATGAACGGACTCATCCGTCGTGAGGTTATTCTCGTCTTCGCTTCCAGCCGTGTACCAGTTCGAGAAACTGGTAAATGAAGTCAGCGGGTACGTGTATCCGAGGACTGCCTCGTGCGAATAATTCTTATGCTTCTCGGTCTCGTCGTCATCTTCGATCGTCCTGTACTTTTCCCCTTCCGTGCCGAGCATAAGGAATACATCCGGCCGCCATTTCCTGAGAGTGTACTGAGTTGACAGCGTATAGGTTCCGGGCCATGCCCAGCCGTAAAAATCCACAGTGTGGTGTGCGAGCAGATCCGACGCCCTGTAATAACCGCCGCCTACAAATCCTATATCCGTTGAATAAAGCAGGCTGGGCAGAAAAAAATCGGTGGAAAAATTAAACCTGTAGCGGCCCTTCCGGAACTGGTCCGAGGCGAGTTCCGGAACCGGATCCTCCTTTATGTAGTTTCTCGTTGCAGCTATATCGGCTCTCCGTTCTCCGCCCTTCAGCCTGACTATTTTGTAGCTCCCGTCATAATACGCCGACGAATAGATATTCCCGTCTTCCGCTGCACAGGGAAAGAACAGCCCTTCCGCTATATCGGTAAGAGCTTCCATTTTCTTCCCCGGATCGAGCATATACAGGTTGAATACCGAGTTTTTGTCAGCCGAATATACCAGCTTTTTTTCGCCGGCATAATACGGGTGTATCTCGTCGCACGGAGTCTCGGTCAGCCAGACATATTTTTTCGTCTGTATATCTATCCTCCTGAGATCGGTGTTGAGCTCCCTTTCGGTAGCTACTGTTATCTCCCGCGAATCATGGGAGATGACCGGGCCGTAGTCTATATATCCGTCGTCCGTGAGCTGAGTCAGCAGGCCTTTATCCAGATCATAGAGGTATATATTCCTTTTAGAATCTTTCAGAGCGGTAAACGCTATCAGCCTGCCGTCATCCGATATGGCAGGCGAACGGAGTTCGTGAAGGTCGAATTCCAGTTCTTTCTTTATCTTTCCCGAAAGGTCGCACAGGTAGATAATGTCTTTCAGGTCCCTGTCGGCTATGAACACCAGGGTTCCGACGGCAGGCGAATAACTTATTATCCTGTCGTATCGCCTCCCCGTAACGAGCATCTTCACTCTTGACCCGAAGAAAGCATGGAGCAGCTTTCTCCTGTGCCCTTTTTCGTCCAGATATATCTCGTCCGGCCCCCAGACATCGCTCACATAGACGATATCCCCTTTTTCGGTAAGAACCGGGTTCCTGCTGTGATACCTGTTTTCCACCACCGCGTCGCTTACGTCTTCTACCCTGTCTTTTCCCCCGATGAAATTATCGGTCTCTTCCCTGAGCTTTTTCTGCCATTTAATATCAAAATCCCGGTAGCTCGCGAATTTCTCTGCGGCGTCTTCGAAAGCTTTCGTAGGATCTAGGTTGTTCCTCATTGACTTGAGCAGCCTGAAATTCACTTCTTCCCCTTCAGTCTCCACAAGGTAGTCTATTGCCGAATGAGCTTCCTTGTATCCGAGATACACGTGCCTGTAGAGCGCATTGAAATTCTGCAGCTGTCTAAGGGAATAAAGGTAATCATAAAGCACGGCGTCCCTCAGTATCATCCTGTCATAGGAAGACCAGCTCCTGTTCAGCACCTTGTGCGATACGTGTTCCGCCTGGCCTTCCATTACCCACAGCGGTTCCAGCCCCGAGAGGCCCTTTATCAGTTTTGCGGATTTCCAGAAGCCGCCGTAAAGTATCTCGAACTGGGCAATATGGGTGTATTCATGCGCTATAAGGTGGTTGAGATCGTAACGCGAGTATCTTATGGGTATGACAAGCCTGTTCTTGAAAGCTTCCGAGAAGCCCTCCACCCCTTCTTCAGCGGCCGCGATCCTGTTCTGCTGGAAATGAGTATGGTCGTAATACACGAAAACCGGCGTCTTCTTGGGAAACTCCACATCGAGCAGGCCTGTTACACCTTTATGAGTGTATTCTATCTGGTCAAGTACCGGCTTTATATCGAAAAGGTCGTCTTCGGGAGCATAGTAGAACACCCTGAGATCTGAAGTCTCGGCGGTCTTCCACCTGAATTTGTCTATCCTGAGCTGGTTATCCGGGAATACCGGTTCACAGATAAAGAGTATCAGCAGGAATAATCCGAAGGGACGGCATATTGTCACAAGCGGTCGCATGCTCATCTTCATGGATTATATCCATAATGAAAACGGCGGAGATTATTCCTTGTCTTTTTTCTTGTCGATGTCAGCAAGCCCTTTGAGCTTGTCTCCGATAAGATCGCGCAGCGTGGCGCCGGACGATTCGGACGGATCCATATACTTTTTCATTTCCCTGTGCTCCATGTCTATCTCGTAATCCTTGATACTGACCTCAAGTACCTTCTTGGAAGGGTTGTTCTTTATCACCCTGCAGTGTTCTATCACATCGCCTTCCTTGAGTTTTTCCCGGAGGTCCTCCGTCCTTTCCCTTGAAAAATTTGATATATGCATGTATCCCTCAAGCCCGTTCTCCATCTCCACATACGCGCCCGAGCGCTGGACCGTCTTGACATAGCATTTGACAGTGGATCCCGCAGGGTAATCGTTGTAAGGATTATCTTCAAGCTGCTTCAGTCCCAGAGAAAGTTTCTGCTTGTCGGGTTCGATGCTCAGTATTTTCACCTTTACCGTGTCGCCGACCTGGACGAATTCCGAAGGATGCTCGACCTCCTTGTCCCAGGTCATGTCAGAAACATGTATCAGCCCTTCCACTCCCTCATTCAGCATAACGAAAGCCCCGAAATCAGTAGTGTGGGTTATCTTCCCTTCGATGATATTGCCCACCTGGTAATTCCTGTCAACCTCTTCCCAGGGATTGGGCAGCACCTGTTTAAGGCTCAGCGCGATCTTCTTGTTCTCCAGGTCTATCTCGATTATCTTTATCTTCACCGCGTCATTTACAGCAAGCTTGTCGCCCGGATGTTTCACGTTTTCAGTCCAGGATATCTCCTCTGTTTTTATAAGCCCTTCCACTCCGGGCTTCAGCTCAACGAAAGCCCCGTATGAAGTGACTCCCGTGACCTTCCCGTCTATCACGTCGCCCGGCTTGAACTCACTTTCTATATTTTCCCATGGATGAGGCTGCGTCTCTTTCAGGCTGAGCGATATCTTATTTGACTTGGGGTTGAAGCTCTTTATCTTTACCTCTATCTCGTCACCGACTTTTACTATATCCTCCACCTTGTCGACATGTCCCCAGGAAAGCTCGCTGATGTGCAGGAGCCCGTCTATTCCGCCCAGATCGATAAAAGCGCCGAAAGTCTTTATGCCGGACACCCTGCCTTTTATAGTCTTGCCGGGATAAAGCTGTTCATAGAGTTCTTCCCTTTTTCTCCTGACATCCTCTTCTATCGCTTTCCTCCAGGATACGATTATATTCTTGTTCTTGCGGTCGAATTCTATGATCTTGGACGGCACTGTCTTGTCTATCACTGAATCCAGGTTCTTTACCATCGGGTACCCGACCAGGGAGGCAGGCATGAAGGCTTTAATATCGCCTATATCTACTATAAGGCCGCCTTTTACCTTCTTTTCCAGTTTAGCGTCTATCACCAGGTTATCCGTGAACGCCTTTTCTATCTCATCGAGACGGTGCTCCACCTGGGCCCTCTTATGGGACAATACCGGCGGGTACTCGTAGCTCATGCTCTTCTTCACTATAAATACCTCTACTTCGTCACCGACTTTTATCTCTTCGTCCTTGAATTCATGCAGGGGGATTACACCTTCGGATTTGTAACCGATATCTACCAGAACGTTGTTATTTTTCCTGTCGACCTCGATGACCCTTCCTATTACCATCCTTTCCTGCTGTATATCTTCCATCTGCCTTACTACATCTTCCATACTCAGCTTTTTATCCGTCATTTCACGCTACCTCTTTCTTTAGATTTTTTTTGTTATATAATTCGAGTTTTTCTTCGATTTTCTTTATTATGCTCTTCGGCGTCGAAGCTCCCGAGACTATGCCGACCTTTTCCCTGTCGGCCAGCCAGCTGTAATTGATATCTTCAGGAACTTCTATATGATAGGTCTCTACTATCTCGCTGCCGAGTTCGTAAAGTCTTTTCGTGTTGGAGCTGTTCTTCCCTCCCACGATAATGAGCAGGTCTACCCTGCCTGCTATCGATTTAAGCTCGTTCTGGCGAAGCACCGTTTCCTCGCAGATGGTATTGTATATCTCGAGAACCTTTGATTTTCTTGCCAGCACGTTTATTATCTCGAAGAATTTTTCGCTTCTGAATGTCGTCTGGACCAGCACCCCGGCGTCCTCAAAATCTTCCATCAAGGCCGCTTCTTCGGGAGAAGATATAACCACCCCTTTTTCCTTTGCCCTGGAAAGTATCCCTTTGACTTCGGGATGAGACTTGGCGCCTATGATTATTACCATGCCGTGCCTGTCAGATATATCCCGAGCTATCTTATGAGTCTTCTTCACTTTGGGGCACGTCGCATCTATGACATTCAGACCCTTTTCCTTCAGCCTGGACTCCTGCTCCAGGGTTATACCGTGGCTTCTTATGAGTATGGTTCTTATGCCGGAAATCTTTTCAATGTCGTCTACGGGAATTATTCCCGCGGATTTCAGTTCATCTACGACCTGAGGGTTATGAATAATGGGTCCCAGGGTATGCACTTTTTCCGTTTTCGAAGAATCCCGCGCTATATTTACCGATCTCTTCACGCCGGAGCAGAAATCACAATATTCGCTTTTTATTATGTTTATCTTCATTAGGTTATAAATTATACAAATAATATTAGTAATAATCAAACATAAAATTTTATTATTTATATATGCGGATATTTCCGTAAAAGGTTTACAGGGAGGGAATAATACTGCGGGAACGGCCTACAGACGCTCTATTTTACTCATTACGGCTTCCGCGAAAGACTCATATTCTCCTTCAGGCGCTTTTTCTCCCGGCAAGAAAGGGAAATAAACCGGTTTTCCGATAACATACTTCAGCCTGGCGAAGCTTTTCATCCTGTCGTTATTGTATATCCTGGAAGGAACTACCGGAACGCCCGACTTATGCGACAGCATCGATACCCCGCTGTGTATCTTATGCGAAGATTTCCTGGTACCTTCGGGAAAGATTAGAAGGACTTTTCCCGACCTCAGCAGCCCGATGGCCCGTTTTATCGACGATGGTCCCGGGTTCTCCCTGTCAACGGGGAAAGCATGCGTTTTTCTTATGGCTGTGCCGAGAACCGGCACATAGAACAGCTCTTTCTTGGCCATAAAATAAACGCCTTTTACGTTGCACACTCCCACGAGGGGCGGGTCAAAGTAAGAATTGTGGTTGGACGCTATTATGTACCCCCCGGCGGGCAGGTTTTCCCTTCCGGTAACCTTGAGCCTGAACAACGTCCTGAAAAAAACGGAAAATAATGTTCTACCTATCCAGTAAAGCAACGATCCTGTTTACTACCTCTTCTATGCTGAGATCAGTGGAATCCAGCACATGGGCGTTCTCCGGCACCCTCAGCGGCGCGAGGCCCCTGGATTCGTCAAGCCTGTCTCTTTTTTTTATGCTGAGTTTTATCTCTTCGATGTCCACATCCATGCCCTTTTCCCTGAGTTCCTGCCACCTGCGGCTGGCTCTTTCCTGAATGCCGGCATCAAGGTACACTTTAAGGTCCGCCCCGGGAAAAACTATCGAGCCCATGTCCCTTCCTTCGAATACCACTTTCATGAGCCTGTCGGCGGACTGCCGCTGTATCTTGGCCAGTTTATACCTCACGCCGGGTATGGCTGCCACCCTCGAGGTGTTGTCGGTTACTTCTTTCTTTCTTATTTCTTCGGTCACGTCCTCTCCGTCGGAATATATCTTCATCGAGCCGTTCTCGAAATCGATCCTGATATCCGTTTCTTCGGCAAGCTTTTCTATTCCTACCGTGTCCGTGAATTCCATGTTCCTTCGCAGTATCTTCAGCGTTATAGCCCTGTACATCGCGCCCGTATCTATATACCTGAAACCTATCCTCTCCGCCAGTATTTTCGCTATGGTGCTCTTACCCGCGCCGGCAGGCCCGTCTATTGTTATTATGGTCTTATTTTTCAATGACGCTCTCCATTATCTTGAAAAAATCGGGAAACGAAGTATCCACGCATCCCACGCCGCTGATAGAGGTCTCTTCCCTGGCATTCAATGCCGCGACGGCAAGCATCATGGCGATCCTGTGATCGCCGAAACTCTCCACTTTTGCCCCGCGGAGCTGTCCCTGCTTTCCTGTGATCACGAGCGAGTTCTGCTGTTCCTCAACAGACTGGCCCATATTCTGAAGCTGGGTGGATACCGCATGAAGCCTGTTTGACTCTTTTTTCCTCAGCTCTTCTACCCCGTCTATTATCGTTTTGCCTTTGGCCCGCGAGGCGAGCAGCGCGATAAGAGGAACTTCATCTATCAGACGGGGGACGTCTTTTCGTCCGATATTAACGGATTCCAGCTGGCTGCTCGAGACGGTTATATCCCCTATAGGCTCGTTGTAGAGTTCCCTTTTGTTCGTTATCTTTATCTCTCCGCCCATCCTCCTTACGACATCCAGGTACCCCGTACGCGTAGGGTTGAGGTTAACGTTTTTTATGCGCAGCGTGCTGCCGGGTATTATCAGGGCGGCGGTCATGAAAAATGCGGCGGATGAAAAATCTCCGGGAACGGTTATGCATTTACCCTGCCAGTCGCCGCCTCCCGTCACGGAAACCTGGCAACCCTTGATCTTCACGGGTATGCCGAAATACTCCATCATCCTCTCCGTATGGTCCCTCGATTTATACGGTTCAGATACCACCGTCTTTCCGCCGGCGAAAAGGCCTGCCAGCAGGATGCAGGATTTGACCTGGGCGCTGGCAACGGGCGATTTGTACGTTATAGGATCTATTGTCCCGGGCCTGATGAACAGCGGCGCGTGATCTCCTTCCGTCGCCGTGATGTCGGCCCCCATCCTGGCAAGAGGCCTGATTATCCTTCCCATCGGGCGCCCCGAGAGCGAAGCGTCGCCGGTGAGAACCGAGGGAAATTCCTGGGCGGCCAGCACACCCGCCATGAGCCTCATTCCCGTTCCGGAGTTCCCGAAATAAAGCTTCCCCCTGGGTTTCTTAAGCCCCTTTCTCCCTGCTCCCGATATTATCAGTGCGCCGGCCCTGTCCTTTTTTATCTTTACTCCGAGCTTTTTAAACACGTTAAGCGTGTCCACGCAGTCCTGGGCGAACAGAAAATTGTCAATTCTCGAGCTGCCTTCCGCAAGGCAGGAGAATATCAGCGATCTATGAGATATGGATTTGTCGCCGCTTACGGTTATCTCCCCGGATACGCGCGATACCGGGCATAAGATTACCGAGTCCTTTTCAGTTATTCTTTCCATGTATTCTTCCTGAAAGCCGCAACGCTTTCCATCATCAACTTTATCTCGCCGTAATCTTTCTTCTTCAGGAGCTTCCTGAATCGCGCCAGCTCGCCGGCGAATGTATCTATCGAAATGATCACCTGGTCCCGGTTCTCTTCGAATATCTTCGCCCAGAGATCCGGGGAAGAGCCGGCCAGCCTGTTTAAGTGCCTGAAGCTCGGGCCCGCTATGTCGTTTACGGAATCCAGGTCCGCCTTGATCTTTTCAATACTTCTCAGTATTACAAACGCCAGGACATGAGGCAGGTGGCTTAGAAAACCTGCGGTTAGATCGTGTTTTACAGGATCCATCCTGATAACCCTGGCTCCCAGTGTTTCCCAGAAATCCGCCGCCCGCTTTATCCCGGCGTCCGTATTGAATGCAGCAGGCGTCAGTATGCACGGCGCATCCTTGAACAGCGACATACGCGCATTTGCCACGCCGCTCTTCTCCGATCCGGCCATCGGGTGGCAACCGACAAACTCGGCCCCCGTTTCGCACAGTCTCTCCCGGGAAGCGGCTTCTATTATGGGATTCTTCACGCTGCCCACATCCATTACGAGCATCCCTTCCTTAAGATACCCCTTCATTTCTTTCATCTGCATCCGTATTATATCCGGAGGTGTTGCCAGAATTATAACCTGCGCGCCTTCGACGGCACCGCGCAGATCCTGCGTCACTTCGTCGCAGGCGTTGCGGTCAAGAGCGTCTCTCAGACGCTGCGGGTTCCTTCCCCATGCGCACACATTCTGGGCCAGTTTTCTCTCCTTGAGATCCAGCCCTACAGATCCGCCGATGAGCCCCGCGCCTATTACGGCGACCTTGCCGTACATCATATCTTCCTTCCGAGCACGCCGGCTATCTTGGACGCTTTCTCTACCAGCCTGCTGAACTGGTCGGGGTAGAGTGTCTGTGCCCCGTCAGAACTCGCTTTCTGGGGGTCCATATGCACTTCTATGAGCAGGCCGTCCGCTCCCGCCGCGACAGCCGCGAGGGCCAGGGGCTCCACGAGGTCCCTTTTCCCTGCGGGATGAGAGGGGTCTACTACGACGGGCAGATGCGTGAGGCTCTTAAGTACCGGCACCGCGGATATATCAAGCGTGAATCTCGTATAATCCGAAAAAGTTCGGATACCGCGCTCGCAGAGTATTATATCGTTATTGCCTTCCGCCGCTATATACTCGGCGCTCATGAGGAATTCTTTTATGGTATTCGAGAACCCTCTTTTTAAAAGCACGGGCTTGCGGGCTTTCCCGCAGGATTTCAGCAGTTCGAAATTCTGCATGTTCCTGGCCCCGATCTGTATTATGTCGGCGTATTTCTCTACGAGCTGCGCCTGTTCGGAGTTCATCGCTTCCGTTATTATCTTGAGCCCGGTCTCTTCGGAAATCTCCCTAAGTATCTTAAGTCCTTCTTCTCCCAGCCCCTGGAAGGAATAAGGAGATGTCCGGGGTTTGAACGCGCCGCCCCTCAGAACGACAGCACCCGCTTCCTTCACTGCAGCGGCTATGTTCATGGTAGAACCCAGGTTTTCCACGGAACAGGGACCCGCCATGAGGACTATCCTGTCAGTGCCTATCCTGACCCCGCCCGCATCGATTACGGTCTTCTCTTTCCATTTTTTTGATACGAGTTTATACGGTTCCGATATCGGCGTTATAAAATCCACCGAATCGAAAGCTTCGAAGACTTCCCTGGTCAATATAGCGTTTTCCCCCTTAACCAGGATAAGCGTCTTCTCTTTCCCCTGAGATACTTCTGGAGAGAAACCCAGCTCTTTTACTTTATCTTCTATCTCTTTTATCTGTTTTTTTGCTATATTCGCTTTTAAAGTAAGGATCATATCTTCTCCTTTCTGTTATAAAAGCTGTTTATATGTCCTACCAGCTTCTCGTTATGTTCCCTTTTGCCCACAGTAATCCTTATATAATCGTCCAGGCTGTATCCCGCAAGCGACCTTAGTATGATACCCCTTGAAAGAAGATACTCGCAAAGCCCGCCGACTTTATCCCGGCCGAACTTTACGAGTATGAAATTCGCCTGGCTCCTCACATACTCGAGTCCCAGCTTATCCATCTGCGCGTACAGATACTGTTTTTCCTTTTCTGTCTCTTTTTTTACCATGTTTACGAAATCCGAGTCCCTGAGAACGGCAAGGGCCGCAGCCTGCGCAAGACGGTTCGTGTTGAAAGGAGGTCTTATCCTGTTAATCAGAGATATGACCCCGGGAAGGCTGACCGCATATCCTATCCGGAGTCCCGCCAGCCCGTATATCTTGGAAAAAGTCCTGAGCACCATCACCGGAACTTCCTGGTTCATAAAAACCACAGAGGATGAATAATCCGGCGCAGATGCATAATCGAAATACGCTTCGTCTATGACAACCAGCGGATAATGGCCCTGGGATTCGAGTTTTTTCAGAAAACGCTCGATCTCAGGAGCAGGACTATAACTTCCCACGGGGTTGCAGGGATTATCAATATAGATTATCTTCGTTTTACCGTCCGCGCCGGAGGCAATGCCTTCCAGGTCTATCTTCAGCTCCCTCATCGGCACCTCGATTATACCCGCCCCCATAAGCTGTCCCGCCATTTTATACCTTATAAAGGAGTTCTCCGACACGACGATATTATCATCCTGCGACAGGAAAGTCTTCGCAACCAGCTCTATTATCTCGTCTGTCCCGTTTCCTGCCATTACGCATTCTTCCGATACGCCGGCGCCTTTCGCGAGTTCACTTATAAGCGCCGCCGGTTCCGACTCGGGATATACGTGAAGATTCCCGAGCTCTTTTTTCAGCGCTTCAGCCGCGCTGGCCGACGTGCCCCAGAGATTCTCGTTGGAAGCCAGTTTGGTTACATCATTCAGGGAGTATTTTTTCCTTACGCTCTCGATGCTCATGCCCGGGACATATGGGCTGAAACCGTTTACCTGACTTCGGGGTTTTATGTTTTTTCTTTTTCTATCCAATTTACTCGGTTCTGTCAAATAACTTTTTTGCGGCAGGGTAGGATCCCAGCACCTTCACGAACAGGCAGTTTTTGCCGAGATCGCTGAGCGCGGCTTTGACTTTGTCATCTTTTACGTGTCCCAGGAAATCTACGAAGAACACATATTCCCAGGCCTTTATCTTCGAAGGTCTTGATTCGATCTTCGTCAGATTTACGGAATGTCTCTTGAACGGCACGAGCATGTCATGAAGAGCTCCCACCCTGTCTTTGACCGAGAACATAACGGTGGTCTTATCTGTGCCTGAAGGCTTGGATACGTCGTTCCCTATCACGAGGAACCTCGTGATGTTCTCCGCTATGTCCTCTATCCTCTTCTCCAGCACGTTCAGTCCGTACAGTTTCGAAGCCATGATCGACGCTATCGCCGCCGTGTTCTTTTCTTTCGCCGACGTTTCGCAGGCCTGCGTTGTAGACGGCACCTCTATGCAGTCCGCGCGCGGGAGATGTTCCTCTATCCACATCCTGCACTGCGCCAGCGCCTGCGGATGGGAATAAATCTTCCTGATCCCCGCCATGCTCTTTCCCTTGGAAAGCAGGTTATGTGATATCTCCATCTGCAGTTCCGCGCATATCCTGCACTCCGAATCGAAAAACATGTCCAGAGTGTGAGTGACTATGCCTTCATTGGAATTTTCTATCGGAACTACTCCGTAATCAACTCTTTTCTTCTCCACGTCCCTGAAGACCTGGGTTATATTGGACGCAGGCACATACGTGCAGTCATTGGAAAACTGCCTTGCCGCCGCCAGGTGCGTATACGTGCCCTCGGGACCGAGAAAACTTATGGTCAGTTTTTTCTGGATAGACCTGGAGGCCGCGAATATCTCGCTGAAAATATTTATTTTAGCACTCGCGGGAAAGACCTCTTTCTTCCCCCTGGAGAGCCCCGCTATCCTGTCAAGGATCATTTTTTCCCTCTCGGGCGCGTAAACCGGCTGCGCACCCTTCTTCTTTTCCTTCCCTATCTGCTTGACCAGCCTGGCCCTGTCATCGAGCAGACTGTTTATCTGGACATCTATCCTGTCAATCGCTTTCCGTTTTTCCTTCATCTTTAAGTTCCTCGATATTTTCTTCTATTCCCAGTTCCTCCAGCGGAGGCAGGTCGGATATGGAATCCAGCCCGAAATATTCCAGAAACCTGTCGGTGGTTTTGTACAGTATGGGCCTTCCTACGGCCTGTTTCCTTCCCGCTATCTTTATGAGCTTTTTCTCGAATAACCCCCTGAGCACCCCTGAACCAGATACGCCCCTGATCGCCTCTATCTCCTGAGCCGTTACAGGCTGCCTGTACGCAACTATTGCCAGCGTTTCCAGGGACGCGGCCGACAGCTTATAGGTTGTCTCTCTCGAAAAAAGCAGCTTTACCCATTTGCCGTATTCTTTTTTAGTCGCGAATCTCCATCCGCCTGCTACCTTCTGTATGAATATGGGCTTATTCTGGCCCGAATATTCCTTCGAGAGTTCCTCGATGCAGTCGGCGACTTCCTTTTCCTTGACGTTTCCCAGCACCTCTGACAGCTTCCTGGAGGTCACCGGTTTCGATGATACGAATAATAAGCACTCTACTATGTTTTTTATCTCCGTTTTATTCACTGTATGCCTCTAAATAAATTTCTCCGAATCTCTCTTCCTGCTTGACTTTTATCTGCTTGGACCTCACAAGCTCCAGTATGGCAAGTATAGTCACTATTATCTCCAGAATGGACGAATTCTCCTGAACGAGCTCTCCCAATACGATATTCTTCCTGTCTTCGATATAATCCATGATAAACCTTATCTTATCATCGACAGTCAGTTCTTCCGTTATTATATCCTTGACGTCTTTCCTCGCCTTCTCTATCAGGCTCTGGAAAGAGTCGATGAGATCGAACAAGGTGACATCCACCGTTTCCCCGAATTCCTTGAGCGGGTACTGCTGTATGGGCAGTATGCCGTCGCAAATTTTTTCCCGTTCGGAAAGAATCCCCGCCGATTCCTTGTATTTCCTGTACTCGAGCAGTCTCTCCACCAGATTCTGCTTTAGTTCTTCGGCATCCTGCTGGTCTTCTTCCGACAGCTCGTCGCTGGGCAGCAGCATCTTGGATTTTATGTTCATCAGTATGGATGCCATGACCAGGAAATCGCCTACATTGTCAAGATGAAACTGCCTGATTATATCGAGGTATTTCAGGTATTCAGAGGTTATCTCGGCAATAGGGATATCGTAAATATCCATGTTGTTCTTCCTGATCAGGTGGAGGAGCAGATCGAGCGGACCTTCGAAAGTATCTATCTGCACCCGCCATGCGTCCTTGTTCCTGTTAAAGAAGACAGAATCAGCCAAAGCTCATCGCCTCCCTGAATTTTTTCAGATTCGCTGCCGCTGCTTCACGGGCCTTGCGGTTCCCTTCTCCGAGAATCCGGTCTACTTCCCCGGGGTTATCCCTGTAGTGTCTGTATTTTTCCCTGACAGGCGCTATCAGCGCCTCGAGATCTTCGAGAAGCCCTTTTTTGCACTCCACGCATCCCATACTGCCGCCCCTGCATCTTTTTTCGACAGATGCGGGGTCCGCCGAGAATATCTTCCTGTACTCGTATACTGTGCAGACTTCGGGATGGCCCTTATCGTCCGGGTGTATCCTTTCAGGATCGGTTATCATCATGCTGACCTTTTTTTTCAGATCGGCGGACTCTTCGGTTATTAGAATCGTGTTATTATAACTCTTTGACATCTTCCTTCCGTCTGTGCCGTTGAGTTTCTGTACTTCGGTCAGTATCTCGTCAGGTTCCACCATGACATCGCTGGAATACAGGTGGTTGAAACGCCTGACTATCTCCCTTGTAAGCTCCAGGTGAGGCAGCTGGTCCTTTCCTACCGGCACCTTGTCGGCCCTGTAGAGAGCTATATCCGCCGCCTGCAGCGACGGGTACCCGAGAAAGGCATAGTTCCTGAGGTCCTTGTCCTGGACATTCTGGAGAGCCTCTTTGTAAGTCGGGCATCTCTCAAGCCACCCGAGCGGGGTTATTGTCGCAAAAATGAAGAAAAGTTCCAGATGCTCTGATACGTCCGACTGCCTGAACATGACGCATTTGTCCGGATCCAGCCCTACGGCGAGCCATACGCAGACCATGTCCCTGCACAGCTCGGTTACGCTGCCCGGATTGTCGAAATCGCTCATGAGAGCATGCCAGTCTGCGATCTCGTAATAACACATGTATTCATCCTGCAGCCTGACCCAGTTCTTAAGGGCGCCCAGGTAGTTCCCCAGATGCAGCCGGCCCGTCGGTCTCATGCCGCTGAGTATTACGCTTTTCTTTTTCATATGGGAAGACCCGTAAAAAGCATCCTGTAGAATATGTTGCCGAACCTTATTATCAAACCCCATATCACGCTCAGCATCAGGATCAGTATAAAAAATCCATAGGGCGCCAGCCTGTCGTACCTGCGGGACAGATCTTCCGGCAGAAGCGCGCTGACTATCCTTGAACCGTCCATGGGCGGTATAGGGACGAGGTTAAAAAGGCCCAGGACGATATTCACCGCAACACCCGCAGCACAGACGGAGGTAAAAAGAAACCCTCCGCTGCCGCCCGGAACTCCCGCGAGGTTCAGAAGCCATACCAGAAGGGCGAAGATCACAGCCAGGGTGAAGTTGGTCAAGGGCCCGGAAACGCCTACTTTCATGGTATCCATCCTGATATCCCTGAAATTATTGGGATTGACCGGCACCGGTTTCGCCCATCCTATCACTACACCTCCCAGCAGATACATCATCACGGGGACTATTATCGTGCCGAATATATCGATATGTACCAGCGGGTTGAGGGTGATACGACCTGCCGCGCGGGCAGTGTCGTCGCCGCACCTTTCAGCTATTACGCCGTGGGCCACTTCATGTACTACCACGGAGAAAAAAAAGATCACCGCAACCACCGGCCACATGTTCCCTATGAACGTGAACGGGGCGTAAATGTGCTTATATAACATATAACTGTTCATCGCAGGTATTCTTCCTGTAACGGTACGCCAATTAATACAATTTACTGATTTTTAAATAATTGTCAATGAGTATTAATAATATTATTTTTTATAATTATTTAGAACAAATTCTTCTTCGGCAGCCCTGTCCGGCAGCTTCCCGTTGATCTTCGCCATCTTCAGGGCAAAGAGTATCCTTGTGAATACGGCCGAAGGTTTGTAACCCATCCTTATAAGATCCCCGCCGCCCGTCTCTGTCGTGACCCCGGAGATATCTTCCAGGTAATCGATGATCTTATCTGCCACTGTCTTCCTTCCGGAACCGGACATAATGTACAGAAGGGTCTCCGGCCTAAGATTGTGCAGCGCCTTGAATATCCTGGACCTGCTTATATTGTTCTCAAGAAGCCGTGTTATCCTCAGGGTATATTTCTTGGCGTTGACAAAACAGGATATGGCCCTGCCTGAAAAATGAAATTCCTTCATCACTCCGACTCCCTCGTCCTTTCCGAGGCCGGAGAACAGCATGAGCATCAGCACTTCGCGCCTTTTCCCGGCACATAGCGCGCGCACCCGGCCAGGCAGGGCTTCCGTACCGTCTGCAAATCTTGCCATGCATCCGTATACGGATTCGCTGATTGTAAGATCAGGATGTATGCAGCCCAGAACACCCAGACGGTCCAGCCGCCTGAGGATATCGTGCGGGTTATCCTCTTCGAATATGCGCAGTATCTCCTCCCTGACCCTCTCGTTAGTCAGCTGTGCATGTATCTTCATGCTGACGGTCTTCTTGAGCTGCCGCAGGGTCTCCCGGGAGATAGCGAATCCGAATCTTTTCTCGAACCGGACGGCGCGGAATATCCTGGTGGGATCTTCGATAAAACTGAGAGGATAGAGTATCCTTATCACTCCCCTCTTCAGGTCTTCCTCCCCGCCCAGATAATCGACGAGCATGCCTTTCTCCCGCTGCGGATTAAGCCTTATCGCCATGGCATTTATGCTGAAATCCCTTCTGTAAAGATCCTGCAGCAGCGTTCCCTCATCAACCGTAGGAAGAGCGGCAGGAAACTCATAGTATTCCTTCCTCAATGTTGCTATATCGATCTCCCTTCCCCTGCATTTGATTATGGCTGTTTTGAACTTGTAATAACAGTTCAGGCGGCCTCCGAGCAGCGATGACAGCCTTCTCGCGAATTCTATGCCCTTTCTTTCGATGACGATATCTATATCCCTGTGCCTTATACCCATCATTATATCCCTTACCATGCCTCCCACGCAGTATGCCCTGGTCCCCATATCGTCCGCCAGCCCGGCGCACACCTCTATTATTTCCATCACCTCTCCGTCAAGGTAAGCCGACATCCTGCCCTGAACACTCTCACGTTCTACGGATATAATACCGCTTCTGAACTCCTCCTGACCTCTTTTTTTCTCGAGCATGCCGGATATTTCGCCTTTTTCTTTAAAAAGCACCAGCGGGCTGCCGGCAAATTCCCCCGGGATACCGGACTTCAAGATATCCGCTTCTGCGACTGGTATCCTCGTATCCATGAACTCCGTCACCCGGTGTTTCGAGAGCCCGTGCCTTATTGCCTTATCAAGCTCTTCCCGTGTCACGATGCCGCATATGTTCCCCCTGCTGTCTCCTACAGGCGCCGAAGCTATATCCAGGTGGCGCAATGTCTGGGACACCTTCCGCGCCGTATGGAATTTTGGTATTACTATCAGGGGTTTTACCGGAAAAGAACGCACGCTGCCCGCTCCTGCATATCTTCTTTCAAGCTCTGCGCGGATTTTTTCGACCAGTTCTTCTGAAGAATACCCCTCCCCTTCGAAACTCGCGCTTGCAGCGGTCGGATGACCCCCGCCGCCCATGCCGGACAGGATGCTGCCGACATCTATTTTTTTCGTCCTGGACCTTGATATGCACAGTATTGCGGATTTTATCCTGATAAGCACGAAGATGGCGTCCGGGACGTATTTGTCCATCATGCTGTGGACGACCACGGAGAGTTCTTCTATATAATCCCCGATCTGCGCAGCGGCCAGCATCACCTTGAGCCCGCCGAGTTCGAGCGTATCCGAGTTTTTTGCCAGCTCCCTCTCCAGTCTTTCCTGTTCTGCCGATAACTCATGCACCAGGTATTTCCCCACTGTATCCATATCGGCTCCTATCTCTTTCAAGTATTCCAGCGCATCCCGGTCCGCCTGAGCAGTCAGGGGATATTTAAGACTGCCGGTGTCTTCGCAAATCCCGGCCGCCAGCAGCGTGGCCTCCGGGGGTTTCAGTTCTATTTTCTTCCTTTTTATGATCTCAACAAGTATTGTCGTAGTTGCTCCGTACCTGCGCATCATATCGACCTTTCCTGCCATATCCCTGTCCGTGCGCGGGTGATGGTCGTAAATATGCAATACCGTCGCGGGGGTTATCAGCCCCGCTATCCTGCCGAGCCTGTTATTATATCTCGTATCTACGACAACAAGAAGATCTATCCGGGCTTTTCTTATTTCACCGAAACCCGCCAGTTTTCCGGGGAATCCTTCTTCTTCGAGATATTTTCTGACCTTTTTCTCTGGAGAGCCCGGGATAAAGAGCAGAGCGTCCGGATAGAGTTTTGACGCAGCCAGGAGGGATGACAGGGCATCGAAATCGGCGCCCGTATGCGTTGTGATTACTTTCAAGGCTTTCCGTTTCTTATCTGGCCCATATAGATATTCCTGATGCCCTTGAGGATATCATGATATTCGGCTGTCCTGTAATCCGGAAAAGTCCATTCGAGGATCCTGAATCCACCGTCTCTGAAAATGAGGGTTATTTCTCCGAAGATGCCTTTACCCAGATATATCCTGTGCGAGAAATTCTTTGTAGAAGCCAGGACTACTTTTGAGGGAGCGATATATCCCGGGTCTATATTTATCCTCCTTCTGCCGTCTTTGCCAGCGAACTTCTTTTCCAGGCGATTCGTGAATATTTTAATATCCCGGATGTCCTTCGGCCCTACCAGTTCTCTGAAACTTATGAATTTTCTTTCCAGCGGCCGGCCCATCTCATTATAATAGTATTGCGTGTAGTCAAACTTGAGAATCCCGCTCGAGTAGTCTATTCCGGAGAATCTTTTTGATAGGAGCTTTTCGGCCGCAGCCGTATCGGTGCCCGGAGAGACTATCATGCCCATAAAGAGCTTAACCCCGTTTAACAGCTCGTCATCTCCGAACTTCCCGTTTTTTCGGCCGGAGCGCTGTCTCACGTATTCCCTTTTCCCCTGGACTTGATATAGCTTGCATGCGCCATTTTCAGGACGGCCCTGGAAGCCTCCCTTTTCACCATGTCGTCATCGTCCTTGAGGGCTTTTCTCAGTATCTCCATGGCTTCCGTGTCCTGTATCTGTCCCAGTATCCTGGCTCCTTTAAGCCTCACCTGGGATGAGGCATCCCTGAGTGATTTCCTGATCAGATACATCTGATCCGAATCATTGTAATTACGTATGCCCTCCAGAGCATAATACCTTTCCAGGCTGGATCTTGACGTTATTTTTTCATTAAGAATATCTTTTACTTCTCCCTTCCCGGTCTTCCCGATGCACGGGATGAGATATGTCCTGAGATGCTCGGGCGCGCGGTTATACATGTCCCATATCATTTCGCTTAAAGTTCCCAGCCTGCTTTCGGAGAGTTTTTCCGCTATTTTGCTCACGGAAAGTACGCATTCTTTCATTACATAACTGATGTTCTCTGATTCGAACAGCCGGCATATTATCCTTACCGCCTCTTCAGAAGGGATACCGGAAAGCGCATCTACGGCCTTCCTCCTGAACACGGGATTAGGATCGCGAACGAGCTCTTTGAGTTCTTCTATCACCGTCCTGTCACCCAGCCGGCTCCTGGTCAGGGATGCTTCGGTTTTCAGCCACCTGCCTGAATCTGCGGGTATATCCTTGAGGTACTTCAGCCCGTCGGGATGCCCGATGTTGCCGATGCTCCTTACCGCCATCACGGACACGTAGGGATTCCCGTCATTTACCATGCGGCCTATCATATCAAGCCTGCGGGAGCCGCCTATATAACCAACCGCCTCTACTGCGCGCGTCCTGAGATGCGGGTTCCCGTGATTTACATACCTGGCAATGACTTCTTCCGAGGGGAGATACCTGAGCCTCCCCAGGGAAAATATTATGCTTTTTTTCAGCATCACCGGGATATCCCCGTCCAGTACCTGCTGCAGTATCTTTCCGTAATGTACAAGACCGCTCTCCCCCATAGCCTCTATGACGGTCCTCCTGACATGCAGTGGAACCTTGCCGTCGAGTATGAATTCCTTTACCGGCACGGGAAGGAATTTCAAGTCGTCAGGGGTCAGGAACACATTCCCCTTCCTATATATATTCCTGGAAGCCTCCTTCAGATACGTAGCGTATTCGGCAACCTGCTCCACGGTGTTAAAACCCTCCCTGTACGATGAAAAAGCCGCTCCGCATATCCCCATGAGATCGAACCTGGCACGCTCTCCTTTCCTGTCCCATCCCACTATAAAACCCCTCGATACGTCCGGCTGCATATAAAAACTGTTCCTTATATCGGAGAACTCCCTGTCCAGCCCCGTGAACAAGGTACTGCAGTATTCCCCCTCGGTAATAATAATGAAATCGTCGCCGCCTATATGACCCAGGAAAGAGCTTTCACCGCATATGTCCGCGCACAGCTTTTTCAGAAGTCCCGCAAGTCTGAGGATTACATTGTCCCCCGCGGCGAAACCATAAACTTCATTGTAAGGTTTGAAATTTATTATATCCAGGTATACTATCATTTTATCCCTGGCATCAAGAGCGTATCCTATTCGCCTTTTTATCTCCCTGTTTCCGGGAAGGCCGGTTAGAGGGTTGAGGTCCAGGCTGTCAATTTTCATCAAGCAACTCCAGTATGCCGCTCTCTCTTCTTACCTCGGAATTCCTGTTGAAACCCGAATAGATCTTTTTCAGGAAGACATGCGGAGCGGGATTAAAAGGGCTCCTGTATACATATTCGAGAAAATACCGTTCGGCTTCGGCATACTTTTTCTGGTTGTAAAGAATCTCTCCTATATAAAGGTACGGAGGGCAGTATGAGCTATTGGAGCCTACCGCTTCAAGGAGTTCCTTCATGGCATTTTCGGAATCCCCGAGAGCGATCCGGACCCTGGCAAGCCTGTTGAGCACGACGGCGTTACCGGGATCTTTCTTCAGGGCATCCTCATATTTCTTGACAGCCAGATCATACCTTCCTGATTCGCTGAAACGATCCGCCACCCTGATGTCGGTATATGCCTCTTCTGACACCCATTCCGTGAGCGCGTTTACCGGGTCTTCGTCAAAAGCATAACTGGGGCCTCCGGCGCCGGGCAGTATATCCATGGTCCTGCTTGAAATATATTTCTTCCATTCCCCGTTGATATCTTCGATCTTCCTGCCGTATACTTCTTCGAAAGCCCGGCCCGGCTCCGTTGCCATGAGCTTGCGCAGATAAGTCCTCATCTTATCCCAGCCGTATTGCTCTATTATGTAATCCGTTACCGACTGAACCTGTGCGAACGCCAGCGCAACCTCGTCCTTGCTTTCAAGGGTCGGCATACCGTGTTTCATCTTTTCGAACTCTATCCACCCGCCGGAGTCCCTCCCTTTTACGAGATAGTTAATATCAACCGGGTCAAGCTCTCCTTTTTCCTTCCGCCAGACCACTTCGTTATACTTGGCGAGCCCCTCGTTGAGCCATAAGGGCATGTTCTCGAGGCCCGTGATCTTCGCTATAGCATAATGGATATATTCGTGCACCACCGTATCCACCCACGAGTATCCGAATTTAAGTATTCTCGGCGAAGCTACCATTATCCTGTTGAATTTGCATATGCCTATCGCGCCCGATACTTTTATCTGCTGGTCTGTGAGGGTAGAGGCCGTCTTAAAACTCTCCCTGGAAGGATATATCTCGATAAGGATTTTTTCGCCCGGTTCATAGCCGAACCTGTCCCTGACTTTCTCCGCCGCAGCGTCGACAATACCGGCCAGGTACATGGCGAGTATCCTGTCCTTCCCCGTGAACCTAATACTGAAATATTCTGTCTCGGCTGTCTCGAATTTACGGGAAGTCTCCAGGATGCTCGAGGTGAGTGCCGCCCAGCCGGCTGATTTTCCGGGACTGCCCGCGAAATATCCGTCAGCCTTTTCGTAGTCCCCCATAAAAAAACTATAAAGGCCCTGGATGTACCCGTCAGGCTCTTTCATGGATTCTATCGCCCGGGCGGCTTCCGGCATCATCCACCTGAAGATGAGTCTTTCAGCGTCTTCCGTGGCAGCGTATGCTCCCGAGGCGGATATAATGACAAATACCAGCAGTATTTTTACGGTATCCGGGATCATCCCCTGGCTAGAATATTCCCAGGCCGACGCCGAACATGTATACGGAAAAAAAGATAAAGACGACAGTATTTATGACTTTCACTGTTTTATAATGACTCTTCCCGAAATCCTCTATCCTGCGCGAATGCACCCCCCAGAAAAATACCAGAAAGATAACCAGAAGAGGGATTATGAACATGAAGCTGTAGAGAAGCAGGTACATCACCGCCGCGTATCTTGTGGCTGCCGCCTGCAGCATGTATAGAATAGTGGGCAGATATATCTGCCCCGTACATGCGAGTTCCAGCACGGATATTACAGCCCCGGTAAAGAACGAAAACAGCACGAAATATCTCATCTTTGCATGTTTCTCGAATACCCGGTATATCATCATCCTGAGATTATCGGGTACTCTTAAAAACATCCCGCCTTCTTTCTTCAAAGAAAAAAAGTCCTTTAAACTGAACAATGCCAGGAGCAGCGTTATGACTCCTATGAAAAGATAAAGAACCCTGGTTAGAAGCGACACTCCTTTAACGGCATACAGCACTTTTGCCAGCCCCAGCCCCAGGAGAAAATACGCGGAAAATATTCCCATAGAGAACGATATCCCGGTAAGAAAGATTTCTTTCCTGCTCTTTTTTATTATTATCGACATATACGATATCATGAAAATTATCGCCGCAAATGCGCACGGGTTAAATCCGTCTACGAGTCCCGCCCCCAGTATAGGCAGAACTCCGAGAGACCTGTGCTTTTTTTCAGCCGTTCCGGCAGCGCCGCCCGCCAGGATACGGACCCTTTCCCCGGGAGTATACGAGAGAACCGCCTCCTTCAGATCCCTGTCGATATCCCTTCTGCCTCCCAGTATCCTTTTTCCCACGAATATTACCGGTATCCTGTTACCGGACGAATTGTATCTCTTTTCCCAAAGGATAAGTTTCTCGTAGTTCTTCTTGTCGCTGAGCGAATATTCCGTTACTTTTATCCTGCATCGGTTCTTTTCCGCCATTGAAGGGATCGTTTTTTCCTTCAGCTTCTGGCAGTATTTGCAACCCGGTGTCGTAAAAATGTAAAGTTCAACGGTCTTCTCATCCTCTGCCGGACGCGCATGTCTGTTTATCCTGCTTTTTCCTTCCGCTTTTTTCGACGGTTTGCTTTCGATATAGGCTTCGATGACCCAAGAGAGGTGCGGAAAATCGGGATCATTCGTATCAAGGAAAACATAGTCCGTCTTCTTCCCGCTTTCGCCCTTTGTATCGAATAATATCCTGAGATACGTTTCGGCGCCGGGTTTTATTTCGGCTTTTTCGGGTTTGACGGATATGCATTCGCAGGAAGACCTGGCCGATAAGGAAAGGCCGTCTTCCCCTGCGTTCTTTATCGACAGATCCTTTCTGAAACGCTTCCCCTCTTTTACGTTTCCGAGATCCCAGCTGGCTTCAGACAGGCGGATCCTGGGATTCGCCGGCAGTTTATCTGCCGAGACCAACAGCGCCAGTAAGAAGAAAACAGCGGTTTTTTTCACTTTTTTCCGCCTGAACGGCGCCTACTTGATAAGAATGCTTTTCGCTTTTTCCTTGAGCTTGTTATTATATTCATCCACGATGCTCCTGCCTTCGCTGTCATCAGGGACGTCCTTGATGAGCAGCACCTGCTCGTGCTCGTAGGACTTTATGCTGTTGTTTTTATCCAGTTTCAGCGTGATTTTACCCACCCTGTGACCGTTCGCGCCGGCCTGAACGATAAGAGTGTCTCCGATCTTGACAGGATCCTTGTGAAGCGTCTGCGAATGCCCGCCGATTATTATGTCTATTCCTTCGACTTCAGACGCTATCTTCCTGTCCTGCTCGTCCCCGGAATGAGACAGAAGTACTACTATGTCCGCGTTTTTCCTCATATGCGGCACATTGCCGGCTATGGTCTCCATGAGGCTCTTGAACTTAACTCCCTCTATCCTGTCTTTCGGGAAAAGGACAAATATGTCGGGATTTATCACGCTCAACACGGCTATCCTGGCTTCCCCCGCTTCGAATATATCGTACCCCTTAGCCAGGTCCCAGCATGTTTTGTCGTCGCAGACGCTAATATTGGCGCACAGATAGGGCAGCCGAGATATGTTCTTTTCCAGGAATTTTCTTCCCATGATGAACTCCTGGTCTCCTATCCCTATGGCGTTGTAATCCATCATGGCCATCATCCTGATGACATATTCCGCCTGGAGATCGTTCTGCCTTACCGAGAAATTGTCGCCGCAATCGATAAAGAGCGCTTCGGGATCCTTCTTCCTTATATCTTTTAATACCGTCATCCTTCTGACAAGCCCGCCGAACGGGTTTTCCGGACAATTACAGGATTCCAGATATCCGTTGGCGCTGTTCGTGTATACGATCGTGACCGTCCTGGATTTTTTTACCGCGATTTCTTCCTTTTTCAGGGATTCTATGGTATCGGCGAGTACTTCGTCAACGTGCTCGGTATAACCCTTCAGGTGTTTCCTTATCCTCCCCTGTTTTCCTATCACGAATATCTGCGGTATCTCGGCCCTGCCGCTCCTCACAACCCCGTAATTTGTTCCCGCCTTCCACCCCGAAGGATCCGACAGAACCGGGACTTTAAGAGAATTTCCGGATATGAAATCTTTAAGGGCCGCAGGATTGTCGTCCAGGGATATCATCCTTATCTTCACGCTGTTGTCTTTTAAGTACCTTTCATACAGCTTATTCATATAGGGTATCTCTTTCTTGCACGGCTCGCAGTTCGTATCGAAAAAACCGAGTACCACTATATTCCCGCTGCCCTTGAGATCGTCAAGAGACACCTTGCCGGCGGGATACTGGTCTATCTTGAATACAGGAGCATCCTGCCCGATCTCAAGGGCCGGAAGGCTGCTCGATAAGGCAAGAATGAATCCTGTTATTATAAGGGCTGTCCTCTTCATCGGTTTCTCCTTTTTACCACTTCTGCCATACTCCGCAATATAACGGATTTCATTCCCCCGGGATGTAATTTCATACTACTTTATTCTCCGAACTGCTCGGAGAAGGCCACGGCTATCTTCTGCGCAGCAAGCGGCAGCTCTTTACCGCTGGAGCATTCTTCCGACTCTGCTCCCACTATCTCGCCCGTCTCGACATCGACCAGGCTGACGTTGATATAATACGTCTCCAGGAACTTGGAGAAAGACCCTACAGCCATATATTTTACGTTGAGTATTTTACCCATCTGTACGGCGCACTCCTCGCTCGTGCACCCGGTGACCTGGAAGCTCTGTTCCTCCAGTATTCTTTCCATATTCTGCCTGTCGAGCACTTTGAAAGACTGCGTTCTTACGAGTTCCGTCCTTATGAAGTCCGATACGATGGCGGCGTCCATGGCGGAAACGTTCTTCCCGTCCAGTTCCGCTACCGCTATATTGAGAAGTTCGCCGGGTTTCTTCTTCATCTTAACGGCTTTTGCAGTTTTTGTTTCTTCTTTAGGCTCTTTCCTTACCCTGGCTTTCTCTTCGACCGGCATCCCGAATTTCACACCGCCGCCCACCCTGTGAGTGGCCCCCAGGACTCTATTAGGCAGGAAAGCGTAATCAAAACTAAACTGCCTGAACTTCACCCCGAACCCTACGGCCCAGCTCTCGGTATCTCCGCCGAGCTTCAGCCCGGCCCTGGGCGCGATCGTGTCCTTCAGCCAGTATTCTGCGCCCAGGTTAAAATGAGTGATACTGTCTTTCGTATTTGAATTGAACTCGGCCGCCAGCGTCAGCTCATCCACAATATACCCGCCGCCTAAGCGGAATATCTTCGGCAGATCCTGTTCTTCGCGTATCGCGCCGCCCAGGTTGTTCATGGATGCAGCCAGCTGAAGGTCTCCCTCGGCCATCTGATGTATGTATACGCCGCCGATATCGAATGCCGCAAGAGTCTCATTCTCGTCGCATATTTCTTCACTCAGACTTTTTATATTGACGCCCGCTGCTATCTTATCGCTGAGCATGGCCGCTCCGGCTATTCCGAAAGCGTTGCCTCCGTATGTGAGTTCCGAACCTTCTATCTCATTCCCGTTCCAGTCATACAGAGGCTCGGATTTCGTATCGAAACCCAGTATATCAACGCCTAACGCGTACTTGTTATTGATCGGGTATACGCCGGCCAGGAAATTCAAGCCGTTCTCCTCGTAGAGCTCTCCGTGCACAAAAGCCACTTCCTTGTACTTCCTGAGCGCCATGAGTCCCGGGTTGAGCGTGATGGCGGAAAGGTCCCCCACTGCTGTGAAGGATTCGCCCATCGCCGCTCCTCTCGCGGACGGAGTGAACTCCAGGAACTTTGCCCCGGTCTGCCCTCTCTCCTTGTCCTCCGCATGCGCCTTCACGGCAAATCCCGGCAGGGACAGGCACAATAAAAGAACGGCCGCTACACTGGTAATATTTATCTTCCGGTTTGATTTATACGACATTTTCACTCCTTGACTACTGCTACTTTACTTGTTTTTTTCCAGCCTTCCCCCTCCACTACTATATAATATATACCCGGAGTCACGTATTTATTCGCGGTAGAACCGTCCCACCGGTCCTCGCCGTGCACTCCGCTGTCCTTTTCTTCATTATCGATTACGGT
The DNA here is from genome assembly GCA_016934855.1 of Elusimicrobiota bacterium. Taxonomy (GTDB): domain Bacteria; phylum CG03; class SLGR01; order SLGR01; family JAFGSA01; genus JAFGSA01. The sequence continues at coordinate 66,702 of JAFGSA010000003.1, forward strand.
CTTCACAAGGTTGCCGGTAAGATCATAAATTTTTATCGATACTGTCTGGTGTTTACCGAGATTGTACATGATCCTGCATTCTCCGTTATCGCTGCCGGGGACGAACTTATTATTACCCACTATGACGTCTTTTTCTTCATCAAGCTCGGCGTCTATCGAATTCTCGTCAATAGTTTCTACTGCCTTATATGCATATTTCAAATTGCGGTTTTTCCTGTCATAGTAAGCTACGTGAACCGTACCGCTCGAATCCACCTTCACCGAAGGGCTGCAGCCTTCCATATCGTAATAACCTATATCTTCTTCGTCCTCGATATCTTCGAATTTCCATTTGCCGTTATCGTTTTTGTACGCATATCTTAAGCCCTGGTCGCCAGGATCGTCGTTATAATATACTATACGCGGCTCGTTGTAGCCTGCAAGATCCATGTCTATATAGGGCCCGCTTCGGGCTACATTGCTCTCTCTTTTCCAGTCATTGCCGTTATGATACGCGTATGTTATATAGCCGTCTTCCAGGTATATGATATGAACCTTGTCATCCGCCACCGCCACTGCCGTGACCCTCCCCTTGTTCGCATTGTAATTGTCATCCAGTTTGCCGAGCTCGTTCCAGGTACTGGCTTCCCGCGATTTGAACATGACATTGGTATAATCGAGATTATTGGAGCCGTCCCAGTATATATCATTGAAACCTATGAATACTTCGTTTCCTCTCATGACCATGGAGTTCCCCCATCCCGAACCCTGCACCACCGCCCCGACCGACTCGGGCGCCCCCAGGAAGTTCCCCCCGTAATTAGAATTATATTTCAGACCCTCGGCCGCGGCGTCCACATACATGGCAAGATACGCCCTGTACTCATCGTCTAGGACAATCGATGTGTCCTTGGCGCCGGATCCGTAGCCGGGATCATATACATATTTCTCGTTCCAGCCGCCGTCGTATGTCACATACACGAACTCCTTGCCGTCCCTGACGTAGCAGGCGTGGAAATGATAACTGCTCTCCGCATCCATCGATATATACCCGGTTACACTTCCCAGCGATTCCGGGATATCCCAAGGATTATCTTCGTCTTCGGTCCGGTCCCTTATAGCAAAAAGCAGAAGGTTATGGTCGGAATCGTGATATACTATTATTGGAATGTTGCTGCCCGGATCTACATATATATTCGGCCATCTGCCCACGTCCGAATTCGGGTCCTTATCCACGTTCTCTATCACCCATGCCGCTGCCGGCGCGGAAGCCGACATGAGCAGCATGAGCCCGGCGGCCAGGTATCTGCCGGCATCAGTCATTACTATTCTTTTCCCTGAAGACCGCCACCTTAGCTGTCCTCTGCCACCCTTCCCCTTCTACTACCACGTAATATATTCCCGGGGTAACGTATTTGTTCATGCTCATACCGTCCCATTCGTCCTCCCCGTGCGCCCCTTTCCCCCTGACTTCCTTATCTATAACCGTCTTCACGAGGTTTCCCGTGAGATCGTATATCTTTATCGTCACACCCTGATCCTTCGCGAGCCTGTACATTATCCTGCACTTGCCGCCGTTTGAAGGATCGAACTTGTTGTTGCCCACTATCACTTCGTCTTCTTCTTTCAGATCGGCTTCTATCCTGTCTTCGTCGTCCTCTTCCTTTTCTTTTTCCTTTAAATACGCGAATTTAAGATTGGTGTTTTCTCCGTCATAATAGGCTATGTAAGGCATCCCCTCGGGATCTATTTTTATAGAAGGGTACCTGCCGGCTTCCGGACCTTTGTCCACCGTCTCTATCCAGAACTCCCCGTTTTTGTTACCGCTGTCCTCGTCGTCGGTCTCTTCATCGAAATACCTGGCGTATTTAAGCGAGCCGTCGTTATCATAACCGTCGCAGAAAGCTATATGCGGCTCATCCAGCCCCTCCACGTCTATCGATATATGATCCTCGCCACCGTTTTCGCACACGACCTTTTTCACCCAGTGATCGCCGGCGTGAAAAGCGTACACGATCTCGTCATCGGTATCGTTCAAATATACTAGATGAGGTTCTTTATCTCCGGTCTTGTTGAAAGCCATGCACGTCGTGCGCCCCTTCATGTATGGAGCATCATCCACATATCCGTCTATCTGCACCCATTGCGTGAAATCATTCGCGGTGCCGCGGTTTTTTCTCCTGCAATCCACCTTTTCCGGAGCCACGGTCAGATTAAAATGGGCTATATAGACGTCGAAATTATCGTCAATGCCTATGGAGGTTCCCATTCCCCTGTCGCTGAAAGCGTCCGTAGCCTGGCTGTCCGACCAGGCGCCGCCGTAGTTTGTGAGATACCCCAGTCCTCCGGCAGGCGCTTCCCAGTAATACGATATGTAAATATAATTTTCGTTATCTACGGCAATGGAGGTATCCCTCCTCGGGTTCACATCTCCCCAGGCCACGCCGTCGCTGCCCCAGCTGTTCCCGTCATAATCGCAGTGCCGTATGTTAAATTCATCAGTTGTGCTTTCTTTTTCCGTGAAGGCTATATGAGGCTTGCCGTTGTTATCGAGCGCAATGGAAATATAGCCGTAAACATCTCCCTGAAAAGGCCCCGTCCTTACTTCGTCCCATTCACCGCTTTCTGAATCGCGTCTCAGATACTGGATGGAGTGATCGCTCTCGTTCCAGAAGGCCACGTGTATATTGTTATCACTGTCGATGTCGAGCGAAGCGTATTTACCGCAGGAACCCTCCGAGCATACGGTCTCGGTTGCCCATTCCATATCTGTGCTGGAATGGACTCTCCAGCGGGAGTCTTTACCCGCATGGAGACTGCCGGCTGGAACAAGCATCAATGCCATAATCAGAAAATATAATTGTTTTTTATTCATGGTTTTCCTCTTTATTTACGATATTTAAATATTATAATACAATAAGTTAAATATTTTAACAAATTTCACTTCGCCAGACAACTTTGCCCGGGTCGGGCTTATTCGCCCAGCGACTTAAAATATTCTTCTATCAGCCTTTTATACTCGTCCGGATGCTTCTCCTTCATGGCCTCCAGGATCATGCGCCTGAACTCCCTGGCC
>JAFGSA010000001.1 GCA_016934855.1 Elusimicrobiota bacterium
CGGAAGAGCTGGAAAAAGTGACTATCGGGGGAATAAATAGAGCCATACTGGACGTACAGAAGATGTACGACCATAAGGGCGGGATAACCACCGAGATCCGCGAAGTCAAGATCAAGGGAGAGGTGCAGAAAAAAGATGTGGCCATAGTTGACAGGGAGCAGGCGCGGGCTGTTTACAGGGTGTTCGATATGGCAAAAGTGAAAGGCGACGCGAACAGGCAGGCTCTGCTTTACTATTTCATCCGAAACGGAGCGGAGACTGTTCTGCGCGACGGGCGGATATATTTCAGCAAGGGAGGGGTAGAGGCCGAGGGCGTCTGGATCGAAGAGGAACGGGGACTCGTGATAGAGAACGAGCGGATAAGTGCAGGCATAGAGGAGATATTCAGGGGCCGTTTCTATGCCGATATGGATAACAACCTGGCGCTCAGGGAAGACTATATACCCATGAACGTCCTGGAAGGGTGGCACCAGCTCAGGATGTACGGCGGCGCGCTGGCGCCGGTCGTGATAACGGATAACGAGGCCAGTAAGACGATATTCAGGCTGGATGTGTTTTGTCCGGAGGAGCTTGGGGGAGCTGAATTCTACTCCGACGCCGCGTTCAACGAGTGGGAAGCGGTGCTGGAGACCACGCCGGAAGGCGATACGAAGATAAAGTACAGGGTCAAGGATGAGTACAGGCTGCGCGTTGGGGCGGACATAGACGAAGAAGCGGCGGAGTTCGTGGAGAAGGAACTGTTCGGGAGTTTCAGCGAGAGCTGGGGGCCGTTCCTGCTGAATCTGGCGAGGTATTTCGCGGACGGGAAGCCGTATCTGATAACGCCGGAAGAGGAAGATTCGCTGTTCCGGCTGCAGACGCTTGCGGCCGCGGGGGACGCCGCAGCTGCCGGGAAGCTTGACCGGGCGGTAGAAGCTGTATCGGAAAGGGTAGAGCATATGGGGTTCAGCGCGGCGCGCATGGATGAGCTTGCCGGATATATAGGATTAAAGAACGGCCGGGAGCTGATCAGACATATGCTGGAAGTGGGGCGCTCTGAGAGCGGGATGGACGCGATAGAGGACAGGCTGAACCGCCTTATGTCGAGGAGCAGGATAAAGGAATCCGACCATTTTGAGTTTCACCAGGTATTTGCGATAGTGGAGATGATCCGTCAGCTTAACTGCCGGAAGGCGGACAGAGTGAGCGAAGCCGACACGACGGTGCCGGCCGATTTGAGGGACAAGATAAATGACAAGCTGAGCAGAGACCTCAGCGACCAGAAACAGATACACAGCAATTTCCTTACGCTGACCGAAGAGAATATCCCCCATAAGGATAAGAAACTCGGTGTTACATGCCGGGAGCATGCGCAGATAGCCCTGAAAGCCATCAGGCCCAGGCTGGTCCGCAATGCGTACACTCCGTATTTTGCCACGAAAGCTGAAGGCATGGAGTTCCGCGGTCGGAAGCTTTCGGGGTGGATGAAGGTTTATCATGGCGGCAGCACCACCATCAATATCGTTAGGAGAGTGGAAGGAGCCGGGTCGAAGGCCCTGCCGATAATAGACCAGCTGAACCAGCTCTTCGGGGAAGGCACGGATCCCGAGACGGTAGCGCGCAAGAGGGCATTCGCCGCACATTTCATGGCTGGCGGCGACGAGATGACCACGATGAACAGCGAGGGGAGAATGATCGACGGGACTGATATGGGGCAGGACAACGCTTTTGCGCGGCTGCTCGAAGAGGAAGCGACAAGAAACCTGGCGACCGTGAATTCTAACGAGAACAAACAGACCCGGGAGTTGACGGATATGGGGGTGGTCTGGAGCGCCGAAGTGCCCGTATCCGAGAAGATGACCGGTCCCGAGGCGAACGGGCAGTACCTGAGCGGCCTGGTAAGGGAGATAGACAGCCAGATGGAAGGACTGCTGTTCGGGAAGAAAGAGCCGCGGTCTGCCATGATAGCCCAGGGCAACATGATAAGGTCGCTGCAGCCGATTAAACTGTGGTTCGAGAAGTTCTCCGCCTGGCTCAGGATACAGCTTTTCGGGGAAGGGGAGGAACTCCTGGACGAGCGCTGGGTGACCGTAGATAAGACGGATGCCGGGACGAAGCAGGTAAAAGAAACCACGATCGAGCGGGCCAAAGATATGATAAGGAAGATGATAGCTCCCAGGGAAGACGAAGGGCTGGTAGACCGCCTTGCGAGGCAGGTGGTGGAAGGGGGAGTGCCTGTTGACGAAGATTTAGAAGGTTTGAAGATGAGGATAGGCGGCGTGGTGGCCGGAAAAAAGATAGGGAACATAGGCCTGGCGGAAACGCAAGTCCCGGCTGTAACCGCGCCGGCAGAGGAAAAAATATCGGCTTCGGAACAGGCAGAACTGGCCGCGAGGGCCAGAGAGAATGCACTTGCTGCTATCGGCAGCGCGACGGAATTGAGCCAACTGGACGAGTTTGCCGCCTTTGATGACGCCGATGTGCAGAGCGCTCTGAAAGCAAAAAGAGAAGAGCTGCAGAGGGTGGCAGAAGCGGTTTCTGCGGAAGAAGAATTTAAAAGACCTTCGAAAGGTTTATATACTGAGCTGGTCCGCGTGGAAGGGCTGCTGGAATTGCTCGGCAGAGGTGGAGTGATAGCGGAGCATGCTGATGAGGCAAGGCCTAATATCGCGCGTGAGTTGTCAAAATTGGATCTGCTGATAGAGCAGGAAGATGCGGATAAGAGATATATAGAAAGGTTTTTCCCGAAAGTATACGGAAAACTTTTTGGCGAAGTTGCGGAAGCTCCTGTTGAACAGATGCCGGAGGGAGTATCAGGGGAAGATAGAGCAGTCGAACAGGCAATAAATCAAATAAGAGAGCATAAGGAAAACGCATGGCAGGTCACTCTCGATGAATATGCCGGTCAGACAAAAGAAGCCAGGGATATAATCGCTAGAAGGCATGCGAAACTCGAACGGGAAATAGAGCTGGCCCGCAGTATTAAAATGCATGACAGGGCAAGAAAGGCAGAAGAACAGAAGCTTCGCCTGGAGATATTCCTGTCATTGAATTCGGTATATAAAGAGCACGGCGACAGCGTTGAAAAGGCCATCAGGGAAGGCAAACCCGTAACAAGAGAAGTCGCGGAGTCGGCCAAACTTCTGGATTTATGGAACGAGTACCGCGGAAAAGCTGCAAAAGAAACGGCGCCGATCCCGGCAGAACCCGGATTCAGAAGACCTTCGCAAAATTTATATGCAGAGTTAGTTCGTATTGATGGCCTGGTGGAATTACTTGGAAGAGGAGGGGTGATAGCGGATCATGCAGATCAGGCAGCTTCATTAGATATAAACAGGGAATTAGCAAAACTGGAAATACTTATAGAGCAGGAAAATGCAGATGAAGGATATATAGAAAGGTTTTTCCCTAATGTATATGGAAAGCTTTATGGCGAAGAGAGACCCTCGCGGAGCACTGCCGAGACTCTTGCGGGACAGAAAACGGGAGTCACCGGTATTGACGCGGATTATGTGCGTGCATACTCGGTAGTATCAGAAGCGTCCGAGGGCGATATCGTAAAACTCAGTGTAAGGCATGTGCTTCCTCATGAGAAATATGCACAGATACTGAAAGTCGGTTACTATACCGGGAAGCTGAACGAAGGATACAGGTTCAAGAGAGAAGCATCTCCCGTGATAACCGTTTACGACGGGAAGATATACTCCGTTGACGGCGCCAACAGGATAGCCGCCTGGGTGGAATATATGGTATCTCAGGGAGTTCCATTTGAAGATATAGAGATGGAATTTAGGGTGAGCAGGACTCCCAATGCGGTTGGTATCGCCGAGTCTGCCGCGAAGGTGCCGCTTGAGAGCTTCAAACCCGCTGCCTCCTATGAAGTGATAGAAAAAACAGGATTGCTGCAGGAAGAAATGGCCGACTGGCAGCCTGCACAGGAAGCTATTATGGAGCTTCCTGGTATGGCTGAAGGACCTTCGGCGGAGCTTGCAGTCAAAGAGAGGGGGAAGGCGGAAAAACCGGAAGTGATAGAACAGATGGAAGTACCCGGTGCGATCGTTCAGGCGGCGGCAGAGATAGAGACATTGAGACAGACAGCGGAAAGGATGATAAAAGAGGAAACGGGAAGAAGAAAAGCCGCTGTGGCTGAAGAAAAGAGAAAGCTTGAGCAGAACAGAAGTCCTTTCGGAAAAGAAAAGAGACAGCAGCGTATATCCGAACTTGCACAGGAACTGGAAAGTCTGGATGAAGAAAACGCAAAGCTGGTATCTAATCTAAATTCCCCGGGAAATATAGATTCAGTTGTCCTTGAAACCGTTAGACGTCTCCAGTATAGAAACAGGGATGCTTTGACGGAGGTTTGCAACAGGCTGAAACTGGCCTACAGGAATATGGATCTGCAGGCCCAGGGCACATTCATGGGCGAAGTGCTGGGAAGGTTCAATTATAACCAGAACTTCAGGACATGGACCTCCGCCCAGGCTGCCGTAGAACTTCAGCGGAGGGGACCGACTGTAAAAGAGCTTATAGATGTAATAAGGGAAATCGACTTTGAAGTCTCCGCTGACCAGCTGGCTTTTATCGCGATGATAAAACTGGCGCTTCTCCCGGCGGATTATTCCATAAATCAGGGAAGTCCGATATCAGCGAACAGCGTAGATCCCGGGCTTGCGGGACAGGCATCTCAGAGCAGCGCGTCCGACTTGGCGGAGTTCGTAAACAGGGTAGACTCTGTAATATCCGGTATAGACGAACTTAGGGGATTAGAACTTAACCCGACGGTCAGGTTGTATCTGTATCAGAAACTGTACCTGAGCAGAAATGATATAGATGTATTTGCCGGCGAGAATATCCTGAAAGCTCTGATAGATGTTCTTCAGACCGTAGAATATGACATCCAGGGCACGCTCAATAATGCGCGCGGGAGAGAACGCGAACAGCAGGTGGAGCTTTATGCCGATATTTACCTTGCCGCGCTGCAGATAAGCCGGGTGTCGAGGCAGAGAGTCAATATGAGCGGTAGGGGCGTCTATGCGGAATATAATGGATGGGTAGTCGACGCTTTCGGGATAATGGTAGAGCGTTCGGGAAAAACGGCTGCAGCGCTGGAAAAGGAACTTATGGATAATAATTACGGGAATTTTATGAAGGCTGCAGCGCTTTTAAGCAGAAAGGCGCCTCCGCGGGCGGAGCTCATCGGTAAACGGGTCAATGTCCTCGGAGTGTACGAAGAGGCCGGAGCCGTCCTTGCCGACGTGGAGTATTACGAAGGCGCGCAGAGGCAGACCGCGATTATACATCTTGATAAACAGGATAGTACCGACTTCGCCGGTTACCTGAGGACCAGGCTGGACAATATCGAAGGGCTGGACGACTCGCATAAAAGGATGCTGTTGGCAGTTATAGATATGATGGAAAAGTCTCCGCCGCTCATTCCCGAGCTGTATGTCTTCCCGGAGCTTATAATGGATCTCTTCGGGCTGGCATACACAGACGAAAACCTGAATCTTATCGCAGTCCAATCCCAATTTACAAGATCGCCCATTGCTATAATCCATGAACTTCTGGAAAACCTTGCAAACCAGGGTGTTATTCAATTCGAATTAAAAGCAAATCCCGTAGCGGTATTCTATAATGACCTTTTCAACAGGATGGGGATCTACAGGCTGTTCCCGGGACTGAAGCTTTTCAGGGGAGAGCTGACATTAAGGATCGGAGATTCATTATTCCATAATATCGAAGTCTCCGGAGAAGCTTTCACCATATCCCAGAAAGGGCCTTTTTCGCAGCATTACCTCATAAGGGCTTTCCAGAGACAGGTCTTCGGCGAAGAGGACCGGGAAGTCACGGAGATGATAAAAGCGAAACAGCTGGTGGAGGAGGAGCCTGCCCCGCAGAGCCTGATAGAGCTCGTAGACAGGGCGGATGACGGCGACGAGATAGAGATAGATGCCAGGTACATAATCCCTCACGAGACCACTCTCGATGCCAAAAAGATCGGCTACTACGTAGATAAGCTCAGCCAGGGTTACCGGTTCGGCGATCTTCCGCAGATATACCTTTACGAAGGCGAGATATACTCTGCCGACGGCGCCAACAGGATAAAATCCTGGATACGGTACCAGTTATCGCAAGGGGTGCCGTTCGAGAAGATAAAGATCAAAGTAACCGTCAGGAAGAACGCTCCCGCTGTGGAACAGATGATAAGGGATATCAGGCAGAGCGTCGCAGATGGCGTCCGGACTGATATAAGGTCGTATCGGACCGACGCGATAGTCGCGCCGTATACGGCTACCGGGTTCGTCGGCGGGTTCAGGGCGTGGGTGGACATTCAGGAAGCGTCGATGATACCGCCGGGCGGTGCCGCCAGGAGAGAAGCAGAAGCCCCGGTTCAGGCAGTCGAAGAAGCGGGATTACCTGAGTCCGGCCTTACCGGAGAGTTTAACAGGACCGGACTTCAGGACAATATAACCATACAGGAGCTGGAAGAACAATCGGCCGGAGTATTTACGATCCAAAAGTTTATGGAAAAAGCCGCCAGGGGAGAAATACCCGGAATAAACGGACTCAATCCTATTACAGCGGAAAACTACGATGACTGGGTCTATTCAGTAAACGGGACAGGCAGGCTGGGCAGCGGCTTCAGCCTTGGCATGAGAGAAAACAGGGGTATATACTGGGCTCTTTCCGCCGTTCTTGGACTCAAGAATTTCAGGCGCGCTAATAAGGATATCATGGATTCCGAGCTTCCCCTGGACCTCAGGCCGGGTGCCGGACAGAGCTACGTGCAGCGGGGCACCGATATTTTTATGGAACGGCTTACCGGCAAAGAAGCTTCGGAAGAACCGATTTTCTTCTTCGTGCCCGCGGGCCTTTTCGAAGGAGACAATGCAGACTCCATAACCACTCACGAGATAAGATGGCTCCTTCAGAACCGCGCCGCGATGAAAAATATCTACTTTATATTCGGCGCATATGACTACGTTCAGGTAGATGTAGGAGAAGAAGGGAACCTCCAGGGAGACAATGCCCGGGTGGGTGCCATGATGGCGGATGCGCTGATGACCGCTGCCGGGCGAGCGGCTGCGGATACAGGTATGGGAAGGGCCAGAAAAAATATAACGGACACCGACGGGATGAGCATGGAAGATATAGAGATGCTGGTCGGTTTCGCCGAAAGTCAGGGGGTAACTGGGAAATCCTCAAATATTTTCTCCCGGGGTGACAACGTAATAGGCGAGATAAGTTACAGATTTTTCAGGTATAAGGGTAACAGTAAAGTCGGCAGGTTCCTGAGTTCAAGAAATGTCTCCGGAGGTTACAGCTGTACTGTAGACGGGCAAAACTACATATTTATACAGGAAGACGTACACGACTACGAAGACGCATTAATTCATGAACAGCTAGAGACATACTGGAGGAGTATCCTGGTCCGGGATGGATATGATCCGGAGAAGAGAGAGTGGGCGGCTCATGTAATTGCATGGGGGCATCAGATAGCGATGAATGTAGCAAACGGCAGGTGGACCGATGCCAGGTCATCGGATTTCCTCGTGCGGCAGATAGACGGGATAGAAGATCCCGAAGTGATCCAGAATATAATAGGTGAAGGAGAAGCCGACAGGGGCGAACATTTCAGGGTAAGATTCAATTATCTCAAGGAATACTTCGGACCAAATATAAGTGATACAATAAGCGTTTTTGAGAACAGCCTGAGAAGCATGGCGCGTGAAAGGCAGGCGCTGATATTGAGAAGGACCCAGCAGGCGACAATCTACACAAACAGAGTCGAAGCCTCTCCCGGTTTAATGGGTACTGCAGGGTATCTTCTTACAACCATGGAGAGGATTATCTTCAATATAGGTATTTTTGCTCTTCTGGGATCGGTGATAGCAGTTATACCTTTTGCCATATTAGGCGCAGTTTCTATTCCGCTTACTGTATTCGGGGTGAGTTTTGCTGTCATGTTCGCTCTGGGATTAAGGGAAGCTATATTCCAGAAAGCCACTAAACGCATAAGGGAATTCGACGATTTCGACCAGCTTACTCCCGAACAGATAGTCCCTATAATAGAAGAAGCTGTTGCCGATATAAAGGCGCGGGCCCGGTTTTTCGCCGGTCTGGGAGATACAAATGCACAAAAAGTGCTTGATTATCTTAATAACGAAGCTTCAAAGATAGTTATCGCAACTGAACACGGGGATATATCGGACGGGGCGGAGGCAAGAGGAAGGGGTGTCAGGTATCTGCCCGGGCGGGCCATGTTCGTAACTCCTCAGGAATTAAAGAATATGGAGACGGGTTTTCTCGCGGGGTATACGGGGGATATCGTAAAGTACCTTATTATGCGAAGGATAGTGATAGGGATGGAAGTCCTTGCCAGGGAATACAGGGAAGATACGCTGTTTTATTATGATAAGACAAAAGGCACCAACTGGCTGATGGACAGGGGCCTTTTGAGGTATCTCGGATATTTTTCTCTTGTGTCTACCGTATATTCATGGGTACACCTGGCGGCGATGTCTCACAGGAAGGACGAACGTCCGATAATGGTGGACGGCATAAAACATCATAATTACGACCGCATAGAATTAAGACCGCTATACACAGTGGATGAAGCAAAAGCGGCAGCTGCGGCAAAGATTAATGCCGGAATGGTTTACGATGTGAAGACATTTTCTGACGAGTTTCATTTCCTTCCCGAAGATTCGCTTAGCATTCTGCGGGAAATAACTGCGGAAAATGAGGGTATAAACACCGGTAATTATAAGACCGAACCGATATTCTTCAACGGTTCTTCACCGGCCTATTATCCTCAGCAGGCAGCTCTCCAGGAATATGCGGAAGAGATAATAGAGGTATTTGCCTCGGTCAGCGAAAACACAAAAGAGAGGGCGGATCTTTTTCATATTCCCAATGTCCAGGTGATGGTTTCTGAAGATGCCGGTACTATCAGGTCATTGTATAACCGGCGCAAGAATCTTATTACTGTAATCGCGCCTTCTGCAAGACAGCTGGAAGGAATGCTCGGGCAGTTCGATGCAATGGATATGAGGGATACATTTCTCTATATGATGATATACGGGCATTTCACCGAGCTCGGCAGGGATTCAGCCATGCTTTCATACGATCATAATACGAAAACGATAAACGGTACACCGTTTAATGAGGTCAGAAACCTACCGGTAGATAAAGACCCTGTAGTACAGGAGATTACAGGCGGCCGGTCTGTGAAAATGGCAGGAATAATATTCAAGGGCGAAAGAGATTTTATAAGAAATACGGCAAAAGCGCTTTTGGAAAACGTACGCAGTAATCCGGAGTTTTTTAAGATCCCCGGTAAATATATAAGCATGATAGTCCAGGCTGAGGAGGGTATGCAGTCGCATGCCGATCCCGAGAGAGGCATATTCTATCTGGAGAGCGGTTTATCCGTAGAAGAGGCGAAGGATATCCTTATGGAGTTCGCCCGAATAAGCATGGAATCGGAAGGGGATCCTTTAAGATTGACGCAGCAGTCGCCTGCCGAGTTACCTTCGGTTATGTCCCACGGCGCGATACTCCAGGGAGTTAGTGATGATGAAGTTCTGGAAGCTATAGAAAGAGGATCGGAGGTACATCGCGCGAGTATAGCAGCGGACTTGAATGTAATAAGGGGGATAACATCGGATGAGGTATTAGACAGGGCAGAGGTGAGAGCAATAATAGCACAGCTTGCCCAGGAACTGGGTGAACCAGAGAATGCGATAATAGACAGGATAAGGCATGCCCGTGACGATCTCATAGGAGTAAAGAGGATAGTCGGTATTCCCGCGATAGTCAGGACTTCCGACGAGTTCGCGCTTGGGTTTGCCACGGAGGACATTCTTGTATATAGTAATGAACTTCTCGAAACTCTAAGTCCCGAGCTGAGAGCAGAATATCTTTTCCATGAGGCGTTGTGCTATTATCTCAGGACCTCCCACGGGGAGGCCGGGCACCAGGCGGCCCGCCGCATCCAGATGGTTTTATTCCCTAATAATTATCCTGCTGAATTGAGAAATCTTAATAGAAGACCTACGGATGAATATACGGGATTACTCACAGGCGAGTTAAGGGGGTTTATTGATAGAAGGGCTGCAGATACAACTCCGAAATCTCAGATAACCGCTATTGACAGGACCGCCCGAGGAAGAGTGACAGCCTCTTTATATATTTCGGATTTAGCGCAAACAGATGAGAAGACCCTAAAAAAGTTTGAAGAACAGTATACTGTAACGCCTTCCAGTAAATACCTGGAAAAAATAAAAAAAGCTATTTATGAACTTGGATTCTATGATGCGGAACTCGAAGATCCCGTAGTCAGGGTTAAGAACAACAAGATAGTCGAAGTTAAATTCCGCAGGACCAATACCGATACGGGGAAGAAAGAGGTTATCGGTTCAGTAAATATAATAGTGACAAGCGACCCCGGATGGATAGTGAATTGGGGTGACTGGGTTGTTTCCTTAAATATCGGCAATGTCATAGGGCTTCATGACGAAGCGGTTTATTCGCTCGATAGGGAAGAGCTGGCACTCATAATATATGAAGAGTTTCTTAAAACGAAGATCCAGGGCAATATTCAGACAAAAGACCAGGAATCGTTAAAGACTATAATAGAACATGGTCATGAGGCATTAAGGAACAAGGTATATTTAAAAATTGCCGGCATATCCGAAAGAATAATCGAATCCCGTACGGTACAGCCGAGGACTTTTGAGGAAGTCGATGAACTTGTTAACAGCTCAGGCAATCCGGAACTGATAAGAATATGGGACAAAAGGCTGAAAGACAGATATGATGAACTTGTCTCGAGTATGCCTGATTTGGAAAAGCTGAATAATAGATATTTCAATAGCAAGGGTTTGAGGATAAAAGTATCGAAAATAACATTCCCTCTGATAGTAACGGCTCCTTTTCTCATGATTTTTGGCGCGTCTATGATGCCAGTCACTTTAATTATGCTTATTATAGGACTGATAAGCCATTTTGTTATACTTAACAGCATCGATAGGACTAAGGCTATGATCATAGATATAGAATTGGTAAGATTATTAAGATATCCGGATTATAGAGCTTATTTTCTGAACACTCAGCAGGCTATCAATGTCGAAAAAGAATTAAAAGAAGCCGGAGTAAACATGGAGGTTTTTGATAATCCTGAATATTCGGCTGTTTATGAAGTCAAAGACGATGAAGTTATGACTGTATCCGGCACTGATTGGAGAGCGGCGGCTATAAATGTCATAAGCGGTTTTATAGGAAATTATGACGGGGAAAATATAACCGTTTCCAATAACAATATGGTCCAGGCTCTGCCCGGCGGGACAAAAGCTGCCTTGCGGATAATATCTGAAAACGAGCAGCCTATAAAAGATGCGCTATCGGGAGAAGCCTCTACAGAGCAGTATGTATTATTACTCGACATGATTGAAGGAGAACTCAGGTCAGCCGTAATGGAATCCGATGAGCGGGCACGTGATTCTCTGTCAACCTTCCTCCAGCAGGCCCAGTCGGAAGCCGTAACATTTAATTCTGTCAATAAAAGAATAATAGCTTTAAGCAGGAGCCTGAATGCATATTTAGACGGGTTCCTGAACAGGGATTATCCCGATATAGTAGTGGTGCTGGATGCTATCAGACGCGGGGAATTAATTACGCAGGACCAGGCGGATAGGGTCATGCGAATCATCGATAGGGCGATAGAAGAGAAGAGAAAAGGTTATCTTGATGAAAAAACAGGAAGATACTATCAGAGCGATAATTATAATCTTATAAAGAGAGCAAAAGAGAATGTACTGAAAACCGGAAGCGTATCGGGCCGCGAGATACAGGCGCGTATATGGTCAAGGCAGCCTATCGAGGACCTGAGTTATGAGAAGGAACTGCATGCATGCTGTTTTCTCGGCGGCTATCACGAAAATGAAGGATTGTCATTTTTTAACAGCCGCGGATTCACAAGGCTGGATTTCTATTCCCAGAAAGGAAGAATCGAAACAGCTCTCCTGACAGCGGCTACATCGATAATAAATGGAAAAGAGGAACCCGTATTGGTTGTAGATACATTAGAAGGAACGACAGATATGGATCCGGCAATAATAGAAAAGGCAGTAAGAGATTTCGCGGAAAAGAGCGGTTTTACATATGTATTTTATAACGCGCATACAATGAATAGAGTGCCTCAGAAATTCCTGTCGTATTATGCATTAGAGAAAGGGCAGTCCATAACCCAGGTAGATCTTAGAACGATCGATCACCATACAATAGTTGCATTAGATACATTTGATATTCCGATCGATATGGATATTCCTCCGGTAGTGTATAAAATACTGACCAATAGGATCATTATAAGCATTCTCGATATAATGGGGCTGAGCAATAGATGGAGAAAGCCTGAAGGAAGAGCTGTGGGTTATCTCGTACCGCTCAAGTCCACCGCTGTTCCCAGAAAAGCCGTTATAAATAAAAACGAAGTCATAACTGAAATAAAACAGGCTGTTGCGGTAGGCTCCAGGGCACTTGAGGAAAGTGGCGATGTTGAGACTGTCATCAATGAGATGTATAAACTGGGCCCGCGGAACCTTGTAGCAACGGAAATGATAAATATGATCGCGCAGATAGATGATCTCCAGGAGATGGCGGATACTCTGGACAGGTTGAAAGACGCGCATACCTATGAGAGGATATCCGATATAATTTACGGAGGCAATCTTCTGGTATCGGAAAGCTACCTCGAGGAAGATGTCAGGGAAAGGTCCGATGTTTCGTTCCTTTCGGCGCTCTCCGGGGTTGTTTTCTTCGATATTTTTATCTTCTATGCATTTTCTGCTATATTCCTTGTCGCATTTTCCAATCCGATTTTTTATTTCTATGTTGTATTGTCAGGAATAGGATTCGTTTTCTTCTCACTGTTTACAAAAATGAGCGTTATCCGGATGATAATACGCATTGTGCAGAAAGCTTTAGAAAAAAGAGGGTTGAAGCGTGACAGGACTCACCGCAGAGAACGTTTTGTGGATGCCGTTATATATGAAGGAATGTTTGATATTGATTCCGGATACAAGGGTATATATGCGAGTTATAGTGATACTATGCCGGACGGCACGCCTGTTCATATATATCAATTAAGGCAGATATTCACGGAGTTAGCTAACGATACGGATATCACCATAGGAACGGTAGATTCGGATGCGGATATAAGGGTAGGAACGTTAAGAGACGCCATAAAAAAATATTCCAGGAATCAGGAGAGAAGATTTAGAAGGTCGATAACAAGGCAGCTGTACGGAGAAAAGATGGACTATGAAGATCTCCCTGAACATCTTCAGGGGGAGGTGGATGCAATAATGAATGATTTGCCTGTTGTCTTCTATAGGAATGCAGCGGTGATCAGAAGATTACTTGGGGATAATGTCATGCTGAGAAGGGAAGACAGCGGCGGCAGCCTGTCCGATATAATACCCGTTCATGAAATGAAAAGAGTTTACGATTCCTTGGGTGAAAAGCAGCCGCTCGATCCCAGGGCAGTGAGTGGTATATCGCTTTCATTGGCTTACATGTTCACAATATCTATAGCATCTATCAATCATGAGACAAATCATGCTCTTCTGGAACTCAAGATGGCCGAACTTATGAATAACCTGGGATATGATATGTGGTCCATGGAACAGTTTAATTATACATCGGTATTTACGCGCCGCGTAAAAGCGGCAAGAGAATATATAGCAATGTATAAAGACCGGATGCCTGTAATACCGTATCACGCCTGGCTGGCGCATTTGCTCACAATGATGGGATTTTTCCCGCAGTATCTTTTCTCACAGGCTGAATACATGGAGATGGGTGATTTCTTTAAACAGAAAAACAAGGGTAGGGATCAGAGAATGGACGTTGCGGACGGGTTATCGTATATGTCGAGGTATAGGGACGGTTTTGCAACTCTTCAATTCGCAGACAGGCTTAAACACGTGAGGGATGCTGTCCGTATAGGGACCCAGGTTGCGATAGAAGATAGAGCAGGAAAAGCTGAGGTATCGGGACAGCCGTTGGCGGCGCGCAAGAACATAATCGATATAGACGGGGCTGCCATAGACGAGGCTGCGCTGAGAAGCGCCGCGCTTGCCGAAAAACCGTTCAAAACAGAGACTAAATACATGGGTGGCAGGAATGTCGAGCTTATATATATAAGGTATGATACCGGCCAACCCGAAGGGACGCCGGGATACGAGCTTGCCAAAGGCAACGTTTCCGGCGCGTACAACCTGCCAGTAGAAGAGGGGGACTATAAGAAATTCTATGTTTTTGTCGAGGAAGGCCTTGCCGACGGAGATATGGCGGAAAGGCATGAATACCTGGAGATCTTCTGGTTTGTCCGGCTCATCGAGAGCTGGCGCGTGTCCGGAGTGCCCGGGGAGTTTGCGACCGTATTAGGAAGTGATCCGGTTGCAGCGGCCCAGAGGGCGGCCCATATACTCGCCTGGAGCGAGCAGATATCGGAGCAGATGACCAGCGGGAACTGGGCTAACGCCATGGATTCCGACTTTATAAGACAGCAGGTGGAAAATATGACCCTGGAGCAGCTCCAGGCGCTTGCGAAGGAAAACAGGAGTCTGCATTCTTTATTGAGAAGAAAGTATCTCAATATCGTAGAAGCGACCGATGCTGACGGTTTCGATAAGTCTTTCGCTGAGGTTATATGGAGAAGGATCCTCGCAGAGACTTCGGAATTCGATTATGACGAAAGGGAGGCCCTTCTGCAGTATTTCGATATCAGGATGCCTGCCGACCGGATGAGGACCGAGCCGGATGAGTTCTTCAGGGATCTAAGGGAACGCAGGGAATCCGAGGGCGCCGCTTTAAAGAAGGTCATCTCGACAGAAGCCGAATTCATCGAGCTGAAGGATACCCTGATCGACGGGAACCTGGGGGCGGAGGCTCACGAGCAAGCTATAACAAGAATTCTTGAACTCGTGGACGAGGATATATCCAATCTTAACGCGGCGACATATGCTCTTTGGGACGCGGCTGTCTCTGACAGTCCCGGCGCGCAGTTCGCCATAAACGCATTGCTTAACATACATGAAAAAGTGCAGCGTGTGCCGCATCTTGATATCTATTTAAATGCGCTGGAAGATATAGCCGCCCGTATGGCTCAGTCCGGCGATATGGGGGATTTTGCGGCGCGAGCTGACGCAGCGCTGGAAGCGCTCAGGCCAAGATTCCCGGAAATAACACAGAGGATAGATGGCGTTCAAGCTGAAATAAGTTCAGCGAAAACAAGGGTTGTGGAAGAAGAGAAAACAAGGATGCCAAGAAGTATGTTTACGGGTAGAAATCCTTTGGCAGTACTGGTGTCTTTCGGGAGCATGGCAGTGTTTCTTTTCGGTATATACGGCTCAGTTACAGGAGCGCTCGTTATCGCAGCCAATCCTGTCGGGGTATTATTGTTTGCTGCAGCGGCTATAGCCGCATTTATCATTAATTTAAAGGTTAGAAGCGTTTATAATCCTTTAATAGATTTCGTTGTTACGCTGGTTGCTCCATTCTGGGAAACGGCATTCCTTTTTATGGGAGTTTTTGATTTGTTTTTCTGGCAATATCTTAATGCACCTGTTGCAGGAGCTTTATTAACAGGATTCCTTTACTTTATATCGCATATACAGTATATGCGCGACTTTAAATCCGTTCGTACATACGTAATATCCGCAGCTATGAATACGGCCGCATATGTAGGCGGTATTTATTATATGCAATATCTAATTCAAAATGCGAATGTCCCGTCCGATGAAGCCGGTTTTGGATTATTCATAGCAGGTTTTATTGCTGCTTACATTTATCATGTGGTGGAGAATTTCATTGATATGCTAAAAACCGGCCGCATGTATGTAGACGAAGAGATGGATGCTGCTGCAGACAGAGAATTTAACAGGAGATTAAGAGAGGAAATAGAAAGAAGAGAGAGGGATTCAAGAAGAAGCATGCTTCTTGAAGAGGGTAAATCATCTGCTGAAGCAAGACCCGCGGTTGCCGGCGGAGATTTCATCGGGAAGCTCTATGACAGCAAGGGAAGGCTTGTAACCGGGGATATAATCGCAAAAGAAAAAGACGGCAGGATAAACTTCTATGACAGGAAGGGCGGCAGGCTCTACGATTCTCCCGATCCTGCAATAAGAAAATATGCCGTCCTGGAGGTCATCGACAGGCAGAGTTCGGGAGAGGTGCTGGATGCCGCTATAGACAGCGTTCTTAAGAGCACGCTGGGGATGCTTTCAGAGTTGACTGCGAAGATCCTGGAAGCGCTGGGATTATCCGGCAAGAAAGTGGAGACGGATGAAAGAGCTCCTCCGAAGACGATACAAGCCCTCGTATCCCTGTCCCGCCAGATAAACGCTTTCTACGAAAGTCTAACCAAGGTAAAAGTCAGATATAATCCGTCCGTAGGCCTAGGGTTTGCCTCCAGCGGCGTGTTTTACTATACGTCGCTCATAGCCGGAAAACCGCTGGCTGTATTCCATGAACTCTGCGAAGCATATTTCTCGGCCCATCCGGAGATGCTCCCGGAAGGGGTCAATGCGCATGCTTTTGCAAGGGGCGCAGGCTGGGATCTCCGCGACATATACCTTAACAGCGAAGCTTTCAGAGAATTCTTCAACGGCAGATTCCTCAACCTTCTGAAAGCCGGCAGGACGAAACAGGCTATTGAAGAGCTGAAGGGAAAACTCTCAGAGCTCGGCGAAGAATTCGGCTGGGACGAAGAAAGACTCGCCGCCGCCGAAGCCGAGTTCAACCTGATAATCTATAATTTCAACCTCATAAGAGACAGCGAAGGAAAGAAAGCCGGATTCGAAGAGAGGCTTCTCTTCGGGCTGGCCGACTGGATATACGGTTTCGACAGGAACAACGCTCTTACGCAGGAACTCAGGGAGACAGCGGCGGAACAGACAATAAAGACAATCAATGATACTTACGGGTCGAAGATCAACCCGAAATCCAGGACCATTAAGAATGTAGCTCCCGAAACCCTTATAGAGCGCGCCGCGACGCTTGATAAATACGGGTTACCCATAACGGCCACAACGCTGAGAGCCGACCCTCAAACGCTTAACAGCCATAAAACGGCGCTGGAGGAATATAACAATACCAGGGAAGGAAAGAAGAACCCTGTCCCGGTCAACGCCACAACTCTCAGGTATGATCCCAGGACCCTTATCGAGCGCGCAAGGCAGCACGCTAAAGAGAAGCTCCCCGTTAATACTTCTACTCTCAGATACGATACGGAAGCCCTCTCTAAGGGGAAGGATGCCCTTGGCAAAGGCAAACATACTGCCAGCCAGATAATAGAGTCTGCCCGGGAAGTAGGAAAAGCGGAAGCCGCCGAGGCCGAGCTCGTTTTCGATCTTAACAGGGCTGATATCGGAGTGACCGATCCCGAGAGGCATAAGCTGGTTAACGCCACTATAGAAGACGCCGCCAACAACAGGAACGGGAAATCGCTGGAGATGCTCTTCGAGATGGACGGGAGGAAAGTATATATAGTAAAAGGCGCCGATACGCTGGACGGGAAGGAACAGCTGGGTCATTCCGGTCTCCTGAGGAACTGCATATATATCGCGGAAGGCGCGCTCGCCAAAGGCGATGTCTGGGTCGACAGGCTCGCCAGGCACGAATACGTGGAGCTGGAACTCTGGCAGAAATGGGCCATGATACTTGCCGGCGAAGATCCCGGTGCGGACTGGAACAAGCTGCCTGCGCCGAAAAGGGAAAAGATAAGGGATAACCTCAGGGTATGGATCGGGCAGAATCCCGCAAGAGCCAGGAAACTTGCCGAGCAGTATGATTGCAGGGCTAACGACGTAGCCAGGGTATCGAAAGACAGCGAACTGATCGATGACGGCGAAGTCGACGGCGCCCGGATAAGAAAGCCCGAAATACCCGAGCTGAAAAAGCCGGAAGTGAAATTCGCCACTGTTAAAAAGATATTCAGGATAATAAAGCTTGTCGCAGTCGTAGGTACGCTCGTTATGGGCATAGGAGCCGCGATAGGTATAGCGTTCCCGATAGCCGCCCCGTCTGTATTTCTGTTTACCGCGGTTGCCGGAGTCATACCGGCGAGTATCGTTACCAATGTCGCGCTGTATTCCCTGCTTACAACGCCTATGCTGTGGATAATAGGTTCCACAGCCATAATGGAACTCATCTTCCAGTTTGCGGGCGGTGTTTTCAGCGCTATATTCGACAGGAAGAGCGACGATGATCTCCGTATGGAGATCAGGTACCTGACTAAATGGCCGTCGGCGGAAGACTACAGGAAGATCCTGGCAAAATCGGACCTTACTCCCCAGCAGAGGAACATTATCGTTCAGGAGAAGATGAAGGCGGACCATATGAGGCAGGCTTTCGAGTTCCAGATACAGACAGCTTCAAGGGTCAAGCTCCTGCGGATAATCCATGACATGAAGAGCGCTCAGCGCAAGAAATACGAGCAGTTAGTAGGTCAGAAATTCAAGGCTGCATGGATAGTCAACAGAATACCTTTAATAGGAGGCCTGCTGGATTATTTCAACATGTTCTCCTTCTATTACAGCTTCTTCTTCAAATATTTCGCAGGAGGCATAGCCACCGCTTATTTCGGGAAAGCCGCTAATGAAGTATCCGGCGGTGAAATGCTCATGATAACCTCAAAATACGATGATACCGGCCTGATGGTAAAAGAGCATAAGGGGCTGTTCGCCGGTATTAAGAGGAGATGGGCAGGGGTGACAAATACTCTGTGGCGCAGCGCAGTTTTCCGCTCTCTTGTGTCCTTCTGGGATGACAGCGCTATCTTCCGCGGAGCCCTGGATTTCACCGTCAGAAGGGTCCACCTGTGGATAATAAGCTCGGTCGGAGGAGCCCTGGTCCTGAGCCTTCTTCCCGAATCGGTGCTTATCGCGTCTGTATTCAGTTTTGTGGCCCTGATACTGGGTCCTCTGGGAGTCAGCGATTCCGTCCTGGAAATATTCACCGATGCCACGATCCATATCCTCGGTATTGACCTGAATGTCTCCATACAGAGCTTCTTCTCGAGCATGTTCCTGGCGCTGGGCATTAACTTCTTCAATGACCAGAAAGGCCCCGACGGTCTGTCTGTCGGTTTTGTGAATATGATATACAATTTTTTCGATACTCCGCGCGAGGAGAGGAAATACGTCGCCCGGGAAGTCGTGAAAGACGAGACCGGCAAACCCGTAAAGGATCCGAAAGGTAACAAGATATACAGGCCGGTGGAGAAGGATCTGAGTTTCGGAAGGCTCATGTGGAAACTCTTCAAATCATTGATGAAATCCACGCTTAACATGTTCGCGGTGAACGCTACGGTGCAGATGGTGTCCGGGGAGAGCGAGCTCCTGGACCGGTTTATCAGCGATAAGACAGGTACGGATTTCAGGTATTTCTCCAGGTTCTTCGAGCTGATAGAAGGGGACCGGGGAGTCGTGGGGTTAGGCTCAAGGGTGGGCGGCCTCTTCGAAGGACTCATAAATACCGCCCTGATAGGACTGGACCTGGTCGACCCGGCTGCGGAAGACTACCAGCCCTGGTCCCTGAGTAACGCCGTCTACTTCGGGCCGGGCACGTACGGCGAACAGGCCAGGGAAGTTCAGCAGCAGATACAGGAAAATACCTATGACATGGATAACCTGATAAGGGAGGGGATAAACATAGTCATAGGAGATACGCTCCTGCCGGCGCTCGAAGCCGTATTCCCGGGTATAAGCGAAGCCGACTGGGTGATAGACATGCTGGAAAGAACAGGTTTTTACGACCGTCCGATAGTAGTCGGAATAGACGTGCTGAACGTGACCCAGACCGAGGCGACTGTAAATCTCGATTTTCCGGACCGCGTAGGTGACGGTGAATACACTATAAGAATATCGGGGAACATAATGCTTCTCGAAGAGAGGGTGGATGTCGGAACCGAGGTGCAGGGCATAGTGTATGCTCCCGCGGATACATACGGGTCGGACAGCAGTTCCATCCCGTGGGACGAGGTCGAGGCCGACCTGAGAAATATTGCCGCCATGAACTATAACAGTGTTGAATTATTCGGTATGGGTGACCCGAGACTGGAGCCCATTCAGGATGATATACTGGAATTGTGCAGGGAACTGGACCTCACCGTTCATATAAAACTCGATTATTATGAAGAAGGGTTCGCTTATACCCAGTACGACGCGGACCATGTCCTGGAATATTATCAAGACGTCATAGCTCTTGCAAACGAGTACCCGGACGTGGTCGGGTATTTCATCGTAAACATGCCCCTGGACGATATGAGCACGTACGTAGACGGCGCGCCGCCTTCGGCGCCGCAGCAGAGGGGCTACATCGAATATATTACAAATGAACTGGACGAACAGGCTCCCGATATACCTATATATGTGGCGGTGCATTACGGTACGGCCGGCGAACTCCCGCAGGCAGACCTTTCCGGACTGGAAGATGTTGACGGCATATCCCTGGTCGTTTATCCCAACTTCAATGACGCCGATGTGTTCAGGGACGACACTTACGGTTATAACATCCCGGATACTGACAGCAGGCCCGACCAGCTCATTGCGAGGAATTTCCTTGACGATATAATAGACCTGGCGGCGACAAACGGCCTTCCCATAGTGATAGACCAGATAGGTTTCGCGGACGAGATAGACCATACGAGCGGTCGCGTAACGGATAAGAGCACCAGGGTGCTCGCACTTCAGGAACTGGTAGATTACCTGAGCGGTAACCCGCATCTGGCCGGGTTCCATATATTCAAACTGCATGATAAAAGACTGCTCGAGGAATGGGCTAACTTCGGCGTGCATGACGAAAGAGACACTGTTCTTGACGATCTCACCGACGGCGATTACACGTTGACGGACCTTCACCCGGGAGTGGAGTACACCGTTGAGATAATCGACCCGCACGGAAGAGTGGTCGGTACCGCAAGGATCAGGACCGTTCCCCTTGATGAGAGGGCGGATGTTCCCTATGTGACTATGGTCACGCCGGGCCTGGGCAGCGAACGGATTCCTTCTACTGAAGACAGTGTCCATATCTCCTGGAACGCGGAAGTCCCGGCGGGACAGAGGGCCAGGATAGTAATCTATGCCAACGGAAGGGTTATCCATACTCAGGATATAACCGACGGCGAAGGCAGTTTCGAATGGAATATCGGGGAAGACGATGAAAGGCTCGAGGGGGTCTTCGAGATATCGGCACAGGTGCAGGTACTTACCGATCCCGCTGCCGCAATTACCGAGATAGATCCTGAAAATATAAGGGTACTGACTCCTCTTGCGGGAAACAGGACTTTTGCCGGGTACGATACGATACTTATAAGGGAAGAACCCGGCGGGAGCGCTGTCGCGGGCAATGAGACCCTGGGATCAATTGTTGCCGGGGATGTCGTATATGTGCTCGGGACGGACGAGACCGGACAGTATACCGAGATAATAGGCCCGGACGGCACGAGGGGCTGGATAATATCGGGTTATACAAATCAGGCGTACCTTCCCGAAGCGCCGGCTGATACGGAGCTGTCGGATATGGCCGAAGCGGCTGTGCTGGCAGTGCCGGGCGACGGCTGGGAAACGATCGGCGACTCGTACGCGCTCGGACAGGTGATCGTCCAGGGCGACGGCGCGCCCTATCTCGAAGTCGGTTATACAAGCGACGAGGAAGACATCGACGAACTCGCACTTGACGGGGTGCTTGACGAGCACGCGTGGGAAACGGCCGAAGTGATGGAAGGAAACGGCATAAGTATAAGATACATAGTCACGCCGGACAATAAGCTCCATCTCGGCATCGAGGTTGATGATACCACGCGGAGTAACGCCAACAACCTTGTCATTTATCTTGATTCACTCCACAGGGAAGTACAGCTGATAATATACCCGAACGGGACGATGCAGATAGTATCCAACGGCGTTACGACTTCCTGGGTCGCCGACATGGAAGTGGACCCGCATAATCCCCAGAGAGCAGTAGCCAGCACGAGGACAGGCTGGACCGCCGAAGTCGTGCTCGATATGAGCACAGTGGGGCTTGTCGGAGGCAGCATGAACCTCGAGCAGTTAATAGGAGTAAATGCCGTTTATAACCTGAGCGTGCCCGACCGCATGATAGAGACGCAGATGCTCGATTCGGTCGTAACGCAGGCCGGGAACCAGTATACGATATCTATACCCGGCGACGCCGGGCTTGTCCGGGACACAGCAGTGAACAGCGCAGACGGTTTCACCGCGATATTCACGGATGTTTCAGGGAGCTACCTGGAAGTACAGGTACATGCGGACGGTTCTTGCTGGGGCCGGGTTTATGACCCCGAAGGGAACCCTATGTCGGACCCGTGGGGCAACTATTTCTTCCAGCTCTCTCCCGGAACTCAGGACGCTCACAGGGGATACGTCGAAGTGCAGATAGACGGTACGCTAAATAACAACAGGGATATCGACCAGGGATGGAGTGCCATGCTCCACATCAACGCGCAGCACCTGTTCGAGTATTACGGGTTCCAGAGCATAACGGGCGTATCCACATACAGGCAGAATTTCGCGGTAGCTTACAGCGACGAGAGAGTGATGCTGGGTGACGATCCCGAGGTTATGGCCGGAGTGATAGCCATACAGCCAATGGACGATCTGAGGGATTCCGTGGAACGTCCGGTGACGGAAGTACCGGTAATGGACAGGAGTACGATGGAGGTGTATACGAGCATAAGGGGACTGGTGGTCCCCGGGCAGCTCAGCAGGGTGGAGATCACCTATAACAAGAGGACGGAGAGGCTCGAAGTCAGATTCTATGATTCCTTCGGGGCGGTAACAACGGAACATTATACAGTGGAAGAGGCGCAGGAACTGGGCCTGGCCGAGAACCTGATCATCCTGATAGATACACTCAATGACAACCTCCCCGACGGGCAGATGATAGATTATGTGATATATGATTTCACGGAACGAGGCCAGCCCAGGGAAGTCACTCCGACCGCTACCTATATACTCGACGAGGCAGGCCCCGAAGGCAGAAGGCTCATGCAGATCGACAGGGACTCCGGCAGGGTGCTCCAGATGTTCAGGTACGGCAGGCCGCTCGAAGCCGAAGACTGGCTGCCGCATATAATGGGCACGGACGGCGAATACCTGTATGATCCTGAGATATTCGATGAACGGCCTGTCTTCGGCGACGGTCATCCGATGGCCGGGCAGCCGGTTCCTGACGGGCATCAGATAGTGATAGAAATCGAGGGCACCAGGATATACCTGGAGCTCATAGCGCTGAGCAATAATAAATTCACCTACGTTCCGGTCAGGGCCGTATGGACCGATACTTACACCGTGCTTCCTGATATCGAACCCGAGGACATACCGGAGCTCACGGATCTGGACGCCCAGCTTCTCAGCCTGGGTGAGGATCCGGACTGGGAGACATCCCGGCATTTCATACTCCAGATAGTCGCCGGTGAAGTGGTGCAGCGCGATCACACGGACGAATGGACGGATGCCGACTGGGAAGCCGCGTGGAACGAGGTCTATCACAACAGGACCGAGTGGCCCGAAGAAAGGGTCATGGAAGTATACGCGGAAATATACGCGGGTCATGCGGATTTTCTGGACGAGTTCGTTCTTATAGAAAGGCGCACGGTAAACGAGAGGACCGGCGATACCGAGGTGGACCAGGTATGGGTCCCCAGGGTGACCCAGCCTCAGGAAGTTCCGGGCGTATACGAAGAGAGCTATACCGTCAGCAGAAGGCATATCAATCCGTACACCGGAGCCATATCGGAATTTACTGTGGCTGTTTCGGATCCGGAATCAGAAGAAGGCGGAGTGGACAGGTACAGGGTCGTTAACGATGACCAGGGTCACGCAGATTTCATCATAAGCCTCGATTCGGCGATACCGCAGCCCGATACCTACTACCACCTGATGCACACGGCATACAAGAACGTGCATGAGCTTATAGACCTGAGCCCGGGAGAAGCCGTGTATTATGACGAGACGACGGGTAGCGTCATCACTTTTGAAACGACAGTGGTAGGGACGGAACATCCCAGTGTAAGAGGCAGTATGGTGTGGATGGCGGAAGTTATAGACGATCCCAGGGTAATCAGCCATGATTACGACGGCGACGGAAGGCCCGACACATATTTCAGGACGGTAATAGGCGATGTCACTACCGAATATACACTTATCAGGCTGGATAACGGGAAGTTCGTTCCCGTGCCGTCCACGAGCTACAGGACGGTGCTTACGGATGCCGGTACCGTAAGGATACCGGTTGCCAGCTACGGCGACTATGATATAGACCAGGCCACGGGGCTGATAAGGAACTTTACGACCATATCATACGGGCGTCGCGGCGAACAGGCAGGCGCGATCGAGACTCATTATGACGCCACGGGCGCAATAGACTACACCATAGACCTGACTACCAACAGGATTGTGCAGTACGATACGTTCGAATACCTGAACCTTCCCGCAAGGGAAGGAGTGATGATAAACGGCGTTTTCGTAGCCGATATAGAGTACGAGTACGATCCTGAGAATATAGACACGCAGACAGGGGTGGTTTCTGAGCATACAGTGCATTACTTCCGCTATATTGACGGCGTGTATGACGAGGAGCACAGGCAGGAATACCTGAGGATAACCCGGACCCTCACCACCGACGAGGAAGTTACCATACAGACCGATCCGGTTACGGGCGCGACCGACGAATTTGTCACCAGAAGGATAGTCTATACGACCATAGCCGGCAAGAGGGTCCCCGTGTACGAGATAGTGCCGGAGTATACCCTCTCCGGAGAGATAGTATGGAGCGAAGAGAACATGAGGCTATGGAGAACGAGCCAGGATGACGCCCGCAACGGCATCCTGAGGCTCGACCAGGACATGGACGGCAGGTTCAATACCATAACTCATACATATGATATAACCGATTTCGGCGAAGTGATCGATTCTATAGAAGAGGGAGATACCGTGTATATAGCCGGGCCCATCGTACAGCTGGAGAACAACCTCTACGTGGAAGTCGTGACCCAGTCGGGCGAACGCGGATGGATGCTGGCGGGTCACAAAGTGGGAACGGAGACCGAGTGGTTCATAGAAGTAAACAGGAGAGCTGAGGTTACCGAAGAGGCGGCTGCCGTGCTCGACGGTATAGTGGGAGCTTCGGCCGTGACGGTAACTCTTCCGGTACCTCCCGCTGCCCAGCTGGATGTCGATAGCCTGGTCCCGAGGCCGCAGCTTCCCGAGTTCGAGTTCGATGATGAAAATATAATGGTAGTGCGCCATGCCGGCGGGTACAGCAGCTTCATAATAAGGAGCGGTCCGGCGGCCAGTTACCAGCAGGTTATGGATGACGGAAGAGGGGCCACCCTGCAATACAGCAGGGATCCCGAGAATCCGACTGTTGTGTATGTCATAGAGACTCAGGGCAACTGGGCCCATATAATATCCCCCGATGGGGTTGAAGGATGGGTCCTCGCGGGAGACCCGGGCAACGAAGCTGCCTACTGCTTCGGGGATGCGCCCGCCGGTACTGAGCTTTCGCCGGAAGCCGAAGCGGTTATATCCGGTTTCGAAATTCCGCCCGCAGCAGCAGTACCCGCAGAACAGCCGGGAATAAACCCGATCAACATGATGATAATAAATACCCAGTATATGGTCGCCCAGGGATACAACAGCCTGATCATAAGGAGCGGGCCCGGCCGCGATTACGGCAGCCTGGGTTCAATACCCAGAACCGAGGCGGATGCCATATACATACTGGAGACCGACGGCCCCTGGTCGAGAGTGGTCGCGTCCGTGGATAACGACGGTGACGGCGTAGATGAAGTCATAACCGGATGGGTCCTTTCGGGAACCCGCGGGACCTCAGGATACTGTTTCCTTACCGCTCCTGCGGGTACGGAACTCACGGATGCTGCCGAAGCCGAAGTGCTCTCAGAGATCGAGGTGCCCGCAGCTGAAGTATCGGGAGCGCCAGCAGCGGAAGAGCCGGAAGCCGAACTCGGCGTACCCTGGAGAGCGGCACGCGCACTTATTCTAAGACCCGAGGCAGGCGGGTCAGCCGTGGCAGGGAATACCCAGCTGGCGGTCGTTCCGGCAGGTACGATCGTTCATGCCACCGGTAACCAGATGCAGATCGGAGACGGATTGTATATCGAAGTGGTGTTCGGGGAGCACACGGGATGGGTAGTACAGTCCTGGAGTAACGGCGACGTATATCTTCAGCCCGGCACGCCCGGCGCGGCAGCCGGTCCGACAGTGAATGTCACACCTTACGGCGATATGACGGTGGGCAGCGCGGTAACCGTAGTCTCTACGGGAGACGCCGATTCGCTCGACCTCTGGGACGGGATAGGAGGAAGTGTGGTCGACAGGACTTTCAGCCTCAGGAACCCGACGGTGGAAACTACTACCGATTCGGCAGGAAGGCTGCTGTCTACGAGGACCGGGGACGAGATAATAATGCACGGGCAGATACAGATAATAGACGGCCAGATGCAGAGGCTGGATACGGTGACTGATCTCGACGGAGATATAATCGGTACGGAGACGGTATATTTCGATCCGTTCGGGAACGAGACGGGCAGCGTAAGGGAATACAGCATACCGGGGGACGGCACTTCGGCAGGGTTCGATTACATGGTGGAATATTATTCTTACGATAACGGGTACAAACAGCTTACCGGTTTCGATGTGATACTCCCGAACGTAGACGGCGGGGCAGCGCCGATAGTACAGCATTACGATATAGAATATTACGACGATATCTTCGATCATGACGGATCCAGGCTTATCAAGTACGATTATACCATAACAGGCCTGCGCAGGTATCATACATATGTAGCAGACGAGACGGGCATCATAACGGAGACAATAAGATATGACGGCCATACCGAGGTCATCAGGGGAGCCCAGCATAACAGGCCCGTATACAGGTCGATAGACGGCAGGGTGATAACGAGTTCGCTGGATCCGGGCGCCGAAGATACAGAGGATATAAGAGAGGCGCGCAGGAGGCTCGAAGAAGCCCGTGCGGCGCTCGAGGAAGCAGAGAGGGCTCTCAACGAGGCACTGGGAGGAAGGGATGATCTAATAGAACTTTATGACACCCTGCAGGAAGCTCAGGCCGCGGTCACAGATGCCGAAGCCAGGCTGTCAGTTGCCCAGACCCCGGTGGATGCCGTAGTGAGGCCGTTCCATCTGGATCCCGTGGATTCGCCATATGACGAGGCTCAGGGAATGACATATGAACTGCCTTCGGTTGCGGGAGATACGAGTAACATAGACGGAGACATGGTCCTGGCTGATTTCCAGCTGCTGCATGACAACGGCATGAATGTCGTAAACATCTACGGGTTCGAACGATTCAGCGAAGCAGAGCAGAGAGAAGTTTTCGAAGCCGCGCGCACCTCCGGTATAATGATAATCCCGAGATTGGAATGGTATGATACGGGATTCAGTTTCAGTACTCACGACGCAGACAGGGTCCTTGACAGGTACGAAGCTACCGTAGGGCTTGCGGAAGAATATAAAGATGTAGTCATGTTCCTTTTCGTGAACAACCCGACGGACAATCAGGATGCGCAGTATCTCGACGGGGACGGGCATCTTCGTCCTCTGTACGACCCCGCTTATACGATAGTCGACAGGGCCGACGATACTGCCGAGATGAACGCGGACCAGGAAATCATAGAGCAGAGGCAGGAAGAGTATATGGAATACATAATGGGCAGGCTGGGAGAACTTGCTCCGGATGTGAAGCTGGCCGCGGGACTCCACTACGGCTGGGAAGCCAATATGGACTATGGGTACCATGTCCAGGGTTCGTTCCTGAGAGATGTACCCGGCGCAGATTACGCGTTCCTGACCCTTTATCCGATGGCTTATACCGGACAACATGACGGCATTGACGTGGGAGATGACGGGTTCGGGGAAGAAGACATACCTCTTGTCATCGAGCAGTATCAGAATGTCATAGACAGGGTGATAGAAGAGAACGGGCTGGATGTCAATAATCCTGATGACATGGGCAGGATAATACTGGATATAGGGATGGCTTACGATGTGGGGCACATGAGCGGTCTTGTCGAGTCGGAAGAGGTAAGGTGGGCCATAATGCACGCGATAGAGGATTACGCTCACAGCATAGGCCTGGGCGGAGTAGTATTCTTCAAGTACAAAGATAATGCCCCCGGTACGGGAGATGCTGCGCACTGGGGAGCGAGCTATCAGTACGTTGACGAAGAAGCTGTCGCGGCAGCCCAGTCGGACCTTGATGCGGCGCAGTCGGTTCAGACTACCGCCGCGACGCAATTCGACCAGGCGCTTTCGGAATCCGGCGGCGATATAGAGATCGTCAGGATCCAGCGGCATCTTATGGAAGCGGTGGCAACCGCCCAGCAGGCATATGACGAGGCGAATGCCCGTCTTATAAGCCTTCAGGAGGAGCAGTCCGTCATAATAACAGAGACTTCGGTGGAAGTCCTCACCGAAGGGCCTTTCCATCCTCTTGTCATCCAGGAGACAGAGACCGATCAGGACGGAGTAGTCGTAAGGGTCACAAGGACCGAGTATGATCCCTTATGGAACACTCCCGTCAAACAGCAGATAATCATACCGGGAGAACGCGTGATAATAAATACGTTCCAGGGGCCGTACGGGATAGTCGAAACCGTTGTTCAGACACCCGACGGCGTGGTCATATCCAGGACGACTATGCTGGACGATGACGGCGAACTCCTTATAGGCACTGACGGACGGCCGTACACGATAACCGAGACGCCGTCTACCGGCATAACGACGGTTAATGTCTTGGCCTGGCAGGGCGGCCAGACAATAAGGACTCTCGATACTACGACTTTCCAGCTCGAAGAAGGGCGCGCGAGTCTGGACGGTGTCGGCAGCGGCTCCAGGACGGATGTGCTCAGGGACGGTCAGGGCAGGGTAAGAGCCAGCCAGCTCGTAACATATACTCACGGCCAGATAACCCGGGTGGAAGTGACTGTATATGCCGAAGACGATCCCGAGCAGATACTATATATAGATACATATATATATGATGAGGCTGAAGGAGGATTCCTGTTTGAATCCAGGGCTGTTCACGACGGGGTAGACGGCGAACCGTACACTTTCGATACTCCCGCCGCAACACTTGTCGAGGTAGGCGCGAGAAGCGTCATATCCCAGGAAGCCATGGACTTCGGGTCCATAAGCATCGAGAACATAGAAGCCAGCCAGACTGTAGACGAGACGGACACCAGGCTCATAATCATGGACGACGGGTACTATATATACGTGCCGGAGAGCGTGATGAGGACCATCCGCACAAACGGCGGAGTGGAGACCACTTTCGAGTTGAAGAGATACGAGATAGACGAAACAGATATAGACAGGGCCAATAACGTAGTGCTCGAATACGAAGTCACGAGCTTCGACGAGTACGGAGAAGTGATACAGACATTGCAGGTCGTAAACGACGAAAAAGGCAATATAGTCTACACTCAGGATACGAACACAAATGTCAGGATAGAATACGATATAGACCCGCGGGTGGGATACAGCCTTCCCGTAAGAGAAGGCGTCATGATCGGAGACGAGTTCATGGTCTTCGTCGAGTACGCGTACGGCGGAGTCGATGAGAACGGCAGGGTCATAAAGACCGTAGCTACGCACTTTACGTATACTCCCGGCGGGGAAAGACAGGCATACCAGAAGGTCGTGACCGAAGGAGACTGGGATACGGTCTTCGTTATCGACGGCGATATGGAGATACCGGTTTCAAGGACGCTGTTCCGGACGGTAGAGGGGCAGAGGGTTCCCGTCATAGAACTCCATGCCAGGAGGACCGACGCAGAGACCCCCATGGTCCAGTGGGGCGAAGAAAATATGAAGATATTCAACGTGACGCCCGAAGACGTCACGCTCAGGGGAGTCGACGTGGCCCGGCTGGTCGGCCAGTTCGACGGGCATGTAAACGCGCTTTATAACAGCTATGAGGTTACGGCTGACGGGCTGATAATAGTAACTACCGTGAGCCATTACGGCGAGACCACCCAGGTCACAATAGACCCGTCCCAGACGGATATCAGGGGCCCGCGGGTCATAAGTACGCAGACCGGCAGCGTAACGACAGTCCACGGGGAGCTCTTACCGGCTTCCGCAGGCACCATAGCAGAAGAGGATCTTCCCGCCGGCTCGCTCCAGCAGGTAGATACGGTATACGCCGACGGAGAAATCCTCCGGGTAGAAGTGCATTATTATAACGCTTTCGGAGTCGAGATAGGCAGCGAGAGGATAAGCGTTGCTTTCGGTACGGAGCTCGAGCAGGGCGAACTTCCGGCCGACGCAGATGTAAGGAAAATTGAGTATTATACCAGTGATAATTACGGCAACAGCTATATGACAAGTTTTGTCAGGGTCACGGACGGCGTGGAATCCGATCCTTATGAAATAGTGTATTACGACGGGCAGGACGGCAGGCCGCTGCTTCTGGGACCGGACAACAGGATGCTCATAATGACGGACTATACGACCGCCGGTGTGGCCCAGACCCATACCTACGGGATAAACGATAAAGGCAACCTCACCGAATACATAGTTGATACCAGGGGATTCAGGCAGGAGCTCGCGGTGCCGCAGAGAGGCATGGCTCCCGAAGTCTTCAGTGCGGGAGAGCGTGTCGTAGTTGAGAGCGAACAGATAAACGATGACGGGATGCTGGAAAGGCAGGAAACAGCCACCGATGTGGTAGACGGGTCCCAGCGGCATATAACGACCGTGTATAACGAATGGAACGTTCCCGTCGGGCAGATAATAGTAAATCCCGACGGCACTGTCGAAGAACACGTTATAAGGGCGCCGTTCGGCATAGTCTACTCGGAGCTCAGGGCGGTGAACGGCGAAGTAATCAGGGTATTGAATGGAACCGACGGTGAAAGGGGGGAGGGGGCTCTTCTGGTGGATGACCAGGGACAGAGGATAATGCAGAGCGAAAGCGTAATAGGGGAGACGGGCAGCGGTTTCTTCGAGTTCGAGAACATATTATCTGAGACCAGGATAGGCGATTATATCATCATGCCGAGCGAGACTGAGCCCGGTTCGTTCGATATACTGGACGCCCTTACGCGCCAGCGCATAGCCACCCAGACGATAAGTTATGACGGCGGCCGGCCATATGAGATCAATATAAGATATTACACGGTGACCGATGCGGATAATCCGGATAAAGTGGCGTACACCGAAGTGCACCGTCTTCAGGGAGAAGAGTTCCTGCTCCATTCGAGGACCTTCGGAGATACCGGTATTACATACACTTATGAATGGGAGTACGTGGACGGGCCCGTCGTCATGACAATGGGCAACGAATACACCGTAAGATACCCGCTCAACACGAGCATATCCGAACACAGGACCGTTATGGGCGTCTCGGTATCTAACGAAGTTATAAGACGGGAACCTGTTTTCAGGGCCGGCCGGCTGGTGAGGATAGACGTTTACGAAGCCGACCCGGTGCAGAGGGTCTGGGGTTATATCAACCTGGATATCGGAGGCTGGACACTCAGAGAATCGATTTTCGTATCCGACGAGATGATATACGGCATTCCCACGCTCAACGACAGGGAGATACCCGACAGGCAGGACATGTTCCTTTACCGGGACCTCGGAACGGACGGAGAAACCGGGAGCGGTTCTGTAAGACTGATAGTAAAGACGCTCTCCGGCGAAGGTTTTCTCGGGAACGAAGATATAATAGAGATAACGGTAGTGGATTCCGCAGGCAGACCCGTGCTTACGATAGCCAGCAACGACGTTCTCGTATATGACAGGGATAACATGGATCCGCTGGCGTTCGCCGAAGGCGACCTGGTCAGGACAAGCGAACTGAGATCGAGGATCTTTGACGAGAGGATGCCGAGGGATTCCTGGCATATCAGCATGCAGGAGATGATCGATATCCTAAATGACGAGGAACTCATGGATCTGGTGGACCCGACCCTGGATATACCCGCAAGAGTGCCGGATGAGCTCGAGATGTCGGACCTGGAGCATATAGTCTTCGAGAGGCCGTCGATGACCGCGGGCGAAGGTGTCACGGAATCGTTGGATTACCTCCTCTCCCAGCAGAACGGCAGTACGAATCTTTTCAGGTCATACAACGTTTCGGATGACATGTGGGCCCATTCTTTCGACCAGTGGATAGCTCTCAGGACCATTACCGAAGAGCTCAGCGGTATGTCCCCGACGGATCCGAGGTACACTGAACTGAGGGCTTCCGGTGACGCGCTCGTGCAGGAGATGGCCAGCCTGCAGAACCCGGACGGCTCCTGGTACGACGGTTACAGGTGGGATACCGGGGCGCCGCTGACGGAAAACCGCGGCATAGGCCCGATGGCCTGGAGCGTGATAGCTCTTAGAGATTACGCGGATACTATAGGCGAGCAGGACCGCGATATGGCCGCTCGCGCTGACGGGCTCGCGGACGGCGCCATGAGATGGCTCAGCGATGCCGATGTAAGGCTGGAGACCTGGACGCAGGGCGATGTCACCATGGGGGCCGTGCACGAGTTCGGCCCGGACGGGCTTGTCGCCGGAACCGAAGCTAATATAGATTTCTATTTTGCCGCCAGGGAATCCGGCAACGCAAGGCTAACCGCGATGGCCCGGGACCATCTCATCGGTAATATGTGGGTCGGTATAGATACAGACGGCGACGGGGATTTCGACACGGGCTATTTCGCTGCCGGCTTCAATGTCGATACTTACGAGGTGGTAGACGACAGCCTGTACCTGGATAACCAGGTATGGGGAGCCGAGATGCTCAGGGCGGCTGCCGATGACCTCGGTGACGGCACTCTTACTATAGGAGGCAATACCTACACTGCCCAGGACCTGAGGGACATGGCCGATATGACGCTCGCTTATGCTTACGGTCAGTTTGCCGTGTACGGGACCGACGGGCAAACCGTGATGGGAATGGACTGGCGGCCCGATGGACAGGGAGACCTGGAACATGCAGTATCCATAGAGGCCACGCTGCAGTTCATATCCTCAGCGATGAGATCCGGAGATCCCGAACTCATAGCGCAGGCCGAGTCGCTGCTCGTTGCCATGGAACCTTACAGGCTCACGGACGGCTCCTATCTGAAGGATTCGGCCGACAGGACGAGTGCCGACAGGAGAGCCCCTGGATTGACAGCCACGAACTGGTGGACGGCGGCGGTGCAGGGAAGATCGCTGATAAATCCCGACCTGGAGTCGGCGGACGACTGGCAGGAATATTCACTGAGACAGGCAGTCAGGTCGGCCCTGGAAGAACAGCAGGCTGAAAACATAACAGACCTGAAGAATACGGTAATCACCGTATTGAAGGTAGGCGCCGTATATATAGGGATAAGGGTTATAGGGTCGCTCGTCAGAGGCGCCAGATGGCTCTTCCACAAGATATTCAGAAGGGGAGAGCCCCCCGTATCGCCGACTATGACCGCGGCCGAGGCAATGCGCAAGACCCGCGAGCAGCGCGAAAGGGTAGACACCCGCTGGCTTTCTTTCTATCCTTACAAGGAAGGCCTGCTGTGGCTGACCGTGGTTGCCCTGGTTGCTTTATTCTTTGTTTTCACCGGGCCAGAAGTGCTCCTTCTTACCCCGGCCATAAATTTACCAGTAATCAAGATCATCGCCCTGCTCATACCCGCGCTGGGGTTCTTCAACAGTGTTCTGAAGAATGCTTCTATGAAACTCTATCCTCACAGGAAACTGTACGGCGGAAGAATTCCAATAAAAAAGACAATAGAGAAAGAAGGCAAGATACCTGAAATAGTGCTGGAGCGTTCCAGGCTGGTGCAGGAGATAATGGATTCCGACTGGGTGAAAGAGAAGGTCTTCGGCAGTAAGCTGCTAAGGACCTTCTTCCCGAACCTGGAGGATATTATAGGAAGAACGGCTACTTCGCTGAGCACGGGTTTCGGCTTGATCGTCACCATGGTTATAATGGGTACCCTGGGTGTATTCACTGTGATCGCCGCGCAGGGACTCATACTCCCGGTACTATCGGGGATTTTCCTTCCGGCAGCGATCGTGATAGGGGTAGTTGCTCTGGGTATATATATATTCACGGGCAATAAAGTGGTGAAGACAATAGGTATATTCGCCGCGGTAGCCGTCATTTATTCGCTGGGAGCGCCGGTCTGGACGGGTGTAGCGGTGGGCCTTACTGCAAAAGCCATACTCGCTTCGGTGTTGGCGAAAGCTACCATAGGAGCCCTTATAGCGCTGGGGCTCTCCATTCCTATCAGTATGATAGCTAATACTTTCTTCCTGAAACCGGCCAGGCAGGTAGTTAAAACGATAAAGCTCGGGGATAAAAGATACAGCGCGAACGACTTGGTAAAACTGGCAAATACGGCCGGAACAGGGAC
Organism: Elusimicrobiota bacterium; assembly: GCA_016934855.1. Taxonomy (GTDB): domain Bacteria; phylum CG03; class SLGR01; order SLGR01; family JAFGSA01; genus JAFGSA01. Next base: position 34,448 of record JAFGSA010000001.1, read on the forward strand.
CGTGGAAATAGGAGACAGGAGCTACACAGCGGAGCATCTGAGAAGTATAGCCGATAAACTCGTCCCGGTCGAAGACGAGAGGATCCCTTATAAAGGAGACCTGGGCAGACACGATGCCAGGACCCTGAGGGAAAAAGCCGCGGAACAGTACCCGGAGAAACCCATTCCGTTCGTGGGAGATTTCGTTTTCAGGACAGTGCACCAGGTCTGGAAGTCCGTGGTCATAGCGAGCATGACACTGGTCCTGTTCGGACTCACTTACCTGACTCTCTTTATGTTCGTGCTTTTCGCCTGGTTCATAGGGTTCTTCAACGTCGTCGTAGTGATGCTGTCCAGGATATATTCGGTCTCGCTCGCTCACAGGGTTTTGAACATGTTCGGCATTTCTCCCAAGGATATGGATGACGAGCTCACAAGGATCCCGGGTGTCGATAAAGACCTGAAAAAGAGGAAGTTCATCCCGCGGAAATACAATGAGGAGATGCAGAAAAAGACGGTAGCACTGGCTATCCCGATAGGGGACGATTTCGTTCACGCGTATAAAGACGCCTGGCTGGGCGTGCTGGAGAACAGCGGTCATGAAAGGACAAAAGTATTCATCCTGGATGTAGCCACAGACCCGTACATGATGGTGAACGGTGAAAAAGTGTATATGGAAAAAGCTTTCCCGCCTGCTGCATACCCGGGCCAGCCGTACAGCGAGCGAAAATCCTATAAGGAGATGATACAGGATTACGTGAAAGAACTCCAGGACAGGTACGGCAAGGACAGGGTGGAGCTGGTAACGGTCCCGCCCAACTGGAAAGGGGTGCACAAGGAAAAAGGCGGCGGCCTGAACTATCTTTTCAAATATCTTAGAGAGAACCCCTACGAAAAGAACGGGCCGGCATGGGATTTCTTCGTACTCGGAGATAAAGACGAGAGGTTCCCGCCCAATTACATACAGAACATAATGTGCAGGTTCATAAACGAGAAGATAGGTTTCGTTCTCTCGACCCACGTTTACAATCCGCCGGATTCTTCCTATTTTGCCAGGACCCTCGGCAAGGGAGTGAACCTGCACTGGCCGTTCTACCAGGTAGACAGGGCTACGCAGCGCTTCATGATGTTCCTGGGGCACGGCGGTATGTTCAGGATGGATTACATAACAGCCACGGCCGAGGATATGAGAAAGTCAGGCGCTCAGAGGTCTTTCATAGACAGGGTGTTCGGCTCCGGCGGAGTTTTCGGAAGACCTGTGAAGGAAAGACAGGACAAGACAATAACATTCCCGGAGGAAGTATCCGAAGACCTGCTGATGTCATGGATGCAGAGGATATCGGGCGGTAACTTCCTGTCTTTCGGCAGGCACATGATAAACCTGATACTAATCAAGCTGGGCATAGTAAAGAGCCGCATGCAGACGGGCGATAAGGGATATATAGGTATATTCGCGCCTGATATAGCGTGCGTGGAAGGGTTCCCGCCCTCGGCCGGTGCTTTCTATATACAGGGAGGCAAATGGATAGGCGGCACGATGGATTTCCTGAAGCGGCACGTATTCCCTTACGGGGAATGGCCGAGTACGATACGGAGCTGGAATATATTCCGGGGAGAATTGTGGAGTTCTCCCATGACGGTGATGGAAAAAGTGGATATGTCCTTCGTCGCCAATATCGTCATCTCGCCTGTGTTCATGATATACATAGTAATGAGCACGCTGCTGGAGCTCATCATGCCGCAGGCTGTAGGACGATTGGTGGGGGCTCCTTTCCTGGTCGTAACGCTGATAACTCTTTATGCGCCGATATTGCCGTTTATAATAGGTACCTGGAGACATCCCAGGCAGCTATTCCAGTTCGTAGGCCAGTCGACGCTGTTCTATCCTTCACTCGGCCCGTTATCGATGCACGGCATGTACAAGTACCTCGTAGAGGGTCAAAAAGCAAAATTCACGGCTACGCCGGGTCTGGAAGAGGACGTGACACTGGGCAAGGCTATCAGGGATTCCAAGTTCCATATAATGATGGGTTTAGGCCTTCTCTTGTTTACGCTGTTCCCGGGAGGCGGGTATTTCGGGCTCGGATTCGCGCTGGCGTCTTTACTGAAACCTTTTACCGTCTGGTACAATGTCAGGCGCGACGCTCCTTTCGAAATAAGGAAGAGACAAGAGATACTGGCAAGGTTCCTCGAATGGATAGGCAGGGGAAGGTCGTGGCAGATAAGCAACCTCGAAAAAGACCTTGAAAAAGAGATCAACCCCAGAAAGAAAGCGGAGATAAACAGGGAGATAAAGAAACTTAAAGAGGATATCCGCATAATAGAGAGAGAAAAGATATTAAGTGAGCAGGATCGGGAGAGAAAGAGGCTTGAAGCCCAGAAGAAATTCCATACCAGGCTGTGGCGCGCGTTCACGAATGTTATGAAGGCGATAGGGAAGTACGGATTCTTAGGCGCGGTCGTCCCGGGTTCCGCCCTGGTGCTCGGATTGGCGGCCTTCGGGGTCCTGGCTGTAAGTCCGTGGATAATAGCGGCAGCGGGATTGATAGTAGGTGCCATGCTGTTCGTCGGCCTTATGAGGATACTGCCTTCACGCAGGGGAGTATTCGAAAAACCGGTATTGAGATGGTTCACAACGGAGAGCATGTTCGAGAACGTTGTATTGAACCTCTTTACGATGAGAGGGGCTTTCAGCAGGATAATAGCGTACTTCCCGTTCATATTCATGTTCTCCGGGAGCATATTCGGGCTGCTCACGTTCCTTGTTAAGCTGTTCCCGGTGCTGGGGACTATAGGGTTCGGTTCGCTGGGTCTCGGATCGATCAGCGGTTCGCTGAGTATCGGGGCCGCCGCTTCGGGATCCCTGGCTGCGGGAGGCACGATGGCTCTGGGATTTGTCCCGCTGACGCTGACTGGGCCGTTCTTCCTGACCATAATGATAGTCGGGGCCATATTCCTATTCTTCCTGGTGGTACCCGCTATAATGAGCTTCCTCGCCAGGCGGATGCAGCTTCTGACGAGGATGGGCGGGTTCAGGAGCATACAGAAGGAATACAAGAGATGGCTCGAAGAAAATCCCGGCGCTAACTCGCTCGAGAAACAGAAGAAGTGGCTCCAGATAGTCGCGTCCAGGGAAAAATTCGTCGGCAACCCGTATCTTATATATAAGGCATTCCTGAAATCAGGTATAGAGGACCCGACGCTCATGCAGATGTTGTATAACCTTAAGGGACTCCAGGAGATAGAAGTGTGGCACCCGGCAGTGCTGACGGAATCCATTTCAAGGTCGGCAACTCTTTATACTTTCATGAGGGAGCATAACATAGACGAATCGCTCAACTCGGTCCTCCTGGACGCGTTCGGTGTAACGGACCTGGGCGTGAGAAGGCCGGTGGGAAGGCTGCGCGGTCATCTCGCAAGGTACAGATATTTTACTGACGGCGCTTCTCTTGCCATAAGGAAAACCGATGCCGAACAGAAAAAGACAAAAGAAAAACTTCAGGAGATAATAGAAGAACTCAAGATATATCATAAAGACCTTTCAAGGGTTCGGGCGGGAACCAGTATGGATCCCAGGGATGTGAACCGGATGCTTATGGAGCGGATAGAGGCCGTTCTTCATTATGAGGAACTTAATCCCAGGTGGCAGAACTACGTCTACCAGATGGTCATAAATGACGTCCTGTTCGAAGGCGAAAACATCCTGGCGGTGAAGAGCCTTATAAGGGAAGGGCAGGTAACGGATGAGAGAAGCTCCATGGGAGAGGACGAACTTGACCGTATTTTCGACGGATTTTCGGGAGGAGGGATAGAAGCCGCAGGGCTGGCCGACAGGATTGTCGGTTCTTTCAGATATACGGATGAAGCGAAGAAAGCCGCGGCGGCCGGAAGACTTAAAGGGCATCTTGATAAAATAGCCGGAGAACAGGATGCCGATAAGAAAGCCGCGGATACGGAAGCTCTCAGGGAAGTCATAAGGCAGCTTATAAATGAAACTTCCGCTTCCAGGATCATGAACGACATGATATTGCGCATGAGGAAAGCCATAGAGAGCGAGGATGCCGCAACCGGCAAGAACCTTGCGGAGAAGTTAGAATGGATACAGCAGGCTTTCGGCGAAACGGGAATGGCGTCCCCGCTCATAGCCGATATATTCCTTAAACTCGATTTCACGCCCAAGGAGAGAACGGAACTGATAGGGGTTTCCGCCGTACTGGACATATTGAGCGGCGAGGGCAACTGGAACACTATGGCCGTGCACGAACAGCTTCTCTATATACAGGCTGCGATGAAGAGCAAGTCGCTCGGCATGCACTGGTATGATTTCCTGAGCTGGCAGCTCGTCCCGGGACTGAGAACCTCCATACTCAGGAGGGTTCATGATGCGGCCGGCATGGAAGACATGACGGAAGACCAGAGAGAAGAGCTGAAAGAAGAGCTTGCAAATACCATTGACGGCGAGACAAGGACGGAGAATTTCGAATCCTTGCTGCGCGTTCTGGAACAGCCGGAACACCAGGGCCTTTACCTGCCTAAAGGTATGAGGGACCTGATAATAGCCAGTTATCCGGAGCTTACGGTCCTCTCGGATGAGGATTTCCAGAAGCTGCTGAGGAGGGTACATACCTATCAGGTCATGATAAGCAACGTCGGATTCTCCAAGATAAAATACGAGCAGTTCAGCTTCGAGCAGAGAAGGCATGTATGGGAGACCATATTGCTGGTGGACCTCAATAAGTACAGGGAGGAAATCTCTGCTTTGAGAGCAAGGCTGAAGGAGACGTCCGGCAGGGAAAAAGCGGATATACAGCAGAGGATCCGGGCTCTGAATGCAGATCTTGATTTTATAAGGGAACTGGATAAAGAGATAGACGAATGGGACGAGAACCTGCAGATAGAATACGATGTCCCGGTGCCTCCCAGCGATCTGTCTTCGAGGGGCGGACCGGTTACCCTGCCTGAGATGGACAGGGAGGAACTGGGGATAGTGTCAAGAGAGGATGCGCCGGAAGAGCTGAAGCTGGAGAACCTCACGGATGACTCGCCTATGAAAAGAATCTTCGATATCGCCAGGGAAAACGACTGGCCCGACATAGTGATATTCGGAGGGACCGTAAGGAACACATTGCTCGGTAAACCCGCGGAGACCACGGATATAGACCTCATGATAAGGGTAGATGTGAGCGAAAAAGAGGAAGCGCAGGTCATGTGGAAGACGGTCTACGGGCTGCTCTACCCGGGTGTCGATACCGTAAAGATCGACGGGATAACCATAGATGAGCTGAAAGACAGAGGGTTTACCGTCAGGGGAAGAGAGTATCCTTCCGTTAAGCAGATGCTCAATACGCTGATGAGGGCATCTGAAGATCCTTCGGGCACTGCCATGCTCAGGATAATCTTCGAAGAGAGCAGAAAGGATCCCGAATTCCCGCTGCCGTTCTCCGAAGAGTTTATATGGTCTCACAGGCAGATACAGACGCTGGTAAACTACAAGTACGTACAGGCGCTGGAGAACGTCTACTGGAAGAAAACGGTCTCTGCCATAAGAAATATAGAAAGATCGCTCGGATACGAAGAAGGAGACCTGCTCAACAAGCGCGTCAGCGTAGACGGGTACAGCGTACATCTGCTGGGCGTCATGACGGACGAAAACTCGATGTTCAAACACCCGCTGAAACTCCTTAAGAACATGTTCGTGGATGTACCTGAATTCACCATGAACCGCATAGGCCTTTCTTCCACCGGCAGGGTATACGATAAATTCGGCGGAATACAGGATATGAGGGAAAGGAAGCTCAGGCTCAATATGCCCATGGGGAGGGTAGACAGCATATACAGCTCCGAGTTCCATGATTACCTGAGGATGATCTTCAGGCTGGTGAGGTTCATGCAGAAATTCCCGGATTTCAAGAGGGACCAGGTACTTGTCGATACCATAAAGAAGTTCTTTGCCAATCCGCCGCTCACTTTATACGGATACACGGAGTGGCGCAAGCTGCTCAAAGGCGAGGCGGCGATACCCGTCATAACGGGCGAGGGTTCGGCCGGCGGTACCGTAAGCGCCGTTCAGGATGCTTACGGGAAAGTCTCTGTGCCGAAAGGCGGTGTAGACGCGTACAGCGGCCAGCCTGCGGGCGGAGCGGCATCGGTCAGCGTGTACGGCGAGACGCCGATGCCTAAAGGCGGCGGGGTCAGCACTTACGGCGAGGTACAGGCGCCTAAACTGGGGCCGGCTACCGGGTACGGCGAGGTCTCCGGCGGCGCCGTGGGTAAAGGGGAGGCTCCTTCGGATGTCGCCGCGGCTCCTTCTGCCGTAGACCCGCTGGGGATAACCTCATTCCTGCTCGATCTTTTCAGGAAATCTCCCAACCTGGCGGAGACCCTCAATATGCTCGAAGATGCCGGGGCACTGGAATTCATCAGGGCGTCACGGATAGATATAAACAAAGTGTTGAGAAGAGCGGAAGTTCTCAAGCTCATGAGAGAAGAAGGAGTGGACCTCGACCAGTACGAAAAGAGAGATACTTTCGGATTGACCCAGTCGGAGCTCTTGATAAACACGTTCATCCTCAGGGGCGTTCTTGAGCCGAAAGACGAATTCGGCGAAGACAGGACGCTGATACAGCTTGAGAGGGCGATGGAAAAGATTATACACGGGTATCCGGGACAGGGAGCTTTTGTGGATGATTTCGTGCCGGAGGGATATGTCTTCGGAGACGAAGGCCTCGTAGAATCCGATCTGGAAGGACTGGATTTCAGGGTCACTATGGATGATTTGAAAAAAGATGTTCCCGGAGTCGACGACAAAATAGCCAGGGAAATAGACGGAAGTATAGAAGATATAAATACCGCCACCGAAGCGGACCTGGCGAAACTGAAAGAAATATCCGGGCAACTGGCAAGGGATATAGCGGATTATGTCGAATCGAGGCACAGCAGGCTGAACCTGGTTGTAAGGGACGAGCTTAGAAAAGCGGCCCGCATCATGGCACAAGCCAATCTCGGGGCGAATGCCTCGGATTCCGAGATAGAGGCGGAAGCGAAGAGGCTCGAGGTGTTTTACGGGAATTCGGTCAGGACAATGGTCCACAGGATACTAAAGTGGAAAGCTTTTTATAACAACAGGACCCCGTTCTACGAGGAAGTGACCTGGGTACAGGTGCCTCAGCTTGTGAGAAGGACTATCCAGATCACGACCGGGATGACCGATAAAGAGATGGATTTCGATAAAGAAGCAAAAAAAGATGCGGGTAAAAAGGTATCGGATATAGCCGACCATTATCTCGACGCGGACATAGAAAGACTTTTCGCGGTTGTAGCCGCCGCTTCCGATATAGACCATGAGGACTGGATAAATACAGATAATGAAAAGATGACCGGCAGGCTTGATGCGGCGTATAACCCCGCCGATGCCGAAGATATCGCAGCAGTCATAGAGAAGTTCACCAAGCCGGGGAGAAAAGCGGATATAACTTTTATACTCAACGATGCTTTCCAGGGTAAGCTTGCTCTTGTCCTTATACAGAAGCTCCTCGCGACCAACCCCGATCTAGAAATATCAGTCGTGATCAGGACGCAGCCTATAGGCGTCATGATGACGGATTCTGACGTTAAGGATTTCCTTAAAGAAGAGCGGTTCATGGAGCTCAATAAACGCTACAAGGACGGAAGGTTCAGTATAGTCGAAGGCAGCCCGGCATCATCAGTAATAGATTTAAAAAATATCAGCGCTGATATGGCTAAAGTGTTAAGGGGCACCGATCTGACAATCACCCTGGGATACCAGAACGCTGCCGATCTTCAGGGAAGCGATGTCAGCGGCGTGGGTATAAACAGGCTACATCTTTTCAGAAGCGGAAACAGCGACAGCGAATGGTTAACCGGGAGAAAAGAAGACAGCAGGCCTTCAGATGTCAGGCCGGTAGCGGCCCTGGTGGAATCCGGCGTGACGCTCATAGGGGTGGATATCAACGAACTCAGGGAGCTGAGAGCGCGTAACGGCGTGCATGCGCTGGCTAAACCTCCCAGGATACTCGGGGTGGATATAACCTACATGGATCATGTCTTATCCAGGGATGACTGGGGCAGCGCCGAGGACCTGGCAAACAAGACGATAGCTCTTGTCGATATAGATGACCTGACAAGTCACAACTTTGTCTATGGCAGGGAGCTCAACCTGGGCAGGATACTGAGGGTTGGATTGAATGAAGCGCTCCTGGATGCAGTGGATGAATTCGACGAATTGACTTTAGATACCGTAAGGCTTGTTAAATGGGCGGGTGACGAGAACCTTATAGTGCTGCCCGATATGCCGCGGGAAAAAGCCCAGGAAATACTGGATTTCATACGCGAGCGCGCGATGATAAACATGCACAGGCGCATAGGGGTGGGAAGGATAACGGATCTCGAGCATGCGAGTAACGGGATACATAATATAATCAAGGATTCGATACCGAGGCTGGGATTTAACGGCGACGAAGTCAGGCTGCCGACGAGTTATGACAGCGGAAGCGCGGAGATGATAGTCCTGTTCGAGATAGACCCGAATGAGGCGCCTGAAAAGACTTTCAGACAGATAATGGAAGGTACCAACAGGAACCTGTTCGCGCAGCAGGGCATAAGAGTGACGGGGTATTTTGAAGGGCACATGGTGACTCCCACTTATTCGATGGGATTCACGGAATCGCATGAAGATTCTGCGGATGCGGTATTCGCGAGCATAGAGTCCGGGCTGAAATCGGCGAAAGCCGCGAAGGATAAGAATACCGTGAGATTCGTGGAACGCGCCGAACAGGAGGAAATAATATCAGAAGAAGAATTGGACAGGTCCCGCCTGGTGCCCAGGGAGATAAGAAGTCCGCTGGTGCCGACGCTCCTTATCACTGAATCATACGAGGAGTTTCTGGCGGATATAATAAGGCAGATGAAGGGCCTCGTTAAACAGATAGACGCCGAGACGGCGCTGAAAAACGAGGCGAGGCAGCTCAAAGACAAGGCAGCGGAAAAGAGGCATGAAAGGGAAGAAGAAAGGCTCAGGGCCGAGCTTGAAAGGAGATTCGGCGGAGATAAGATGAGAATGCTCTCGTTTTACCCGGGAGAAAAAGGCAAGATAGGGCATAAATTCAAAGATATAGTCGATATGTACGGCCACAGGCAGGCGGAACGCGCGCTTGCCCTGTTTGCAGAAAGGGTGAGAAAAGAAATCGCCGAACAGGTGCTCGTGCACGGTAATATCCCTGCGGGTGCATTAAGAGATACGATACCCATGTTCCTGGTACGGGCTGCTGGCTTCTCGGAGAAAGACCTCAGGAAACTCGTAGACAAAGTATCAAAATCGGTTCAAAGGGATACCGGCGTCGATATAAGCATATACGTCAGGATGACCGAGATAGACATAAGGAGCGCTTCGGAGAGGGATATACTGTCCATGTATGCCGAGATGCCGTATCTCGTGCAGGAGCGGGTAAGGGAAACTTTCACCAGAGAGGATAACATAGTATCGAGGACCCCGTTTATAAATATAGCCTCAAATATGAAGGCCACCCAGATAGCGAGGACGCAGTATTACAGGGAGGAACTTACAAAGAAGCAGGCCCGCGTACAGGGCCTGGTCGATGCATACAATATCAGAACATCGGAGACCGGGCCTGTCATAAAAATGCTGGTCGGCATGGCCGCCCAGGTTGCGGGGGCTCTTTCTCCCGAACTGGCTGTGGCCATGATCAATAATATATTGCAGTCATCGCTTGCTTCTTTTAGAGTAGAGGAGGCCCGGCAGACCGATACGGTCGATATAGCCGCCCTCAGAAGTGAGAATCTGAAGAGGATGAGAGAGTATACCGGCAACAGCGGCGGAACTGTTGCAGAAGTATACATAGATTACCTGAGGAAACTCGACCGGGAGTCGAAAAGGCAGAAACACAGTATCCCGTCTTCCGTCATAATCCCGGTTGAGGAAGTCATAAATATATACGAGCTCACGAGTCCCGAGATATACGATATATATATGATATTGAACTATATAACTCCCGCCGATATGGCGGTCGAAGGAACCGACACCGTCGAAAGGCGGCGCCTGGACCATTTAAGGAGAGCCGCGGAATCCATATGCAACGATACAATCCTCTTCAATAATGAAGCGGCATCAAAAAGCGTCAACGGCATGATTTATGTGGATGTCAAGAACCTGAGTGAAGAATTCCTCCAGGTCTGGCGGTTCTGGCAGCAGGGTCTGATATCAGATAAGGTCATGATAGAGTATCTGGCATCACCGCTGTTTTCTTTATCAACGGAAGAAGGACGTATCAATGCCCTAATATCGAAGGAGCTGTCCGGCAGGGTGGATTCGGACGCGTCATTGAGGAAGGACTGGGTACATGTGGCCGCCCTCCTTATGCAGGTCTCCGGGCAGATAGCCAAATGGGATGAAAAATCCAGAATAGAGCAGTTCCAGCAGATGGTAGATGCTCTTAAGGGCAACAGGATAGTCAATATAGTCGGTCCAGCCGGCAGCGGTAAATCTCTCGAAGCGGAAAAAGTAGAGATGCTCATGCTTACGGATAACCTGCCGGTCGTGTCTTTTGACTCAGGGCAGATCTACCGCGCATATGCTTATAAAGCGCTCAGGGAAGGGATACTCGATCCTAGCGAACCCGGTTTCAGGAGCAAGGCGGCAAAAGCCATACGCAGGGAGCTCAGGCAGGAGTATTCTCTCTTTACGGACGAGGCGCTCGACGAAATGGAAAAAGAGACCGATTTCGCCCAGATGTGGCTCGACGATATGGTCCGCAATACTTCCGTATCCTACAAGATAGTGGAAGAGGAGAAAGACGGAGTCATAATGAGAAAAGTTTATCTCGTTCTTGACGGCGAAGTCATACCTGAAGAATATCTTAAAGAACCGGCCGTCGATAAAGTCGTATCTGAGATAAGCAAGAGGGATACTGTGTCCAGCCATATATCCCGCGAAGCGGAACGCGCTATAATAAGGGACCTGCAGAAGAATAATTACGTAGTATATACCAGCAGGGGTACTTATCCGGGTACGGCGATCGACGTATACCTCACGGCCAGCGAAGAGACGAGGGCCAGGAGGACCGGGACAGATATAAAGGAACTCAGGGAACGCGACGCAGAGGACAGGATATTCGGGATTCAGGGCCGCTATCCCGGCAAGTTCATCGAGATCAGTAATGAGAATGACGATACGAAGGACAGGGATTATTCCGGGGAAGTGGCGGAACAGATATATATGGAATTCCTTTCCAGGGCGGCCGATACGCATGACAGCGTTGATAAAAAGCTCGATTTCATGCAGATGCTCCTACAGGACCGCCTCGACAGCGGCGGTCTGGGGACCTGGTCGGTGGCGCTCTTCAAGGGTGGTTACAGGGGAGGATTGAGCCCGTATTTAAGGAGCCTTATAGTAGCGCAGCTCAGGAAGCATTTCGAGGTCGTCATGGGCGAGCCGACGGCCATGTCGGTGGCCAATGTCATATCAAGATGGGGGCATACTGCTTTCAAGAGCGTCCTGGGACAGCTTTCGGAGACAGGCAGTCCCTACGGAAAGATACTGATGGACCTTGCCCTCCAGAAGAACGGCGAGGAGTTCTCGAGGCAGCTTAGGAACGCCATTGCTTCCGAGCGCAACCCCAAGGCTCACCAGGTGCTGGTGAACCTCCAGTTCATGCTCGAGTACCTCTCCGGGGACACGCAGCAGGTCTACCTGAAACGGCTCGTGCCCAGGGACCAGATACTCAAGGACCTGGGAATAAAAGAGGAAGAGGCCAACGAGCTTCTCGACGGGAAAGATTACAGGGCCGTGGACGAACAGGAATTTGTAAAATCAGTTATAATCGGCAAGACGGATATAAACGAATCCCCCAAGGGGACCATAAGGTATCTCGTGGGGCACGAAGTCACTTTCTATAACGAGGAGACGACGGAGGAAGGATCTCTTTATCATGTATACGCCGATGCCAAGGCCAACGGGGTCTCGGCTAAAACGATAACCATGGCGGCCAACGCCATACACATAGCCAGCCCGGCCGAGATGATGATAGAAATAGCCCTTATGTCCGATAATAACATAGACTATCTGATGGAATACAGGAAAAACTCGGGGCTCCTGCACGGGCCGCCTGTCACCATGCCTGTTTCGCAGGTCCAGCCGGCAAGTGCGCGCATAGATATGAGCGTTCCTTTCATCAAGCAGGAAGAAGTAGCAAAACAGTATGATTTCACAACACCGCAGAAGGGTAAATTCACCAACCAGATGAGAGCATTCACGGCGGCAGTCGAATCTCTGGCCGAGAATGTCTCTATAACAGATGCCAACTACAGAAGAATAAAGATCACCATAGACCCGCTGAGCACGGTCTTCTACGAGATAATGTACAACCCGACTTCCGGAAAATACGATTTTTCCAACCCGTTTGATATGGAAAATAAATTCTCCAATGCTCCGGGAGAACCGGTTTATCTGCATCCCAAAAAACAGCATGAATACACCATACAGCAGAGAGTAACAGCCGGAGATAAAAAGGAAGACGGTGTAGTCGACGAGCTTAATAGGGAATACGGAGTGAACCTCAAGGGAAGGATAGAGGCCCTGAGGAAGATCGTGAGCGAGCACATAGTGTATGCTAATACGAAAGAAGTCGAGAAGATAGAAGTCCCGGACCTGCTGCCCGAGGGAGCAAAGGTATTGTTCAATAAGGATCTGCTGAGAGTCCTCGAACGTGAGTTCGGGATAGTTATAACCGATGCCGAAGGCATAGCTAAGCTGGCCCATATACTGGGTTCAATAGACGTCTATCTAAAACCGACACTGGAGCTGAGCGAAGACTGGGAAAAATTCAAAAAGTACATGATCGAGCAGAACGCCAGGGTGATAGACCAGTACCTGGTGGACAGGGGAATACTGGAGCTCAGCGGCGGCAGCGTCGGTAACTTCGTGCTCATGTCCGCGCTCGTCGGCAATCACGAGAGGCTCAAGAAAGAAACCGGGGACGAGAACCTCCCGCTGATGCACCCGATGGTCCTGCAGGCCGCGATGGAGGAACTGATAGACGGGCTGGGTATACCGCAGGGCACGACCTGCGTGCCGGATACTCCCGCGAAGGCTACCCTGTATGCGAAACTACAGCATTTCTATATGCGCATGGACGGTGTGGACGCGAAAGTCGACGGTGACGATCCGTCGAGGATCGACAGCAGGAAGAAAGACTGGAATATCAGGTCGGAACTCCTCGAGTTCCTGAAAAAGGAATACGGCGTAGATGCCTACGGCCGCATGGAAGAACTCAAGAAGATACTCTCCGGCACCGATCCGAAGAGGGTAATAAGGGAACTCAAGAAATTCGGGTTCAGGGAACTGACCGAACAGGAAGTCCAGGATCTCCGAAAGAAGATAGTAAATAACGGGGTACTGTCTTTCACCTATTACGGCATGGATATTACTTACCAGGAACAGTTTGGGGACAGGGTGAGATGGGGATGGAAGAAAGATAATATAAATATTTCCGAGGCAAGGGAGACCGGAGAGGCTACGATAAGGATATACGACACGCATAACCCGGTATACTATACCGTAAAATATCTGCAGGATGCCAACCTGGCCGGTTATTACTCGTTCACCGACAGTGACGGCAGGGAGCAGATAGCGGGAGAGGGGGACGAGGTTCATATAACCATACCGGAGAGCACATATACTGACAGCTTGGGCAATACTCAAACGGTACCTGCCAGGATATATTCCTATACCGTTCAGAAAGTCGGAAGGGACATAGTACTGAAAGCCAAGAATGAATTCGACGAGAGAGACAGCAGGACCGTAGTGACTATACCGTGGAAGAACCAGGACAGGGAAGTCCCCATACAGCAGGGGAACATGAATGCGAAGATAATCCATGTCGGTGATGGTAATTATCAGTTCGTATTCTGGGGTTCCATCCAGCTCGGCGCCGAGAAGATGGAAGTCAAGAAAGAGGTTTTCTGGAAAATGGGCGATCCGCCTGTACAGATAGGAGACGGTATAATAAATATCGTAGAAGACGAGGACGGCAATGTCAGGCTGGAGATCACACTGGATATGAAAGGAAATGGATTCCTGGTCGAAATGTCGGATGAATCAGGCAAAGCCCGTGAATTATGGTTCAAGGGAAGACTGGTGACCGAGCAGACGAATATCACTGAAAGCTTCCACCGTTCGCCCGTAGTCGAGCTCGGATACGTGAATTTCACTAATGAACTCGATTATCCGTGGAGCGATCCCGACCAGCAGATAACACTGGAATCGGGAAAAGACTCATGCAATGTGAGAAGAGAGAGTCCCGGTACCGATGTCTTCCTGGTAGATATGCCGGGCCGCCAGCAGTTCAGGCTCCGCTTGAGGGAGGAAACCAAGGACAGCGGCGTATTCCTGAGCGAATATTTCAGGGTGGGTGATTCCGAAGTGCAGATAGTAAGGGAAATAGTGAAAACGGAAGGAAGAGAAGAAACGGTATACAGGCTCAGGTCATCAGTCGAAGATAAAGATATTACAGTGACCTATGCCGGAACTTCCAGGACATATAACAAGAGGAGTTCCGATGTAGATATAATCAGCAGGATGGTGAACCCGTGGGGCAAGGAGGAAAGATATGTCGTAAAGGCCTACCCTGATGCCGTAAGGAGGCTCGAGGAGACGGAGAATATCATAATATGCGGCCCGGGCAGCTTGAATACCAGTCTTCTTCCGCCGCTCATGACCCCGGGTATAGTAGACACCATAGCTAGAAAAGTCGAGAAATACAGGGCCGGCGAGCCCGGCGGCGTCCCGTCCGTATTCATATTCAACCCGTATAACGACAACGAGACGACGGATTACACGATGGAGACTTTTGTCCTTGCCGTCGAAAGATCGATTGAACAGGCCGGTATAAGAAAACAGAACGGCGAACCGTACAGGTTCGAAGATATTTTTACCGATGTCATAGTCAACGATCCTGATAAAACCGACCCGGCGCTGATAAAGAAGATGGAAAGGGACGAGGCGAAGATCGCAAAGATATCCAGGGCAGATCCGACCTCGTTCTCCGAAGGAGCAAAACTTCCGCAGGGATCCTTGCTGTACGCCAGGAATGAAGAAGAGAGGATCAAGTACCAGGAGGAGATAAGAAGGCTCAAGCTCAAGCTCGCGGGGGTCATAAAACAGGAGACCATAGACCGGCTGAGGGATATCCTGTCAGCGGCCCAGAAAGAGACCCTCGGTAACCTGGCAGATGCAGGGATCACGATCGGGGCCGGCAGGCTGGATGAGCTCATGGATATAGCGCTTAATATCGGCTCGGGGATGTCTAAGGAGGAAATAGAAAAAGTAGTCAACCGCCTGAAAGGCATCGGCATAGTTATAGATCAGGTAAATAACGATAAACTCCTGGATCTCAAGAAGATAATAGAAGCGGCTCACGTGTATCTGCTCCAGAACGAACTGAAGACCAGTATCGAGATGGGCGATATAATAGCCCTAAGAAGGGTGATGCTTAATCCGGATACGCCCATGGAAGAGATAAGAGAGGTAATGGGCGGACTGAGGTTCCATAAAAAACCGCTCATAGTGAAATGCACTTTCGAATCCCGCGAAGAAGGGCTTCCCGGACAGAAACGCAACCAGTCAGGGTACGGAGTCTACGAACTGGGCGAGATATTCATCAATATAATAAAGACCTCCGGGCTGGAGTGCGTGGGGATGATATCCGACGAGATACAGGAGTATTTCAGCCTGGTACCGGAGCAGGAAGGTCCTTTGTCAGAGACTCAGCTGGAAGAGATAAGCCGCAGGGAAGATCCTATCAGGCAGAAACTGCAGGCCCATATGGTCGTCGAACCGGCTGCGTCCATGAGGGACAAATACAAACTATACAATCTTTCGACTCCCGTGCTCGGTACGTTCGAGTACCTGCGCTCCAGGTTTAAGCTCGACAGCCTGTACGGACTGGATGACAGGTGGGCTTACAATAATGCCGAAAAGGTCCAGAAAGTCATATATGACATCGCGATGGCGGTAACCTATCATGACACGGACGAGGCCATAAGCCTGCTGGATAAACTTCTGGGACCGGAATTCTCGGCAAAAAGGAGTAAGGAAAAAGAAGCTATACTCAAGGAATTGAGGAACAGGTATAAGGACCTCGGAAGGAACATCCATGTAGCAATAGCGGGTCTTACCGTGGGCGCCGCGTACTATGATGACGCGGAAATGCTGGATCTTATCAAGGATACCCTCGGGGAAGAGTTCGCCAGTCCGGATACCGTGATGGATATAAGGAAAATACTGAACGAAGACATGGTAAGGACGCTCACCCGCGAGCTGGGGCTCGATAAAGATATCTCGATAGACCAGATCATAAGGTTCAGAAAATCCATGCTGGTCAATCCGCAGGCTTACCTCATTATGGGCGGCACGGGTGGCGGGCTCATAACGAAAACGCTTTCCAGGATGGGACAGCATTTCGACGACAGCGGAAATCCCATCGAGGGCAAGACCGATGAAGAGATAGCCGGTATAGAGGAAGCCAAGAAGTACAGGATGAAGAGGGCCCATATCACCGTTACCACGCATGACGACGGCGGGAGTTCCCGCAGGGCGCAGGACCAGTTGGAGCTCTTTCTCGGGTACTTCCTCTCTCCGGGAGATACGATAAACGTTCTGTCCGGGTTCGTGCATCCTTCACAGGGCAAGGTTATAAGAGGAAGGTTCGGCAAGGAAGACACTTTCGGCAGGTACCGCAGTTTCCAGACGACTTCGAGAAGGAATTACTTCCGCAGGCAGATAATGGAAAAAACCCAGTACTACGGCACGCTCATGCTGAGCCACAGGATAATGCCCTACGTGCTCGGACAGATCGAGGCCGCGGCTGCTGCGATGAGTGACTCCCAGCCTTCGAGAACAGTGAAGAAGGTCTTCCTCGCCAGGGACGCTGCCGCGTTCAAGGTGCTCGAAGACAGTATGAGAAAACTCGATCCGGAATACAAGCCGTCGGAATCCACTATTGTATATATGTCCAGGGATACCATGGGCGAGATATACGAGAAGACCGCACAGCTGATGAGGGCCATAAGGGATGTATACGGAGAATTTTATACGCCTGAAGAAGCCGTTACCAAGATCAGGGAAAGGCTGAATATGGATGTCACCGAAGCCCAGGTGCTTGAAATAAGAAAGGCAGTCAAGATCGACAGAGATAAACTGGAAGAGACACTGGGCAGGAAGCCGACCAAAAAAGATATGTCGGCTAAGATACTGGATGCCCTCGAAAAAGCGAAAATAAGCATAGAAGAAGGACAGCTGGACGAGCTGATAAGGATAGTCACCGAGTTCGACGAGGCGTTCTATATGGCTTTCGAGGTCCTGATGAAAAAAGACGAGGCTTTCAGAGGCAGGGTCCAGAGCATATATAAGGATTTTGTAAAAACGGTCGGAGAGGAAGTTACCGATGAGGACGGAAGCAAGAAAAGGAAAATAACGGCCGGACAGCAGTTCCTGATAGCCGATACCTGGTCGAAGAACGGAGCACTGAGGAACTTCGTTCCGGCGATGGTCAGGTTCTTCGATAAATGGAACCTGTCCGATGACGGCAGGCTGTCGCCGAGAGAAGACGAAGTCGATACGCCGGTCGGTACTTTCACCGTGCTGCCCGATGGGCCCGAAGCCAAGTTCGTAAAGAGATTCAGCCTGGAATTCAACCCGGATAACGTCCGGATGCTGAGGGGCTGGTACGGAGAGATAGGCGTACCGCTGCCGGATAAACTCAGGGAGGACTATCCTCTTACGGAGGTTGAATTCGGCAGGATAGTAGAAGATATGTCCGTTATGATAATGAGCGATTTCTATCCGCGCCGCGAACTCCAGAGAGGGCATCCGATAGTGCAGGACCTCGAGATGGCCACTATACGGGCATCGGGTGCGGTGAAGCAATTCGATAACCAGGTGATGAATATAATAATCCTGCGTTCGGCCGTCGAGTTCCTTAAGGAGAGAAAAGGAGCCGACGCCCTTCATAATCCTTTCGGCGTGGAAGTCACGGTCTCCGAGGTCCTGGCCGGGTTCGATAAACATACCACCGATGAGGAAGGCGGCAGGAAGTATACCGCCGAAGAAGTGAGAGAACTCGTAAAAATGCTCAGGGAAAAGCGCGAAGAATATATACGGAGAAGGGAAGACGGTGAGAGGATAGACCCCGTGGATATCAATGAGGAACTGACAGGGCGCGGCCTGCCTGCTCTTCACTACAAGCTCGTAACCGAGCTGTATAACGCATTCGACCTGATAAGCTCCGAGGAAGGCTGTGAACTCTATAATATCGCGGAAAGGATAATGAAACTTCCCGCTTCGCAGAGACAGCGTGAACTGGATAATCTTCTGCTGACAGCCATAACGTTCCAGTACGAGAACGTGCAGTCGCGTACGACCTCGGCCCAGGCGGCGACGCTCCTTAAGAGGGAATACTGGGGGCTTAAAGAGCACCTGGATAAGCAGATAAGGGAGGATATACTCCTGGCCGAGAACGAGAGCGGCGATAGGGTATACCCGGTACATACTTATGACCCGAACGAAAGAAAGGACGAGCCCAAGGATGAACCCAGGGAACTGACCTCCCGGGAGATAGACAGGCTGGTGGATTACCTTTCCAATAACCCCGTTCAGATAGACCTCAACGCCGAACTTGCGAAGAGAGGATTGCCTCAGTTGAACCCGGAGATAGTAGAGAAGATACTGGATTTCCTTGATATATATCTTCTGAAAGGCGACCTGCAGATGATCCTGAAGGAGTTCGGGAGCAGGATAACCCATGTACAGGTAGACCTCGTAAGCGAGCTCATAGACATATTCAGCGATGACGTGATAGGGCAGAACGACCAGTTCATGGCCGCCTTCGTAAGCCATCTTACCGAGATGGTCCTGCATCTCGGGCCCAGGCAGACGGAAGTGATGATAAGGCGTATCAGGAGGAGCAGGATGGAGGCGAGGGACAGGATACTGGATCTGGCGCGGGACGGGGAATACGGAGAAGTTTTCGTAGACGGGATGGGCAGGGATCAGACCCTGCATACCGGCGTAAGCGAGCTTATGGCGCAGATAGGTATGTCAAAAGAGACTGCCTGGGGGATAGTACACTATATCACCGAGAACGCGCCTTCGGACCTGGGCTTCCTTGACGGTATGGCTGGAGTGACCCCGCGGATGAGGGATGCCCTGGAAAGGTACCTGGCTGCTGATTATTTCAAGGAGATACAGAAGTTCCTGGGGCAGGTAGCGGTATACCACAGGATAAGCGTTCCCGAACATGACGTCCCGGTAGAAAGGAAAATATGGTTCTCGGGGCTATTCTCGACTTTCGACAGGACCAGGTTCGTCAACGACCCGGCGTATTTCAACCGTATCATGGCGCGCAAACGCCTGGGCGCCACGGCTAATCTCAGGTGGATAGAATGGGTAATATCGGATATATGGGATTCTTTCCCTGAAAGGTATACGAAGGAGTTCAGGGAGAGTTCCAGGAACTTCGTGCGCGAATTCAGGGGAGCCGTAAATTCCGATGACGCATACCGCAGTATACATGACCTGCTCGACGAAGGGAGGCTTCAGGAGTTCATCCCGCAGCTATACGATATGGACCTGGTCAGGCCTTTCGAGGGCCGTGAAGTGGGCGGCGGACATGAGAACAGGACCGCACTCGAACATTCGAAGAACCTTCTGGGCAACCTGCAGATACTCGAAAACGCGGTCCGCGCGCTGGATAACGGGGATTATGACGCGTTCAAAGCGGAGTTAGACGAGTTCAAAAAGAGGTCTGGTAATAAGCTCTCAGGGCTTTCCGTGGAAGAATTCTACGTGATAGTCAACACATATAAGGATGCCGTTGGTGAAGGAAGGGACGCCGAGAAGTGGAAACCGTATTTCTGGATGATACTCTTCCTGCATGATATAGGAAAAGTAGTTTCCTGGCCGGAACACGAACTCATAGGTACGAAATTCGTTCAGATGATGCTCTTCAAGGACCTGGCGGGATTGTCCGATGAGGACAGGGAGAAGGAGTTCGCGCGCATGGGCCTGACCGCGCAGGAAAGACAGAATATACTAGACAGCATAAACGAGCTCAGTAAGGAAGACAGGAGGCTGCTCGAACTGGTACAGCTCAACCACAGCTATTATTCCAAGTCTCAGAGGCTGGGCGTCGCCCCGGCTACGGTGTTCCTGCAGGCCCTTAACGAGGTCCCGAAATCGCAGAGGAAGAGGTTCCGGGCCATGCTGGCTCTCGCTCATATAATGGATCTCAAGGCTCAGGGCAAGACCGGTCAGCTGGACACTAAATCAATAGATGATATAATGGGCCATTTCGTCGAGGGATCGTATGTGGATGCGCAGGTACAGGCCGCAACGGCCTTCATGGAAAGGACGGTCCTTCTGACTACACCGAAAGCCCAGAGAAGGTTCGAGGCAGAGGGAGCGATGGAACGGGCCTTCACCCAGGTGCTGGATTATTTCAAGGGTGTCGTATCCGACGAGGAGTTCGAAGATTTCCGTAATTACGTATCGGAGTTCCAGATGGGAGGGCACCAGATATTCCTGAATATCAGCGACGAGACGGCCGCCAAGCTGCTGTGGATACTGTGGAGGATATCGAGGAATATATCCGGAAGGTTCGGCACATCTCTTCCTATGCTGAACTTCTCCGCGGAATGGACCGGTGTAACGCCCAATATACTTGCCGGGATAGGCCAGATGCTGAATTCTAAGCTGAAAGCCTACAGCCTGGAAGACCTTAAAAACCAGTATGACGAAGAGGTTGATCCGTTCAGGAAGGCGAATTTCCTGTTAGAGATCGCCACCAGCATCGGCCTTTCTCTGTCATATGAAAAGACGCTTAACACTCTTTCTCTCGGGCTGATAAGGGTGGCGACCACTAAAAAGACGGAGATGGACGAAAGCGTATCGAGGGCGATTTACGGGTATACGCATGTGGAGGTGGCTTTCAATGAGACTCTCGACCTTCTCGAAAGAAAAGATCCCGACAGGGGTATCGAAGCTATAGCCCCGGTTACGGCGGAACTCCTCAGGAGCCTGGAGAAGAGGAGCCAGCTCCAGCTAGTGCTGACCAAGCGCGACATGATAGAGGAGAAGAATTCCGGTTCTTACGACAAGACCAACAGGCGGCTGGAAGTAAGGGTCAACAGAAAAGTATTCGAGAACCTTCCCGACGAAGATATCGCCTATATAATGGCCAAGCTCCTGGCAAAGGCGATACAGGACGGACTGGACAATGGTATGGATCTCTTGGATGCTTTCGGGTGCATGATAGACAGAAAGCTTTCGGAGAAAGAAAGAAGGGAAAAAGCAAGAGAGATACTGGACGAGCTGAGGAGGGAGATAGGAGATTTTGACAAGGCCGGCGCCGGCTCGGTACTCGAACAGAAGATAGCGCAGAGCCCGTATGTCAGGGAATCCAGGATGGGCGTGGAATTCAGCGAAGCCGCGGTGAAATCGGATATAAAGATAGAAGAGAGCCGGTCGGTACAGGCCAAGGATGAATTCCAGAAGAGAAAAGAAAGAACCTATGAACCCGAGTGGGATAAAGTGATAGAATCCCTGTCCGTCATATACGGCGACAGGCCTTTCACCAGTCAGAACCCGGATTACCAGCTGACGGACGAAGACAAGAAGATAAGGGCCCGCACGATACTGCTCAACTGGTGGGGGAACCCGGAACTCATACAGAGCATCAGGAGAGAGCGCGGTGAAGCGGCCATAACGAAAGACACGCAGGACGAAGATATAAGGGAACTGCTGATGGGAAACAGGGAAATACAGACCGTAAGGGAGAAGGTTGAGGTCTTCATGGGAGGAATAGACCTCATAGAAGAGCAGAGAAGGCCAAAGGACGAGTCGGAAGAAGCAAGAGACCTGGTATTGGAAGCCCTTGCGGCGATGGCCGTAAGAACCGCCGATTATATAAAAAGGCAGAATTCTATATCGATCGATCTGCCGGGGATGGATGCCCCGGACAGGGACAAGCCCGGGAAGGAAGGGAAAACTCTAACAATCGACCAGGGAGACGTGAGAGTACTGATAACGCGCATAGGTGACGGATATTTCAGGGTGGTCCACCAGGAGTGGAAATCGGGTGCATGGGTCAGCGCCGAGACCATAAATGCCGGCGGTGAATGGGTCGAGAAGACGGAGAGCGTGATGTTCAACCAGCCTGTCACGGTCGGAGGGGCTACCGTGTGGATGGTGAAGGATAAGAAAGGCGGCGTCAGAGCGCTTATCAGCACTGACAGGGGCGGGGTAAAGAGCAGCACGGTCTCTTACGACGGCAGGCAGGTGGGAGAATTCACATACAGCAGCACGGACGAAGAACAGAACAGGAAAGACTGGGGCAGTTTCAATCAGGAGGATTATGCGAAGAACTTCGGTGTCCTGGTCGTGCTGACGGCTTCAGGTCAGGCGTCCAGGTATTCCCTGGAAGAGCTTGTTAACAAAGGAAGCGCCTCGCCTTCGGGTACTTCGAACCTGGATATTACGCTGGGCGCCGTTGATTCCGTCAGGGGGGTATCCAAGAAAGATTTCATGAAGAAGTATAAAAAGAAAGGTGCCGAAGGAGAAGAAGATATCTGGGGCGCATATCTCGACGCGAGCCCGCTGACATCCGGCGTTCCTCCCGTAGTCGCCGTAAGCCAGCAGCTCCTGGTACAGATACTCAAGGACCCGACGGCCGAAAACATTGAGAAGTTCGGGATCATAGACGAGCATCTGATAGACCCGGTGAAAAAAGCCCAGGTCATGCCGCCTAACGCCATAGTGATAAAGAAAGACCCGAACGACGATATAGGCGCCGCCGGAAGATCGTTCGAACAGGCCATAGAAGCCGTCAGGGAACTTGGACTCGAAGACGGCTTCAAATATTATTCTCTGGTCTTCGGCGAATACTCGACCATGGCGCAGGCCAGTATGACAAACTCCACCCTGGTTAACTTCCTAACGGGAGTGGCGGGCGAGTACTGGGTGACGCTCGGAACAAGAAAGACCAAATTCGACAAGAAGAAAGGTATTCCGACGGAAGGCGTCTCAGGTAAAGGTAACCCGACAACGGACGAGTGCGGGAGGATGAGGGATATGACAGACTGGGCCAACATGGCCAGGGAAAAAGCGATAATAAGGAAACTGGAAAGCCTGAGATCGGTCCTCGGTGAGAACGTGACGGACGATATAATCGAACAGCTGAATACATGCTATATGATACTCAGCTCACCTATAGATCTCTATGGTCCGTCGGACAGGATAGAAGCCGAGGAGAAGAAAGAAAAGATACTGAAAGAGATATTCACGGATCCCATAGTCCAGGAAAAGATAGTGAAAGAAGCCATAAGGCAGGGAATGGTCGTAGATAGTACGGATTCGCTTCCTACGTTCCAGCAGGAGATGCTTCTGTTCGCTCTCGCAGAAGAAGGCGAGGCGCTGATCAATGCAAACCAGATACTCGTTGATGTCAACGCTATCGACTATCTTATTATAGAAGACCAGGTACAAGAGACCCGTAAAGTCCCGATAATAGACGTCGTCAGGGAAGCAGTCCCCGATCCGAAGACGGGTATGCGTAATATGCTAGCATGGGGAACCGCGGCAACTGCTGTAGATAAATGGAGAAGGATGCCTCCTTCGCTGAGACCCGATTATGTCGTGGGCCGCTCGAATATCACCGGCAATTCGGCCAGCAGTTTGAAGAACGTCAAGACAAACAATGCCTTCCTGGACGCGCACAGAGATGACGTTAAAGAACTCGTGAAAACCAAGATGAATACCGGAAAGGATGACAGGGAATTCGATATAGACAGCCGCGCGGTCTTGAGTATAGTGCAGAACGGGTTCGAAATATCCGCCGAGATACTCAAGAGGGTCATAGGAAGAAAAGTAAAGATAAAAGGAAGGTCGCTTTTCAGTCTTGACAGTTCCATAGGGAGCACCGCAAAAGATGCTGCAGGGGTAAGAATAACCAATTCCTCCATAGTCAGAAGCAGGGTGGAAGACGGGGCAGAGTTCGACAACAATTCGCTCATCGAACGTTCTTATGTCGGCGGCGGGAAATACAATGGTGTGTATTTTATAGGCACCGTGATACCTGAAGGCAGGAGGATAGAAAGGGATATGGACGTACAGGATGTCATGGAGGAAGAGAAAGCGCTTGCCGAGCTCCTGATGAAGGACAGCGCGGCTGATGCCGTCACCAGGATCGTGGCGGAACTTGCGGATGAGTCTATGGGTCTTACCCCGAAGGGGAGACTGATGAGGATCGGCGCCGCCCTTTATTACCTGACGCGGATAGAGAACGGGAATATCAGACTGACGGAAATACTGAGGAACCTGAAAGAAGAAGAAGCCGAAATGTTCGAGCAGATAGTCAAAGAACTGTCTGTAGTCATCCATTTTGTCCAGCAGTCTACTTTCGTGGATGGTACCAGGGAGATAGACAATGATTGCCTGGTGCTCGCCAGTTTTATATCAAATGTGGATCTGAAAGGAAATACAATACTCATTAATTCATATATATCCGGTGCGGAAATACATGATCTTGTATTGACCGACACGGTAATACCTGAAGGCCGCGCGGTTTCGAAAAACCAGCATGGATTCATGCAGCAGGAGATAGACCTTGCCGAAGAGCTGTACCGCCTGGATCCGGCCGATGCTTATGACAGGCTGAAGGAAGAGCTGGGAATGGTAGAGGGAGCCGATATAGAAAAAGGCTTGTCGGAGAAAGGACGCTATATGAGGGTGGCTGTGGCGCTTAATATAATGCAGAACAGGGACGGCCGCGGCCAGGAAAGATGGAAGAGGTTCCTTAATCAGCTAGTTAAGGACAATATGTATGTTTACTCCGGTCTGTACAGGGAGATAACGTATATAACGATGGTATTTAACCCGACTCCCGAAGAAGAAGAGATACCCGTCGAAGCTGATTCCACGAAAGAGATGTCAGAGAGGCTCAAGAGCATAGGAGAGGGTAAGAAAGCCAAGTCCTACGGGAGCCGTTATGTAGACCAGGAGCACAGGACGTCGGAGCTGGAAGAAGACAAGGATGAAAAATATAAGACGAAAAAGACTTCCTACAAGGGCTTGCCGTATATACACGGGGGTATACAATTCTCCAGGAACGACCTGGTTTTCATGCTGCGCGGCCACGTGAACAACCTTCTGTCGCTTTTCGGAAACGATACGCGCAAGGGATACGGCATAGACCAGATAAGGCTTGAGGGCACGATAAAGATGGATGCGGAAGCCCATGTCGCGAACAGCACTTACCTGGAGGATATGACCCTGGAAGGGTATACGCATTTCGGCAAAGGCTGGGGTGCGAGAGGGTCTGTCGTAAGGGATACGGTTATAGAAGACCACGCACTGAAAGATCCCGCTCCCACGTTCAGGGTGTATTCGCCGGCGCTAAACCGCGGCAGAATGGATTCTATGACGTCCATGGTGTACTGCAGGTTCGACGGGAGCTATGTAGGCGTGGATTCCGGGGAGGAATACGGCAGGGAGCACGATAGGAAAGCCCTTGTATACGTGCACGGGCTGCACGCAGTCATCCCGCCGGGAAGGTACGTACCGCATGGTACTGCGGACAATCCGACTGTTGTTATAGGAATAATGGAAGAAGAGAAGGTACTGTTCCGCAGGATAGCCAGGGCGCGGGACCCGTTCAATGCTGTGATCATAGCCCAGGATGTACTGGAGAACAAAGACGATAAGGGAAGGTATGTAAGCCTGGCGGTGGCGCTTCTTATGAACGAGCTGGTGCCGATACCGGAAGCGGACGTCAGCCGGGTGCAGTTTATCCTCAATAATCTCACCTCGAGCGAGAGGCAGAAGGTCGAATCCGCTATGAGCAAAGTGCGGCCCATCGTTAAGAATTACATAAAATATGCCGGGCTGGAACGTATGCCGTACATGGGTCTTTCGGTGGAGGGGCAGCTCAGAGGGCAGCGCAC
Source organism: Elusimicrobiota bacterium (assembly GCA_016934855.1). GTDB lineage: Bacteria > CG03 > SLGR01 > SLGR01 > JAFGSA01 > JAFGSA01. The sequence goes on from JAFGSA010000001.1 coordinate 60,455, forward strand.
TTTAAAAGAGCTTTTAATAGCGGAAGGCATGATAGATCCTTATGACGAAGACGGAAGGGGCAAGGATCTGAAGGTGATAGAAGAAGAGATGACGGATATTCTTCTTGCAAGGCCTGTGGCGGATGAAGCCGATGTCCGCAGGAACAGGGAAGTAAGGGAAAGACTCTTCCCGGAGGGTCTTGTGCCGGGACTTGATGTGCACGGCGAGTGGATAACATTAAAAGGGTGGATGGACTATAAGGTCGGGCATCTTCCCGGAGTTGCCCTGGCAGAGATGCTC
>JAFGSA010000016.1 GCA_016934855.1 Elusimicrobiota bacterium
GGAAGTCTCGAAATCCCCGTCTATATAAGACCCGAAAGCCGTGAAGTCGGATATAAACTTAATCATGACCGTCAGTCTCTTCGTGAAATCCGGGTCGTTAACGTCAGAGCCGTACATGCCGGTCGCCTCTATATACAGGGTGTGATCGCTGTCATCGGGGGCTATCTCGACTTCGGCGAACCCGTTATTGAAAGAAGCCGCGGACCGGTCGACGGCGGCGGCGCTGTAGTGGTCGCTGTACTGCTCCTGGGAGAACTGCCTCATCATGTCCGTTATCGCGTTGTTCGCGTAATAGGAAGCTGTCTTGACTTTGCGGTCGATGAGCGAGAATTTATACTGGTGGAGGTTCCTCATGAAGACAGTCATGGTTATAATGGACCCGCAGACCATCAGGACCATGACATATACGAGCACCGCGCCCTTTTCTTTCAGGTATCTGCTCATGGTTTCCTCTTCAGATAAAGAAGCGGGGGCATTATGCCAGTCCCGGTCTCGAAATCTATCTTTCCGTCCTCATTTACGTCCACCCTGAGGAACACTTTTACGCTGACTATATAATCCAGTTCGCCCTCCGTGTCTATCACCTCGGAATCGAGCCTCCCGTTGCTGTTGCCGTACATGGCGCTGTCGTCCATCTCTTCGCTCGTGACCGTCCTGTCGCCGTCAGTGTCGATGGACAGCCCCCCGATGCTCAGGAGCTCCTCCGTGCTCCCGAAATAAGTGAACTCGATAAATGTGATATGCTCCAGGAGCACCTTAACGTGGCTGCCCCAGGCCTCCTCGTTATACGAATAATCGTACTTGAGCCTCCCGTCTTCGGCGTAGAATTTCCATCTCATGTCTATGTTGCCGTCGTCGTCATCGTCATCGTCCTTGAGGTTATACCCGACACTCCAGGCCATGGTGGAAGTGGTGGCGTACTTGGTGGCGTCATTGTCGAGATCCGGGTCTTCGTAATTCAGTTTACCGTCGAGATCGTAATCCGCTTCCTCGTCGTAATCAGGGTAGGTCTCGATATCCGCCACGTATGTAAGCCCGGTCGTGGCCGCCGACAATATTTCGTTCATATGCATCATTTTTAGCTCCATATCCCTCATCGCCTGGGAAATATCATCCTGCGCCGTCGTGCTTAAGCCCATGTCCGTCGTGGACCTGTACGTTATGGAGAGGACCAGCCCTACCACCATCATTATGATGCTCATTATCGCGACGGAGGCCATTACTTCGACGAGAGTCAAACCCCTATCAAACCTTTTTTTTATTCTAGGGGACATTAAAACTCCAGTTCTTGTTCCCCTGGTCTCCGGCCCAGTTGACAGCTCTTATGACCACCGGATGGTTCCCGCTGCCGAGGTTATTGGAGGGCGTGTAATTTATGGTTATTCCCTCATGGTCCTCCAGGTACGTGCAGTAGCTCCCGATGTTCGTCTCGCTCACAACTTTCAGCCCGTCGAGCGTCACCGTGACGCTGGAGAGCCTGACCCCGCTCTGGTCGTCGTATATCGTACATGATATCGTGGGCGGGTTGACCCCGGTCGTCCCGGTGGGACTCTCATCTGTAAAAACCGGGGGCGTACCGTCCGGCGCTATTATATTGCAGGTGAACGTCCACGCAGCGGAGGACTTGTAATGAGCGTTATCTCCCCCTTCCAGCTTCATAGTATAAATCATCCCGTCTCCCAGTACGGGCGGCAGGCCGGAGCCGGAATTGATCATAGCCACTATTCCCGTGCTCGCGTCGTAATCGTAATCCACGCTCATGCCGTTCCTCTTTAAGTCCAGAATCTCTTCGCAGACATCGGATACGGCCCTGCCGGCCGCTACCGGCTCATCCACTATGCGCACATATATATAAGGCTGAAGCGATCTCACCGTACCGGTCGAGTTCATATCCCTTATGGTCGGCGGTTTTAAATCATATATTATCTCCCTCTTGCTCCAGGGGGAATAAGCGGAGCCTTTCGTGGCCCTGCCCCATATATAGTTGGTGCCTTCCCTGAGGTTCGCTGTGACGCCGGCGGCGTTAATAGTGAAATCCCCGGCTATATCCGCGGCTACCGTATCCAGCACCGCGGCAGTGGCGGTCTTGAGCCTGAAGGATACGTCCGCGACGGGATCTGTCCTTCCCGCCATATACAGGTCTTCATACGCATCCGCGCGGAAAGCGATGTTGTCGGCAGGATACGACCTGGTGATATCCAGGTCCCAGGCGGCCTGCTGACCGGTCGTGTAAGAAGAGAATACCACGGAATTCTGAGTGGGTGTAGAAACAAGGAGGGTAAGCTCCGCTCCGCCGGCCTGGCCGGCTTCACCGGAAAACTTCTCTAGCGATATGAGCTGCGTTTCCTGGAAAATAACTTCTGTCTTCTTGTAAATACGGAGCGTCACCTTCTTTATGCGGGTGTTGGGCTCCTCGCTGATATAGGGTTCGGCGCCGTAGTAATCCTGGTAATCGCCGTCAAAATTCTGGTCGTGGTAGCATATGCCCGGCTCGTAATCGTCTATATCATCGCCGTCTTCGTCCTCGTAGGGCCTCAGGTCCGTCACCTCGCCGTCACCGTCGAGGTCCGAGGTATCGCGCACCATGAACTCCACGTCAACTGCGAATTTCACGAAATTCCATTCGTCCGAATAGCTCTTCAGCCTGTACAGGTCCGCAAGATACGGATAAAGGGTCGTCTGCGCCCCCACAGCCCCGAAACTCCCGGTAAGCCCGAAATCCGGGTCTGAAGAGTCGAAAGCGAATACATAGAAATAAGGGATGTTGTTGAGCGTGGTGAATATCTCCTGGGAGAGCTTGGAAGCCTGCAGCTGGTCATGCGATCTCATCATCAGCATTGACGCAGACTGTATGTACCTCAGGATGCCCAGCGAGACCAGCGCGAGTATGGAGACCGCTATCATGGCTTCTATGAATGTAAAGCCGCCGTTTTTGATTTTTTTAATAATTCTCATTATTCTGAAAGTTACGCGAAACCTACTGCAAGGTAAGTCCCCTATAGAATTATAACACCATAACAGGGGGTAGTCAAATCAGCCGATTTTGGAGGATTTTCTGCGATTTTTTTGGAATTTTCACGATTTTCACCCGGCTTCTTGCATTTTTGTCTTGTATTAAATATTATTTAGATATAAAATACTGTATCAGTAATTTACCGGGAACCCATATAAAATTGCGTAGATATTTAATCATAGCTGTCCTGCTCTTCAACGCCGGCTTTTGCTTCGCGGACCTCGAGCCCATAGATTCCGCGGGAAACGTCGGCGAGTACGCCTCGATGGCCGTAGACTCTTCCGGCAATTTCCACGTCAGCTACTGGGACCAGTCGAACGGCGCCCTCAAATACGCCAAAAGAACAGGCGCCATATGGTCCTCGCCCGTAACGATAGACCCGAGCGGCGTCGGCGGGTACACGTCAATCGCAGTGGACGGGAACAACCATGTCCATATTTCTTATTACGACACGCTTCAGAGCGACCTCAACTACGCCTACTATAACGGGACCAGCTGGTCATACTCGACCGTCGTATCAGACAATAATATCGGCAGGTGGACCTCCATCTGCGTGGACACATATAATTACGTCCATATAAGCTACTACAGCGACGCGCGTCATTCGCTCAATTATATAAGGCAAACACCCGGAGGAGGCGGCAGCTGGGACGCAGCAGAAGAAGTCCATTATGTGGCAGGCAGTGACATTTACATCGGTGAACAGAACTCGATAGCGGTCGACCTCAGCACCAACGTGCATATAAGCTACAGGTACGAATCCGGAACCGACACGGACCTGTACTACGCGGAATACATAAGCTCCGAGGCCACCTGGAAGAAGAAAGCGATCGATACAGCCGGTAAAACCGGCTGCAGCACCTCCATAGCCCTGGACTCTTCCGGTCATCCGCATATAAGCTATTACCGCATCATCGACAATATAAGCATAAAACACGCCTACCATGACGGCACCAGCTGGAATATCGAGACGGTGAACAACCAGGACGGGGGCGATTACGGGACGAAGATATTCATAGACCCCAGCGATTACGTGCACATCTCTTACTACAACTCGTATTCTACTTATAAAGACCTGATGTACGCCAACAACACCTCCGGTTCCTGGAACATAGCCGAGGTGACCACTCTCGGCGATGTCGGGAAGTACAGCTCCGTGGCCATAGTCTCAGGCCAGCCGTACCTCTGCTACCGGGACGACACCAATACCGCTTTACGTTTCGCTTATAACCTCGATACGACGCCGCCGAACAAGATAACGGACCTCGTTATTTTAACAGGTATAGGGGGACTCAATCCCGACGAACTGGTACTTGAATGGACCGCGCCGGGCGACGACGGCGCGACCGGGACAGCGGACCATTATTATATAAAATACACCACGAACGCCGCGCTCGACATGAAGGGCGACTGGAACCAGGCCGAGACGTACACGACGAACCTCTCCGTAGCCGGCCCCGTCGGGACCCCGGAGACGCTCACCTGCATACTGGCCGGCGGGAACACTTATTACATAGCCATCAGGGCGTACGACGATTTCGGGTCCTGGACGCAGTCCAATACGAGCACGGGACCCGCCAAACCCGACCACGTATCTCCCTCGGCAGTGACGGACCTGGCGGCCGACAAGACAGGCACGGTCGAAGGCCAGATCCACCTCTCCTGGACCGCGCCCGGGGACAACGGGACCACAGGGACGATAAATAACGGCAGTTTCCGGATAGAATATTCTTCAGAAACGCCGGTTTCTATCGTATGGAGCTCGGATACCTCCAAAGGCAGCGGCCATTATTCCAACGTCGCCACGTCGGGCGACAGCCCCGGCACGGCAGTCTCGCATATGGTCACGGGCCTCACGGCGCAGACAACGTACTATTTCAGGGTGTGGTATTTCGACGAGGTACCAAACGCCTCGGCGTTATCCAGCGGCGCCACGGACTGGGCGCAGGTGGACGTCACCGTACCGGGTACGATAACGGACCTCGCGGCCACGGTATCGGTCGCGGTAGGCACCGGGAACATAAAACTCGACTGGTCCGCCCCGGGCGACGACCAGTACTCGGGTACCGCATCGACGTACACTATAAGGTTCGCTACTTTCAATATCACATCGGTATCAGCTTTCAATAAAGGGGACGCCCCTCCCTCGGAGCCTTCGGCCCCTGCTGTTTCCGGCACCGACGAGACTTTCACTATCACCGGCCTTGATGACGACACGGTCTATTATGTAGCCATAAGGACATGCGACGAGCTCAGGAACTGGTCCAACCTTTCCAACGTCCCGAGCGCCAAGACGCTGGACGTCCAGGCGCCGAGCGCCATAGACGACCTCTCGGGCCTCCCCGGCACGGACGAAGGAACCATAACACTCAGCTGGACGGCTCCGGGGGACAACGGGACAAGCGGCACCGCCTCGTATTACGTCATAAAAGCCACGACCACTTCGCCTTTTGTCTGGGGCAGTATAACCTCTTCCGACAATATCTGGGGGAACATAAGCGTCGGGGGCCCCTACGGCACCCCGGAAACTTACATTCTCACGGGCCTTACAAACGGCGCGACGTATTATATAGAGATACATTCTTTCGACGAGCGCCCCAACGAGCAGACGCTCTGTAATACCGCGACAAGTTTTGCCCAGATAGATTCCATCGCCCCGGCCACCACCCTGGACCTGGACGCGGTCCCGGGAGACAACATAGTCACTCTTTCGTGGACGGCCCCGGGCGATAACAACACGAGCGGCTATTTCGTGAACGGCGGCTCCTACACCGTAAGGTATTCCACTATATCATCGATAACGAACGCTAACTGGGATTCGAAGAACGTAAAATCCGTCACGGAACTCGTTCCACCCCCGTCGCTTCCCTTACCTCTTACGCCGCTGGCATCGGAATCGGTGGTAATATCCGGGCTGACCAACTACATTAAATACTGGTTCGCCCTGCGGACAAACGACGAGGAGAACCACCGTTCCGGCGTATCGAACAGCCCTTCGGCCATACCCACGGAGGACATGACGGCGCCGACGGCGGAACTCACTTCCGTTCCGCCGGACATAATATACGTCCTGGGCAACAAGATAGTAGTCAAGGCGAAAGCCCGGGACGCGGGAGGCATAAGGAGCATCACCCTCTATTACAGGAAAACCGGCAAGACCGCCTACTCGGCAGTGAACATGTATACGGCGCCCCCGTACCCGGCCGTCACGAAAGAATGTTCGGGCGAGATACCCGCCTCGAAGATAACCAAAGACGGCATAGACTATTACGTGGAGGTGCTGGATAAGTCCAGGAACTGGTGGTTCTCGACCAGGCAGTCGGGCGCGTACCCGTGCACTATAACGCCGTCACCCCATAAGATCAAATATAAAAAAGACTATGAAGTAACTGTCGGTTCGTCGAAGCAGACCGTAACCCTGCCCGACGGCAACCCCGACGACGGCAGCACTTCGGTCAAGTTCCCCGAGGGCGCGCTAAAGGAAGACACGCCCGTCGTCATCAGCCAGGAAGACCCTGACGATGCCGGCAGGCTGGGCGATATAAAACCTGCGGCTTACTACATATTCCAGCCGGACGGGACGCTCTTCAGGGAAGCGGTAACGCTGACGCTCCTTTATTTCGACCTTGACGACGACGGGAAGGTCGACGGCACGAAGGTGGACGAGGAGGAGCTCAAGATCCTCCACTGGGACGGGTTCGAGTGGAGGCTCATCGGCGGAGAAGTCGATACCGAGGAGAACACCGTATCGGCAAAAGTGCTTCATTTCTCGGATTACGCGCTCTTCCCGTATACCGCGGAGTTCGCCCTGGAGGATTCCGCACCGCTCAGGAAGATAATCACGCCCAACGAAGACGGCGTAAACGATTACGCCGAATTCAGCGGTCTTGAACCGCCGTACACGATAAGTATATACAATATACGCGGGCGGCTTGTACGCAAGATCGAAGAGGTCTCGAGCCCCATATGGGACGGCAAGGACGACGACGGGGATACTGTCGAGAGCGGCGTCTATATATACCAGATAGACCAGGACGGCGAGCTCATAAGCGGGGTGATAGCGGTAGGCAAGTGAAGAAGATGTCAGATACGAGATACCAGATGTGTGATTAAAATAGATAATAGATGAAAAAGATAAAAGTTGATTTTAAAACAGATAAATCATCCGGCAAATCGTACGGATTTAAATATCTGATATTCCGCACCTGCTATCTGGTATATCTTTTTTCTATTATCTGGCATCTGGTATCCGGTATCTCTCTTCACGGCGCGTTCCTGGATCCCGGATGGGGCGCGAGGCCCACCGCCATGGGCGGCGCCTATACCGCGCTGAGCGACGATTCAAACGGCATGCTGTATAATCCCGCCGGTACGGCTCGCGCCAGGAGAACGCAGGCGACTTTCATGTATTCCAAGCCTTACCTCAACCTCGACCTGGTCTCGGGGCCGGACACTACCGAGCTGGGGATGAACTACGGTTCGGCGCTATACCCGTTCGTAAACTGGGGGACTGTCGGCTTGGGCGCGACCAGTTTCTCTTCTTCCGGACTCTACAGGGAAAACGCGTATATACTCAATTACGCAGTCCCGACGCAACAGCTCAAGGAGTTCTTCTCCAGGTTCAAATCCCAGAGCGCTTTCGGGAGCTTCGGGACAGGCGGCTGGAGCGATTCCGGTCCCAGCATGACGAAACTGGAGACGCACCTGGGGATGAACATAAAATACCTGAGCCACGAGTATACCCTGGACAGGTACGCAGAGATAGACCCCGTGTTCGAATCTGGCAATTCCGCTTCGGCGATAAGCCTGGATTTCGGTATCCTGGTCCTTCTCAATAATAAATATTCTTTCGGCCTTGCGCTCAAGGACTTCAACGGCCCGGACGTAGGCATATCGGAAAAAGACAAAGTCCCGGCCGAGTTCAGGCTGGGGACGGCGCTCCTGTCAAGAAAATTCAGGCCCTGCCTGGATATCTCTTTCCGCGACAAGCTGTTCAACGCCCACCTGGGTACGGAATACGTCATAAAAGCCCTGGCGCTCAGATGCGGCGGGAACCTGGATGAACTGGCGGCCGGATTCGGCATAAGTATCGGGATCTTATCCATGGATTACAGCTTTATCTGGCCCCTGTATATACAGGAGAGCTACGGCACCCACAGGGCTGCGCTCACGTTCAGGTTCGCCGAAAGAAGGAAAGAAGCAGAAGAGGAACCTTCGCCGTCAGGCAGGACGCCCTCCTACAGGCAGCCTTCTTCAAAGGAAGAGAAGAAAAAAGAACCCAGGCCGAAAAAGATAAAACCGAAGAAAGTCAAAACGGAGAAAATAAAACCCGAAAAAGAGGCTAAGCCGGAACCTGCGGAAAAAGAAAAAGGGCAGGAAGAAAAAGAGGATAAATCATATAAGGGCTACAGGAAAAGGTCTTATAACTAGTTATAAGAAGAGATACCAGATGCCGGATGTGAGATGATAAACAGTTATAAGTTGTAAGCTAAGACTATGAATGTAATTAATGTATTAGCAAAAGAAGGAATTGGGATGGGAATCTTAAAACTTATAACTTACAACTTGCAGCTGATATGATGCTTGTATTTTGTCTTTTCATTACACATTACACAGTAAAAAGTCTTACAGCTTATAGCTTATAACTTAAAGCTTGTTTGATATTTGTTATTTCGTCCGGTATCTGTTATCTGGCATCTCATATCCGACATCTATTATTTCACCGTCAATACCGAGTTCTGTCCGCCGTACCCGTCCGGGCTCATATCCCTGTTTAAAGGGTCTACTATATAGTCCCCGTCTACAATGAGTTTATACAGATACGTACCGGCGGCTATATCCAGTCCGGCCGTGAACGCGCCCTCACCGTCCCTGGTCATCGGGGCTGAATTCCTGCTCCAGTTATTGAATTCGCCCGAGATATACACTGTCTTCGCAGACGGATTTATATACTTGAAGACCGTTTTTCCGCCCTGCTGGCGGGGATATACCTGTCTCATAACCGGCTCCCCGGCGGGTTTTTCAGCTTCAGGCATCCGCACGGCGCTCCCGCGGTCCACTCCTGCGCTACCTGTATCTTTCACACAACCGGAGAAAAAAAGCGCTGCCGTTACGGCCATCACGCATATATAATCGCTTGCTCTTCTCATCATCTTAATTCCTTTCCTGATGTGTTATACTGCGGTACCGGTTTCAGCGCAACCGCTGCCGCCCCGATCAGGGAAAGCTCGTTTCCCCATTTGGAAATTTTCACTGCCGTATTCTGGAGAGCGGAACCCAGGACATTCTCCTGGAGTGTCCTCTTCAGCTCTTCGACGAAATACCTGCTTGCCCTGGATATCTTCCCCCCTATTATTATAGCCTGTACGCCGTTCAGATTCACGACGCTCGAGAGCGCATAGCCGAGTATCCGGCCTATCTTTTCCCAGCTCTTCACCGCATCGGCGTTCCCTTTTTCGGCAAGTTCGAAGAGCTGCTTGGCATTCTCCACCTCCAGCCCGCACCATTCTTTTACCCTTTTAGCAATATGCTTCCCGCCCACGAAGGCCTCCAGGCAGCCGCGGCTTCCGCATCCGCAGACAGGACCATCTGCATCTATTTTAATATGCCCCAGTTCACCCGCTCCGAACAGCAGGTAATCATCCAGTACCAGTCCCCCGCCGACACCCGTACCCAGCGTTACAGTAAGGATTCGGCTGTAGTCCTCTTCGTTCTCGGTTATATAACTGCCCCAGGCGGCTACAGTGCCGTCGTTGGCAATAGCGAACGTCCTGTCTAGAGGGGAGAAGAATTCGCGTATGGGCAGATCCCTCCACCCCAGATTCGGCGCGAGTATTATCCTCCTGGCGTCTATCGAAAGAAGTCCGCACATCGCGATACCTACGGGAAATTTCTTGTCCGGGTCTATGCCGGCTATCTGTTCCCTGAGAACCGAGATGAACTTCTCTTTTTCAACGGGCGTTTCGAATTCCTGCTTCTTTTTTACCTTAAAATCGACATCTACTACGGCTACGTAGGTTTTTGTCCCGCCTATGTCTATAGCCAATACTTCCTTGTTTTTCTTCATGACTATTTTATTAATCCTATTCTTGTTGGTTTCCAGTAGATAAGAAGGGCTTCGCCCTTTATGTATTTTTCGGGCAGAGGCCCCCAGAACCTGGAGTCGGAAGAATAATCCCTGTTATCTCCCATCATGAAATACTCCCCTTCCGGCACTACTATCGGCCCGAAATTATCCCTGTTTTTCCTGCTCTCCGATGTATACTGGCTGTTCGGATAAGTAAGGGGGTCCTTGTGAACGACGTACGGCTCGTCCTGCAGCCGGCCGTTTACATACACCTGCTTATCCACGATCTCTATAGTATCCCCCGGCAGCCCTATGCATCTTTTTATATAATCCTTAGAGGGTTCTTTAGGATACTCGAACACGATTATATCTCCCCTCTGCGGTTTCTTTATAACCAGAAGACGTTTATCTTTCCTGAAAGGCACCCTGATCCCGTAAATGAACTTGTTGACAAAAAGGTGATCTCCTATAAGAAGCGTGTTTTCCATCGATCCGGAAGGTATCTTGAACGCCTGGATTATGAAGGACATTACAAAAAGAGCTATTACAACGGCCCATAATCCGGCATTCATCCATTCTTTCATCTCGATGAAGAAATTTTTCCAGAACCCCTTCTTATACCTTTTAAGCCCCCACTCGGCGGCGTATCTCAGGACTATGACCGCTATGGTAATATATAAAAGTTTAATCTCCATAGCTCTGCACCTTTAAGAACGTATCCGCGGGTATATTCACTTTCCCTATCATTTTCATTGCTCTCTTTCCCTTCTTTTGTTTTTCCAGAAGCTTTCTTTTCCTTGTGATATCGCCGCCGTACAGCCCGGCGATGACATCCTTCCTGTAGGCCTTTATATTCATCCTTGCTATTATCTCCTTCCCCACTTTTGCCTGCAGGGGAATGACGAACTGATGTTTCGGAATAGTGTTCTTCAGTTTTTCGAGTATCTCCCTTCCTCTTCTTACTGCTTCGTCCCTGGTCATGATGAAAGCCAGCGCGTCGATCTCGCTGTGATTTATCAGTATCTGGAGCTTGACCAGATCGGACTGCCTGTACCCTATATGATTGTAATCCAGAGTAGCGTACCCTTTGCTTGAAGATTTAAGCTGACTGTAGAATTCTTCTACCATCTGCCTCAGGGGCAGTTCATACTTGATGATGACCCTGGAAGGGTTGATATAGCTCATCTGGACATATTTCCCGGTTTTCCCCTCGAAGAGCTCATATATCTGCCCCATGTACTCGGACGGGGTTATGACCGTGCACAGTACATACGGCTCTTCGACCCTGTCGTACCCGCCGGACGAAAAATCTATGGGATTGTCTATCGTCGTTCCGTCCACGATATACTGCACCTGGGGTTTTGTGACGACTATATCCAGGTCATACTCGTCTTCGAGTCTTCCTTTAATGATCTCCATATGAAGCACGCCCAGGAAACCGCACCTGAATCCCGGACCCAGGCTCGGGGAATCTTCGGGATGAAAACTGAACGACGCATCGTTTATCTGCAGTTTATCCAGCGCTATTTTGAGCTTGGTGTATGCCGCGTTTTCAACCGGGTAGAACCCGGCAAAAACGAACTGCTTGGGCTGGCGGAATCCGGCCAGCGGAGACCTGACGCCGTTATTCGCCGGGGTTATCGTATCTCCTATCTTTACGTCTTTGAGGTCTTTTATGCCGCAGACCACGTAACCTATGTCGCCCGAAAGCAGTTTGCGGACAGAATGCATCTTCTCCACACCGAAATAGCCCATCTCTTTAAGGTCGTACGTCCTGTCCGTTGAAAAAAACTTTAGTTTCTGCCCTATCGCGAATTCTCCTCCGGTCACCCTCACGTACGCAATGGCTCCTTTGAAAGAATCGAAATGCGAATCGAATACAAGAGCCGAGGGCATGTCCCCCGTCAGGTTTTTGGGGTCGGGCACTTTCCCGATAACGGCATCCAGGAGCTCTTCCACTCCCTCCCCTGTCCTGGCACTTATCCTAAGAACCCTGTCTTTTATGCCGAGCAGCGTCTGGATTTCCTTCTCGACTTCTTCCGGGCGGGCGCTCGCAAGGTCTATCTTGTTTATAACGGGAATTATCGCGAGCTTGTTCTTCCTTGCGCTCTCTACGTTGGCGAGTGTCTGCGCCTGTATCCCCTGAGAAGCATCGACGACCAGGATCGCTCCCTCGCAGGCAGACAGGGACCGCGAAACTTCGTAGGCGAAATCAACGTGGCCGGGCGTGTCTACTATATTGAGCACTACCCCCCTGTATATTACCCTCACCGCTTTTGCCTTTATGGTTATTCCTCTTTCCCTTTCAAGCGGCATGGAATCCAGTATAAGATCCTGGTGTTTACCTTTTTTCACGTCACCGGTTATCTCCAGTATCCTGTCGCAGAGAGTGGATTTGCCGTGGTCGATATGCGCTATTACCGTGAAATTCTTCATTTAGCGTATTCTTCCTTGTTCTTCCTGAGAATCTCTATTATCTCCGCGGTTTCCCCGGCTGCGAGCACCCTGCGCGCAAGGTCTTCCGATTTAGCTATCGTAGTATTCCTTATGACCTGCTTTATCTGGGGCACGAACATGCCGGTCATGGAAAACTTTCTCAGGCCCATGCCGATAAGAAGCTCGGTATATAATGTCTCGCCGGCCATCTCTCCGCACATACCCACCCATTTTCCCTTTTCCCCGGCTTTGCTTATTATATGGTTTATCAGCTTTAGGATGGTTATATCAGCCGGATTATACAGGTACGAGACCGTCTCCGATATCCTGTCGACCGCGAGGGTATACTGTATAAGGTCATTGGTCCCTATACTGAAGAAATCCACCTCGTTCGCTATGTGTTCTATATCGAGCGCCGCCGCAGGCGTTTCTATCATTACCCCGACTTTTATCCCTTTCTTTATCGGCGTTCCGGCGCTTTCCAGATCGTCGATCACTTCCTTAAGAATATAATTAGCCGATTTTATCTCTTTGATGCTCGTTATCATCGGATACATTATATGAATATTTCCTATCTCGGAGGCTCTCATTATTCCTTTTAGCTGAGTCTTGAAAAGGCCCGGATACGCAAGGCAGAGCCTTATACCCCTCATCCCCATAAAAGGATTTCCCTCCGGCTTTATACCGAGCTGAACGGCAAGTTTATCCGCGCCCAGGTCAAGCGTCCTGACTACGACGGGATGAGGGAATACGCTTCTTGCAACCTCGCTTATCCGTTCATATACCTCGTTTTCTGTAGGCAGGTTCGACCTGTTTATATAAAAATATTCGGTCCGGTACAGTCCTATCCCTTTTGCTCCGTACTGCGCAACAGTCGAAACCTCCTGCACCGTCTCGATGTTTACGGCAAGTTCCACTTCTACGCCGCATTTCGTCACCGCGGGTTCGTCTTTGATCTTTATGAGCTGGCTTCGGGCTTCTTCAAGCTCCTGTTTCTTCTTACGGTATATCCTTATGATTTCCGGATCCGGATTTACATGGACTATACCCTCGTTCCCGTCTATTATCAGGAGATCTCCGGGCGAAACGTGACGCGTTATCCTTTTCAGTCCTACGACTGCCGGTATCTCGAGCGATTCGGCCATTATCACGACATGGGACGTCTTTCCTCCCACATCGGTCGCGAATCCTATAACCCTGTCTTTCTTCATTTCAACGGTATCTGAAGGATGGAGCGTATGAGCTATTATGGCAACCCTGTTCTGTATATCCTTAAGGGATACGCCCTGCTGTCCCAGGAGATCCCTCATGACCTTGTTGCCCACATCCTGTATATCCCTGATCCTGTCCTTCATGTACTCGTCATCAAGCATGGAGAATATCTTCGTTATCTTGTCTATCACCATCTGAAGAGCATACTCGACATTGATCTTTTCGTCGTATATCAGTTTTATCGTGTCCTTGTACAGGAGGGGATCCCTCAGTATGAGCATATAGGCGTCGAAAAGCCTGGCGTACTTTTTACCCATCTCCTCTATCACCCTGTCCCTCTGCCTCTTGAACTGGTTCTCTGTCCTGGAAATGGATTTCTTGAACCTGGCGACTTCTTTCTTTACCTGCGCTTCGCTGACATTCCTCTTGATAACACAGTACTCCTCCTCGTTCACCAGGTAGGCCCTGCCTATGGCTATCCCGGGCGACGCGGCAATCCCTTCGAATTTCACGGCCTGCTCCTTTTTATTCCCGGCCTCACTGCCGGGCAGAAATAATGTATTTTCCGGCGGTTATTCTTCATCGAATCTCCTGTCTATCAGTTCCGCAATAGCCCTGATAGCATCGGCTTCATCCTGACCGTTTGCCTTAACCGTTATCTCGGTGCCGAGACCGGCGACCAAGGTCATTATACCCATTATGCTTTTGCCGTCTACTTCCCTGTCGCCTTTCCTGATGATCACATCTGATGAATATTTGGAAGTCGTCTCCACGAGCATTGCCGCTGCCCTGGCATGCAGTCCCAGTTTATTCTTTATTATCATCTGCTGTTCTATCATGATTAGAAAATTAAACCCCCTATTATTGATATCAGTACTACTATATACAAAAGCCTTGTGGCGGATATCCTGAGATATTTCCTGAGCATCGCCACCAGTACAGTCACCCCCGCGAAAACAGGACCCCTTACCGCTCCGAGCTCCAGTGAAAACAAAACAACGCAGGCCAGAACGGTCAATAGTCCCGCGAACGGCATTATGCTCAGGCTCACATGCACTTTTGCGTTTTTCATAAGCTCTGACATTTTCTCTTTTTTATAATAGCCGTATACGAGCATCTTGTACCTGTGCCTGTATGTCGGCAGGTTGTAAAGAAGGATGAATATCAGGGGTATGAGGTAATACGGCTGCACACCAAGAAGAAACAGCAGAACCCCTATCAGCCCGACCAGTGGCCTGAATACCGACCAGAAATATTTATCGCCGGTGGCTGCCAGCGGTCCGGCCATCTGAAGCTTGAACCGGTTCACTTCTTCCACCACCCCCGGCTCACCCGCAGCTATCCTCTCCTCGCACCTGGCCACGTGGCCCAGGATGAACGAGGCCATATAAGGATGCGTATTGAAATAGCCAAGGTGCCGCCTGCAGCTCTCTTTGAGCCTGTCTATATCGTTGCCGTAAAGCTCTTTCAGCTTCGGAAGTATAGAGAAGAGAAAGCCTATATTCTGCATCCTTTCATAGCTCCAGACAGCCTGCAGGAGAAATGACCTCCAGAATATCCGCATCAGCGTCTTTTTTTCTCTTGCTCCTATTTTTACTCTTTTCGACATACTACTACCGTGTTACTGAAAGTCCTTTTTCGTCTGCGATTTCTTGAATATAAAAGTGCTTATTGCTGTTCCCAGACCCACAGAAGGTATCATAAAAAAAGACTCGTGCAGCGATTTTTTTATACCGCTCCCGAGCATTCCGTATAAACAGGGGCACAGGTTCTCGCCCAGCATTATGAGCAGGAAAATGAATACCGCAGCTTTAAGGACAAATATCGAGACGCTTATATACGTGGCCTTATCGATGAATCCTATATTGCCTTCATTGAGCTGGTCTTCCAGCCTGTGTGAAAAGAACGAATTGAAATCCCTGTGGATCATATCCATTTTCTTGAACAGTATCCCCGCAGGTATTATGATGAGCAGCACAAAAAGTATATAGCCGTACCTGTACTCTTCAGGGCCCTGGACAGCGAGGTATGTCGCGGAAACCGCGACCACCGTAGAGTCCGGCGGGACCGCGTTTCCCAGCGGGACTACGGATATCCACAGAAGTTCCATGACTATTCCTACCAGAATGCCCGTGAAAATATCTCCCAGAACAAGCCCGATGACCGGCCCGCAGAATATCGGACGCGATACCATTATCTGCGCTACCGCCGTGGCGTCGCTCACAAAAAGTCCCCCGAGTATTGATACTATAAGGGGATTCATTTGATCTTGTTTATTATTTCCACGAGGTCGACTTTCCTGTCCTGCGGGAGAGCCCTGCATTCTATCTGTGTTCCCATCGAATCTATGTCCTTGAAGTTATTTATATCCTTATCCGTCACGGCTATACTTTTCCTTACCTGAAGATTGCTGCCGTTATAGTGCAGGCATCCCACGTTCAGCGACTCTATCCTTACCCCGTAATCCAGGAGCTCCAGGACCTCGGAAGTGTTCTCGAAAAGAACGATAGTGTCTTCCTCCTCCGTATATCCGCCTTTTATCTTCTCTGCCATTTCCCTGATGCTGAATATATCGACTTTTATCTCCGGCGGTACCGAAAACTCAAGTATCCGCCTGTATTCCTCGTCATTCTTAACCCTCTCCGATACTATGGCTACCCTTGTCAGGTTCAGGTTATGTATCCATCCTTCGAGGACCTGCCCGTGTATAAGCCTGTCATCGATCCTGAATACGGTCCTGGCCATACCTCTATCTGTCCAGTTTCTGCTTGCAGTCAATAACGCTTTTTATTCCGGTGTTGGTGATGATTTCAGCAAGCTTCCTTATATCCTTGATCTCATCTTTCTTATGCAGCGCGGTTATGACCATGGGAAGGTTCACTCCGGTAACTATCTCCACCTTTTCGTCCTTCAGGTATCCCATGGAAATATTGGTCGGCGTACCTCCTATCATATCCGTCAGGATAAGAACCGCGCTGTCGGATAATAGCCTTTTCATCAGTTCGCCGAACTCTTTCTTTATCTCGTCTATACCCTTACTGTATGGTATGCCGAACACTTCTATATCCCTGGGACCGATTATGCTTCTGGCCGTATTAGCCAGCTCCTGACCCATTTTTTTGTGCGTGATAATAAGTACCTTTATGTGCACTTAAGATCATCCCTCTCTTGTATTTATATCCCTGTAAACGGCGAACACCTTGAACCCTTTTCTCTGAAGATGCCTGCACAGGCTGTTGGCAACGACTACCGACCTGTGCTTGCCGCCGGTACATCCTACACCGATATTCAGGTAAGACCTTCCTTCGCCGGCATAATTCGGCACCAGGAAATCCAGAAGATCCTTGTACCTGGAAACGAATTCGTGGCTTTTCTTGCCCGACATAACGAACTTTTCTATCGTTTTGCTGTTGCCGTTCCTGCTGGAAAGCCTGGAATCATAATGAGGATTGGGCAGGAACCTCGTGTCTATCAGAAGATCTATATTCTCCGGTATACCGTACTTGAAACCGAATGCGGTCACGTTAATGCTCATGGTCTTCTCGCCTTTTTTAAACAGCGCTCCCCTGAGCTTCTGCTTGAGCTGATGAGGCGATATTCCCGTAGTATCGATTATGTAATCCGCTTTTTCCCTCAACGGGGCGAGTTTCTTCCTTTCCTTTCTTATCGTATCCGAGAGGCTTTCCTTCTCGGCGCTGAGAGGATGCCTTCTGCGCGACTCGTTATATCTGCGCAGTATGGTCGAATTAGAAGCTTCTATGAATACTATTTTATAGTTATACCCCAGCTTCTTCGTCTTTTTCAGTATCTCGAATATACTATCCATGAACCCTCGGCTTCTTACGTCTATCCCCAGGGCGATGATCGATTTGGAATAATCCGAACCCAGGATCAGTTTGACGAATTTAACTATCAGTACCGCGGGCATATTATCGACACAGAATCCCCCGAAATCCTCTATTGATTTGATCGCTATGCTCTTGCCGGCGCCGGACAGCCCCGTGATGATTATGATCTCAGGTTTTTTCATCGCCCTCTTCTTCCCTTATCACCCTCATCACCTGGTCCTCCAGCTCCTGAGCGGCCACTATACCTTTTCTCCTCAGCCTGTAGTTCATGACAGCTACTTCCACAAGGATAGCGATATTCCTGCCCGGGGCCACAGGAACTTCCAGGTACGGTATGGGCACTCCGAGTATCTCTCTTTTCTTCTCTTCTATTCCCAGCCTTTCGTAGCTCTTATCCGAAACCCATTTTTCCAATGCTATTATCAGCTCTATCTTTTCGACGTCCTTAACTGCGGAAATACCGTACAGTTCCACTATATCTATTATGCCTATACCCCTGAGTTCCATCCTGTGCGAAATAGGGAACTTGCTCTTGGCTATAAGGACCCTGTTACCCCTCTTGATGACCTCCACGAGGTCATCACCTATAAGACGGTGGCCCCGGCGGAGAAGGTCGATGGCGCACTCGCTCTTTCCCACGTTGCTTTTACCGGTAATCAGCACTCCGACCCCGAAGACCTCCATCATAGTTCCCCTGTAATCTATTCTGGGGGCGAACATCTCCTCAAGCTCGTTTTCAAGCGAACGTATAAAATCCCATCTGTCCATGCCGCTGGCCAGGATTGGCACCGAATTCGCCTGGCAAAGATTAGTAAATCTCTCGTCGGGTTTGTTCCCGTCGGTAAAAATTATGCAGGGAATCTTATAAGAAAATATTTTCGACAGGTATTCTCCCTGCCGATGGGCTTCGAGGCTATTGAGATATCTCAACCCTTTATTGTCTATGACCTGCATCTGACCTTCCTGAAAATCATCAAAAAAACCGGCAAGCTCCAGCCGGCAGACATTCACCCTGTTGTTCTCCATTACTATGTTCTTCAGTAAATCCCTGCCGAAATGCACGGATATATCCATCCTGTCCGCGATGCTGTCTATTATAGTCTCGAGGTTTATTCCCATATTTACAGTTTCTTTATCAGTTTATACGCCTGCTTCTCGTTTTTCATCGCCTTGAGCTCGTCTCTGTAATATTTATCTTTCAGAAACAGAGATATCTCGGAAAGAGCCTTCAGATGTTCGTTCCTTGCTTCCACCGGGGTAAGAAGAAGAAAAGATATGTATACGGGGGCGCCGTCAAGAGAGTCGAATTCAATACCCTGCTCCGATATACCCAGCGCGCCTACGATCGAGCCGACATGCTCGGTCTTGACGTGAGGAATAGCCACCCCTTCTCCTATCCCTGTTGAACCCATATTCTCCCTTTCTACCAGTTTCGAAGTGATCTGGTTTACTTTAGAAGCAGGGACTTTGCCTGCGGACGACAGGATATTTACCATTTCCTTCAGATGGCCGTCTTTATTCGTTTCCGAAAGCTTCAGTTTTATGCATTCCTTAGAAAGAAAATCCGTTATCTTCATCTTTACCTCTCTTTTTTTTGTGCCTCTATCTATTACTTCACAACGATCATTGCATATCCGCCGTTATCTCTTCTATAGACAATACTCACGGATTCGGTTTTAGAATCCTCGAATACCCAGAAACCCAGTTTTTTCTCTTCCATTATATCAAGAGCCCTGTTTGTGTCATGCCTTTGAAGCATTACCTCCTTTATGTCTTCTACTCTGGATTCATTCTCTTCATTTTTTTTCCTTTCGGACTGCACCAGATTTTCAAGCATCGAATACGAGGGCATATCCCTGTGCTCTTTAACCCTGTCCTTATGCCTTCTCAGCTGTTTGATGATTTTATCCATGACGATATCTATTGCCGCGTACATGTCGCCTGCAATTGCCCTGGCATTAATCTTATTCCTTGAAATATGCAGTATAACTTCGGCTATATGCCTGTCCTTTTCCACGTTGAATATTATATGCACCGTAGTAATTTTCGAAGTATACTTTTTTACCTGCTGAAGCCGTTTTTCCGCATACTCTCTCAACGCCGGCGTCAATTCCAAATGCCTTGCTGTAATGTTCACTTTCATGCTCTGCAATCTCCTGTCATTATATTTTCCATTTCTCTTTTCGACCCGAGGTCCCGACTATATCTTGAATTTATTACCCAGGTATACTTTTCTTGCCGCCGGAGATTCCAGGAGCTCCTCCCTGGTCCCGGAAAGCAGTATCTTTCCCTCATACATTATATACGCCCTGTCTATTACCTGCAGCGTTTCGCGTACGTTATGATCCGTGATAAGTATCCCCAGATTCTCCTTTTTGAAATTAAATACTATATTCTGGATGTCGGATACGGCTATGGGATCTATCCCGACGAACGGTTCGTCCAAAAGCATTATCCTGGGCTCCCTTATGAGCGACCTGGCGATTTCGACACGCCTCTTTTCCCCCCCGGACAGCAGCATGGCCTTCTGTTTCCTTATATGGGTTATACCCAGTTTATTGAGCAGGTAATCACACTTGTCGTCGATTTCTTTTTTCTTTTTATATATAGTCTCCAGAACAGCCCTGAGGTTATCTTCTACCGAGAGGTTCCTGAAAATAGACGGCTCCTGGGTAAGATACCCTATCCCCATAAGCGACCTCTTATGCATGGGAAGAACCGTTATGTCTACGGAATCCAGGAATACCCTTCCCTGCTGGGGCTTTATAAGACCGGCCACCATATTGAACGTCGTGGTCTTGCCCGCGCCGTTAGGACCGAGAAGCCCCACTATCTCTCCTCTCTTTACCGAGATAGTCACGCCGTCTACTACGACCCTGCCCTTATATGATTTTAACAGGTTATTGCAATCTAGATCCATCTTCTTTATGCCTTATCAGCCGCATCCTACGGCACGAACTCTTCCTTAAGAAAGACAGCGGCGTTCGCATTTCCTCTTATTTCCATCTTTTCGTCATCTATACTGACGCTTATGATGTCTCCCCTGTATTCCGATGCGTTCTCGGGATCCATACTGACGGCATGCGGGTTGCCGGAGAAAATGATACTTCCTTCTGTCCTGGAATATTCGGCCTTATCTGCGAAGATCTTTATATCTTCCTTATGCGCCTCCACGTTGCCGGTGAATACTGCTCTTTTATCCTCAGCATAATCCGCCGTAGCCTCATCTGCGTATATTATTATCGATTCGGATTCTTCCGTCATTTCCATCGATCTGAACACCGTTTTAACGTTTTTCTTCATGGTGATGTTTTTTCTGTTAATGTCCGCTACTACTTCTTCGCAGTTACTATGGACATTCCACGTATCGGAACTCAGGAAAACCTCTATTTTGCTATGCGCTTCCACCACTCCCGTGTTATTATTAGACAGCGCCCGGTCCGCAGTAAGGATAATACCGGGCGAATCTATCCGCACGTTTCCGAGAAGTTCCGTGACGGTCCCTCTTTCAAGAAGCCTTGAGGTCCTGCTCGAAAAATTTACGCTTGCGTAAAGGCCGGCACAGAAGGCAAAAATAATGAATATTGAAAGCACGGAATTTTTCATTTACTTAGCTGGCCCTCTATTCCGCTCGTTATCTTTATATCTTCCAGGTCCATGCTGGCCTCCATTCCCATGCCTTTCATGGTGCCGCTCTCTGTTACTATTTCCACCCTTTTATCGGTTACGAACAGATTCCTGCCGGGATCCCACCTTACATCGCTTGTAATTACTTTCTTGGTCTGCGAATTAATAACCACGTTCCCCGAGAGGTCTAGCACCTGTGATCTCTTGTTATAATCCCCGCTGTCCGATTTAAGCCTGGTTACCGTGTTGTTATCCTCGTAGAATACTACATCCATGTTAACAGCCTTTACCACGTCCCCTTTATCCGTTTCCAGAAACTCGGCAGAATCGGCGTTCATTACCCACTTCTTCACACTGCCTTCCGTCTCGACCAGAGTGAATTTTTCTATTGACTTCTGGATATCCTTCTCGTCTATACGGACATCTTCTTTCCGGTACTCCTGTCTGTCCGAACATGCGGGGAAAAACATGAGCATGATCAATAATAATACCTCGGTCATTTCTTTTTCTTCCACCTCGGGTGCATCCATACCCACTGCGCCGGATGATTCCTTATAAAATCTTCTATTATTTTCGTATATTCCTGGGTCTCCGCCGCAATATCGGCTCCTCCCCCGACCGCTTCCATAATCACAACCTGATGTTTCATATCACTTTTCCTGTAAATGAATGCCGGAAGAACGACAGAGTTCCTGATCCTGGCAAACTGCGATACCGCGGTCGGGGTATAAGCCGGTTTTCCGAAAAATTCCACATATACTCCCCCGACACTGGTGTCCTGGTCTATCAGAATGCCGAGCAGCTCTTTTCTTTTCACGGCAGCGACCATCTTTTTCATATTCGCCCGCCCATGCCTGTAAATCGTGTTTACGCGGCGGCGGGATCTCAAAGACACCAGAAGCAGGTCAAGCCGTTTATCGTATATCTCCCTGGCAACTACGTTTACGGGGTACCCTGCCATCGCAAGATACGCCCCCAGAAGCTCCCAGTTGCCTATGTGGGCGGAAAGCAGTATTATGCCTTTACCGCCGTCCAGGTATCTGTCAAGTATATCCTTGCCTTCGAGATCTATTTTATTCCGCCAGAAATCCGCTGGCCGGAAATTGAGCATCCCGAATTCGACAAGATTCATCCCTATGTTCATAAACGTCTCTTCCCTGATGCTTTTTATGCTTTCCTGAGGAAGATGCCCGAACGCTTCTCTTAAATTAGAATCTACCTTTTTCCTGTAGCCGGCGGCCGTATAGCACGCAAGCCAGCCTAAAAGCCTCCCCAGTGCCAGCGATATCCTGTACGGCAGAAGCGCTATGACTGCCAGCAGGACCACCAGGAACCCAGCCAGCGCAAGGTGCCTTACAAACCTGACAGCTTTCGATTTATATAGCCTTTTTAAAATCGGATACAATTTTTTCCCAGATGCCCCTCGCCCTCAATACTTCTTCGACGATCTGCCTGACTGCCCCTTTACCGCCGCCGTATGTGCTCACGTAATCAGATTCTTCGAGTATGTCAGCGGCCGCGTCCGCCGGACAGCAGCTTACACCCGCCTCTTTCATACAGCCCAGATCCAGCAGATCGTCCCCTATATACATGGCGACCTCGGCTTCCAGATTATATTGAGAAAGAACTTCCTTCATTATTATCAATTTATTTTCCACATTTGAGAAGACCTTGTCGACGCCCAGTTCCGCGGCCCGGTCCTCAAGCTCCCTTGAAGGACGCCCCGAGATCCAGACTATCCTTATTTCGTCTTTCAGGTACTTTTTTGCGAGTTTTATCCCGAGACGGTCGCGCACATTCCACTGCTTCGGGGAAAACTTACCCCAGAAGACTGCCGTACCGTCATTGAGTACACCGTCAACATCCATGAATATTATCCTGACTTTTCCGAACCTGCTCTTCAATTTATTGTCCATGTCCTCTTGCATAATGTGTAATGTGCAATGAAATCCGTATCTCGCATCTGGTATCTGGCATCTTCTTCTTGCTTTCTACTTTCCACCTTCCACTTTCCACCTTCCACTTTCAACTTATTATATCCCTTCCCTTATAATATCTCTCTCATCTATGATACCTATTACGCGCCCGTCACTGTCGATAACAGGAAGATTGTCGAATTCGTTATTCTTAAGTATCTCCCTGGCATTTATGGCAAGGCTGTCAGCGGAAATAGTCGTAGGTTTCATGCTCATTACGCTTTTCAGCTCCTTTGACAGCAGGTAAGGGTCGTTCTGAAGGCCGCGCCTCAGGTCTCCGTCAGTGAAATAGCCCACAAGGTCTCCTTTTTCATTGACTACCGACGCGGCGCCGACCCTGCTTGATGTCATCACTATCAGGGCATCCTTCACCGTGCTGTCTTCGCGTATGACGGGATTCGAACCGGTCTTGTCTATTATATCCCTTACCGTAACAAGCAGTTTTTTACCCAGAGCTCCCCCGGGATGAAGACTGGCGAAATCATCCGGGCTGAACCCTTTCTTTTCAAGGAGGGCTATTGCCAGCGCATCGCCCACGGCGAGCATTACAGTCGTCGACGTCGTCGGGACCAGATCCATGGGGCAGGCCTCCTTGTCCACATTCAGGGGTATTACTACATCGGAATTCCTGCCAAGCTGAGAATCCCTGTTATTGGTTATGCTTATCATCGGCACATTGCGTTTCCTTATCAAAGGAAGAACAATGGATATCTCTTCGGTCTTCCCGCTGTAAGAAAGTACTATTACCAGGTCCCGCGGTTCTATTACCCCTATATCACCGTGAAGCGATTCCGCCGCGTGCAGGAATAGCGCAGGCGTTCCGGTCGAAGACAAGGTAGCAGCGATCTTCCTTCCCACGAGCCCTGATTTGCCTATACCCATGACGATCACCTTGCCTTTTGCCGCGGATATAAGCTCTACCGCTTTTTCAAAATCTTCTCCCAGCATGGAAGCCGTTTTTTTGATCGCCCGGGCCTCTTCATGGAGGACTTTTTTTGCTCTTCTTATTATCATAGGAATATCCTGCTTAATATAAATAACACCACAAGTACTCCGTATATTACGGCCAGAACCCTTAAATTCCACCGCCAGGAAGGCATCCACCGGCCGTCTAAAGCCGTTCCGCAGAACCTGCAGCTTCCGGCTTTCTCCTTATTATCTTTCTTACATTTTGGACACTTCATCAACCAGATTCTCGAACTCCCCGAAATCGAGCTGCGTATCCCTGTCGCTTTTAGCATTCGCAGGATCGGGATGTATCTCGCAGTATATCCCGTCCGCGCCGACGGATCTGGCGGCTTTCGCCAGCGGAATTATAAACTCTCTTTTTCCCGAAGTTTCTCCCGCGCCATGTCCGGCAGGCGGGCTCTGCTGGGAATGAGTGGCATCGTAAAGCACCGGATATCCGCGTTCCCTCATTATTATCAATGACCTCATATCCACCACAAGGTCCCCGTAGCCGAAGCTCGTCCCCCTTTCTGTCAGGATGACCTGCGCTCCGGTGGCTTTCAATACCTTTTCCGCCTGCAGGCTCATCGCCCACGGGCTCATAAACTGGCCTTTTTTTATATTAACGACACGCCCGGTCTTTCCCGCTTCGACGAGAAGATCGGTCTGCCTGCACAGGAAAGCCGGTATCTGAATGCAATCCGCGGTCCCGGCCACGAGTTCTAAGTCTGCCCTGCAATGAACGTCTACCAGGACCGGCAGGCCGTACTCCTTTTTTATCCCGGATATGATATCCATCCCCTTCTTGATCCCGGGTCCCCGGAAGGAGTCTATAGAGGTCCTGTTCGCCTTGTCATACGAGAGTTTCATTATTATCTTCCTGCCCGAATCCCTCATCCCGCGAAGAAACCCCGCAGTCTTCTCAACCATTGACCGGTCTTCTATTACGCACGGACCGGCCACGAACACGGGCTGGCCCTGGCCTATATCGATGTCAGCTATTCTGATCTTTTTCACTGTTGTACCTTATGCAGGCCTTTACGAAAGCGCTGAATATGCCGTTCGGCTTCAGCGGCCTCGATGTGAATTCCGGATGGAACTGGCATCCCAGAAACCACCGCCTGCCTTTGAGTTCCATTATCTCTATGAGCCCCGATTTGGAATCCCTGCCGCTGGCTATCAGCCCTTTCTTTTCAAATTCTTTCACGTATCTGCCGTTTACCTCGTACCTGTGTCTGTGCCTTTCCAGGACGTAGTCTTTCCCGTATGCCCTGCGTGCGATGGTGCCTTTCTTCAGGGAACACCTGAAGTCTCCCAGGCGCATCGTGCCGCCCTTGTCCTGGACCTTTTTCTGCGATTCCGTCAGGTCTATTACGGGATAAGGCGTCCTGCCGAACTCGGTGGAATTCGCCTTCTTCATGTTCAGGACGTTCCGCGCGAAGTCAATGACCATGCACTGAAGACCCAGGCATATCCCCAAAAACGGGATATCCTTTTCCCTGCATATCCTCACCATATTCACTTTACCTTCTATTCCCCTGTCGCCGAAACCGCCGGGAACTATGATACCGTCTATATCCTTCAGATCTCTCTTCATATTCAGGCGTTCAACGTCGAGATACCTGCATATCACGTTCACATTGTGCCTGCTCCCGCAGTGCTTCAGCGCCTCGAATATGCTTATATAGGCGTCTTTGACTTCGGTGTATTTGCCGGCTATCCCTATAGTGACATCCCGCGAGGTGTCTATCATGGAGTCGATCATCTTCTGCCATGTTTTCATGTCCGCTCTCTTTTTCTTTATTTTCAGGAGAGAGAATATCTTCTGATCGACATTCTGCCTCATAAGCATAAGCGGCACTTCGTATACCGAGTTTTTTACATCTTTCTGATGTATAACGTAATCTTCCCTGACATTGCAGAAAAGACTTATTTTCTTCCTCGCTTCGCTGTTTAAGGGTTTTTCGGACCTGGTCATTATCATATCGGGCTCTATACCGATCTCCCTCAGCTTAGCTACACTCTGCTGTGTAGGCTTTGTCTTTATCTCCGAAGCCGCCCTGATATACGGAATGAGCGTAAGGTGTATGAAGACAACGTTATCTCTCCCTACTTCTTTTGGCATCTGCCTTATGGCTTCGAGGAAAGGCTGGCTCTCGATATCCCCGACGGTTCCGCCTATCTCCACGATGACTATATCGCTCTTTTTACCCAGGCACACTATCCTCGATTTTATCTCATCCGTTATATGAGGGATGACCTGGACGGTTTTACCCAAATAGTCGCCTTTGCGCTCTTTTGCTATGACACTCAGGTACACGTCTCCCGAAGTGGCATTATTGTTCCTGGACATATCACAGCCGATGAACCTCTCGTAATGCCCCAGGTCCAGGTCCGTCTCGGCCCCGTCGTGAGTAACAAAAACTTCCCCGTGCTGATAGGGACTCATCGTCCCGGGATCGACGTTTATATACGGATCCATCTTGATGACATCCACCTTCAGCCCGCTTCTTGAAAGAAGGCATCCTATGGAAGCGGCGGTGATCCCCTTACCCAGGGAAGATACCACGCCTCCGGTTATGAAAATATATTTTGTTCTCATTATTGAATCTCCATTGACTATCTGCCAGCCGCTAGCAATTGACCCTGACCCATTCCCTGGCTTTTTCCAGGTCCGCGGGCGTATCTATCCCCAGGGAATCCGCGGGGCTCTCCAGCATCCTTATAGAATCTCCGTATTCCAGTATACGCAGCTGTTCCAGGCGCTCTGTCTTCTCTAGCTCGGTCACTCCGTGATCATGGAACCTTTCCAGGGCGGCTTTTTTCCACACATATATCCCTATATGCTTTTTTACCATTACGCCTCCGCACGGTATCAGGCTCCTGGAAAAATACAGCGCCCGCCCGTCCCCCGTTACGGCGACTTTCACCACCGAACTGTCCGCAGCCTCGTCCGCGTCGATAGGATAATACGCCGAAAAAACGTCGGAATCATCCCGTTCGGCCAGGTCTATGAGAGAATCCACCAGTCCAGCGTCTATGAAAGGTTCGTCCCCCTGGAGGTTCACTACTATGCCGCACCCGGGATAAAAGTCTTTCGAAACGCTATATACCCTGTCCGAACCGGACGCAATATCGGCCGGCGTCATATGGCAGGCGCCGCCGAACGACTCTACTGTCTCCGCTATTTTCCGCGAATCGGTCGCGACAGCCACGGTAACCGCTTTTTTCGAAGACAGCGCATTTTCGTATACCCTCTGTATGAGGGGCTTGCCCTCTATATCAGCAAGCGGTTTCTCGCTTAGCCTGGTGGAGGACAACCTCGACGGTATTATTATAACACTCTGCATATCACCTCATCACTTGCTGCCGCCGACGCTCTTTTTAAGCTCATCGGCCGTGACCGAAGCGGTCCCGAGTTTACTCACTACTACGGCGGCCGCGTGGTTGGATAAAACAGCGGAATCGTAGAAACCCAGGCCGGACGTGAGAGCCAGCGTAAAGACACTTGCTACCGTGTCCCCCGCCCCTGTCACATCATACACTTCCCTGGCTACCGCCTCGATATGCCTGACCGTGCCGTCTTTAAGGAAAAGCGTCATGCCGTGTTCTCCTCTTGTTATCAGAACAGAATCGCAGTTAAGCTCCCCGATAAGCTTCCTGCCGGATTCCAAAAGCGATGCCTCGTCGTCTATCTCGGTCTTCAGGGCGGCGCCGGCTTCCTTGACATTAGGCGTGATCGAAGTGACATTTTTATATTCGAAAAAATGGCCTATCTGCGGGTCCACTACCACGGGGATGCGTTTTGCCTCTATCATTTTCGTGATACTGGATATCAGCTCCGTGGTAATAAGGCCTTTCCCGTAATCGGATATGATTATGCCGTCGACCTCTTTTATTATACCCCCGGCCCATTTTATTATCTTGGAGCTTATCCCGGCGTCTATCTCTTTCTTGGACTCCAGGTCTGCCCTCACTACCTGCTGGTGCTCGGCTATGATCCTTGTTTTAAGGCTGGTGGGCCTCCTCTCGTCGCTGAAAATACCGGATATATCGGCGCCTATGCTTTTGAGTATGCCTTTTATCTGCTCACCGAATATATCCGCCCCCACCACGCCGGTCACGCTCACGCGCGCACCGAGGCTTACCAGGTTATTTACTACGTTGCCGGCTCCTCCCGGCATATATTTTTCCTCTGTGACATCGACTATGGGAACAGGAGCCTCGGGCGATATCCTCGACACCCGCCCGCGCATGAACTTATCGAGTATCAGGTCTCCTATGACCAGTATCTTCTTTGTTTCAAAATCTTTCAGTACTTTTTCAATATTCATAAATAACCGGCTCCTAAACGATATATTTTGTTCTTTCTGGGATATGGATTAACGATTCTCAAAAATATTATCTTAAAATTATAGAATATCGGTCGGTAAAATGCA
>JAFGSA010000004.1 GCA_016934855.1 Elusimicrobiota bacterium
CCGCAGGCTGAGCGGAGCGAATAGTTAGTTATTTTTTAAAAGGAATGCATAATATAAAAGTTCGTGGTTGTTCACAGGGGGCAGCCACACATAAATCAGGGCTGAAGCCCTTGATTTATGTGTGATGACAAGGCTGGAAGGAGTCGAAGGGAATTTCACGCATGCAGTGCATGAAAAGGGCGGAGCCCGTCAGGGAAATTCCCCGTCCGAAGAAAAATTGGAGTTAAGGGGATTTTTCGAGGAAGACTGCCTTCCCCGGCTTCGGTCGAAAAAGAAGAATTGCGAACTCGGCCGAACGGAGTTAAGGGGAATTTTCGAGGAAGACTGCCTTCCCCGGCAGCCATGCACCACGTGGGGTGCATGGCAGGCCAAAGTGCATGCCCTGAACTCCACGTAGTTCGGGGCAAGTCAGCCATCCCGGAAGGAGTCGAAAGGGATGAGGGAGCGAGCGCACCCCGGGGATGATGAGTAAAGCGTCATTGAGCGGCTGAATGAACTGTTATCGCTGCGGCTCCAGCCGGGTCCGGATCTTCAGTGACGAATTCCGCCAAAGCAGATCACCTACGCATTGTAAATTTGACAAAACAATGAATAAATGCCATACTGTGTCCAGTGATAATAACATATGGGATATTTTGATCAAGGAATAGAGAATTATTTTAAGGGATAAAAGACATTCCCTTTCGACCTTTAAGAACAATTCAAGATAAAATCCAAAAAATTTAATCGAATCCATTGATACATTCTCCTGGTTATCTGATGATATTGAAGGGTCAATAACATCGGTATGCCTGTAATTAAAGATTACCGGCATTATTACGAGAAGGAAGCCTTGCACACGGGCCTAAAAGGGAAAGAAACGTATGCGGGCAGATGTAAATGGAGGAAGTATAATGGAAACTACAAAATTGTATGTTGGCAACCTCAGCTATTCCGTAACTGAAAGTAAATTAGAAGAATTATTTTCGGCTCATGGAACAGTCAAGTCTGTAAAATTAATTACAGATAATGAAACGGGCCGCTCAAAGGGTTTTGCATTCGTAGAAATGTCAAATTCGTCTGAATCTCAGAAAGCTATCGACGCTTTTAACGGAACAGACCTCGAAGGCCGTTCTTTAAAGGTAAATGAGTCCCGTCCGAAGCCGCAAGGCAGGGGAGACGGTTATGGAAAAAGCAGGGGTGGTTTCAACAAGAGATACTAATCTCTTAAGACCGTAAGCAGAACCGGCGGGAGATTAATATCTTTCGCCGGTTCTCTTATTTTACGGGAAAGAAGTCTTTACAGGGCACGAGCCCGTTCAGAAAGAGGTCACACCGCGGGTGCGCAGGTGAGCGGGCATACTTGCGGTATATACTTCGGAGGGAGAAACCGTACCTTATAATAGCGATTTTTACAAATTTACAAATTTAGTATAATATAAACAAGAAGTCACCATGAGCAATAATTCCAAAGTAGGGCTGTTTTTTATAATCGCGGGAATGATTTTCGCGGTTGAAACTATTTTTAGGGTAAGGATATTATATAAGCTGTGGCCGGTAATATTGATCATACTCGGCTCCGGATTAATAAACATATTTTTTATACGAAAAAGAAGAGATATTCTCTTTTTCTGGTTCGGCATCTACCTTTTTCTCTTCAGCTGCCTGGCATTATACTGTAATTTTTCATCGTGGGAATATGCAGGCAGTTTATGGCCCCTTTTTATCACTTTCGCCGGCCTGTCGTTTCTTGCAATATTCATAACCAAACCGATAAGAAAGATATATCTCTTCATCGCATTGGTCCTTTTATCGATTTCTATTGTATTTTTTCTGGTATTCTCTTTCAGTTCAAAATACTGGTGGACGATTTTCATGTTCATAGGTATCAGTATTCTTACTTCGGGCAGAAAGAGTGCCGGATAAAACTGTTATCTTTATCGAGCCCGCCGGCAGTAAAGCCAACGTGTTCGATAACTATATGAAATTGCCCCTTCTGGGCAGTCTTTATCTGGGAACGATCCTTCATAACGCCGGGTATACAGTTAAAATAATAAACGAAAATATTCTCGGGCGGAAGATAAGCCCGTTTGAATTAAATGCCGATTATCTATGCATGAGCTGTCTTACGCTCACCTCAAATCGTGCCAAAGAAATTATGATAAAAGCCAGGGAGATATTCCCTGATATTAAAATAATCGCCGGGGGGATTCATCCGTCCTTACTGCCTGATGACTTTATCAGCCTGGCGGACCATATAGTGATCGGTGAAGCGGAAACAATCATCATAGATGTAATTGAAGGAAAGTATGCTGAAAAGATAATAGAAGGCCGCAGGATAGAGGATCTTGATGACCTTCCGCTTATCAATTACAGATTACTTCAGGGGTGCGAGACAATGGATGTAATACCCGTTATGACTTCCAGGGGCTGCCCTTTTGACTGTAATTTCTGTACTGTTACAAAAGTATTCGGAAAAAAATTCAGGATGCAGTCTGTCGAAAGGATCATGGCGGAATTAAAGAACGCATTAACATATTTCAGTACCAACCGCATATTCTTTTATGACGACAATTTTACTGCCAGTAAGAAACGCGCCAATGAGATTATGGACTCGATAATAAAAGAAAACATAAATATTTACTGGGGCGCCCAGACGCGGGTGGATATATCGCATGATGAGAAAATGCTTGCTAAAATGTACCAGGCCGGCTGCGGGAAGGTATATATAGGTTTTGAGTCCATCGATGACAAGACGCTGGCCGCATTCCATAAAGCGCAGACCAGGAATGATATAGAAAAAGCAATTGATATAATACATAAATACGGTATAAATATTCACGGCATGTTCATGCTGGGCGAGGACAATGATACCCTTGAGAATATAGATGCCACCCGTGATTTCGCGATACAACAGGGCATAAATACCGTACAGTTCATGATAATGACCCCTTTCCCGGGGACACAGCTATATGAAAAACTCTCTTCGGAAAACCGGTTCCTTCATGGTGACTGGGATTATTATGACGGCATGCATGTCGTATACAAGCCAAAGAACATGTCTCCGCTGGAACTGCAGCAGGCATCGATAAAATGCTACAAGGGATTCTATTCGTTTGAAAGAGTACTGCAGGAATCCCTGTATGCCATTTTTAATATTATTCACGACGCTCTATTATGGGATTTTAAAAATGTGGCCAGCTATGATTCATATACTTTTTTTGTGAGAGTCGGAGCCCGGTATATAATAAGCCGGCATATTAAATTAAGTAGAGCGTATTATCGTTATCTAAGCAGCTTCTCGTAAAAAAATGAACAGAATAAAAGAAACAAAAACCCAGGACGAACAGCTTAAAATGTCTAAAAAACATCAGATAGACATTGGTCTTATTGAAATACTGGTCGGTTACAGGAAGGGCACCCAGTCGGAGACCGCTCTTCTGGAAAAACTGGAAAAGGAACTGGGCGACAGATTTTATATAGAAGTTATTTATTTTCTCACTCATACACTTTTAAAATCCGGTAAGCAGGCAAAACAGATATTCATTGAGATAAAAAAACACCACAAAGATCTTAACAGGAAACTAAACCGTAATATAGGCATTCAGGTTGCGATTCTTGATTATTCAATGAATGTGAACAAAACCTTAAAAGCTCCTACGATTATTGAAGAAGCCAAGATTACAGAGATGGCTCACAATGCTATAACTGATAAGATGACACAGGCATTTGATAAAAAATTCCTGTTTCATGACCTAGGAAAAGAAATTGAAAAAACCAGACGCTATGGAACGAAGTTTTCAATACTGATGGCCGATCTGGACAACCTGAAAAAGATCAACGACAAATACGGGCACATTGCCGGGGACGAAGCGTTAAAACTCCTGTGCGGAACAATAATGAGGAATATAAGGAAATCCGATACTCTATACCGTTTTGGCGGAGATGAATTCATCATACTTATCCCTGTGTCAACTCGGAAAGATGCGGAAAATACAGCTCAGAAAATATTAGCATCTATTAGAAAAGCCTCATTAAAAAAATATAATCTAAATATCTCAGCAAGTATCGGCGCCGCTTCTTTCAATAAAAGCAATATTAAGAATATCAGCGGTGTTATTGATATCGCAGATAAAGCCCTTTATAACGCTAAAATAACAGGAAAAGATAAATTAAGTCTACATCAGAAAGCCCCGTCTTTAAAGGTTGAAAGTGATGCTCAAACAGCGCAGGTTGCGCTGGCTACGCTGTATAAAGGAAGAAGCCAATCGAGATTTGAGATAAAAGGATCAGTAATATCATCCGGCACAGCAATAGGAAGAGCATTTATTTATGAAGATATTCTTTCAAAAAAAATAGCTTACAGGGAGCTGACTAAAGAGGAGGTTGTCGAAGAACTAAAAAGGATAAAAAGCGCAGTAAAACAAGTAGAAAAAGATATTATTAAAATGCGGGACAGAGTAACGGATGTGCTGGATAAAAAATACGGCGATATTTTTGACGCTCACCGATTATTGCTGAATGATCCCCAGATTCTTATCGAACTTGAAACAGAATTAATAAATGAAAGAATAAATGCCGAACATATTGTAAAGAACGTATTTAAGCGCATAGAAAACAGGTTTAAGGTATCAGAGAATGAGATCCTCAGGGAAAGAGCCGACGATATTATAGACTTAGAGAGGAGATTGCTGAGTTCACTGTCAGGAATAGGCAAAAACGTATTGTCCCGTGTGCCTCCCAACAGCATTATTGTCGCGAGCAGTTTATTGCCGTCAGATACAATAAATATAAAACAAAATAATGTGAATGCTATTATAACCGAACAGGGAAGCAAAACTTCTCACGC
The DNA here is from genome assembly GCA_016934855.1 of Elusimicrobiota bacterium. Lineage (GTDB taxonomy): Bacteria > CG03 > SLGR01 > SLGR01 > JAFGSA01 > JAFGSA01. The sequence goes on from JAFGSA010000004.1 coordinate 4,829, forward strand.
GGGGCTGCTGGCCATAAGTCTGAATATACCTTATATTGCCGGGATAGATTGTCCGAAAGAAATGATCAAACCCAGGCGAGAGATGGTCCTTGATGGTGATACCGGGAAAATAATTGTAAATCCGTCATTAGATGAAATCAGGAAATATAAAACAGTCATTGCTAATAATAGGATTGATCGGTCTATGCTTTATGAAAAGGTCAGAAACATAAAATTAAGAAATAATAACAGAAATATTAATATACTAGCTAATGTAAACTCCAGGGCCGACATTATTAAGGCAGTAAAATTCGGAAGTGACGGCATAGGACTATATAGGATCGAGCAGGTGTATATGAAAAGAACCCTGCCTCCTACCGAAAAGGAGCTTTTCAGCGAATTAAATGACTCGTTTAAGGGTATTTCTAAAGAGATAACAGTAAGATTGCTGGATATCGGTGGAGATAAGATCCTGCCTTATATAACAGATATTAATGAATTCGATTCACTTTTTGGTTTAAGGGGCATCCGTGTATTGCTTAAAAATCCCAGGATTCTTGAAACTCAGCTAAAAGCATTCTTAAGGCTCAGCCGGAATTATAATATCAGTGTATTAATTCCAATGGTTACAATACCTGAAGAAATTATCAAAGTCAGAAAGTCAGTCAACAGGATAAGGAAACAGTTAAGAAGAAAAGGATTCAGATGTAAAGTAAAACTGGGATCAATGATCGAGACGCCTTCAGCGGTTATAAGAATAAAGGAAATATTAAATGTCTCGGATTTTGTTAGTATAGGGACAAATGACCTCATACAGTATACTATGGCATCCGGCAGGGATAATGTCTCTGTTTCAGAGTATTATGATGCGGGTTCCATGATCGTCATGGATTCTATAAAGAAAGTGCTGAATGAAGCCAATAAAGTGAAAAAAGAATGTATATTATGCGGCGAACTTGCTTCTGATCCAGAATACATAAAACCCCTGTTAAGGATCGGGTTGAGGAATTTCAGCGTAGCCGCAGCCCTGATTCCTCAGGTAAAAAGTAAGATTTCGGAAATTATAAATGTTTGGTCCTGATAACAGAAATATCAAACAGATAAGAAAACATAATTATTTTATGCAACTGATAAAAAAATATTTCATTGCAGGTATAGCAGCCCTTTTCCCCCTATTCATAACAATTTATATTATTGCTGTGATTTATCAATTTACCAACAGGTTTGTCGGTAATTATATTAATGCGTTTATCTTTGATAATTATAACATAACAATTCCGGGATTGGGTTTTGTCATCACTGTTATGATTATTATAATTTTAGGATTTCTTTCGACAATATTTGTCGGAAGAAAGCTGCTGCCATTATTAGAAAAGGGCTTCTTGAGGATCCCGTTTGTTACAAATATATATCCTCCGGCAAAACAGCTGTCTAATTATTTATTTAAAAGAGTTGATAAAAAAGAGTTCAGAGAAGTGGTGCTCGTCCCATCACTGTTTCAGGATTCATATTCTATAGGATTTATTACGAATGATAGTTCGGATAATTTTATTCAGAAAAAAGATAAGGAATTGGTAACCATATTTGTTCCATTCGCGCCGGTACCTTTTACGGGTATCATAATTCTCGTACCTAAAGAAAAAATAGAAATCCTCGATGTATCGATAGATCAAGCAGTAAAGTTTATTGTATCCGGCGGCGTAATCAATCCTTCATAGATAAGATCCGGCCTGAATAACCAATAAATGGCATATGAGAATCAGGATTGTTTATTTTAATTATGCGGATATTCAAGACAACGGGCTTCTGAAATAGAATCAATCTGCCGGGCTGCATTTTGCCACAGGAGCGTTCTGGGTGGATGGAAGTATTAGATAGCGTAACAGTCGATATATTTTCACAATTAAATATTAGTGCCGGTTACCGGATAACCTAATTAACATCTCGTACAGGTCTCTTGCCGTGATAGATTTTGTTATTCAAACTGATCGAGGATTTTTTAAGTAGTGAAGTAAGAATATTATCGGATTGATTTTCCGCGCCAGGGTTTCTAAAAGCCGAGATTTTACAGCCAGTCTTCGCTCTACTTGAAATATATAAATGAAGGCTGTCGCAACACAGTTTTAAATAGCAGACGAAGTCGGACATAAAGGGTGATGGTCTCCGGCAAAACAGCAAAACCTGCCAAACCGCTGTTTTAAAGTAATCTGATTAAATCATTTATTAATCATGATGACCCTCATTCCGGCATGAGGGCAGGCTCCTGTTTCCAGCCGCATCAGGCGTACGCGGCGGATTTTTAGCAATACTTGACATTATATGTATTGTATGATAACATAACAAATAGGACATTTAGGACATATAAGATGAAGGGGACAGTATATCAGGAGAGAAGACGATGCATTTAAAAAACTACTCAACGATTGAAATAGCTCAGTTAATAAACGTGGCGTATAAGACCGTCGGCCGGTGGATAGACGACGGCGAGCTGGAAGCTTTCAAGACGCCGGGAGGGCACAGGCGCGTGTATGCGGAAAACCTGGTGGTTTTCCTGAGAAAGCACAATATGAAGATCCCTTCGGAGATAGACGGGTCGGCCGTAAAGAATATCCTCATAGTAGACGACGATGAGACGGTAAGAAAATCGATAGAGAAGGCCATAAGAAAGAAGATAAAAAACAGCGATGTACATACCGCGTCAGACGGATTCCGGGCCGGGCAGGCGGTCAGCGATCATAATCCGGATGTTGTAATACTTGATTTAAAGCTTCCCGGGCTGGACGGGTTCGAAGTCTGCAGGATAATCAAGGAAAGGGACAGGAATAAAAAGATAATAGCCATCACGGGTTACGATACACCCGAAAATAGAAGGAAGATACTGAAAGCCGGCGCGGACGATTACATAGTAAAACCTTTTGACGCAGAGGATATCGTAGAAAGCATAAAAAAACTGGTGCGTGTTGACTGAGGAAACCTGAGTGAGCAAGAAAGAAAATACACAGGACGAGATACGCGAAGCGGAAGACAAGCTGGCGAGTCTCAGGCGCGAACTGGGCGCCGCAGATAAGGAATTGAGAGAGATCAGGCAGAAGCTCCAGACATCAAGGGAGCTGGCCGGCGAAAACGCGCTATCCGCATCCGACGAGGGTAAATATAAGGCTGTATTCGAGAATACAAGTATGGCGATTATAATCGCGGACGCCGGCAGTCTGGTGATAAAAGAAGCGAATGCCCGCGCCGCCGATCTGCTCGGCAGGATGAAAGGTGAACTGACCGGACTGAAGCTGTCCGATATATATCCTCAAAAAGACGCCTCGAAGTACGAAGGACTTCTGGATAGATGCATCATGGAAGGGCATGCCGAGTCGGACGAGGCCGAGGTAGTGAAGAAACCCGCCGGCCGCGTCCCGGTCTATATGAGCGCCGCTATTATAGAAACGGGCGGAGAAAAACTCATCCAGGTCATGTTCAGGGGTATGGTCAGGAAGAAGAGTGCCTATGAGCCGGCCGGGCAGCTGGAGCTCCGCTACCACAGGCTTTTCGAGACCGCCCAGAACGGGTTCCTTATCATCGATGCGGATTCGGGCACAATAATAGACGCCAATTCCTTCATCATCGAGCTTTCGGGTTACGGCATGAAGGAGTTCGTCGGTAAAAAACTGTGGGAGCTGAAGATCTTCAAAGACTTTTTCCTGACAGAGAGCAATTATAAAGAGGTACTTGATAAGGACGTTCACCAGGAAGAGCTGGTGCTGGTAACCAGGGGCGGCCAGGCAAGGGATGTGGAATTCGTCAGCAGCATATACATGGTGAACGACCAGAAGGTCGTGCAGTGCAATATACACGATATAACCGAGCGCAAGAAAGCGGAGGCGCGCAGCCAGTTCCTCTCGTCGGTCTTCGAGCAGTCCTCTGACGGGATGGCCCTGGCCGGGCTGGACGGCAGGCTGGTCTTCGTCAATAAAACCTGGGCCCTGATGCACGGCCTGGACCCGTCCGAAAACCTGGAAGGAAAACACCTGAGCATATTCCATAATAAGGAACAGATTAAGGAGGTCGAGGATTTCAACCGCAAGGTGATGGAAAAAGGATTCAATACGGGCGAGGTCGGCCACGTGCGGAAAGACGGCACTCCCTTCATCGCGATGATGAGCACCACTCTCCTGAAAAGCAAGAGAGGCGAACCTATAGCGCTCGCGGGCATAGCCAGGGACGTCACCGAGGTAAAGAAAACGGCGGAGCTCTTGAAGAAAAACGAGGAGAGGTACCGCCTGATAGTCGAGAACCAGAACGACCTCATCATCAAGCTGGATACCAGGTTCAAGTTCACTTTTGTAAGCGAGACATACTGTAAGGCTTTTAATGTGTCCAGGGAAGAGCTTGTGGGGAAGAGATTTTCGCATAGAACGCACGAGGATGACAAAGAGAATACCGCCCAGGCGCTCAGGAGGCTCCTGACGATACCGTACAAGACCTATTTCGAGGAGAAGCTCCAGACCGTGGAGGGATGGCGCTGGTTCGGCTGGTCGGGAAGGTCGGTCGTGGACAATAAGGGCAGGATCATAGAGATAATAGTGGTGGGCCGCGATGTAACCGAGCAGAAAGAGCTCACAAGAAGGCTGGAACATATAAACCTGGTACTGTGGTCCATCCGCAATGTGAACCAGCTCATAACAAGGGAGGATGACAGGAAGAAGCTCCTGCAGGGTTCGTGCGATTCTCTCATAAAGACCGGCACTTACAATGCCGTCTGGATAGCCACTATAGACGGATCGCTGAGGGTGACGGAAACGGCGGAAGCCGGCTGGGGCCGCGAGTTTGCCGGTATGAACAGGACGATGAAAGAAGGAGAACTCCCGAAATGCATGGAGCATGCCATCGCAAAGCAGGGTGTAATAGAGATAGAAGACCGGTCCGCGGACTGCGCCGGCTGCATGCTCCCGCACAGGAACGGCGAAGAGGGAGTGCTGGCGACCAGGCTGGAATGCGAAGGCAGGGTATACGGATACATGTGTGCCATCATGCCCAATTACGTGGCGCTCTACCCGGAGGAACGGGGCATATTCAAGGAGATAGCCGGGGATCTCGCGTTTGCCCTGTACGGGCTGGAGATAAAAGAGGAGAAGCTGCGGGCGGAGAAGGAGCTGAGCGATTATCACATCCATCTTGAAGAGCTGGTGATAGAAAGAACCCTGGATCTGGAAAACGCGAACAAGGCAAAATCCCAGTTCCTCACGAACATGTCGCACGAGCTGAGGACACCGTTAAATTCGATAATAGGGTTTTCCGAAGTATTATTTGACCAGACCTTCGGACCGCTCAACGACAAGCAGAAAGACTACCTGAACGACGTCATAACGAGCGGCAGGCATCTGCTGTCGCTCATAAACGACATACTCGATATAGCCAAGATAGAGTCAGGGAAGATGGAACTGGCGGTGTCGGAGTTCTCGCTCAGGGGGCTGCTGGAAAACAGCCTGATCCTCATAAAGGAGAAAGCCTTCAATCACGGGATAAAACTCTCGATAGAGGTCGGTGAGGGCACAGAAGAAGTAAGAGCCGACGACCGCAAGATAAAGCAGGTCGTTTACAACCTGCTGGCCAACGCTATAAAATTCACTCCCAATGGCGGCAGCATCGCCGTATACGCCTCAAAGCAGGGAGACGGAGTAAGGGTGGAGGTGAAGGATTCGGGGATAGGTATAAGGGAGGAGGACCAGGAGAAGATATTCAATGAGTTCATGCAGCTGCCGAACGCGCTGGACAAAAGGAACGCGGGAACGGGGCTGGGGCTGGCCCTCTCGAAGAAGATGATAGAGCTGCACGGGGGCAGGATATGGGCGGAATCAAAGGGGGAGAACAAGGGTTCTTCTTTCATCTTCACTCTGCCCGGGGAGCCGCGAAAGACCGATGAAGAAAAGAAAACAGATACTGATAGTTGAAGATAACCTTCAGAACCTGAGGCTCGCCAGGGACCTGCTGGTCAATGCCGGGTACGGCGTGCTGGATGCGGGTACCGCCGAAGAAGGAATAGTCATAGCTGCGGAAAAGCAGCCGGACCTGATATTGATGGATGTCAGGCTGCCCGGGATGAGCGGGCTGGAGGCCATAAGAAAACTTAAGAAGGATATGGCTACGAGACACATACCCTGCGTCATAATCACCGCGTCCGTAGTGAAAAACGAGATAAAATGGTACGAGTCAAGCTCAGCCGCGGGGTATATCGCAAAACCCATAGATACCAGGAAGTTCGTAAAGGAAGTCGAGAAATATATACCGGAACCCGAACCGGCGGCGCGCATATTGTATATCGACGATGACGGCGAAAACCTCGAAAAGATGAAAAAGGTCCTGGAGGAAGCCGGTTACGGACTGCTCAGGGTTCCTGAGGGTGAGGAACTCGCGGAATACGCCGCCGGCAACAGGGTAGACATGGTCATACTCAGCATGAGGATGCCGGGAATAGACAGCATCGGTACGGTCAGGAAACTGAAATCGGATGAAAGGACGCGGTTCATACCCGTTGCGCTTGTCGGCGGGAATACCGAATCCCGCATAGAGGGCTACCAGGCCGGATGCGACGATTTCCTGACTAAACCTTTCGACGGGGCGGAACTCATGGTAAAAGTAAGATCGCTCCTCAGCCTCAGGTACCTGAACGAAGAGCTGAAGAAGCGGAACATGCTCCTAGGCAAGATCATGAGCCGCCATATATCGGAAGAGATGCTGGAGAAAGTAATAAGCGGGCTTAACGGCGATCCGGGGCTGGGCGGCGGGATGCGCCGCGCCGGTGTCATGGTGGCCAGGCTCCGGGGGTTCACCGGTTTCGCGGGAAAAGCCGGCGCTGAAGAAGCGGTCAGGACGCTCAACCTGCTTTTTAATCATTGGATGGGCACGGTGCTCAGTTACAGGGGAAGCTGCGAGAGGTATCTGGGGGACGGCATCATGGCCTTTTTCACGGATTCCGACGGGGAGCAGTCAGGCGCGGCCAACGCTTTAGCGGCTGCCTCGGAGATCAAGAGGGAATTCAAGAGCAAGAGATTTTACGGCGATATGAGGCTGAGTATAGGAATAGACAGCGGCGAGGTCTTCATGGGCAATATCGGCTCGCAGACCGTGGTGGACTATATGGTCATAGGAGACGCGGTCGATACGGCCCGCATGATAGAAGCCGGCGCTTCGCCCGGGCAGATACTTCTGAGCGATGACATGTGCCGGCTGCTCGGCAGCGATGTGAGGGTGAACGAGATACCCGTGTTCAATATAACGGCGAAGGACCGGAATATGGAAGTGTATGAACTCCTGGAGCTGAAATAACATGGTTAAAAACGTCCTTATAGTAGACGATACGGAGAAAAACATTAAACTTCTCGAGGCTTTCCTGGCGCCCGAAGGGTATAATATACTCAGGGCCGTGACCGGCGAAGAATGCCTTGAAGTCCTTAAGAAAAATAGAGTGGACATGATCCTTCTGGACGTGCTGCTCCCGGGGAAGAGCGGGTTCGAGGTCTGCAGGGAGATAAAGAACAACCCTAAGATCAGGTACCTGCCCGTGGTGATGGTAACGTCTCTCCAGGAGAAGGAGGACCGGATAAAGGGGATAGAGGCCGGCGCGGACGACTTTCTTTCCAAACCGATAGACCAGAACGAGGTAAAAGCGCGGGTGAAATCGCTCCTGAGAGTCAAGACGCTCCATGACCGCCTGGAGAAGAGCTACCTGGACATAAAGAAGCTGGAACAGCTCAAAGAGGACCTCTCCAGGATGCTGGTCCACGACATGCATAATATCCTTACCAGTATAAGCATTAACCTGGAGCTGATAGCCGAGAACAAGAGTATAGCCCCGGAGATAGCCGAAGACCTTATGTTCGCGCATGCTGCGAGCGACGAGCTGATACAGATGGCCTCCAACCTGCTGGACATAGGCAAGATGGAGGAAGATAAGCTCCATCTCAACAGGGAGAAGCTGGACATAGTGGAGCTTATATCCAGGTGCGTCGAGGCCCTGAAATACCACATGAAAGTGGAGAACAAGGAGATAATAAAAGATATAGAGTCCGGGAGCCTGTTTCTGGAAGCTGACAGGAGCATACTCGGCAGGGTCGTAACAAACCTCCTGACAAATTCGCTCAAATATTCCATGGCCGGGGGGAACGTGACCATAAGGGCCGGGCATCCTGTCTCCGGCGGCAGAGCTGACGATCTTCACGTGGAGATATCCATAGCGGACCAGGGAGCCGGCATACCCGGCGAGTACCATGAGAAGATATTCGATAAATACGAGCAGATAGAAGCGAAAAAGAAAGGGGTGAGGAGGGGAAAAGGGCTCGGCCTGTATTTCTGCAAGATGGCCGTTATATCCCACGGCGGCAGGATATGGGTGGAGAGCGAACCGGGCAAGGGAAGCGTCTTCAAGATACTCCTTCCGGTCAAAGGGGAGGATGAACGATCCTAGGGGAGCCGGGCGTGCGACCCTTCCTTCACACTTCACGGGGAAAAAACTGACATGACGGACAGGATTTCAAGAGGCAGGTTTATCATCGTGGCGGGCTGCTGCTTATTCATGATGGCCGCGGCGCTGGCTGTCAGCAGCCTGATGAAGAAAATATACGAAAGCAGCGCCGAGATAGAGATAAGGCTGCAGTCGAAGAGCGAGGCCGGCGGCGACAATTACTGGAAATTCCTGGATAACGAGGTTATGGTCCTTTCCGGGAAGATACATAATATCGCGCTGGTGGGCGAAGCGGCCTCGGCCGCGGGCATTGACGCAAAGAGCGGGGAGACCGCCGAATTCCTCAAGGATAATATCTCCGTTACAAGGGTAAGGGATACCGGCATAGTTAAGATAACGGCCAGGTATTTTGAAGCGGGGAAAGCGGCGGCGTTCGTTACCGAGCTGATAAAAAGGTATACCGGGGCGGAAAAAAGCAACAGGGAAGAGCGGATCAGGGAGAAGAACAGGTCTCTGAACGAGCTGCTGGAGAAGACCGAAGCGGACCGCGCCCGGCACGCAAGAGAGCTGGCCGCGTTCAACTCGGCGCACGGGGCTGTATCGGACAGCGGGATAATAGAGCAGAAACTGGCCGACCTGAAGATAAAGATGGCTAGCCTGGCCGTAAGGTACAACGACAGGCATCCCGAGGTCATCAACGTCAGGGAGCAGATAGGAAAAACGGCGAAAGAACTGGCCCTGTCTTCGGAAAAGGCGCGGCTGACCGCGGCGGCGGAATCCGAGGACAGGAAGATAGAATCGCTTAAAAAAGACATAGAAGAAACGATAAGGTCTTCGGAAGAAGTCACGATAAACGTAGTAAGCCCGGCCAGGGTATCTTCGAAACCCGTCATCCCGGACACGGGGATGTACCTGCTGGCGGGCGGCGCGGCGGGGATACTTATCGGGCTGATATTCATATTCATATGCTGTACGGCGCTCTCCGCAAAAGACATAAAACGGCTGGAATCCGGGACAGGCGTCCCCGTGATAGGCATGATACCGCATATCGGGAGAGCGCGGCTGATGAAGAGTAATATCCGTTTTCCCGACGACGCCAGGAGGTTCATCGTATACAGGTCTTCCATGTCGGAAGTGACGGAAGCCTATTACATCCTCTGGGCCAACATGAAGCTGGCTCTGCAGGAGAAGAAGAGCAGGATACTCCTCTTCACGAGCGCCGGGGCAAGGGAAGGCAATACCCTGACTGTCATTAACCTGGCGATAGCGTCCGCTATGGCGGGGATAAAGACGCTGGTCATAGACGCCGCCAGGTCGCCCTACATGCACAGGATGTTCGGCCTGCCCGCTTCTCCGGGGTTCAGCGATATAATCTCGAAGGGCGCCCGGTGGCAGGACTGCGCGCGGGACGCTTCCGGGTTTTTCCATTCCGGCCATCTTCTGAAGGTCCAGAACCTGGAGAACCTCAGGATAATCCCGGGCGGCGCGCCGGCCGGGGGAGGCCGCGGGATGATGGAAACGGGGAAAACGGCTCCCTTCCTTGAAGAGATAAGGCGGGAGTTCGAGCTCGTACTGTTCGACATGCCGTCTATGGCGCTCAGGCTCGGCATGCGCGAGCTGGCTCCGATGGCGGACGGGATAGTCATCGTTCACCGCTTCGGGAGGCCCGAAGAGACGCTGAAGATGTTCAGGGAGCAGCTCGAAAAGACCGCGCCGGCCGTACTGGGCGTGGTTCTTAACGACGTCAGACTCCGGGACGACCGGGCTTATTACGTGTACTCACCCGCGGGGTCTGCCAGGCCCGTCCGGGAAGGCGGGGAGAGGAAAGAGCCCGGTCCGCAGCCGCAGGAAGCCTCCGCGGCCAGGCAGGGCAAAAAGGCGCTTATAGTAGACGACGAGTATAACGTCGCGAACGTCATAACGAAGATACTTCTGAAGAGATCCAAATACGAGTACGACGTGGCCCTGGCGAGCAACGGGTTCGACGCCATCCAGCACGTGAACAACTTCAACCCGGACGTGGTGATACTGGACCTCAACCTGCCCGGCGTGGACGGGTTCCAGATATGCAGGAAGATAAAGAGCGACGAAGCCAGGAGGGGAACGAAGGTCCTGGCGATGTCCAGCATGACCGACCCCGGGACGAGGCAGAAGATAATGGACTGCGGGGCGGACAGGTTCATATCCAAACCCATCAATCTCAAGGATTTCATAGACGCCGCGGACAATATATACGGCTGATTTTCAGCTGTAAGCTGTAAGACTTTTTACTGTGTAATGTGTAAAGTGTAAAGTGTAATGAAAAGGCAAAATCCAAGCGTCATGTTAGCTGTAAGACTTTTTGCTGTGTAATGTGTGAAGATGATGGAGTAAGCGCTGGCATAAGCCAGATGAAGCGAACGACTGAATGAACCGA
>JAFGSA010000017.1 GCA_016934855.1 Elusimicrobiota bacterium
AATAAATTCGTATTATAAAAAGGGATTGGGATGGGAATCTTAAAACTTATAACTTACAGCTTACAGCTGAGGATGTTTGGGTTTTGGCGCTTGAGTTTTGTTATTTTAGAAGACTTACAGCTTATAGCTTATAACTTACGACTAAGAACATGACTCTGCTCAAGATATGCGGTATTACAAATAAAGCTGACAGGGACCTGTGCCTGAAGGAAGGGGCGGACCTTTTGGGGTTCAACCTGTATGAACGGTCGAAAAGGTTCGTGGACAGGAAAAAACTCGAGTCGCTGCTCGAACCGGGCCTGTCGGGAAGATCGGTCCTGGTGGGTGTGAATAAGGCCGGGCAGGAATGGTCCGAACTGATAGAATCGTTCAGCCCGGGATACATACAGTTACACGGGGACGAAAAAATAGATATAATAAAGGAACTCAAGAGGATGTACCCGGCTGTAAAAATAATAAAAAGGGTCGCTATAGGCGAGTCCGGCATGTTCGGGCGGATTCTCGAGTCGGCCGATTACCTGATATGCGACAGCGTGAGCGGAGGATACGGCGGGTCCGGGAGAAGTTTTGACTGGAAGGCGCTGGAAGGCATACCGGAAGATGTCAGGAAGAGGCTGTTCGTCGCCGGCGGTGTTAATGCCGATAACGTTTCGGGCCTGCTCGGCCGCGTGTACTGTATAGACGTGGCTTCAGGCAGCGAAAAGTCGCCGGGCAGGAAGGACGCAGGTAAGATCAGAAGGCTGGCGGAAATAATAAAAAAGTATGAATAAAAAAGGTTATTTCGGGAAATTCGGCGGTAGTTACGTGCCCGAGACCCTGGTGGAACCGCTCAGGGTCCTGGCCGCGGAGTATGAAAGATACAGGAAAGACCGGAAGTTCAATGAAGAGCTGGGAGAACTCTCGGAAAAATACGCGGGGAGGCCCACTCCTTTGTATCATTCAAAGAAGCTCTCGGAACACTGCGGGTGCAGGGTGTATCTTAAAAGGGAGGATCTCTGCCACACGGGAGCGCACAAGATAAATAACGCTATAGGGCAGGCGCTCCTGGCAAAAAAGATGAAAAAAAGCAGGATCATCGCGGAAACGGGGGCCGGGCAGCACGGTGTCGCCGCGGCGACCGTATCGGCGCTCTTCGGGATAAAATGCCAGGTATTCATGGGGGCGGAGGACATCAGCAGGCAATCGGAGAACGTCTGCCGGATGAAGCTCCTGGGGGCGGATATTATACAGGTGGATGAAGGTACCAGGACTTTAAAGGAAGCAGTGAACGCGACTCTGCGCGAATGGACGCGCGACCCGGAAAACACATATTACCTCCTGGGGTCCTGCGTCGGGCCGCATCCGTACCCCATGATAGTGAGGGATTTCCAGTCCGTCATAGGAAGGGAAGTTAAAAAACAGATAAAAGAGGATCCGACCCACCTGGTCGCATGCGTGGGAGGCGGTTCCAATTCCATAGGGCTTTTCTATCCGTTCTTCAAAGACAGGGAGACAGAACTCATAGGTGTCGAAGCTGAGGGCGCAGCGTCTCTGGGTAGGGGCAGGATAGGGGTGCTCCACGGTTCAAGGAGCTATGTCCTGTACGATGATAACGGACAGATAGTGAACACCCATTCGGTCGCGCCGGGGCTTGATTATTCCGGGGTCGGTCCCGAACACGCGTACTTCAAGGACCTGAACAGGGCGAGGTACTGCAGAATAGGCGACGCAGCCGCTCTTAAAGCCTTCAGATGGATGGTCTCCAGCGAAGGCATAATACCGGCGCTGGAATCTTCTCATGCCGTGGCGTGGGTCATGAAAAACAAGTGGAAGAAAAAAGATATCGTCGTCATCTGTCTTTCCGGCAGGGGAGAGAAAGACCTTGATATAGTGATGAAAGGCTGAACGAACGTGGAAAAGCTGGAAAAAACAGTAAAGAAACTTAAAAAAAGCAGGCGCCCGGGGATCAGCCTGTTCTTGACGGGAGGGTACCCGACCATGAAAGCCTTTATCGAACTTGTCAGGTTTATCGACAGGGAATCCCTCGCCGATTTCATAGAAATAGGGGTGCCTTTTTCCGATCCCGTCGCCGACGGGCCTACGATACAGGCTTCGTCGAAAACCGCCATAGACGGAGGAGCGTCCCTGAGAAAGATCTCCGGCAATATAAGATCATTCAGGGATGAAGTGAAGATCCCCATGATACTGATGTCATACCTGAACCCGCTTCTGGCGGGGGGACTTGAAAAAAACCTCGGTATGGTAAAAAACGCCGGGTTTTCCGCTTTAATCATACCGGATCTGCCGGCGGGCGAGGCGCCTGAGGTCATGACGTCGGCGCGGAAAAACGGTCTGGATATCATATTCCTGGCGGCTCCTTCGACCGGTGCGGCGAGGATACGAAAAATAGCCGGCATGAGCCGCCCGTTTTTATATTACGTGAGCCAGTTCGGTGTCACCGGCGCCAGGAAATCGCTTCCAGCCGGCGTATCAGGCAAACTCAGGTCGGTCAGAAGACAATCGGCCGTGCCGGTATACTGCGGTTTCGGAATATCGGACGCCGAGCAGGCCGTCACGGTGGCTAAAGAAGCGGACGGGATAATAATCGGGTCTGCGCTGATAGACATGATAAGAGGCCCCAGGGAGCGATACTTTAAAGAAATAAGGAAATTTGCTATAAATATGAGGAAACGGGTTGAGAACATAAGGTGATACTTATGCCAAGAGTGAAAATTTCGGGTATAACCAATACGGAAGATGCGAAATGGGCGGCCATACACGGCGTGGAGTTCATATCGGTCTCGCTTGAAGAAGGCGCACCTAAGAAGGTCTCCCTGGAACGGGCGCTGGAAGTCATGGGATTACTGCCGTCGTATACGGCTAAAATAGCGGATTTCGGGGAAATATCCGGAGTCAACCAGAAAGTCCTGAAAAAAGTGAAGAGCGATTATATCCAGTTCAGGGACACGCAGCTCAAAGACGCCGGGTTGATAAGGGAAAAGCTCGCCGGATACGAAGGCGGGCTGATACTGGAGGCGGCCGCCGGAAGCGATATACCAGATTACGGAGATCTGGAAATATCTTTCATCCAGTTCAACGTTCCCCCGGACATAGACGAGGACAGCATGAGGATTATAGCCGAAAAACACGATATGGAGAAGATTATCATACAGGGCGACTTCGGGTTAGACAGGATAAAAAAGCAGTGCGAGATACTGAAACCCCATGCATGGAGCGTCGACAGCGTGATAGAGAAATCCCCGAGGAAGATCGATTACCCCAGGATGAAAGAATATATCAGGGAGATCTCCCTTCTGTAGAAAAGGAAGAAAATGGCTAAGAAAAAAGATATACCGGAAGGTCTGTTCGAAAGGTGCCCAAAATGCGGTTTCTCAGTTTACGGCAAGGAACTGGAAGAAAACCTGTGGGTGTGTCCCAAGTGCAATTATTACCACAGGCTCTCTTCCGATAAGCGCCTCAGTACGATCATAGACGAAAACACCTTCAGGGAATATGACAGGAACATAACAGCCGCCGACCCGCTGAACTTCATCGATATGATGCCCTATAAAGACAGAATAGAGAGCTACCGCGACAAGACAAAGCTGACCGAAGCTATCATGTCCGGCGTCGCCCGCATAGGAGGAATAGAAGTATGCATATGCGTTCTTGATTTCACGTTCATGGGGGGCAGCATGGGCGCGGTAGTCGGGGAGAAAGTCTGCCGCAGCATAGACAGGGCCATAAAACTCAGGAGCCCTCTTATACTGATCTCTTCTTCCGGGGGAGCGAGGATGCAGGAAGGTATTTTATCCCTGATGCAGATGGCAAAGACCGCAGCTGCCATAGCCAGGCTGAGTAACGAAAGCCTGCCTTATTTTTCCATAATGTGCGATCCGACCAGCGGCGGGGTTTCGGCTTCATTCGCCATGATAGGAGATATCAATATTTCGGAGCCCAAGACGCTCATCGCTTTTGCCGGTCCGCGCGTGATACAGCAGACTATCAAACAGGAGCTTCCCCCGGGATTCCAGAGCGCGGAGTTCGTCCTCGAACACGGCATGCTGGATATAGTGATCGAGAGAGAAGACCTGAGGTCGACGCTTATCAAGCTTCTTAAGATGTTCGGAAAGACCTACGGGAAGTCCTCCAAAAAAGACTGACGGCAGTGATCCTGATGTCACTCGGATTATCGCAGATACCTGTCCCGGGATAAGATAATTGCCTGATTACGAATTCCAGATAGAAAAATTGAGAAAAGTACTTCAGTACATGGGGTCGCCCCATGAAAGGATACCCGTTGCCATTGTGGCGGGCACAAACGGGAAGGGGTCCGTCTCAAAAATGATCCAGACGGCGGCCACCGCCTGCGGAAGTAAAACGGGGCTTTACACTTCTCCCCATCTGTTCGATATAAGGGAGAGGATAAGCATAAACGGCCGCGATATCGGCCGCCGGGAGTTTGCCGGCCTGGATGCGGAAGTCAGGAAAGCGGAAAGGGGGTCCGGCTGCGGACTGAGCGAGTTCGAGAGGAACACTGCGCTCGCCATCGTGTATTTTGACGAAGAAAAATGCGATCTCTGCGTGATGGAAGCGGGCCTGGGGGGGAGGCTGGACGCTTCTAACGTATGCGAGAACAGAAAGGTCTCGGTGATCACGAAGATCGCGGTAGACCATACCGAGTACCTGGGAAGCACGCTGGAGGAGATAGCGCGGGAGAAGACCGGGATAATAAGAGCCGGGGTGCCGGTAATAGACGCTTCGCGGACAGGCCTCGTCAGGACCGAGGCATCCCGGCTGCGCTCGCGCGTATTTTCCCAGGGGAAGGAATACCGGGCGGAAAACATGCGGCCCCTGAGCGACGGGTACTATTCTTTCGATTATTTTTCCGGCAAAACGGTTATGGAAAAAATCACCTGCGGGATGAGGGGTATCCACCAGTGCGATAACGCCGCATGCGCAGTTACCGCATCGGTCATCCTGGGATGCGGTGACGAAAAGGTATTGCGTTTGTCCGTGGCGGAAGCTGTGATGCCCGGGAGACTTCAGATGTTAAGGACCTCCTCCGGGAAAAAAGTATTTGCGGACGTAGCCCATAATCCCGATTCTATGAAAATCCTGTCTGATTTTGTAAAATGCTGGAGACCGGCCGCATCCAGGCTATTCGCGATATTCGGGGTATATAAGGACAAGGATTACGGGCAGATGGCCGGAATGATCAGGGAGGATGCGTATAAAGTGTACACGGTCACTCCTGATAATGCCAGGGCTCTGGACGGGAATACGCTGGCCGGATTGATCGGACCCAAAGCCGTTGCGATGAAAAATATCGATGACGCATATAGGAGCGCGTTATCCGAGATGATGAACGGGGACTGGCTCCTTGCGTGCGGTTCTTTCTCGATCGCAGGCCCGGTGATTAGGCTGGCGAGCCGACGGTAGATATTGATGAAAAGGATAACGGATACAGATAAGAAAACAGTCATAGCGGCATTTTTCTGCGTATTAATGGCGGCGCAGGCGCACGCCTTTACCTTTGATATGGAACCCCGGCAAGAGGCGGACGAGGAGACCGTGTATTCAAGCACGGCGGCGGTACAGGCCAGTACCGGGCCCGCCGTAGTGGATATACGTGCCGACGAGATGACGTATGACCGCAAGAACGAGGTCATATACGCATCGGGCAGCGTAAAAATACGCTACCGCGACATGCAGCTTGATGCCGATGAAGTGGAATATGAAAGGAAGAACAAGAGGATACTGGCAAGGGGGAATGTCGATATGAGGAAGGAGACTCATACGATCAGGTCAGAGAGCATAGTATACAATATCGAGAGTTCTACCGGCGTGGTCTATAACGCGCTGGTCATTTCGCCTCCGATGTATGTCTATGCGGACAAAGTTGACATGCTGAGCCGGGACGAGTTTTATGTGCCCAAGGGTTTCATGTCCACCTGCCAGGGGGATCCGCCGCCTTACAAGTTCCAGGGAGAGAAGATAAGGCTTAAGGTGAACGAAAGAGTGAGCGCCTACAATACGATGCTGTATGTAAAAGGCGTGCCGGCTTTCTATTACCCGTATTATTCAAAGAGCCTGGGGCCCAAGAAACTCAAAGTCAGTATAGACGTAGGCAGCAACGATACCAAGGGGAGGTTTGTCCAGACGAAAGTTGCATATCCTTTCACCGAGAACTCGGAAACGTACGCGGCGCTGGATGTGATGAGCACGAAAGGCGTGGGGGGCGGGCTGGGGCACCGGTACAGCACCGAGGAAGGGTTCTCAAGCATAGATACATACTATATAAAAGAACAGGATACTTCCCGCAGCAAGGGAAGCCTGTACCTCAGGGGATGGCAGGAGATATTCGATGACCTTAACGTGAGGTACCGTACGGAGTATACATCGGATTTCAGTTTCAATTATGACTATACCCAGGATACGGCGGAATATAAGGAGCGGCTGCTCTATTATGAGCTCGGATTCGACTATACCAGGCCGAAATACATCGCCACCATATACGGCAGCAAACAGGAGGAATGGTCCGGTCTCGTAGGTGACGAGAATTATTATGTAAGGGATTATGTCCTTCCCGGCGCAGAGTTCAGGCTTTTCCCGCTCAAACTCAGCAGGCTTCTCACTTATTCCGCAAGGACCTCTTACCGGAATTTCTATATCCCGAGCACCGAAGAATGGGAATCGCAGATAAGCTGGGATAACAGGCTCAATACAACGCACAGGTTAAATGTCGGCAGGTACTATTACGCCACTTTCACTCCGGGAGTAGGTTACGACGGCCTTTATTACAGGGATACCGTAGATAATTACGGAAGCCTTTTCATGGGATTGAGCCAGGGATGGCTTAACAGGTTATTCCTTGATAATAATTATACCTGGCGCCGGGCCTGGTTCTACCCTTACATAGTAACGACCAGCTATATGGCGGTCACGGCTACGTACAGGCCGGATTACCGGCTGGAACTACAGGTGAGGAGTTCCTACGATTTCAGGGAATACGAAACGTCCCGCGTGTATATAACGGAACCTATCGGAAATTTTTACAGCACCCTGAGATACAGGTACCGCCGCAACAGCCTGTATATCAGGAACCAGTATGATTATTACGACAGGCAGAGCATAGAATGGCTGTACGAGCTCTGGCTGGGCGGTTTTTCGGAGACCCGGGTCAAATACTATTATTTTTATCCCGACCGCCTGGAAGTGGGGCAGCGGTTAAGCTTCAGCGTTCTGAGGCAGAATGTCTCTGTAGGAGGAAGGTTTTATCTCGATAAGAGCGGGGGCGGCTTCTATAAATTCGACAGGTTTTTTGAGAAGAGCCTGGGAGTGCTTCTGAAGATGAACTGCTGGGACTACGAGTTCAGGCTGCTGAGAAGGGGGGAGGAGACCATGTTCTGGGTGCTCCTTAATATAAGCGCGTTTCCTGAGAAGAAAGTGGGGCTTTACGGAAACATCGAGCAGCATGATTACAGGTATCACAGGGAATAGGAAGAAGATGCCTGATGAGATTAGTTGAAAGTGGAATGTTGAAGGTTGAAAGTAGGAAGAAGTGACAAGATGGCGAATAGTTATAAGTTGTAAGTTTTAGGTTATAAGAAGAGATGTCAGATGCCAGATACCAGACGAAATTACAGAAGACAAATAACAAATATCAAACAATATCAAACAAGCTTTAAGTTATAGGCTGTAAGCGGTAAGATGATGAAATTACAAAAAACAAATAACAAATATCAAACAATATCGAACAAGTTTTAAGTTATAAGTTGTAAGCGATAAGACATATGAATAAAATTGATT
>JAFGSA010000018.1 GCA_016934855.1 Elusimicrobiota bacterium
CGATAAGACTATGAATATAATTAATTTATATTATAAAAAGGGATTGGGATGGGAATCTTAAAACTTATAACTTACAGCTTACAGCTGAAGATGTTTGGGTTTTGGTGCTTGAGTTTTGTTATTTCGGGAGTCTTACAGCTTATAACTTATAACTGGGCAGGGTTTAAATATAGAAGATATGGAGGGAAAAATTGGGTAAGAAAGAAAAATACAGCGTAGCAATAGTAGGCGCCACCGGCGCCGTGGGCGAGAAGATGAGGTCGATCCTCGAAGAACGCGGGTTCCCCGTGGGCGAAGTAAGATACATGGCTTCCGGGAGGTCCAAGGGTAAAATGCTCCCCTGGAAAGATTCCGGCATAGTAGTAGAAGACCTCAGCGAGGCGAGTTTCAAGGGCGTTGACATAGCGCTTTTCTCGGCCGGCGGGTCGAGGTCGAAAGAGCACGCGCCGCGCGCGGCATCGGAAGGCGCCGTAGTGATAGACAACTCCAGCGCGTTCAGGATGGACAAAGACGTGCCGTTGGTCGTACCGGAAGTAAACCCGGACGACGCGGCTAAGCATAAAGGAATAATCGCCAATCCCAACTGCTCCACCATACAGATGGTAGTGGCTCTCAAGCCCATATACGACGAGGCCGGCATAAAGAGGATAGTGGTTTCCACTTACCAGTCGGTATCGGGCGCGGGCCTCAAGGCCGTAGAGGAGCTGATGCAGCAGACCAGGGACTTCCTCGACGACAAGGAAGTGAAATGCAGTATCTTCCCGTACCAGATAGCCTTCGAGTGCATACCGCAGATACCGCAGTCGGGGGCGTTCCTCCCCAACGGGTACACCGAAGAAGAGATGAAGATGCTCAACGAGACCCGCAAGATAATGGGCGACAGCTCTATAAAAGTCACCATGACCACCGTGCGCGTCCCCGTCGTGGGCGGACATTCCGAGGCGGTCAACGTCGAGACCGCAAGGAAGATAACCCCTGACCGCGCCAGGGAGCTGCTGAAAGTGTTCCCGGGCGTGACCGTGCTGGACGACCCGGAGAAACAGATATACCCTCTTGCGAACATCGCCTGGGGGAAAGACGACGTGTTCGTGGGAAGGATACGCCAGGACGAGTCCGTGGAATGCGGGCTCAACATGTGGGTCGTATCCGACAACCTGCGTAAAGGCGCGGCTCTCAACGCCATCCAGATAGCGGAACTCCTCCTGCAGAGGAACCTGCTCTAGAACCCGCGATGAACCTGGCGCGGCATTTCCTGATGGGAAGGTACCTTCCCGGCAGGTCACCCGTGCACAGGGTCGATCCCAGGATAAAACTCGCTTTCCTCGTGGCGGTTTCGGTAACTCTCTTCTCCATAGTCAAAATGAGCATGTTCGCTGTACCTTTCGTACTCTACGGCGCGGTGACTCTGCTTTCCGGGATCAATCCCCTGAAGTTCCTGAGGGGCTTCGTGCCGCTGGCCTGGATAGTCTTTTTCGTTTTTTTCATGCATTACGTCATGCCGCCGCATGACCTGGGTACGGCCGTAACGGTATCGCTGAGGCTGGTGCTTCTCTTCGGCTGGGCGACGGTCATCACCGCGACCACTCCCGCGATGGAGCTCACCAGGGCGGTGGCGTGGTATATGAGCCCGTTGAAAGTCTTCGGGGTCTCGCCCGAAAGGACGGCGCTCACTTTTTCGCTGGCCCTGAGGTTCTTCCCTGTCATACTTGAGGAAGCCGACAGTATAATAAGGGCACAGAAGCTCCGAGGCGGGAAATCCGGGGTCATGAAGAAGATAGAAGTGTTCTCGACTGTCTTCCTCATGAGGATGTTCAGGCGGGCGGAGAATATAGGCGATGCGCTCTGCCTGCGCGGGGTGGACGAGGAACATATGAAAAGGATAAACAGGTTCGGGAAGATGAGCCTGCTCGACGCAGCCGCGTGCGCGGTCTGCGCGCTCTACGTAGCGGTCGTGGCCGGGTTCAATGCATATTAAGGCGGTAGTAGAGTACGACGGGACCGGGTATTACGGCTGGCAGGTCCAGCCCGGACGAAAGACAGTGCAGGCCGAAGTGGAGCGGGCGCTCGGCAAGGTGTTCGGCGGGGAGATAAGGGTAAAATATTCCAGCCGCACCGACAGGGGAGTGCACGCGCGGGGCCAGGTCATAGCCTTCAGGGCGCCGGATATCATGCCGGTGAGCCGCATCGAAAGCGCCCTTAACGACCGGCTGAAAGGCGACATTATAGTAAAAAACGTCGGCAAGTGCCCGGAGGAATTCAACCCGCGTTACGACGTGAAATCGAAACTTTACGTCTACAGCATACTCAACTCTAAATACGGCAGGTACGACCTGGTGAACTACGCATGGCATGTACCCGGCGTTCTTGACTGGCGGCTAATAAGAAAGGCTGCGGGGATGCTGCGCGGAAGGCACGATTTTTCTCTCTTCTCCGCGGGCAGCGGGAAAAAGGAAACGAAGATAGACATCATATCCGCCTCCGTGAAGAAAGAGAAGGATATATACCGCATAAGTTTCAGGGCGCGGTATTTCCTCACGTACATGATAAGGTACCTCGCGGGATACCTCGTGAAGATTGGCAAGGGCAGGGAGAACGCGGAATCGCTGGCAATGATGCTCAGGGGCCGGGGCAGGATGTGCGATACCTGCGCTCCCGCTTGCGGGCTGGAGCTCAGGAAAATATGGTTCCAGGACACCGGGGGCGCGTTTTAATTTGACAGTTCCGGCAAGTTCATATATTATATTCTGAAGACGGATTTTATGATATTAAGAATAATACTATCAGTAATAACCACTTATGTTTTGTTATTAACAGCGCCGTCATTAAATATCCCTTCTTTTTATTCAAACGCGTCCGTGCTTGACCTGTCCGGCATCGAAAAATACGAAAGATACATGGAGGGGCTCTACAGGGACTGCGGTCTCCAGAACATGATGGATTTCAGCGTGTTCAGGTGGGCTATGATAGGGTACGGCAACCTTTCCTCAAAGATAAAGAAAAAAGGGCTAATAGCCATAGTGGATCTTACCAGACCGTCGAAAGACAAAAGATTTTTTCTTATTGACCTGAACGATAAGAAGGTGCTTTACAACACTCTTGCCGCCCACGGGGACAACAGCGGCGGCGTCTACGCGAAAAGCTTTTCGAACGGTTTCGGTACGAGGAAAACGAGCCTCGGGTTCTACGTCACGGGGGAAACCTACCACGGGAAATACGGGTATTCCCTGAGAATGGACGGGTATGACGACGGGTTCAACTCCAATGCCAGGGAGCGGGCCATAGTCATACACGGGTCCGAGGATATTAACGAGGAATATATAAGTAAACACGGGATGCTCAAGACGAGCGGGGGGTGCCCGGCGCTGCCTGCGGGGGTCAGCAAAGAGATAATCGACAGGATGAAGAACGGCAGCTGCGTACTGTTATACCACGACAACGACGAATACCTGCGGGGGTCAGCGTACCTGAACGCCGATACGGCGATGTTCGGGTACCTGAAATAAACCTTCCGCTAGTCTGACTGACCGGAATTTAAACCAGTAAAATACAGGGGGCATGAGTGGAAAAGCGGGGTATGGTATTTTATGTATATGCGAAACGGGGGTAGGCATAGAAGATGACAGATTATATCCCTGATCCGGACGGCGGCAGCACTTCCGGTATGCCGTGTATTATCTGCGAGAGGATAGACATGGCCGACCTGAAGCACGCGGATATAACTTTTGACGTTGCCTGCAGGAAATGCGGCAGATACAGCGCCAGGAGCAATATCCACGGGCTGGTAAATGACAGGAACAGGCACCTGGTGGCAGCCGTCACCAGGTATTACACGGAGATAAAAAACGAGAGCATTACGCTTGACTACTATAATTTCGGGGCATACATGAAGGAAATATGCAGCTGGGATTTCAAAAGGAAGCTGGAGAACCTTTTAAACTACATAGGCACGAAATCCGGGGGTCCCGGCAAGACCGTGGTGCTCAACACGCTTATGGATTACCCGCTGGTCGTAGGTCAGGAGGAATACGAGCTGGATTATTTCATCGCGGAACTGAGCAGGCGCGGGCTCACCAAGAACGATTTTAAAAACATATCCGGGGGCGCCCGCGAATACCTGGTAAAACTCACCGATGACGGGTACGCGAAGTTCAGGGAGATAGCCCGCAACCCCGACTTGAACTGAGACATGTTGATTTTTAAAGCCCAACTTAATAATATAGTTGAGAAACATAGGGGAATGCCGTGACTTATAAGAGAATCCTGGTAATAGACGACGACGATACGCTGGCGGAGGTGCTCAAGATACGCCTCCAGATGCAGGGGTACGAAGTCATGGTTGCCACCAACGGTAAAGACGGCATGCGGCAGGTCAGGCAGGAACGGCCGGACCTGGTGATACTGGATATAACGCTGCCGGACGTAGACGGGTTCTACCTGTGCGAGCTTTTAAAGAACAACCCCGAGACGCAGGATATACCCGTGATAATGCTGACGGGAAGGGATATGGGACACGATTTCGATATGGCCATGGAGAAGAAGGCCGACTGGTACATAGTCAAACCTTTCGACGACGCGCATCTTACCAAGACGATAGAAAACCTTTTCAGGCAGATAGACAGAAAGAAGGAAAACAAATAACCGCTGTCCGCCGGTTTCCGGAGGCAGGTCAACCCGGCTATCCTGAAATCACAATCCTCAGACTACAGGTCCAAAGGTATCGGGACGATGATTATATTCTTCTTGTTTAAATCTCTTTTTAGTTCCGCGAAATACTGTTCCTGCTTTATCCGCATAGCTTCGTTGCTGGTTTTATTGTCGAATTTAAAGAAAAACGTATCCGGGCTGCACAGTTGTTTCAGCTGTGTTTCGGAGATATCCTTGTTATAGTTGAGACATGCGTAATTATGCCGCTTATTATCGTAAGGTGCAAAGAAACCGACCATAGTCTCTGAAAAGGGCTTGCCCTGGAGAGTATCTATTTCTTTCTGCGTGAGGGTGTCTATGACTTCTGAGGTGTAATGTATCCTGTATTTCAGCATCTCCGGGAAGATGCCCGTTTCGCATGACGTCAGTTCCAGTTTTTCGGCTTTCGTTATCTGACCGGTATCTATAACGAGCTTGTCGGAGTCCGCGCAGACCGTGAATTTGTATTCGTCTGCAGGGTACAGGTCGGGATAATTGACGGTCTGGAGTTTCGTGTAAAGAGTTATCCGGCTGTTCTTCTTGAGTTCCTGCAGGATACCGCTGTCGTTATATGATGTCAGTTTATCCAGGGTCCCGGCGGTAAGATTTGTGTAGCCTTCCACGGTCTTATTGCTTTTCAGAGTAAGCCTGACCTTTAATCTCCCGCAGTATCCCAGCTCTTCGGGATAACAGCTTGCTGAAGATAAAATATAAAAGAACAGGAATGTACATGAAAATTTGAAGAAATTTTTTAGGTTCATAGGGCGCCTCCTTACCGTTTCTTTATATGGATATTATACATTAATTCTCCAGTCAATCAAACCGGCATGAAAATACCTGTTATGACGTGCATCCGGGAAATCTTGACAATATGCACGCATATTTCATAGATTATAAGGAGAAAACGGGGGCTCGCAGTAACATTTCCGAGCGGATATTTAAAAATATCAAAGGAACCGCGTATATATTATGAAGATCAAGACTCTGATTATCTCCGCCCTTATGGTCTTGTCCGTGCTCACAGCCTCTCAGGCGGACGAGATGGAAGAAGAACTGCATAAATATTCCATGTGGATGACTTATTACTACCAGAAACCCGACCCCTCGCAGGCGGTGCCGGCAATACAGACGTTCAGCAAGGCCGGCGCGTTTGATGACGAGACCGCACACGGGCCGATGATAGCGTTCATGAGCATCCTGTTCAGGGACAACAGGCCCGAGACCGCCGAGTGGGTATTGAGGCTGGAAAAACTGCCGGAGTTCCATAAGACCATCATATGGGAGGCGCTGTGGCTTGCGGATACGCCGGAAGCCTCCGAATGCATAAAAGAGATACTCCCCAAGATAAAAGACAAGAAACGGGCGGAGAACTACAGGGCGCTCTTTACGCAGTCGCCGCCGGACCTGATGACAATGCCTTTGGCGCTCCCCGAGGAACTCGATATGATGTGGGCGGCGTTCTCCGCGTCCGGCGATGCCGCGTATATCGGCAGGATAATAGATACCCTCGAATATATAAACAGCAAGGATCCGGGGAAGACCGTTACGGGGCACGCCGCGAAATGGTCGCTAACTGCCAACTGCATGCACCATCCGAAGGTGCTCGAGATCTGTGAGAGCGAGATACCCCTGCGCACCGGCGCGCTAAGGACGGAACTGGAGGAGATAGTCCGTAACGCAAAAAGAGTTAAAGAATAAGCGCCGGCTTGCTGGTGTAAGAAAGTCATAAGTTGTAAGTTTTAAGTTATAAGATAATTAAATTACAAATGACAAACAGCAAATTACAAACAATATCGAATTTCCGATTTCCAATTATCAAACATTTTGTTTAGAAAATTGTTATTTGTTTGAGATTTGGAGCTTGGATTTTGTTTTTCATTACACATTCGGTTCATTCAGTCGTTCGCTTCATCTGGCTTATGCCAGCGCTTACTCCATCATCTTCACACATTACACA
>JAFGSA010000019.1 GCA_016934855.1 Elusimicrobiota bacterium
ATTATTATACTGTATTTCTCTTCTTTTTGTATTATATATCTGTCTTTTAATATATATAAAAGTCTGCCGCTGGATAAAGAATACGGTTTATCGTTCGTAAGATCGGCCATATCCAGCCCTTCGCGTGCGGTACTGCTCATTAATAACCTTATAGCGGAGAAGTATATACCGGATAGCTTAAAAAAGACCGAAGAAAACAAAGACAGGGATGCCGGCTCCAAAAACAGGCTTTCTGAGCTCCTGTTCTTCATACTTAACTCCGCTGCCGTTATCAGCGAGAACAAGTTATTTCTGATACTTCTGCTCTTCGTCCTGGGTACGGTATGTTTCAAAAAAGCGGATTACCTGGGCCCGGCTTATATCAGGGATGTAAGCAATTGCGATTACTACCTGAAATGGTGCCTCGATTTCGTCGATCCCGTAAAAAAATGCATAAACAGCCTGGCCCAGAAGTACGATATAAATCCAATTGCGGTTTTCAGGGGAAACGAAAACCCGCACTTTGCATCTAAATGGTATAAAGTGCGGGTTTTTTTATCGGCAATATGAGAAACAGAGTATATAACAAGTTGGTATCCATCATGGGGGGTATCGTCCTCCTCTGCTTTTCTTTCCTGGGTATGCTCAATATCCCGGATAACGCGATAGAGGGAGGGCTTAATAACAGCCTGTTCCTGATAAAGAATACCCTGGTATGTCACTCGCAGATAGTGTTTTTAATAAACAGGTTCATCGGGCAGAGCAGCCCCGTCGAGTCCGGGGTGCCGGTTAAAGATAAAAAGGATGATAACGGCAGGAAAAGGGATCTTTCCAAACTCGTGTTTTTTATGATGAATTCAATAGCGGCGACTACCGAAAGAAGCTTCTTCATAATGATCGCCTCGGCGATGGGAGTATTGATGAAAAAGATCAAATCGCTCATAAACCTGAATATACAGTTGAGCAGACGCTTCGCGGCGAAAGTGGAATATTACAAACGGACGTTTATAAGTATTGTCAGCCCGGTGAAGAAATGCATCGAGAGCATTATATATAAGTACGGGGATTCTCCTTCACCGGAAAAATATTTTCTGAACGGGAAAACCCGCACTTTATACCGTAAAGGGTCTGGAGTGCGGGTTTTTTTATCGGATAGAACATGGAAATAACAAATAGTAAATTATTTAAACTGGCGACCTGGATACTGATATTCTCTTTTGTTTTCGTATATATCCTGGGAGATTATGCGCACGCGAGAGAATATAAGGAATATATAGACGGCCTTGATGAGATAATAAAGAAATACAAGGATATAGAGATACCCGTAGAATACGGGCAGATAGTGGAAAAATACAAGCCTGTCCAGGATGCCGGGTATCCGGTCGTGCTTATCCACGACCTTCACGCGAATTACGAAGTGCAGAGGAATATCAAGAATATACTGGATTTCCTCAACGATAATTACGGTATAACCAAAATAGGGGCTGAAGGCACCTGCGGAGAGATAGATACCTCTATAATAACGACAATCCCGCAGAATGACATTAAAGAGGAAGTAGTCGATTACTTCATGAGGCACGGCATGATCACCGGGGTAGAAGGATTCGCGGCGCTGAGGGATAACGCTCCTCCCGTCATAGGCCTGGAGAACTTGTCTCTATACGAAGAAGATGTGGACCTGCTGGTATCGTCGCTTGAACACAGGGCCAAGAGCATAGAGTACCTGCAGAAAATAAAGTACCTGCTCCAGGTTGTGGAAAACAAGATAATGTCCGCAAACCTGAAGAAATTCAGGACGCAGGTCATCCTATACAGGCAGGAGAAGCTCTCGCCCGATATGTTCCAGAAGTACCTGCGGGAATGGGCTGACATGATAGATTTTTCCATAGGAAGCGTTTCCGAGGAATACCTTAAATTCATGGCTCTGACGGAGAAGCAGAATACCCTGGATTACAGGCAGATACAGAAGGAATATGAGATGCTGCTGGAAGAGCTGGAGATAAACACGGACGAAAAAGACAAGCTCGGATCCCTGGTCAAAAATTTCAAGAATCTCTTCCATACGCCCAAATCCATCAGGTATAAGATGCTGGAGAAGATTCAGACGGATTCCAGGTTTGCCAACGTGAGCAAGTACGTGGATACCATGAAGCTCACAAGCGATATAAACACCCAGCAGCTGTTGACTGACGAAGTGAAGATAATAAAGGGCATTTCGCACGGCCTGTGCAAGAACGACGACGAACACAGCCTGCTGATGGTATCCGATTATATACAGCTTCTTGTTAAGTTCCTGTTGAACCAGATAACCAGGGAGGAGTATATAGAGTTTCAAACCGATGCGGAAGAGTTCGAAACCAGGTTCAAGACTCTACTTACCGGTTACCGCGCGGAATTCAGCAGTATAGACAGCCTGCTGAACCTGCTCATTCCCTATATAGAAGAGATGGCCCGGTTCTATGACGTGGCCTGCAGAAGGGACGAGGAATTCATAAGAAACTGCATCAACGACGAGGAACTCGAAGACGGGCGGGTCATAATAGTCACGGGAGGTTTCCATACGAAAGGGCTGGGGCTGAAGCTCCAGGAGAAGAGGATCCCGTATTTAACCATAAGCCCGAGGGTTACTTCTCATACGGAAGAGGATATAAAGATATATTACAGGCTGCTGAGGGGGGAGGAACCGCTTGAATACGCCGAGATCGTATCCGAGACGCTGGCGCTTATATCGTTTCTCGGCAAGGAATGGCTCAGAAAACGCATAGTAGCCCGGGTTCTGGGCCAGTATGTGAGGCAGCAGCTCAGGCTTTACGGCAAGACAGGGCTTGCTGACAGGGTAAAGGGATTCTTCAACGAATGGATAAAAGGTGATGTAAAGGTAAGCGCCAGCGGCAAGGAATTCCGGTTCGCGCTGGATAATACTTACGTTGATGAGGACGGGAACATCGTATTCCCGCTCAACCTTTACGGCGAGAAGTTCGAACAGATCGTTGTCTACGTAGACGGCATGGACGTAAAGGTCAAGCTCATGGATTCGGAAGCAGGGAAGTTCGGGATAGCAAAGAACAGGGCCAGGAGGTTCTGGGAGACCAAGGACAGCTGCCCGATACCGGCCCTTGTAAAACCGCCTTCACAGAGGTCGCAGGTATACGAAACAATACTCGACATCAAAGCCACTATACTCGGCGGGAAACCCATGACATACGTGAATTTTGCCATAGAGGAAGATACTATACCGGCCCTCAAGAGCTGGCTTAAAGGCATCGACCCCGCCCTGGAAGTGGAAGTCATGAAGAAAGAAGGTGCGGCCCCGGTCATATTCATATACGACCGCATAGCCATGCTGAGGGCCATGAGCGAGCGTAACGGCATGTGGAAAGATCCCAAGGACCACGAGTTCAATATGGATGATTTTCCGGTGATCGGTCCGCGGATCGATTACATGCAGAGGATATCGGGATCCGGGATGGGTCTGCAGAAAGCGGTCGAAGTGCTGAGTCCCTACAAGGTCCCTGTCCCGGGAGAAGAAGTCGATCAGGCGGCGAACCGGGAAATGCGGGAAAAATACAGGGAGATAATAGAGACCCCCGAGTATATGACCCCGTCCGAAATGCTCGTGACAGAGAGGGCCAGGGCGCACGGGTTCTTCTCCAGGAACTGGCCGCGCATGGCCCAGGGGATAACTGCCATAGCGTTCATAACCGCTATCGGACTGGCGATTTTCAAGGTTGGGCTGGTGTACGTGCTCGTATCCTCGGGAGCAGGCGTACTGGCCATCATAGCGCTGGTCGTCGCGGGCCTGATAAAGGTAAGGAAGCTGCAGCAGGAGAAAGCGGTATCTTTCGATGACAGGCGCAAGGCGAACCTCAGTATACTGGCTTCCGTCGCGGCGGATAAATTTGCCGAGAGCGGCATTGAATTCAGCGAAAAACTTTTCGACACTTACCTTCTTGAGAAAAATATAGCTGGCGAGATGATAAACGACAGGTGGGCGGAAAGCATAATACAGGAGATGCTGGATAACCGGAAGGCGAATATAGATTTTATAATGAAGACCTTCCAGCCCGTCGGAGAACAGGGTCCCGACTCCATCGATGAAGGCAATATTAAAATAATAGAAGACTATATAAAAGGCAGCAGTGAACTCTCCGTATCGGTCTGCATCAAACCCCTGACCAGGACGCAGGCGCAGGCGGTGCTCGATGACGTGATTGACAGCCTGCAGGAGAGGGAAAAGCCGGAGGGAGCCGTAACCCAGTTATTCGTAGGCATAGTGGATATCAACACGGCTTCGCTGGAAGAACTCCAGGCGCTCCCGGGTATCGGCGCCAGGAACGCGTCCAGGATTATAGAAGTAAGGAAACAGTCCCCTATAAAATCACTGGAAGACCTTCAGTCCAGGGTCGGCGGTATCAGCGGGAAGGCTGTCAGCGAGATAAAAACGCTCAGCGCGAACAGCGTTCTAAGGACCAGGAGGGATCAGCTTTTGAATATCATGACCAGGTTCAGGACCCCTGCCATTAGACGGGCTTTTGCGGAGTTCATACACGCCAATCCTTCACCTACTTATGAACAGCTGGTTGAAGCCAAAAACAGCATAGAAGGATTCGGGATGATGACGCTCAATGACCTTGCAGGACTGTACGGTCTTGAAGCCCCTAGCGTCGAACTCGCCGCGGAACCCGGTGAAGCCATAGAAGAGGGCATGACGGATTTGCAGCTGAGGGATATTCTCGCGGGTCTGCTCAGTCCGGCTATCCAGGATTTTCTTATATATGTAAGCAATAATCCGGCTGATGAGCGGGATATAACTGTCGAGCCGGTCAGGATAGGAAACAGGGTGGTATTCGAGGGGGGGAAATATAATGACAGGCGCCGTGCCGCAATAGACATACTGAAAGCCGTTCAGAACGAGATAGGTACAGTGCGTGAAGACCAATATACAAGAAAAGTCAGAATAAAAGGACTGCCTGTCGCTGTCTCCGTAGAGGATTTTATAAAGCTGAGCAGGAAGACGATAGAGAAGCTCCAGGAAGCCGGGTTTGAAGTAGAAGACGAGCTGGCAGGTGCCGTCGAGAGGCAGGTGATGGTTCTCCAGCGACTGTCCGAAGAAGCTGCTCAGGCAGAGACTGCAGTTGCCGCTGATCCGGCGATAGAAGCCAGTAACGTCGCCGCAGTCGAACAGGCTCTGCAGGAAGTCCCCGGATGGACTAT
Source organism: Elusimicrobiota bacterium (assembly GCA_016934855.1). Taxonomy (GTDB): domain Bacteria; phylum CG03; class SLGR01; order SLGR01; family JAFGSA01; genus JAFGSA01. Next base: position 5,194 of record JAFGSA010000019.1, read on the forward strand.
GGACGCCGCCAGTTTCGTACGCGAGAACTTCGATAATACAAAAGACATTGCGGCGGAATACGGGCAGGAGACGGTGCGCCGCGCGGTGATCGAGGCGATGATAGAAGACATACTGCCTAAGGCTAATCCCAGGATAAAGCCGGATTCCCCGGAAATGATGTCGGTAATAGAACTTATAGCGGACAATCCCGGACTTGATTACCGGTCTTTGTACGGCAGGCTTACCGCCATCTCAGGCGTGGGCGATAAAACGGCGCAGGCCGTGATAGACATGCTGGGTGTCACAGAAGCAGCCGAAACCCCCGTACAGTCAGTAGAAGAAACCGGAGAAAAACCGGCCGGAGAAACTGTCGTAGAGACAGCGATGACAGAGATGCCGGAGATCCCCTCCGGAGGAGAACAGGAAACGGCCGAGCCGGCTGCCGAAGACAAGGAAATAGTGCTCACTCCCGAGTTCGAGCCGGTCGTCACCGAACCCGAAGCGGGGGAAAAAGCGGTTCAGCCTGAGACAGGGAAGCAGGTCGCGGAAAAGAGAAAAGCTACCGCAGAAGATATCGCCGCGCTCGCCGCTTACCTGGAAAAAGTTGAAAAAAAGGGACAGTTCACTGTTACATATATATATAATACCCGGACCGGCGAAATAAGGTTCCCGGAAAAGGCGACCAATGTACCCGAGCTCAGGGAAGGAGAAGTACCAGTTGGTATGATCCTGACTTTGGATACATCACAGAGTAAATATAACATAACGCCGTTGGGTGATGTAGAGCTTCCCGTAGAGTTTACAGAAGTTCCTGTGGTTACGCCAGCTGAAGCGCTTATAAAAGAAGTCGCAGAAGTATCTCCCGAAGTGTCCGCGGCCCAGACGGCTGCGCTGGCCGCAATAGAAGCGGAACTAGACAGGATAGCAGAGCATGAAGGTTATATAGACGGCATAGGCGGACAGGTTTCCCCGGAGATACTCCGAATACAGACCCAGCTCGAAGAACTTAAGGGAGAGGACGAAATAACCAGACTCCAGGCTAACCTGGAGAGGCTAAGAGCCGAACTCGACACGCTCCTGGAGCAGGTCACCGAAGCAGCCGGCGTACAGGAACAGCCAGCGGAGAAAGAGATCACGCTCGAACTGGAAGACGCGACCCTTCCCGAAGCAGAGCCGCAGCCGGACGCGGCCGAACTGGCCAGACAGGCGCTTGCCGACGCGGTAGCGCAGATAAACGCAGCGTATGGTATAAGCCTGGACCCGGCTTCCAGGTCGCTGACGGGAATGGATCCCCAGGTGCTCCTTGCGGGAGCGGAGAAGCTCGCGGCGGC
>JAFGSA010000020.1 GCA_016934855.1 Elusimicrobiota bacterium
GGTAATTTATTATTGAAGCCAGAGTGGTCGTCTTTCCGCTCCCCGTGGGTCCGGAGACGAGCACCAGCCCGACAGGAAGGTCCACTATCTCGTTCACCGCCGAGGGCAGGCACAGCTCTTCGAAAGTGAAGAATCTGGACGGTATGGCTCTCATGGACGAGCATACCGCCCCGCGCTGCTGGTAAACGTTCATCCTTACCCTGCCTATGTCTTTTATACTGAATGCCAGGTCCAGCTCGTAATTCTCCTCGAACTGCTCCTTCTGTTTATCGGTGAGAATGCTGTATATAAGGTTCTTGCATTCTTTTTCGGACAGCGCTTCGCTGTTCACTTTTCTCATCTCTCCGTTTATCCTCAGGACGGGCGGCGAAGCCGCATGCAGATGAAGATCCGAGGCTTTTTTCTCGAACATAAGTCTGAAAAGCTGTTCCATCGATACGCTCATATTTTACCTCTCTTAGAATATATGCTAATCATCGGACTGCAGGACCGTAAATGCCGCAACGTCCGCGATATCTTCGGCGCTGCATCCCCTGGACAGATCGTTTACCGGTTTCCTGAATCCCTGCATTATCGGGCCTATAGCCCGCATATTTCCGAGTCTCTGGGCGATCTTGTATCCTATGTTTCCCGAATTAAGGTCCGGGAATATCAGCACGTTAGCTCTGCCTTTCAGGTTTCCCGAGGGGTCCTTGCCGGACGCTATTTCTGGTACGACGGCGGCATCCAGCTGCAGTTCCCCGTCAAAGATAAAATCACAGCCGCGCTTTTTGAGCTCAGCGACGGCATCGCGGACCTTGAGCACGCTATCGCTGTCCGAACTGCCCTTTGTGGAAAAGGACAGGAAAGCCACGCGCGGCTCCCACCCGAGGATCTTTCTTGCGCTGATCGCGGTCGTGTGCGCGATATCCGCAAGCTTGCGCGCGTCGGGAGCAGGCACCACCGCGCAATCAGCGAAAAGCAGCCCTCCCCGCTCGCCAGCATCCAGCCCTTCCTTCTCCATCAGGAAGAACGAAGATACCACGGATGTTCCTTCTTTAAGTCCGGTATTTTTTATGGCTGCTCTCAGCACGTCGGACGTCGTGTTCGCGGCGCCCGCGACCATGCCGTCGTACTTATCTTCGGACAGCAATACGGCAGCCTGCCTCAGATGTTCTCTCTTTTCCTTAACGTCGTTTCCCCTGTAATCCTCGTTCAGAAGCACGGGACCGGCGATCTTTTTTTTCTCTATTATCCCGGCCGCGGCTCTCACTCTCGGGTCGTAGCCCTCCGGCAGGATTATGGTCCTTCTTTTTCCCGATGCCCTCTTGCGTATCTCTTCTATCCACATATCCGTTACCTCTTCCTCTTTTTCGCCAGTTTCCTGTGAAGGTATTTTTCCACCACTTCGGGAATGAACGAGCGCACGTCGCCTCCCAGCGAGTATACTTCCTTTATCAGCGATGAAGAAAGGTATGTATATTCCGGGGACGGCATGAGATATACCGTCTTAACCGCGGGCTTGAGCTTCATGTTCATGAGAGCCATCTGGAACTCGTATTCGAAATCGGATACCGCCCTGAGCCCCCGTAAAACGGTATTCACTCTTTTTTCGGTCGCGAAATCGACAAGAAGCCCGGAATAGCTTGTTATCTCTATCCTGTCATCGCCGGAATATATCTTATTGAACATATTCTTTCTTTCGTCTGCCGAAAACAGGGTTTTCTTGGACGGGTTGACTATTATGCATATGATGACTTTATCGAAAACAGTGAGGGCGCGGTCGATTACGTCCAGATGACCGTTAGTAGGCGGATCGAAACTCCCCGGATAGATAACTTTATTTTTCATTATTTAAACTATAGTCAAAAAACCTGCACTTTTCAAGCTTTACCAAGTTTCAAGCTTTAAGTATTAAGCTATAAGAATATCGATTTTCCGCTCCGGTTATTTCCGGAAAGCCGCGTGACCGGGACTTCCCGGCATTTTGCCTTATCTCTTTGCCGGTACCCGGCGTCTGACAGCCGGCAGCTTATTGAAGATCCGAAAGCCTGCAGAGATTCCAGCTTACAGCTGTTACTCAGCTTATCTGGGCAAGATGAAGACGGTTCTTATATTCCCTGAAAACCGCTTTTCTGAGATTTACGTTCTCTTTCATCCGCAGTTTTCTGTCTTTTTCCACTATCTCAAACGCGCTATGCCTGGCTTTTTCCAGGAGAGGGAAATCCTCTAAGGGATCTCCTATGGCAAAATCGATCATCCCGTGCTGCCTGGTCCCGAACATCTCGCCCGCTCCTCTGAGCTTCAGGTCCTCTTCCGCTATTTTAAACCCGTCGTTCGTAGAAAGTATTATCCTGAGCCTTTCTTTCGATTCCGCGGTAGTGACGGCGCCGGTCAGGAAACAGTAAGGTTTCCTGCTGCTGCGCGCGATCCTGCCCCTGAGCTGATGCAGCGTGGCAAGACCGTACCTGTTGAAATTTTCGATTATCATGACAGTGGCCCGGGGTATGTCTATGCCCACTTCGATCACGGTCGTTGTAAAGAGAACCCTGTATTCCCCCCTGGCGAAACCTTTCATTATACCCTCTTTTTCCGGGCCGCTCATCCTTCCGTGGAGCAGCGCGGACGCGTAGTCCCTGAATACCGTCCGGCTGAGTTTTAAAAACCGCTCTTCGGCGGACTTCGACTCTGTCTTATCCGAGACCTCTATCACGGGATGGACAATATAAACGAGGTTCCCCTCCTTTATCTGATTTACGGCGAAACTGTATGCGCTGTTTTCCCCGGAGTATTTCGTGACAGGAGTCTTCCTGTCTTTGGGCAGCTCTTTTATCGTAGATACCGCCAGATCGCCGTACGTGCACATTGCCACAGTCCTGGGTATGGGCGTCGCGCTCATCGAGAGGATATCGATGTTCTCGGCCTTCCCCGCGAGAACAGCCTTCTGCCGTACCCCGAATTTATGCTGTTCGTCGATAACCAGTATTCCGGCCCGTGAAAGGTCCACATCCTCCTGGAGCAGGGCGTGCGTACCTACGACCACATCGGTCCTTCCCCCGGCTATATCCGAAAGTGTTTTTTTCCTTGCTTCTTTTTTCATGTTGCCGACAAGAAGAGATATCCTCAACCCCAGCCCCTTGAGATAGGCACTGCATGTATAATAGTGCTGCTCGGCGAGTATTTCCGTCGGGGCCACGATGACCCCCATATATCCGTTCTCTATGACCAGCAGCATCGCGGACAGCGCGACGACGGTCTTCCCGCTTCCTACTTCACCCTGAAGAAGCCTTCTCATCGGATGTTCCGACATGAGGTCGTCGAATATCTCGTTTATGGCTTTTTTCTGGTCCCTGGTAAATTCGAAATTCAGGCTGTTTTTAAAGGGTGTCAGTATGTTCTTTTTGAGAGTATAGGAGCGGCCTTTTGCCACTTTACGCATACCCGCCCTTTTCATGGCCAGCGCTGTCTGGAATTTAAGGAATTCTCCCAGGACAAGCCTTTTCCTCGCAGCAGCCGCATCCCCGGTCTCGGCCGGGAAATGGATGTCGGGTATAGCCCTGTTTATCCCGACCAGCTTTTCCTTTTCCATTATCTGCGCGGGTATGAACTCCTCGAATTCTTCGCCCAGGTTTCCCAGCGTATCGAAGATGATCTTTCTCAGCCATTTCTGGTTCAAGCCCGCAGTGAGTCTGTATACGGGCACTATCCTGTCCACATTGACATGGGACTCTCCCTCCTGCTTTATGCTTTCGTAGGTGAAGTTCGAAGTCTCGAGCCCCCGGGATGTCCGGGCGAACTTTCCGTATACGAACACCAGGCTGTCTTTTTTCAGTATTTTTTTCAGGTAAGGCTGGTTGAAACCCAGCAGCGTCAGTCTTCCGCTGCCGTCTTCCATGAGGACCTTTATGAGCCCTTTTCCTTTTCTGAGCTTTATCACCTGATGCGCGGTTATCCTGCCCATCACGAGGGCCGTGTCCTGGTCATTGACCATAGCGATCTGCGTAACTGCGCGCCGGTCTTCGTATCTCTGAGGGAAATAAGAAAGAAGATGCCGGACCTTTGTTATCCCCAGGTTAGCGAGGAGTCCGGCCCTGACCTCCCCCACCCCCTTCAGATACCTGACGTCATTTTCAAGTCCGATTCTCATCTTTTTTTACACCGATTTGCATAAAAATTTTATTTTTGCTATATACTATACTGTTATGAGCAAACAATGTATCATATGCAAGAGAAAAACAGCGACCGGTAACAGCGTGAGCAAATCCAACCGGAAAACTCCCCGCACGTTCAAGGTCAACCTCCAGAAGCTCAAGATAAATATTGACGGGAAAAAGACAAGGGCATACGTCTGCACCCGCTGCATCAAATCCGATAAGATAAAAAAGATTTAAAACGGTAAAACACCCGATACCGAAACTCTTCTTACGATCTCAGAACCGGCGCCCGTATCGTAATACTGTTTAACCGCCAGGTCCACGTTTACATCCTGCTTGCTGTATCCGATCCCGGCCGTGTAGACCGTTTCATGTTCCTCGTTGAAATCAGACCCGTATACGCCGAGCCTTATAACCACGGATTTAATCAGGAACTGTTCTATCCCCACATGCACGGTCTCCTCGTCCGGCAGGATCTCGCAGTTGGAACCGTTCTGGTAATCCAATCCCAGGGCCATCAGCTGGCTGAGCCGGATATCGATACCGGCCCTGAATATTACAGGGAGTCTGTCATCGTCATAATCCTCCCAGTATATGTAAGCCGGCGCGTTCATCACCGAGACCCCCGCGGTAACGCCTTCCGCCGTCTTGTAGATAAGACCCCAGTCGAGCCCCCATCCGTAACCGTCAGATATTACCAGGTCGGCTGTTCCGCCCGAAACACTCGAGTAACCTATCACCCCGCTGAGATAATTGATGTTCATGCCGAAATCCATCCTCTCTGAATGAGGCACGGCGACCGTCACCCCGTACTGGTTTATCTTCGCATCTACCGTATCTTCATATAACATCCCGGACTCGGTGCGAGTGGATTCTTCTATCCTGTCGGAAAGCGGCCTGTAGTATATGCCTACCTGCTTGCCGCATATAGCCACCATATTGATGTTTCTGCCCCCCAGCGGAAAATTTCTCTTGGAGATACCGTCTTCCTCTTCGCTGTGCGCGAATATATTGGCGGAGACCGCCAGCTTATTCTTGTCCAGGGTACTCGCACCGGCGGGATTCCAGTACGAGGAGAACGCGTTTCCCCTGATACCCGCTCCGGCTCCCCCGCGGCCGATGACCGAAGAATCCGGCATCTCGCCGTTAAAGAACTTATCGCTTAACGGAGAATCTTTCCCGTGCGCAGCGCAGGACAGGAAAAACAGGTATGCTGTCATGATTATATATTTGAGCATTTTCTTAAATTCTTGCATATGGCGTTCCGTTCATTTTTCGTCCCCCATTTTCAATATCTCTCCGCCTCCGACGACTTCGTCGCCGTCGTAGAGTACCGCGCTCTGCCCGGGGCTTGGGGCCCTTTGCGGTTCGTCAAATTCAATTTTACATATATTGCGGCCAAAATCCAGTTCACTGATAACGCATCCCGCGGGAACGTGAGTAGAACGCAGCTTAACCTTCAGCTTCTGGCCCCTGGCAGCGGAAAAAAGCTCCTGCCGGGCGCTTATCCAGGAATGTTTCCTGTACAGGTCCGACTCCTCGCCGATTATTATGCTGTTCTCCCCGGCTATAATATCAACAACGTATTTCTTACTGCCCAGGCCGCCGAACCCCTTCCTCTGCCCCAGTGTGAAATTCTGATATCCGGGATGCTCCCCCACGACCCCGCCTTCCGTATCGAGTATTTTTCCCGGTTTCATGCTTATATTGTCTTTAAGGTACGAGGCCAGTCCGTTTTCCTTCAGTATGCAGCAGTCCTGGGATTCTTCCGCAGCGCTCACCGGGAGTTTTTTCTTTCTGGCGATATCAAAGACATCTTTTTTTTCCAGCGAAGAAAGAGGGAAGATAACCCTGGAAAACCTTTCCCTCGGTACTTCGTACAGAAAGTATGACTGGTCTTTATTTTTGTCTTCCGCGCGGAACAGACCCGCGCCCCTTATCTTTGCGTAATGCCCCGTAGCGATGAGCCCTATGCCCATGGCGTTCAGCCTGTCCATCAGAAGAGTGAACCTCAGGCGGGAATTGCACCAGATACACGGGTTCGGAGTCAGGCCTCTTTCATAGTATCTTTTGAAAGGCCCGATTATCTTTTCCCTGAATTCGCTTATCAGGTTCATGCTGTAGAAAGGCACCTCCAGGTACTGTGCCAGGAGCCCCGCCCTTCTCTGCGATTCACGGCCGCAGCACGATGACTGGGAAGAAGGGTCACCGCATTCGAAGTACTCGTTATAGACCGCGGTTACATCGTATCCCTGCTCCTTGAGAAGATACAGGGCAGTACCGGAATCCACTCCTCCCGAAACGGCAACAGCTATTTTTTCACTCATACGTCAATAGACCAGTCCCAAAATGAATTTTAATCCGGCCGCGTACCTTTTTATGTCTTCCCATCCCCTTATCTGCCGGATCAGCTTCCATATATATCGCGGCCGCAGATAGAATTTCCTGTATGCGAGATGAATCATATCTTCCAGCTGGCGCGGACCCTCGTAACCGTCCGGCACGTATGCGGCTTTCGCCCGTCCCTCGTATTTAGTTACCAGTCTGCCTTTCTGCAGGGCCAGATCGTAAAGTTCTGTACCGTATTCGGGATAAGCGGGCAAAAACTGGGCCGAATACAGATCCATCTCAACGGCCAGGTCTATGACTTTTTTCGCCGTACGGGGAGTCTCCCCGGGCAGCCCCAGCATGAACGAACCCCTCACCTGTATGCCTTCCTGAGAAGCCCATCTTGCGGCATTCCTGCACTGTTCCAGGGTGATGCCTTTACCTATAACATCGAGAAGCTGCTGGTCCCCGGACTCGAACCCGATGAACATGCTCCAGCAGCCGGCCTTACGCACAAGAGCGAGGTTTTCCTTCGTGACGGAGTCCGCCCTGCCGTAGCATGACCATATCATACCCGGGAGCTCTTTTATCATCATCGCGCAGAACGTCTCCAGCCAGGCGCCGTTAAACATGAAATTATCATCCCAGAAGCATATCTCCCTTATGCCGTAGTCCCTGCTGAGCATCTTGATCTCTTCGATGACATACTCGGGCGAATTCCTGCGGTAACCCTGTTTCATCAGCCCCGCTTCGAAACAGAATTTACATCTGGCATAAGGGCAGCCCCTGCTGGTTATAAGGCTCGTAGCCGGCAGCCTCCTGTACTGGTTAGGCAGCGGCGAATACAGGGAATGATCGAACAGATGCCAGGCAGGCCAGGGCGCGGCGTCCAGGTCGGATAATGGTTCTGCTTTTTTATTCACTTTTACCCTTCCGTTTTCGTCGATATAAGCTGCGCCTTTCACTTCCCCGGGCTTCTTTCCCGCCGCGAGGCTTGAGAACACTTCCGAAGCTGCCTTTTCCGCTTCCCCGCAGACAAGGGCGTCAACGTCCGGGCACTTTGACAGCATGTCCCCGGGAAAACACGTGGCATGCGGCCCGCCAAGGACGACGGGGACGGACAGCTCTTTCTTGATCACGGATATCAGCCGCGCCGCCGTATCCGCGCTCGCCGTCAGAGCCGATATCCCTATTATATCCGGCCCGGCCCTTCTTACGGCATCTGCTGTCTGACCGATATCATATCCCAGGGCTGAAGCGTCTACGACGGTGACGTCAAAACCGGACTTCTCCAGAACGGCAGCGACTATCCCTATCCCCAGAGGGGGAAGATGCCCGGCCCTGATCCTGCACCTGGTTCCGTACCCGTCACGGAAAAGGTCAAACGGCGTATTTACCAGGCAGGCTTTCATCTGGCAGACCCGACAAGACCGAGTCTCATGCGCGCCCAATCCGCTGCAGGGCCTTCGGACTTCATATGCAGTATCCGCCGGTACTGCCTTTCAGCATGCCGGTCCATCCCGGTAACCCTGTATATCTCTCCGAAGACCGCCGCGGCTTCCAGGTCCCTGCTGATATCATAGATATATATGGAATAACCGATTTTCTTCAAAGGCTCTCTTTTTTCCAGCCAGGCGAATATGTCTTTCTGCCGGTAATAGACGCCTTTAAGATTCGTGACGCTCACGGCGAAATACTCTTTCTCCGTATCAACGGGATTGATATAGTCCGACCTTTCGTTGTTCATCGTGGAATTCAGCAGTTCCTGGTGCTTTATCCCGTAGAATTCCCTTGATGCGGTGCCGAAGTATGACAGGATCAGCGCGGGATTCCCGTTCTCCTCAAGATATTTCTTCAGAAGGGGGAGGTCCTGTCCCCAGTCTATGTTGGAATCCGCGAAATACCTGTATCCGTTTTCCGGCCTGACCAGGCAGTTGAAGTAAGGTATATAATGGGGGAAATACATCTGCGTGGTGAACACATACGCCAGAAGGAGTATTATAAAAGCCGGCAGCTTCCCGGCGCTGAAGTACCTGCCGTACAGTCTCCCAGACAGCACGAACATAACGGGGTAGACCGGCAGTATATGCCTGTGCCCTATATTTATCCTGGACGTGACCGCGGAAAACCAGAAGAGGGCAAAAAACCCGATCAGGAGAACCTCCCTCCTGTCTATTTTCCCCGGCTTTATCATATCCGCGATCATAAGAAGAAACAGCAGGAGCGTCACGAGGGGCGTCTTCATCAGGAAAGCAAGGGGAAAGTAATACCACCATCCGTGAACCGAGTAGCTGCCCGCAAGAAACGCCGAATGCCCGCCGAGGCTGCTCTTATATATTGTATGCACCAGGCATTTCAGGTAGAATTCCGGAAGCGGCATGAACCTGTACGCATGATAAAGTATCCCGTCGAATATATTCATCGGGACCAGCATGCTGAAAAGCCCGTGATCGACCGTCTTTATCCGGAACGTGCCGTCAAAACCGTAAAAGATATTGATGGTAATGACAGCCGCGAGGATGAAAACAGGGTATCTCAGGAGCGTCTTCCTGCCGTCTGCCAGCAGCATGCCGGCCAGAACGAAAGGAAGCAGGATGATGCTGTTGGACTTGATAAGCAGGGCTGCTCCCGCCGTCACTCCCAGTATCACGCAGTTCGGTATATCGTTCTTTTCCATATACCTGCAGAACATATACAGCGTCAGGAATATCCCCGCCGCCCCGGCCAGGTCGTTTACGGCTATGCGCGCATGTGCGAGCATCGTCGGAGAAAAGGAATAAAGGAACAGGGAAAACAGCGCACCCGAAGCGCCGTAGAGTCTCCTGGCAAGGGCAAACACGCCGGCGCCCAGCAGCACACCCGTGATCACGGACATAAGCCTCCCCCAGAAGAATATGGCCCGTGGGTCGTTACCCGACCTGTAAAGGAAAACAAACCCGAAAGAATAGTCCTCCTCGAACCTGTATGTCCTGGGATCGTCTGAGTACTCTTGCGCGAAAAGCGGGTGGTCTTCCGGCATAGCGGGCTCAAGAAAAAGCAGCGGAAGAGCCGAGATCACACGGAAAAGAGGAGGATGTCCTACTCCCAGGTCGAGCGTCTTTTTATGCAGCATGGCATACCCGCACGGCAGATGCTGTACTTCGTCAAATGTAGGTGACTTGACGACGTAGCTGGCGATTCCCAGCAACGCGAAGAGCATAAGAAGCACAAGAGCCGCGATTTCCGGCATCAGTACCTTCGGCAGGGCGGCCTTACTTGTTCCCATACAGTATATGCCTCAGCCGGATAAAAACTAAATTGCCGTATTCTTTTGTTACGCCGAGCCCTTCCCGGGCAAGTTCTTTCCTGAACTCCTGCGGATTTATTTTCCTCCTGTGCCAGTGAGACAGCATATTCCTCTCCGGTTTATATTCTCCGGGAAACAGGAGTTTGTCCAGCTTAAGGAAATAGCAGAACCCCTTGATGAGATTGAAGATGTCCTCATTGGGGTAACTTATCGCGAACACGCCTCCGGGCCTGAGAACCCTCGACATCTCCGAGAGCGTTCTGCCCAGGTCTTCCACGTGTTCCACGACTTCCGAACATATTATCTTGTCGAAAAACGAGTCTTCGAACGGGAGTTCTTCGGAAAGGCATTTTACGAACTCGACACCCTGCCCGACCCTCTCCCTGCTCCTTTCGAGCATATATCCGGAAGCGTCTGCGCCATACAGCCTCACGTCTCCCGGGCACAGCCCTTTTTTATCGATAATCTTTTTTAACTCGAGGAGCATATCCCCTGCGCCGCAGCCCAGATCCAGTATGGTCTCCCCGGCCCGGGGGTCGATAAGGGAAGTTATTCTTTTTATCCTCTTGCTCTCTATTAATTTTACGGGCCAGGACGTGTCGTTCAGGTACAACTCAGGAGAAAACCTTCTGGAATAGGCTTCGTTTTCTTTTAAGAACTGTTCAGTCAATTTTTCTTACTTTGTATGGTACGCCCCTTGTCTGGGCGAAGTATATCCTGACTGATATCTCCGCCAGTATACCCATCAGGATGAAGACAAGGCCCAGCCCGAGCAGAAAGACGAAGATGAAAAAAAGAGGACTGATCCATTCGCCGCCCATATAATATTTCCTTACGATGACATATAAGGCGGTGAGCAGGCCTGCCGCCATGCTGATAAATCCGAGCATCCCGAAGACATGTATGGGTTTTGTGGAATAAGTCGTCAGGAATTTTGTCGTTATCAGGTCGAGTATAACGCTGAAAATCCTGTTCATCCCGTAAGAAGACCGTCCCCTGGTCCTGGGGCTGTGGGAGACCTTCATCTCCGCGACCCTGCCACCGCCCCAGTATATGAAAGCCGGGATGAATCTGTGCATCTCCCCGTAGAGCCTCACATCTTTCAGATTCCCGGCCCTGTAGGCCTTGAGCGTGCATCCGTAATCATGGAGCTTCAGCCCGCAGATCCTGGATATGATCATATTCGCCGCCCAGGACACCAGGCGGCGGCTCAGAGAGTCTCTCCTGGGAGACCGCCAGCCGCACACCGTATCAAGCTTTTCCGACTCGAGCTTTTCTATCAGGGCGGGTATGTCTTCGGGATTGTTCTGCAGATCTCCGTCGAGCGTTATTATTATATCGCCTCTCGCGCTTTCAAAACCTGCGGACAGGGCGGCGGTCTGACCGTAATTGATATTGAACCTCAGCACCCTGAGGTTCCCGTGAACCGCCGCGAGATTTCTCAGGACTTCCCCTGTACCGTCGGTGCTCCCGTCATCCGCTATTATGACTTCGTATTCCCTGCCCGCACCCTCCATCACGGTCCGGAGCCTGCCGAACAGTTCTTCTATGTTTCCTTCCTCGTTATAGACCGGTATCACTACAGATATCATTCCCCTTCTCCTGCGAGCTTACGGGCGGCTGAGGTATCCGTCACTCCTGAAGCCCGTCGATCACTTCCTTCCATTCCTCATAATAGTTCATAGAGAACCCGACATAGCTCTTCACTATGTTTCCCGAAGCATCGAGTACGAAGAACGAAGGTATTCCTCTTACGCCGTATTCGGAAGGAGTCCTGGTCCCGTATCCTTCAAGCTGAAGATAACCCTCACCTTTGTTCTGTATGAATTTTCGCGCCGTTTCAGGATTGGAATCCAGGTTTATGCCGATTACGTGCACCTTTTCGCCGTATTCCCTGTCAAGCTTTTCCACGTAAGGTATCGCGCTTCTGCAGGGGGGGCACCAGGTAGCCCAGAAATCTATCAGTACGGGTTTGCCCGCGAGGTCGTCGAGTGACGTGTAATCTTCCGTTCCGAGATGCTTCAGCCTGAAATATATGCGTTTAACTCCTCCCGGGGATTCCCCCCGGGAACCGGGGCCGGCGTTCTCCTGCGTCCCGCAGGAGCCTGAGAACAGACCCAGGGAAAGAATGATCACTGCCGCCAGTACTTTTCTCATCTAAGTCTCCTTTTATCACTCACCGCATAACCCCGCGACCACGCATCCGGGATCCCTGCTCTATATCCCGCTCCCTTCGATGAATTTCTGAAGGCACGGCGCGAATTCCTTTAATATCTCCTTCTTCTTCTCTTCCATGACTTTGTCGATGTGCGCCTTTACCCCCTCCATAGTCTCGATCTTCTCGAGTCTTTCTTCCAGTTTATCCTGTTCGTTTATCACATACCTTACAGCATCGGCGACCGGATCGGGCAGCTTTCCGTGCTCCAGAGCCTGGATGTCACGGCCTGTGAAACCCAGTCCTATCTTTGCCGGAACACCGACGGCCGTCGCTCCGGCAGGAACGTCCGATATGACGACGGCGCCCGCGCCTATCCTCGCGTTGCTGTTTATCACGACGGGTCCGAGCACTATCGCGCCGGCGCCTACTACGACGTTATCCATGAGAGTGGGGTGCCTCTTTTTCTTCTCAAGGCTGGTCCCTCCCAGCACGACTCCCTGGTATATGAGGCAGTTTCTGCCTATCTGCGCGGTCTCTCCGATCACTACTCCGCTCCCGTGGTCGATAAAAAGGCCCTCTTTTATCTCGGCGCCCGGGTGGATTTCGATGGAAGTGAAGAACTTCGTTATCTGGGATATGAGCCTGGCCGCGGTGAATTCTCTCCTCTTGTAAAGCCAGTGGGCTATCCTGTGCATCCACAGCGCGTGCAGTCCCGGATAGCACATCATTATCTCTATGATGTTCTTTGCCGCCGGGTCCCTTTCGAAAACCGCCTTTATATCATTGCGTATACGCTTAAACATCCTTCTGTCTGTTCTTGTAGTCTTCTATGGCCTTTTTCAGAGCTTCTTCGGCAAGTACCGAGCAGTGTCTCTTGACCGGGGGCAGCCCGTCGAGCGCCTCTATTACCGCCTTATTTGATATCTTCTCCGCTTCTTCCAGGGTCTTTCCCTTCACGAGTTCCGTGACCATCGAAGACGAAGCTATGGCGGCTCCGCAGCCGAAAGTCTTGAACCTGGCGTCTTTTATGATTCCTTTATCGACTTTTATGTAAAGTTCCATGATATCCCCGCATGTCGGGTTTCCCACACGCCCGACGCCGTCCGCATCGGGTATCTCTCCGACATTTTTCGGGTTCCTGAAATGCTCCATAACTTTTTCCGAGTATTGTTCCATGCTTGTTACCTTTCCTTATTTACATTCGCTTTTTTTTGCCAGCGGCGACATATCCCTGAGCCTGGATATTATGCCGGGCAGTTTCTCCAGGACATATCCTATTTCCTGTTCGTTATTATAGACCCCGAGAGAGAACCTCACTGACCCCTGCGCGCTCGCGTGATCCAACCCTATGGACAGGAGAACATGCGAGGCTTCGAGCGTTCCGGACGTGCAGGCCGACCCGGTGGAAACGCTTATGCCTTCCATGTCGAGCATCATTATTATGGATTCTCCCTCTACATCCCTGAAACTCACATTGAGCGTGTTTGGCAGAACGGTTTCGGGATGACCGTTGATTTTTATATTGGGAATGCTTCTGATGATCCCTTCCTTCAGTTTATCCCTGAGCCTTCCGGTCTTTTCGTTCTTTTCCTTCATCCCCGCCATGGCGATTTCCACCGCCTTTCCGAACCCGGCTATCCCCTGAACGTTTTCCGTCCCGGGCCGCAGACCCCTTTCATGATGGCCGCCTATGAAAACCGGCTTTATCTTTACGCCCTTCCTTATGAAAAGCGCTCCCACTCCTTTTGGCCCGTTGATCTTATGCGCCGACACGGACATCATATCTACGCCCATTTTCTTTACATCGATATCCGTCTTGCCGAACCCCTGCACGGCATCGGTATGAAAGACTATGTCCTTAGAATACTCCCTGATCCTTTCGGATATTTCCTTTACAGGCTGAATTGTCCCTATCTCGTTGTTCGCCGTCATGATGCTGACAAGGGCCGTATCTTTTCTCAGTGCTCCCGCCAAGAGTTCCGGATCAACGGCCCCGTATTCATCCACGTCCAGATAGGTAACTTCATAGCCGTTATTATGCAGGTATTTGAATACGTTCAGGACCGCAGGATGCTCTATCTTCGAAGTGATTATATGCTTTTTATCCGTGCCTCTCAAGAATCCCTGTATGGCGATATTATCGGACTCCGTCCCGCATCCCGTAAATATCAGCTCATCCGGTGAGCATCCCAGCCCCGAGCTGACTTTCTGCCTTGCTTTTTCCAGCAGGTTCCTGGAAAGCATTCCGTCCTTATGCATGGAAGACGCGTTCCCGAATATGCCGGCTGAATCCGCCATTTCTTTCTTGACTTCTTCCGCAAGCGGGGTAGTGGCGTTATTATCCAGGTACACCCTCATGGCTCAGGTACCGTATATCCTGGGGCGGGTCATCCTGTTTATCAGAGGAGTGACGGAGTTCATGAGGATTATCGAGAACATGACCCCTTCCGGATATCCGCTGAAGTTTCTGATGACAACGGTGAGGATCCCGGCCCCTATACCGAAAATCCATTTTCCGCGGCCGGTAACGGGGGTAGTAACGGGGTCGGTCACCATAAATACTCCTCCGAGCAGTATCCCCCCGAGCGTCATATATAAAAAGGGATCGACATTCGCCACCGGATCCGTCAGCCAGAGTGCGCCCGAGAAACCGAATATCGCCATAAAGTACGATGCCGACAGCCTCCAGTCGATTACCTTATTCGCCAGCAGTATAATAAACCCCGCCAGGATCAGTATCCCCGAGGTCTCGCCTGTACTGCCTTTTTTCTGCCCCAGAAAGAAATTCAGATGGCTGTCGCCGGAATACACGGCATTCTCGAATTTGATTCCGCTGAGCGGAGTCGCCCCTGTCACAGCTTCCGTACCGGCACCGCTCATCTTCGCATCATATCCCGGTAAAGTCCTGCAGTTTATGGAATAAGTGGTGATCAGTACGGGAAACGCCGCGGTCAGGAACGCCCTGCCCATCAGCGCGGGGTTGAATATGTTCTTTCCCAGCCCGCCGAACACGTGTTTTACGATCAGGATGGAGAACGCGGTTCCCAGCACCGCTGCCCATACGGGAAACGACGGCGGGAGTATCAGTGCCACAAGTATCCCCGTCACCGCAGCGCTGCCGTCTGTGAGCTGCACTCTCAGCCCTCTCAGGTACTGTCCGGCCGCGTCAAACAACAGAGCGGCGGCGGAACACGACACTATCAATAGCAGCGCTTTCATGCCGAAGAAATATACGCCCCCGGCCGAGGGCAGCAGGAGTGCCGCCGCCGTCCACCACATCATCTTCTCTATTGTCAGGCTGCTTTTAAGATGCGGCGCCGGACCTACCGTCAGTCTCGTTATCTTCTCTTTTTTCTCCATAATTTCCCTGTTCTGTCCTCGAAAATTCATTATTTATTGTAATCTCTTTTAATATTTAAGTCAAATAGGGGGTTTCAGAATATTATATTAGCCAGCACCCCGAGCAAAACGACCTGGGGAACGGTTATAAGCGGCAGGTATATGGCGGCCCTGCGGCCTATGTTGCTCCATATGAGCCCTATCTCGGTATAATCGGTCACGACACCCGCCATCAGGAAAACGAACACATTGCCCAGCGCCCCGGTCTGCCTGTATATCTCGAAAGCCAGCGGTGCGGTGCCCTCCGAGCAGACCTCGAGTACGGTTGCCAGCGCCAGCGTGACCATGAGCCCCAGAAACGAAGGACCTATATAGTGCTGGAATACGGGCTGGGGTATATATGCCGCCGCCAGGCTGGCGAGGCCCACTCCTATAAGTATCCACCACAGCACCATATTGGACAGTGAAACGGAACCTTTGATGACGCCGCTTATGCCTTTCCTCAAGCCGGCGGCCGACATCCTGCTGTTTTTCATCCTGCTCCTGATGTCACCTGAAAGCGAGAATGCGTCATCGGTGCTTTCCGTATTCGGGTTGGTCTCGATCTTTCCCCTGGACTCCAGGTACTGATACGCGAGTCCCGTTATGACCGCTATAAGGATCGCGGAAAAAATTATATAAAGAGCCTTCAGCCCGAAGAATCCCAGCAGCATTATCGTCAGGGGGAAATTAGCCCACGGCGCCGCAAGGAGAAACGCTACGACAGCAGGAACGGAAGCCCCTTTTTTATACAGCTGTATGGAGAGGGCCAGTATGCCGTGGCTGCACGCGCTCATCAGAAACCCCAGGACGACAGAGTAGAAGATGGTCCTCTTTTTGGGTTTCGACAGCACGTGGGATATGTATTCCCTTGGTATATAATAATCGATCACTCCTCCGAGAAGAAGCCCCAGGATGACCGCCCACCATATTCTTGAGAGGTACATGAACAGGGACTCCCTGAAAGACGAGAGGAAAGATACGGAGTATGACGCCGCCGTGAGCATCACCAGTACCGTCGATACCATGAGGGTTTTGTTCCTGTACCATTTACCTGAATTATCGGCTATGCATGATACACAGGTTTCGCCTTCCATGTTGTTTTCTTTAAGGAACTTTTCCATGCAGCCGCGGCTGCAGAAATAATACTCCCTGCCTTCTTTCGTCACCCTGAGCCCGCTCTTCTCATCGACGCTCATCCCGCATACCGGGTCTATAGCCATATTGAACCTCCCTTGCCGTTCATCCGGCGGGTCTCCTGCGTCCGACGGCTCTTCTTACCGCTTCCGCAATATCGGTGTCCTTCAGAGCGTATTTTGCCAGCAGCTCTTCCGGTTCGCCGGACTCCCCGAATGTATCTTTTACCGCGACCATCTCTACCGGCACGGGCATCTTCCGCGAAAGAACCTCGCAGACCGCGCTGCCCAGTCCCCCGTTTACCTGGTGTTCCTCGACCGTGACAACCGCCCCCGTCTTCCTCGCCGCATTTATGACGGCCTCCTCGTCCACGGGCTTTAAGGTATGCATGTTCACGACCATGGCAGATATGCCCGAGGTCTCCAGCATATCCGCAGCGGACAATGCCTCCCCGAGTATCAGACCGCAACCTATGATGACGGCGTCCTTTCCTTCCCTGAGGATATTCGCTTTTCCTATCGTAAACGGGTCCGATTCTTTTGTAAGTATTTCGGACGCGGGGCGCGCCGTCCTCATGTACACGGGACCCCTGGACCTGCTTATCGCCCTGGTCGCCTTGGCTGCCTCTAGGGCATCGCACGGAGATATTACCTTCATATTAGGCAGCGCGCGCATTATCGCATAATCCTCCAGGCATTGGGCTGAACCGCCGTCCGGCCCCACAGTTATTCCCCCGTGCGAACCTACCAGTTTTACGTTCGCGTTGTTGTAGCATACGCACATCCTTATCTGGTCGTATGCACGGTTCGTCATGAAGACTGCGAAAGAATTAGCAAATACCGTAAACCCCTCCAGGCTGAACCCGCAGGCGGCACCTATCATGTCCTGCTCGGCTATCCCGTAAGTGTAGAACCTGTCGGGAAAAGCCTCCCTGAAAGCGAGTATCTTATTCGCGTCCTCCAGGTCTGCCGATACGACGATAATATTCGGGTCTTCCTTTCCCAGTTCTGCGAGCGCCTTCCCGTAACCGTCCCTGATGGCTATCTTCTTATCCATTGGCTATACCTTCATATTTTCCAGCTCGGAAAGAGCCTTTTCCAGCTCGTCGTCAGAGGGGGCTTTGCCGTGCCACTTGGACTGCCCTTCCATGAAAGAGACGCCTTTTCCCTTGACGGTATTTGCTATTATGAAAGTGGGTCTACCCCCTGTAGCCCTGAATTCGTCGAATGCGCATTTTATCCCGAGCAGGTCATGCCCGTCTATCTCGATAGCATGCCACTTGAAATTTTCCAGTTTTTCCTTAAGCGGCTCCAGGTCTTTTATCTCCTTTACCGGACCGTTTTCCTGTATTTTATTGTAATCGAGAACTGCGCAAAGGTTATCAAGCCCGAAGTTCCCGGCCGTCATCAGGGCCTCCCAGACGTTTCCCTCCTGCATCTCCCCGTCGCCGAGAAGGCAGTATATCCTCTCTCCGGATCTTTTGAGTCTTGCCCCGAGAGCCGCCCCGTGCGCCACAGAAAGCCCCTGTCCCAGCGAACCCGTGGAAAATTCGACCCCCGGTACTTTTACGTGGACGTGCCCCTGGAGAATGCTTCCGAGTTTTCTGAAGCGGTCTAGCTCCCCGCCGGAAAAATAGCCGCAGCCGGCCAGCGTGACATAGAGCGCCGGGCTGGCATGCCCTTTCGACATTATGAACTTATCCCTGCCGGGCCATGCCGGCTCCTTCGGCCTGTGCCTCATCTCGTAATAATAAAGCACGTTCAATATATCTATGCACGACAGCGAACCGCCCGAATGACCGGATCCTGCCTTGTTGAGCATCAGCATTATCTCCTTCCTGAACTGCAGCGAACGCTTCCCGTATTCTTCCAAGTCGAATTTCCGTTCTGTCATATCTTCACTCTTCCTGTGTCATCCTTTCCTTTCACAGCGCGACCCTCTCTGCCGCAGAAACCCGGTTCAATCCTTAAAGTACAGGTCTTCGAACTCGCCCAGTTTCTTCCTGAGCATCCTGATGTTCCCGGCATCGAGCGACTGCTTTGTTTTCATAGCATACACCATGATGTTATGGAGCAGTTCCAGTTTCCTCGTATATTCGCCGTACGCCATACTGTCCTTTTCGTCAGCAGGCTTTATCCTCTGTGCCAGAAAGTACGATGAGACCACATTCATGATATCGTCAGCGTGTTCTTCCTTCGTGTTGATCCAGCGCACTATCTGGTTGTAATCCACTTCTTTTTCTTTCTCCAGCCTTCTGATCTCGCCGAAGGCTTTCTCTATGGTCTCCGCATCCTCTTTTATGACCGCTATCCTTGCTTCGTCGCCATATATGCCGCAAGGCACCTGGCAATGGGCTCCCAGGCCAGGGGCCCTGAAAACAGCGATGAACGCAAAGATCAGCGCGATTCTCCAATATCTCATGATATAAATCCTCCTTAACTGCCTCTTCCATCCGGCCGCTGCATGCGCCCGAAGGCAGAAACTGCACGTATACCCCGCCCTGATGGCGGCGATCCAGACGACCCGCGGCATCGCGACTCAGAGGGCGGTTTCGGATATCCATTTGCCGTGGATATTGCAGCTCTCTATCACGGTCAGCTTTCCGCTGCCGCCCGCTTTCATATGTATACAGCCCGCAGGATTGAGTTTTTCGGGAGTCAGGTGGAGCCTTGCCAGGAACTTATCGTCCAGGTAGAAATCCACGAACGTTATATAATGCTCGGGAAGCATCGGATGGACTATCTCCCCCATCCTGGCATGGACATCCAGACAACCCTCTGCGAGCGAGCAGCTCCTGTTGACGGTTATCAGGGGCACATGCTTCTTCTCTAGTTCCGTCATGTTCCCCGGGTCCGCCGGCAGCTTCAGCGCGTCTTCTTTTTCCGAGAAGCTCTTCCTGGGCGCCCCGCAGACAGGACACTTGTCCGGGAGCTCATTCAACAGATTGACATGGCCGCATACCTGGCAAACGTATTTTTTCATCGCTACCTCCCTATTTTCCTTCTTCGATCAGGTTCATCGGCTGATCGCAGCATACCAGTTCTCCACCGCCCACTTCCATGACCTTTACGGTGTTTCCGCAGACACCGCACTTATATACTTCGCCTTCTTTTTTCACGTAAGTCATACTGTCCTCCTTCATTAATGAAGCATTACTATCAGGGCATGTACTGTGGCGATAACGGCCGTCAGCAATGCCAGCATAACGTGCTTTTTAAGTTTCCACCTCCTGATGCCGCTTATCACGGTCAGGAGCAGCGCCGAATATGTCATTATACCCAGCGGCTCTATTAATTTCCACAGTTCCATAGGACGCTCCTTATTGTTTCCTGCCTTTAATACTTCTCTTTACATAAATATATTTAAAATATCAACTTTCCCTGCACTTCCTGTGGATATAGAGCCTCAGCGGACAATAGCATATGTAAGTCCCGTCGCCGAAAGTATCCGAGGCGAACTCGCAGTCGGCCGGCCTGTCTTCCATGCACATAAGGAAGGATTTGCCGAATTCGGCCGCCTTGCATATATTGCCGCAGCCGCCGTTCCTGCATCGGTATCCCTTGTTGCACTTTACCGCGCTTCTCTCTATGCTGCGTATTACCTCTTCAATCTTTTCCCGCTCGTTCTTCTCATTCATGGCATCACTTCCTGTACTTTTCCCCGGTTCCGGCACGACCGCACGGCGAACCGCGCATTACTGCTTTACGATCTCTCCCTTGATACCCACTTTTACCGCGCAGAACGGTATATTCTTTCCTGACTTCCTTATAGCGGACCGAACCCCCGAAACCAGCCCGTGACAGCACGGCACTTCCATGTACAATACGGTTACGCTTTTCGGGTTTGACGTCTCAAAGAGGCCGGTCAGTTTTTCTATATAAAATTCTATATCGTCCAGCTTCGGGCATCCGATTATTACAACCCTGTACTTCACGAAATCGCCGTGGTAAGACGCATATGTAAACGGTACGCAGTCAGCCGTTATGAGCAGGTCGGCTCCCTTAAGATAAGGAGCCCCGGGATTTATCAGCATGAGCTGAACGGGCCAGTTTCTGAGCTCGGAACCGCTCTTTACTCTCATATCTTCCCGCGTTTTACCTGCTTCTTTCTCTTTCTTTTCGCCCCATTCCATGGACAGCGATCCGGGACAGCCTCCCCCCGCATGAGAAGAGTGCACTCTTTTCACGAACTCTTCCAGGGGGAAATCGGCATTGTTCTCCTTCAGGTATTTCATGGCATCATGTAGATATTCCTTCTGTCCGTGTTCCTTAAGATGCATCAAATGGGCCTCTATAGTATTCCTGCCCGCCTTCACGATGTTCTTCATCACCTGCTTCTCGCTATAGGCTTCGGCCTCTCTTTCTTCGACCGATATGGCGGCGACGGGGCACGCCCCCAGGCACGCTCCCAGCCCGTCGCAGAAAAGATCGCTCACAAGGCGCGCCTTCCCGTCGATCAGCCTTAAAGCCCCCTCGGGACAGTCCGGTATACAGTTACCGCAGCCCGTACATTTCTCTTCGTCTATTTTTATTATTTTTCTTCTCTTGCCTGCCATGGGATTACGCTCCCGCGTTATTCTCACCTCTTCCTTTCATTTTTTTCTGCTCTTTTGCCAGGTCACTGAGACTGACCCGCAGGCTCTCTTTTATCGATTTCTCCACTTTTTTCCAGAGTTTCCTGGGAACGCACCTGGAAGACCTGGCGCACAGCTCGGGATCATCTACGCACTCCCTCACGGAAAGCCCTCCTTCGAGCGCGCTTACGATATCCGAGGCATAAATGCTGTCTGCGGACCGCGAGAGTATATACCCGCTGTGCCCGCCGCCGGAATTCTTTACCAGCCCCGCCGATTTCAGGTTTGTTATGATCTGGTCCAGATACTTAAGTGAAAGGTCCTGTCTCCTGCATATATCCTTCAGGAGCACCGGTCCCCTGGCGCAGTTGGCCGCCAGATCTATCATGGTTCTCATCCCGTACCTTGTCCTGCTCGATAACTTCATATTTCTCCCTCTCTTTATCTAGTAATTCTATCGGATAACTAGAATTATACAAATAAAAAAATTTTCTGTCAAGCCCGGCCTCCGCCTCTTTTCATATCCCGCCTTTTCTTCTTCAATACTTCGTTCATGCTTCCGGACCTGAAACCCTCCATGTCCACCGACACGTATTTATACCCCGCTCTCTTTATATTCTCAAGGACTATTTCTCTCATTTCGCCGCCTGTGATTTCCGCGATCTGCGATATATCCGTTTCTATCCTCGCCGAATCACCGCGGCAATGCCTTACCCTCACCGTTCTGATCCCCGCTTTTCTAAGGGACTCTTCGGCAGAACGGATCATCCCCAGTTTTTTCAGCGTTATCCTTTCCCCGTAAGGTACTCTCGTGGCCAGGCATGAATAGGACTGCCTGTCGAAACCCTTAAGGCCCGAAAGCCGGGAAAGCTCCCTTATATCTTCCTTCCCCATACCCGCCTCCATCAGGGGATGCCTGACCGCATAGACAGCCGCCGCTTTCATCCCCGGCCGGTAATCATCGCGGTCATCTGTGTTTGTCCCGTCCGCGATACACTCTAAACCTGCCGCACGGGCAGCCTGCATCATGGCTGAATACATCTTCTTCTTGCACCAATAACATCTGGCAGGAGTGTTTCTGACAAAATTCCCGTCGCGCGTTACGTTTACATCCATTATAATATGCTTTATGCCGTGTTCGGCTGTGAAAGCACGCGCCCTGTCTGTTTCATCCGGAGGGTGCACGGGCGATACCGCCGTGAAAGCAGCGGCCCTGTCTTCGAGCATATCGTGAGCGGTTTTAAGAAGCAGCATGCTGTCCACTCCGCCTGAAAAGGCCACCAGCACCCCCTTCATTTTTCCCATGATGCGTTCCAGCCTGTTTTTTTTATCAGACAGATTTTTTCTTATCTTCATACATCTTTGCGTCCGCGGCGGAGACAAGCTTTTTCAGAACCGGTCTTTTCTCAGGATCATAGATGCTGTAGCCGGCGCTGACAGTAACATTCATATACCTGTTCTTCCTATATATGATTCTTGCACCGGAAGTCTCCTTTTTAAGACGCAGGACGAATTCACCCGCTTTCTTCGCATCCTGGTTGAACAGCAGAACGGCGAACTCGTCGCCGCCGTAACGGATCGCCATATCGGAAGACCTTGTGTTCTCCCTCAGGATGCCGCCTATTTTTCTCAGGACCCTGTCCCCTGCCGGGTGCCCGAACCTGTCGTTTATCGCTTTGAATTTATTGACATCTATCATTACCAGCGCCAGCGGCTTCTTTTCTCTCGATGCTATTTCCATCAGGAAACTCCCGTTATTCCTCAGATACCGCCGGTTGCTGAGTCCGGTCAGTGGGTCGTTTACGGCATCCCTGGCCATCCGGTCCCTCTCTTCCTTTACCGAAAGGTATGTGTTCATAAGCGAACGCTTGATCGAATCCCCGTGATATATTTTTTTCGCTGCGTCGGTTATCCTTTTCAGATGCGCGTCGTATTCTTTCCTCGGATTGAACACCTTGCTGTTGAAAATGATATCATGGTTATGAAGAACCTTATATATCGGGGAAACGAGTGTCCCAAATTCTATCCGCACAGTGCTGTCGAAACTCTGCTCGAGCGGGATGCCCCCGGCACGCGCGCTGTCCAGCAGCCCGTCCGCCCTCATAAGCAGTTCACCGAGCTTTTTTATATAGCCGCGCGATTCTTTTTCCGTCAGTATATCAAGGTCATAATTATATTTTCTGAGGTACTGCCAGTAATTGACATGTTCTTCCTCGTCTTCTTCCAGGCCCTGCCACATGTTCCTGGCATATAACGGATATTTCTTTTTCCCGGACAGCATATTGTAAATAGCGACCAGTTTCTGGTCCAGGTTAAGGTATAGCCCTATCAGTTTAGAATCGTTCTCCATTATATTCAGATTTTAAAACAGTGATATTTTTTAGAAATTTTCCAGAGAAAGATACCTGTCTCCCAGGTCGGGCAGGATGACGATTATGATCTTACCCCTGCTTTCTTCTCTCTTTGCTATCCTGCATGCGGCCTGTATTGCGGCACCGGAGGATATCCCGCAGAATATCCCTTCTTCTTTCGCTATCCTCCGCGAGCCTTCGAGAGCCTCGTCCGAAGATATTTTAACTATCTCGTCTATGATCTTTGTATTAAGCACTTTCGGCACGAAACCGGCGCCGATTCCCTGTATGCGGTGGGTTCCGGGTTCTCCTCCCGACAGGACCGGGGATTCTTCCGGCTCGACTGCCACGGAATAAAAATACGGGTTCTTCTCTTTCAGTGCCTCCGATACGCCCGTTATGGTCCCTCCTGTGCCGACGCCGGATACAAGGATGTCCGCCCGGCCACCGGTGTCCTTCCATATTTCCCGTGCAGTGGTCTTCCTGTGTATGTCAGGATTGGCGGGATTATCGAACTGCTGCGGAATGTATGAATTTTTCATGTCCCCCGCTTCTCTTGCCGCTCTTTCGATCGCTCCCCTCATCCCCTCTGTCCCGGGAGTAAGAATGAGCCGGGCGCCCAGAGCCTTAAGGAGTTTTCTTCTTTCCATGCTCATCGTTTCCGGCATCGTAAGGACGAGCTTATACCCTTTTGCCGCGCAGATGAAGGCGAGCGCGATACCGGTGTTGCCCGAAGTAGGCTCTATGACGGTAGTTTTCTCATCTATAAGGCCTTCCGCTTCGGCTTTCTGTATCATGGCAAGGCCTATCCTGTCCTTGATGCTTCCCAGGGGATTGAAAGACTCCACCTTGCCGAGGATCGTGCCGGGAAGCCCCCTGGATATCGCATCCAGCTTTACCAGCGGCGTGTTCCCCACTGCCTCGTATATTTTATTGAGTATACCGCCCATTTTTACTGCTGTTTCCGGCCGGAGATTATAGAGGCTATGGCTTCTTCTATTGCCGCCTTTACCGCTTCCGTTTCGCCGGGCAGTACGTCAAGCAGGTATTTCATCCCCCTCCTGTCTCCTATTTCTCCCATGATCTTCGCGATCTCGGCTCGCAGGTACTCGTTTTTTACAAAATATTTCCCGAGTTCGTCCAGGCTCCGACCGGATTTGAGCATCCCTAGAGATTTGATCGCCGCTTCCTGCACTTTCCCGGCCCTGTCGTTCAATGCCCCGCAGACGGCGTCAACGGCTTCATCGGTTCCGATGGCAGCCAGTATATACACCGTTTTCAGCCTTATAGCATCTTCACGGTCCTCAAGGGCCTTCTTGAGGTCCTCAACCACCGTTTCGTCTCCCTGTACCGCGAGTATTCCCAACACTTTGTTACGGATATCGAGATTATCGTCATTTATGGCCGCCGCGAGAGCTTTCAGCGAGGCAGGTGTGTCTATCCCGGCCAGTATTTCCAATGCCTCCATCCTTATATCATACCTGATGTCTTTCAGCGCTTTCAGCATGGCCGGTATTATCTCGTTGCCCCCGATCTTCTTCAGCGCTTTCATGGCCAGGCGCCGCGTATTATCGTCCCTGTTATCGAGCCCCCTGCCGAGCGCGTCTATAACGCCGGCCCCCCCGATATCCGAAAGATGAGTGATCGCTTTCTCCCTCAATTCTTTCTCGTCGTCACCGATCGCTTCTCCGAGGAGCCTTATAACCGTATCCCTGGTGACGGCTTCCGTTGACTTGAGGACGACATTGTATATCCTGTTTATAGCCGTCTCCCTTATATCCCTGTCTTCATCCTTTACCGCCGTCTCCATGAACCTCAGCGCCGTCTCGTTACTCATCCCCGAGACCGCAGAGACCGCGCGCCTTCTTATTTCACGCTCCTGGTCTTTCAGCGCATAGCCTATGGAATCCGAAACGGACTCCCCTATATCAATAAGGCCGCTCAGTGCCAGCGACCTTATATCCGCATCTTCGTCCTTCAGTGCTTCCGTAAGCGGAGCCACTATTTCCTGCCCTCCCACCATTATAAGCGCCTTTACCCCGGCCAGCCTGACTTCTTTTCTTCTGTCATTCATTATACTGCGCAGGAGCTCGACCTTGTTATCCGCATCCGTGGACGGCACTTTTTCCGCCGCGGCTGCTCTCGTCTTCCAGTCTTCGCTCTTAAGCTGGGACTCTATGCTCTGGGCATGCGTATACACCGCGCACAATGCCGTGATATATAATACAACAGCTATTTTTTTCATTTATCCGCTCCTTTTCTTAAGTTTTTCCGATATATGCTCGGGCCGGACGAATTCCTTTTCCCCTGTTTTCCTGTACTGGATTTCCACTTCGCCGGTCTCCTTATACTTCTTGCCTATCACTATCTGCACGGGTATCCCTATCAGCTGAGCGTCTTTGAACTTCACCCCGGGAGTCAGAGCCCTGTCATCCCATAATACTTCGTATTCTTCGCTGAGTTTACCGAACAATTCTGCGCAGAATTCGTCTGCGTCCCTGGCTATCTGCACCAGCAGAACATCGAACGGCGATATCGGCGCCGGCCATATTATGCCGTTACCGTCATGGCTCTGCTCTATGGCCGCTGCCACGACCCTGGTTACGCCTATGCCGTAACATCCCATTATCATATTCTCTTCACTGCCCTGATCGTTGACGAATACGGCCTTCATGCTCTCGGAATATTTTGTTCCGAGAAGGAATGTGTGACCCACTTCTATTCCCCTTTTAAATACCAGCGCGCCGCCGCACTTCGGGCATAAGTCTCCCTGCCTGGCTTTCCTGAAATTACCCTCCCGAAAATCCGCTTTCATGTCCCTTCTCACATTTATGTTTCTCAGATGGTAATCCTTCCTGTCAGCCCCGCTTATGCCGTTTACAATGCCTGCCGCCGCGCTGTCCATGTACAGCTCTATTGCGGCACCGGAAGAAGAGAGCCCTACGGGCCCGGAGAATCCGGGCGAACTCTTAAGTTTCTTTTTTATAGTATCGTCATCGATAAATTCTATGGCGTTTGCCGACGCAGCTTTTTTAAGCGCATGCTCGCTGAGTTCATGGTCTCCTCTTATGAAAGCAGCTATATGCCTGCCGTCATCCGTCCTGAAAAGAAGTGTTTTTATGAACTTCTTCGGCGTTTCCTTAAGAAATCCCGCTACTTCTTCGACGGTCGTCACCCCGGGTGTATGGACTTCCTCAAGTTCCCTGACCGCTTCCTGCCGATCCCCATCCGCGCGGTCATCCGTCCTGAACTCAGCCATCTCCGTATTGGCGCCGTACCCGCACCTGCATACGGCTATCTCCTCTTCTCCCGTATCCGCGATGACCATGAACTCATGAGATGACTGGCCTCCTATGTTCCCGGTGTCGGCCTCGACCGAGACGAAATCCAGGCCGCATCTTCTGAATATCCTTTCGTATGCCTTGAAATTGTCTTCGTACGACTTCCTGCAGTCTTCGACCGTCCTGTCGAAGCTGTACGCGTCCTTCATATAGAACTCCCGGGCTCTCATTATTCCGAACCGCGGCCTTATCTCGTCCCTGTATTTCATCTGGAACTGGTACAGCAAAAGCGGCAGTTCCTTATATGACTTGACGTTAGAGGCCACGATGTGAGTTATCACTTCTTCATGAGTCGGCCCCAGGCAGAACTCCCTGTCGTTCCTGTCCGTGAACCTGATGAGTTCCGGACCGTAGAGATACCAGCGGCCGCTGCCGGTCTCGTCCCAGAGGCTCTTGGGCTGTACCGCGCTCATTATCATTTCCTGCCCGCCTATACCGTCCATTTCTTCGCGGATTATATTTTCCACTTTCTTAACCACCCTCCACCCGAGAGGAAGGAATTCGTATATGCCGGAAGCGAGCTTTCTTATCATGCCCGCGCGTATCATCAGCCTGTGGGACGGTATCTCCGCCTCTTTCGGATCTTCCTTTACCGTAGGTAAAAGATACCGGGAAAGTCTTTTTGAGTATTTCACAGCTTTCTGAATTCCTCCAGCAGCGTCTCTACGATTCTGCCTGTTTCTATCCTGCCTGTAACTTCTCCTTTTTTTATTAGAAGACCCCCGCTGCCCACACCACAGACTCCTATATCGCAGGCCTTTGCTTCGCCGGGGCCGTTTACTTCACAGCCCATTATAGCAACTTTGAAAGGCCTTTTAAAATCTTCCGGGGCGAGCATCCCCCTGAAGGTTTCCACCATCTTCCTCACATCCATCCTGCATCTTGAACAAGTGGGGCACGCAATGATCTCAAGCCCTCTCATCCTGCCTTCCGCCAGGTCCCTGAGATAACACGCGATCCTTATTTCTTCGGCGGAATCCCCCGTCAGTGATACCCTTACGGTGTCGCCTATTCCGTCTATAAGGAGCGATCCGAGTCCTACCGAGGATTTTATTATGCCCTCGTCATACGGCCCGGTGGCAGTAACGCCTATATGCAGAGGGGTATCGGAATATACTGAAAAGAACCTGTTCGCTTCCACTGTCTCTTTTACGGAAGAAGATTTCATCGAGACAACGTAATCATTGAAATCCTGTTCCTTTATCCAGGCGTCGATATCCAGGGCGGCTTTTGCCATGTCGAGCCCGGTCTCGGCATCGAAGGAGCCGCTGTTAAAGCCTAATCTCAGGGCTGCTTTCTTCTCCCTGGCCGCGGCAACGGCTTCCTTCATTCCTGCCCGCGTCATATTGCCGGGGTTAAGCCTGACCTTGTGGAATCCTTCTTCCAGGGCATCGAGCGCGATCCGGGACTGGAAGTGACAGTCGGCGATCAGGGGCACGCGAAGTTCTTTCAGACGGGAGAAGACTCTCTTTACATCTTTTTTCGACGGCAGAGCGCATCTCACCATCTCCGCTCCGTTCTCCACCAGCCTCCGCGCCTCGCCGAGGAGCCGGTCCAGGTCGTCTAAGGGTTCTTTAAGCATTCCCTGCACCCGTACGGGATTTCCGGCTCCCAGGGCGAGTCTTCCTATTTTTATCTCTCTCGATACCATCTACCTGATAAATATCCTTAAAAGGTCCTGCCACGTGGCAAATATAAGGAGGGCCACTATCAGCGAAAGCCCTATGACGTTTGCCACATTCACTTTCCTGGCATCCAGGGGCTCTCCCTTTATCATTTCTATCACCGCGAACAGTATGTGGCCTCCGTCAAGTATCGGAATCGGGAAGAGGTTGATAAAACCCAGGTTCACGCTGATAAGAGCTATCAGCTGGAAGAGCTGCGATACCCCCTGCCCCGCGGCCTGCGTTATCACCTGCCCTATCCCTATAGGCCCGGCTACTGCCGCCGCCATCTTGCCCGCCACCATGAGCCACAGGGAAATGAGAAGCTTCCAGCATAACAGGAACGTGTATCTGACTCCTTCCACCAATGACTCTGCGAGCCCGTACCTTACCGTCTTGAACGGCGCCGTTATCCCTATAAGCGGCCGGCCGAGCTCTTCGCTCATCCTGGGGGTCACGGTGATGCTGAAAGAAGAATCTTCCCTCTGTATGTAAAGCTCCACGGCGGATCCGCTTTTAGAGATGAGAAGAGACAGCTCCTGCCAGGTTCTGACCCTGATACCGTTCACAGATTTAACGGTATCGCCGGGCAGTATGCCTGCCTGGTACGCGGGCGAGCCTTCAGTTACACTTCCTATTACCGGTTTATTTATCATCTCGGGTATACCTGACGTGTATATTACTCCCGCGAATATCAGCATGCCCGTAAGAAAATTCATGAAAGCGCCGGAGAAGAGTATCGCTATCCTTTTCAAAGGCTTCTGCCCCATGAAAGCATCCGCCTCCTTCGACCCTTCGTCTTCCATGTTCTCGCCTTTCATCTTGACGTAGCCGCCGAGGGGTACGGCGGATATCCTGTACCTTATCCCCTTGTGAGTGAAACCGAAGAGCTCCGGACCGAATCCAAGGGAAAAAGTATCGACCTTGACCCCGAACTTTAGCGCGACCAGGAAATGCCCCAGTTCATGTACGAAGACCACAACGGAAAAAGTGAATATTATTGCGATAGCAGATATCATACATTATCCTCCATTATTCGCCCCGCGATCTTCAGCGTCTCGCCGTACAGCGATTCGATACCTTCTATCGTATCAGCACTGCAGGGAACATTCTTCGAGAGGACTTTCCGGATCAAATCCGGTATATCGGTGAACCTTATGATACCGCGGGAGAACCCCTCGATCGCCGCTTCGTCTGCGGCACAGAGCATGACCACCTTTGCCGCGCCCCCTCTTCCGGCTCCCACTGCTATATCCAGGCACGGGAACCTTACCGTATCCGGCTCGCTGAACTCCAGCGTCCCGAGACCGGCGAGATTAAGCCTGCTGTTATCGTTCCTTTCGCGGCCGGGGTGACTGAGCGCGTATCTTATGGGTATCTTCATGTCGGCGGATGCCATATGAGCTATAATACTTCCGTCTATGAATTCCACGATGCCGTGTATCGCCGACTGCGGATGTATAAGGACGCTGATCCTGTCGTAATCCATTCCGAAAAGGTTATGCGCTTCTATGACTTCAAGTCCCTTATTCATCAGGGTGGCGGAATCTATGGTTATTTTTCTGCCCATGTTCCATGTAGGATGAGACAGGCAGTCATCGAATGTGACTTTTTCCAGTTCTTCGCGGCTTTTCCCGTACACGGCGCCGCCGGAGGCGGTCAGTATTATCCTTGAGACTTCCTTTATGTTTTCGCACCTGAGACACTGGAATATAGCCGAGTGTTCGCTGTCGACAGGCATCAGCTGGTTATCCTCGGCTATCAGGCCCTTTATCAGCCCCCAGCCCATGACTATAGCTTCCTTGTTGGCAATAGCCACCTTCTTTTTTCCGGACAACGCCGCTAGCGTGGGCCTCAGCCCGGACAGTCCGCTGAGTCCGTTGACAACCATATCCACTTCCTTCATCGATACCAGTTCGCAGATGCCTTCCGATCCGCATATTAAGCGCGTCCTGCCCTTATAGGATCCGGAAAATTCCCTGTACGCTTCTCTGTCTGCGATGACGGCGACCTCAGGGCGGAAGAGCTCTATCTGCTTCTGAAAAGAAACGGTGTCCGTGTTCGCCGTTATACCGAATACTTCCGCGTCCTTCATGCCGGCCGCGACCTGAAGGGTGCTTGTCCCGATGGAACCCGTCGACCCAAGTACGGCGATCTTCATCGCAGGATCCCTATCTTGACGTAATAATAAACCAGGGGTACGGTAAACAGCAGGCTGTCTATCCTGTCCAGGACCCCGCCGTGGCCCGGCAGGAATATCCCCGAATCCTTGTGTCCCAGCGTTCTTTTAATCAGGGATTCGGCGAGATCGCCGATGACGGCGAAAAATCCGACGAGCACCCCGAGCGCCAGAGCATTATATATATTGATGAAATACAGCTTCATTATATACTTGAGCAAGAACATCGACAGAGTGCTGGCTGTTACGGCCCCGAGAGCTCCCGCCCGGCTCTTGTTGGGGCTGACGATATGGAGCTTCCTGTATATGCCGAACTTGAGCCCCGCGAAATATGCTCCTGCATCGGCGCACCAGGTGCATATGACCGCGACGATCACCAGATGCAGACCGTAAGGCTTGATCTCCCTGAGATATACGCAGTGCATAGCCATCCAGACCACGTAAAAAACACCCGTCAGGGTTATGCTGGAATTTACAAGTGAATACTTCAGGTCTTTTTTCAGGAGCTGTATTACGAATAATCCCAGTATCATCACAGTTAATATGGCAGGCGTGAAATCCGTACCGTAAAAGGAAAACCCGTTTCCGCCGACGACGAAGAAGGCGTTCAATAGAAGCATCAGTCCCATCAGCACACCCCACCATCTTACCGGAGCGGAACCGGCGCTGCACATGTTATAGAACTCCAGCAGACTCGCGATGGCCAGACCCGAGACGAAGACGAAGAAAGCCAGGCCGCCCCACAGTATGAACGCGTATGCCACGGGTATCATCAATACGGCTGACACCATTCTTTTCTTGGTCATAGCACGCCTATATCCTCTTTCCGAACCTGCGCTTGCGCCTGCTGTACGATTTGAGCGCTTTTTCCATCTGTTTTTCGTCGAAATCAGGCCACATCACCTGTGTGAAATACAACTCTGAATACGATATCTGCCACAGCATGAAGTTGGATACTCTCTCCTCCCCGCTCGTCCTTATCAGCAGGTCTATATCAGGGACATCGGGTACATACAGCTGTTTCCTGAACTCGTCTTCGCTAACTAAGCCATGCAGCCTTGAAGACGCATCAAGTATCTCCTGCCTGCCGCCGTAATCGAGGCACAGCACCAGCACCAGGCCCGTGTTTTCAGATGTTTTTTCTACCGTGCGGCCGATAGCTTTCAGTACCCTGGGCGAAAAATTTTTCCGGCCGGAAATGAGCAGCCTTATGTTATTCCTGTTCAGTTCCCCGAGTTCTTTTGTCAGAAATTCTGTCAGCAGACCCATCAGGCTGTCGATCTCTTCCTTCGGCCTGTTCCAGTTCTCGTTGGAAAAAGCGAACAGAGTAAGGTACCTGACACCGCTGCGGCTGCAGAAACGGGCTATGTCTCTCACCCTTTCCGCGCCTTCTTTGTGTCCCCTGTAGATTTCCCATCCGCGGATCCTGGCCCACCGCCCGTTGCCGTCCATTATTATTCCTATATGCTTCGGAATGTGCGTTGCAGTCAATTCTTTCATAATCGGCTGAAAGGATGAATAAAACCGGATGATCCGGGATGAAGCCTTATTCTTCTCTTATCTCTTTTTCTCTTTTTGAGAGTAACTTGTTAATTTCTTCTATGTATGTATCGGTCATCTTCTGTATCTTTTCGATACTGGTAAATGACTGGTCCTCGGATATCACGCCGTCTTTCTTGAGTTTTTTAAGTTCCTCGTTCGATTCCCTGCGGATGCTTCTTATTTCTATCCGGAATTCCTCGACTATAATATGAAGTCTTTTTATGAGTTCTTCCCTTCTTTCGGATGTCAGGCTCGGCACGTTAAGTCTTATCACCTTGCCCTCCGTGTTGGGCGTCAGGCCTATATTGGACGAAATTATCGCCTTTTCCACCGGCTGGACGGCATTTTCATCCCACACTTTTATCTCTATCAGGCGCGGCTGAGGTATATTTATGTTGGCTATCTGGTTCACGGGCAGCATAGATCCGTAGTAATCGACCCTGATCCCTTCCAGTATCGCTGCCGATGCCCTTCCGGTCCTTATGCTTCTAATCTCCTTGGAAAGCGTCTCGATGGCATTTCTCATCCTGCTATCGGCGCTCTTCTCGATTTCTTTACCTGACATATCTAACCTCCGATGATGGTTCCGATAGATTTCCCCTCAATTACCTTTTTCAGATTGCCCTTCTTGTTAAAATTAAAGACTATCACATTTATGTTATTCTCTGCCAGGATGGAAAGCGCGGCGCTGTCCATTATCCTGAGTCCCTGCTTTATGGCTTTTTTGTAAGATATGGGTTTCGTGAAAAGCTTCGCCTGCTTGTCGCTCTCGGGGTCAGATGAATATACACCGTCGACTTTTGTGGCTTTAATAAGCACGTCCGCCTTTATTTCGAGGGCTCTCAGGGCAGCGGCCGTATCGGTGGTAACGTAGGGAGACCCGGTTCCCCCGGCGAATATTACGACTTTTTTATCGCTGAGATAGCGGTTCGCGTTCTCGACCACGTGGGGCTCGGTGATGCCCGAAACGTTCACGGCGCTCAGCACCTTGCTGTCTATACCGAGGCTCCCCAGCACGCTCTTCAGCCCCAGGGCGTTTATCACCGTCGCGGTCATCCCCATGAAATCCGCCGTGAGCCTGTCGAGGCCGGCGGCATATCTCGCTCTCATTATGTTTCCCCCTCCGACCAGGATTCCCACTTCGAGCCCGTCATCTATTATGGTCTTTATCTCATTTGCCGCGGACTGGACCGCTTCGACGGAAAACCCGCTGTTCTTCCTGCCGAGCATCTCGCCGCTCAGCTTTATGAGTATCCTTTTATACTTCATCTTCCTAATTCGTACCTCGCGAACCGGGCGATCTGTATGTTCTCCCCCGTCTTCCCGACAGCTTCATCCACTATGCTCTTAATACTCTTCTTGTCGTCCCTTATATATGCCTGCTCCATGAGACAGTACTGCGAATAGAACTTGCTCAGTTTTCCTTCTACCGCCTTTTCTATCACGTTCTGCGGCTTGCCCTGCTCTTCCATCTGCTTTATGATTATCTCTCTTTCCCTGGCAAGGTCCTCTTCTTTTACTTCTTCCCTTTTTATCCAGCGCGGATCAGCGGCCGCGATCTGCATGGCTATTTCTTTTACCAGGGCCTTGAACTCATCTGTCCTCGCTACGAAATCTGTCTCGCAGTTAACCTCCACAAGAACTCCTATCCTGTCCCCGGGGTGTATATATGAATATACTATGCCCTCAGACGCGTCCCTGGAGGCCTTCTTTGCGGCCGCGGCCTTGCCTTTCTGCCTGAGGTAGTCTACTGCCTTTTCAATATCGGAATTATTCTTCTGGAGCGCCTCCTTGCAGTCCATCATCCCGGCTCCGGTCATCTCCCTTAGTTTCTGTATCAGTTCCATCTGACTCATTTTCTCTTGCTTCCTCCTTGATATCTTCCGTCTCTTTTTTCTCTTCTTCGGCTGTCATGCCCTTGGTCCTGAGGCTGAGCCCCTCGAGCACAGCGTCGCTCATTACCGACGTTATAAGCTTTATTGACCTTATGGCATCATCGTTCCCCGGTATTACGTAATCGATTCTTTCTGGATCGCAATTCGTGTCTACCAGGGCGACTATGGGAATACCCAGTTTCTTGGCTTCCGCTACCGCTATCTCCTCCAAATCTATGTCAACGACATACAGTACTCCCGGAAGGCGGTTCATGTCCTTTATTCCGGACAGACCTCTTTCGAGCCTGAATTTCTCCTTCATCAGCCTGGATTTCTCTTTCTTGGATAGTCTTTCCAGCGTGCCGTCCTTTTCCTTCTCCTGAAGGTCTTTCAGCCTCATAATGCTCTTTGATATGGTCTCGAAGTTAGTCAGCATCCCTCCCCACCACCTGTAGTTCACGTAGTACATGCCGCATTTTTTAGCTTCTTCCTCTATTATGTCGCTGCCCTGTTTTTTCGTGCATACGAATATTATGTCTTTTCCCTCCGCGACGCTGTCCCTGATGAAATTATACGCCTCCTTGATCTTCTCCACCGTTTTCTCCAGGTCTATTATATGTATCTTGTTCCTGGCAGTGAAGATATACGGATCCATCTTGGGATTCCAGTCGCTGACCTGATGGCCGAAATGAACTCCTGTTTCCAACAGCTGTTTTATCGTTATTATCGACATATTAACTTACTCCTTATCTTTATTTATAAAATATAAACTTTTGTGATTTTAATATATTTTTTATCTATATTCAAGTATTTTTATCTTGACAAACTTTTTTAAAGTATTTATCATTGAATCATGCAAAAAAATACTGCATTGATAGGCTGCGGCTACTGGGGGAAAAACCTGCTCAGGAATCTCGAAGAAACAGGCCTTTTATCCTGCATATGCGAAAAAGACCCCAAGAATCTCTCCTCTCTGGTCAAGAAGTACCCGGGCATCAGAATAACCGGGGACTACGGTTCGGTAATGGCCGATCCGGGCATCGAAGCCGTGGTGATAGCCACCCCGGCGTCAACCCACTACGCGCTTGCAAAGACGGCACTCGAGTCCGGCAAACACGTTTTCATAGAAAAACCGTTCACGACATCATACGGGGAGGCCTCGGAACTTGTGGAACTTGCGGAAAAGAAGAAACTCACGCTGATGGTGGGAATGACATTCCTTTATAACATGGCCGTAAGGAAAGTCAGGGACATCATCGACTCCGGAGAGATAGGCAGGATCAGGTATGTCTTTCTTCAGCGCCGCAATCTGGGAAAAGTCAGAGAAGACGTCAACGTGTGGTGGAACCTGGCCCCCCACGATATATCAATACTTCTTTACTGGCTTGATAAAAAAGCCGTCAATATAACGGCGCGCGGGTTTGATTTCATACAGCCCGGCATCGAAGACGTGATAATGGCCGACCTCGAGTTCGAAGATAATACGGCGGCATTCATTCACTCGTCCTGGATCGACCCTTCCAAAGTCAGGTCCGCTATAGTTGTGGGAAGCAAGAAGATGATAATATATGACGACATGTCTTCCGACATGAAAGTACAGGTATACGACAAGGGAATAGACAGGAAGAACATAAAGACCGGGCTGGAAGGCTTCGATACCTTCGGGGAATTCCAGCTGAGGCACCGGGCCGGCGACATATATATACCAAAGATAGATTTTGTCGAACCGCTCAAGATAGAATGCCAGCATTTCGCGGATTCGATAGAGAAAAAGACGGAACCGCTTTCCAGCGGCAGGAGGAACCTCCAGCTGGTGAAGATACTCGAAGCGGGAGACAGGTCCATAAAGAACAAAGGCTCCCTTATAACGATCTAGACATGTACAGAGAAAGGAAAATCTCACTTGTAATCCCGGCTTACAACGAAGAGCGGCTGATAATCCCCACCCTTCTGAACGTGCCCTCTCTGGTCGACAGGATATTCGTCGTAGACGATTGTTCGACGGACAGCCTGCCCCGGAAGGTATCCCTGCAATCCGAAAAGGATCCCAGGATAGAGTTTATCCGCCATGACAGGAACCGCGGCGTCGGTCAGGCCATAATAACCGGCTACAAGAGATCTCTCGAGGGAGGTTTCGACATCGCAGTTGTAGCCGGCGGCGACAACCAGATGCCCCTGGGAGAGATGCCCAACCTCCTAGATCCCATAATCGACGGTAAAACGGATTACGTCAAGGGGAACAGGTTCCTAATCGAAGAAAACGTCTTCGAGAACATGCCCAAGATAAGGCAGTTCGGCAATGCCATAATAACTCTTCTTACGAAGATGGCCTCGGGCTATTACAGGAT
Organism: Elusimicrobiota bacterium; assembly: GCA_016934855.1. Taxonomy (GTDB): domain Bacteria; phylum CG03; class SLGR01; order SLGR01; family JAFGSA01; genus JAFGSA01. The sequence goes on from JAFGSA010000020.1 coordinate 36,293, forward strand.
ATACGACGTCGTAGACGGATACACGGCGATAAGCAGCAAGGCCCTGAGGATGATAAACTGGGATAAGGCGTGGAAAGGCTACGGCTACCCCATGGATTTTCTGATAAGGCTTAACACCTACGGCCTCAGGGTGACGGATGTCCCGAGGACGGAGATATACCTCAAAGGAGAAAAACAGTCGCAGATAAAAGGATTCGCCTACGCTCTAAAAGTATCCCCCATGCTCTTTAAAGGGTTCATCTGGCGGATCTTCAAGAAATATATATTCAGGGATTTTCACCCCCTGGTCTTCTTTTACATCGGCGGACTCCTGTCTCTCCCCCTGGGTGTTCTGCTGGGACTTTATCTTCTTTATCTTCAGATAACCGGGTTCGGCGTTTCCGGCCCGCGCGCCATACTCTGCGCGCTCCTTATCATATCGGGCCTCCAGCTCCTCTTTTTCGCCATCCTCTTTGACATGTACGAGAGCGACAAATAACCCGTTTTTGATGAAGAGAATATTCTGGTACATCAAGATAAACGGCATCCGGGCAGTCTTCAGGATTCTCATCTCCGAGATACGGATCTTCCTCAACGCAGCGACGCCGGAAAAAATAGTAAATATATTCAGGGAGCTGTCGGCTTTGAAAAAATGCTCGGCCGACACGAAAGGTTTCCCGCACAGGTACTATATAGAACCCACTAATTACTGCCAGCTCTCATGCCCCTTCTGCCTGGGAAACAGGAGGAGCAGCCGGCAGAAAGGCAGCATGCCGCTCGGACTCTACAAGAAGATAATCGACGATATATCCCCGTACGCCGTGGCCGTCAACCTGTACCTTAACGGTGAAAGTTTCCTGCATAAAGACATAATCGAGATGATAAATTACACCAGGAGCAGAAGGATATCGGTCAAGATCGATACGAATATGCACGTAATGGACGTAAAGACGGCCGAAAAGCTCGTGGGATCCGGACTGGAGCGGCTCATAGTAGACATAGACGGCGCCGACCAGGAGACGTACGCAAGGTACAGGGCCGGAGGGAACCTGGAGAAAGTGCTGAATAACATGTCGCTCTTGAGCAGCGTCAAGAAGAGGATGCGCTCGAAAAGGCCCGTCATCGAAGTGAGGTCCATACTCATGAGATATAACGAGGGCCAGACAGGCGAGATAAAGCGGATGTCTTATTCCTGCGGAGCCGACAATGTCTTCTTCGTACCGATGACCATGGACGCGAAAAACGATTCCGTCTTCGAACAATGGGCACCTTCGGACAGGGATAAATCCCTTTACGATCCTGTTACCAGGGACAACAGGTTCGCTGCAAAGAAAGGCAATCCCTGCCCGGAGCTGTGGACTCTCGGGTTCATAAGATGGGACGGCACGGTGATAGCCTGCTGCATGGATGACGAGGGCAAAGGCTTCGGTAAAATATCGGAAGGCAGTTCTTTTGCCGACATATGGAACGGCAGGGATTTCGCGGCAGCCAGGAACGCCGTATGCGGCCGCGATACGGACATCGTTAACGACTGCACCGGGTGCAGGGGAAAGATAAAGCTGCTGTGACAAAAAGCAAAAAAATACTGTCCTTCATGTTCAAGCTCGCAGTGAGCGCCGCCTTTCTGTGCTTTCTTCTGCGCAAAGTCGACTGGCAGGCACTTTCACCGGAGAGCCTTTCGCCCGGAGACCTTGCGGCCATACTGGTAATGCTCGCCGTTCAGATCGCCCTGGGATGCGCAGGTTTTCTCGCTCTGAGTACCGCCGTATCCGACATACATCCGCTAAAAGTGGCCCGCATATACCTGTGGGGAGTCGTAGCGGGGATGTTCACGCTGGGTGTAGTGGGCGAGCTCGTGACTATTCCCCTGCTGAAGAAAGACGGGCTTCCCCTTCCCCGGGCGGTGAGCCTGCCCGTCGCGGACAAGATACTTTCACTCTTTATATACCTCCTGTTTACAATCAGCGCTTTTTTCATACTCTGGAGGCAGTACTTCCTTAAGATCCTTGTTTTTTCGGCGATATTCACGGCTATCTCGCTCATCCTTATATATATAAGAGCCATACGCAAGGCCGTGAAAAAATACCTTTTCGACAGGTATATGCCGGCTTTCACGGACACGGTGCAGACATTCGTGAATTTTTTTCTCCATCACAAGAAAAAGGTCTTCATCAAACTCCTCATGAGCCTTTTAAGGGTGCTCCTCAACGGCCTTATAATATTATATGCGGTCCGGGTGATGGAAGGAAACGGCGGGGTCTTGCGCTTCCTCTCCGGCCTTGACGTGAGATCCTATATTCATGTCACGTCGGTAACGACCGCCGCCCACCTGATAACTTTTATCCCGGTCTCCCTGAACGGGCTGGGGATACTGGAATTTTCCAGCACGTACGCGCTTGCACTTTTGGGATTTGACAAAAATAATGTTATAATTTCCTTATTGCTTGTCAGGGTGCTGCTCTGGTGCCTGGGATTCTTTCTTTTTACGGCCCTTATATACATATGGAAGAATAAGACAAAGGACGTACAGCGGCACGCTGAAGCGTAAGGATTATGCGCAAGATCACTCTTACTTCGATAATATCCTACTACCTGGCGATCCTTGTCATGTTAGGCGCTTTCGTCCTGTCTGACTGGGGACAGCTGGCGTTCCCCAGGCTGTCAGCCGAAACGATCGTCTTTCTCTCCCTCATGCTTCTTTTCATGCTGCTCATACCCCTCGTCAGGCATAAGCCCCCTCTTCTTTTCGCGACGGGTTTTTTATACCAGGCTTCGTTCTTCCTGCTGACACTGACTTTTCTGTTCAGGCTGGCTCAGTTCGAAAGGATGCCGTACAGGCTTCTGGGAATCGATCCCGCATCGGTTTTCTCCAACATGATCGCGGGCTTCGCCGTGCTTCTTATATATTCGCTGCCCGTCGCCATATTATTCCTCATGCACAGGAAGACCTACATACCCCTCATAATCACGGGGCTTCTTCTGTGGGGATTGGGTAATGCGGATATAGACCAGACCTGGCTGGGTATGGAAGACGACGTGAGCATCCTCCCGGAAAAACTTCTGAAGTATACCGATACTTTCTGGAAGAAGGAGAGCGACCCCATGTTGAATATCACAAGGGCCGTAAAATGGGTACATGACAACATCAAGTTCATTCCGTCCGACCCGCTTTTGCCGATAGATGAACTTATAGAAGAAGGAGAAGGTACCTGCGGGATACAGTCCAAGATACTCCATGACATAATCAAGATAAGAGGTTTTCCTACGAGGATAGTAATGCTCCATTCCGAAGACTGGGAAGTGTCTCACAGCGCCGTTGAAGTATACGTCAGGCGCAAATGGGTATACCTGGACCCGTCTTTTAACCTGATATTCTATAAAGGCGACATACCTCTTAACTCCTGGCAGCTTTCCAAGTCGCCCGAGGTATCCGCTCCCCACCCCTACGGCTCGAAACTTTTCGAGAACATACTGCTTTACACGAGCGGAGAATACCTCCTGGTGACGGCAAAGAACTACCGGTGGTTCTATAATGAGAAATAAAAGAGACGGAGGCAGGTATATCTGATATCAGGCAACTGTGCATAGAAAGCCTGTCGGCGGTCATGGAATATTCCAGAACCCATGATTACGCCGGATATTCGAAATTCGACGCTCTCAATTCCCCTTGCCTGGAAAAATGTTTCGGAGGAAGTTTCATAGGCCGGCTCCTCGTCACCCAGCTGGTCAACAGATCATACGTAAATATGAGGCCGATGCTGGGAGTGAGAAAATCGCGCAACCCCAAGGGCATAGCAAATTTCATTAAATCATACTGCAACCTTTCCGGTCTGACCCGGGAAGACAGGTACGCGGACGAAGCCGTATCTCTCGCGAAATGGCTCCTGGAGAACGCTTCGGGAAAAGGAAAGTATTCGGGCCTGTGCTGGGGATACAATTTCCCCTGGCAGAGTCCGGGATTCTTCGCCCCGAGACACCTTCCGAACTGCATAGTCACCTGCTTCTGCGCCGAAGCCCTTATCTGTGTGTACCGCCTGACCGGCGACAGGAAATACCTTGTTGCCGCCGAAAGCGCCGCCGATTTCATACTCAATGACCTCCCTGTACTCGAAAAGGACGGCATGCATAAATGCATCGCCTATGTCCCTGTCCCGGTAAGATGGAAAGTGATAA
>JAFGSA010000021.1 GCA_016934855.1 Elusimicrobiota bacterium
ATGAGTAATCATTATCATATACTTGTAGAAACGCCTTATGGCAATCTGTCGCGAGGTATGAGACATCTTAACGGAGTATATACACAAAAATACAATTCTATAAATAAACATATAGGACATGTCTTCCAGGGAAGGTATAAGGCATTATTGGTTGAAAAAGAAAGTTACTTATCAGAAGTGGCTAGATATATATTGCTTAATCCTGTAAAAGCAAAAATAGTGAGAAAAGCATCTGAATGGATATGGAGTAGTTATAAATATACAGTTGGAATAAAAGAAACACCCGGATGGTTAAATACGGATGAACTTTTGGGAAGATTTGGTGTTGACAAAAAGATGGCAATAAATAATTTCAAGGAGTTTATAGCTGAAGATGTAAAGGATAATCTTCTTGATCAAGTAAAAGGCCAGATATATTTGGGCAGAGATAAATTTATTAAGAAATTATCCGGAAAAGAGATAAGAAAGGAAATCCCTATAAAACAACAGCGTTTAAGGCAAAAACCTTTACAAGTAATACTGAGAAAGGGAGGAAATATAGAAGAAGTGTACAGTGCTTATGCAGAGAATGGATATAAGATGAGGGAGATAGCCGAGTATCTGAAAGTACATTATGCTACAGTAAGTCGGAGAATAAAGAAATATGAAAAATGATTGTTGCATTGCAAGACCTGACCCCATTTACATGAAAAATGATTGTTGCATTGCAAGACCTGACCCCATTTATTTATGACCCCATTTACAAGGAATACTGGAAATAAATGAAGATTCTACTGGTCAATCCTCCCGCATCACCCGATGTCATATATTCCAAGAATAACAGCATGTACCCTTTCTCGCTGCTGTTTCTGTCGAGCTATTTGAAGAAGAACGGCTATTCATGCAGCATACTGGATCTGAGCACGACAGGCAATATCAGGGAGTATTTTGCCGGCTACATCGAAGAATCGGAATACGACCTGGTCGGTTTTACGGCGACGGCCGAGAACAGGTTCCTGGTATGGGACCTTATCCGCGAGGTAAAAGACAGATCCCCCGGAACGGCTGTAGTCGCGGGCGGCAAGTTCTTCACCTATACGGCCCGCGCCGCCCTCGAGAACATCAGTGAGCTGGACATAGTCGTAAGGGGCGAAGGGGAGATAACTTTCCACGAACTGGTAAGGAACATCGACAGGGGGGAACCGATAGAAGATATCGCAGGGATAACCTTCAGAAAAGACGGCGCTATACTCAGCACTCCTGACCGCGAATTCGAGAAGGACCTGGACCGGCTGAATATAAGGGAGGCTTTCCATGACAACGTGATACTCCCCGGGGGGCGCTATTCTCCTTACATGATAATGAGGAACTATGAAGGGGAAAGGGTCAAGGCCGTTCCCGTACACGCGGGGAGGGGATGCCCCGGAAGATGCGTGTTCTGCTTGCATAACAACGTCAGGTACAGGACGAGGTCTGTCGATTCCGTGATAAGCGAGATAACCGAAAAAAAAGAACTCCTCGGCTGCAGCAATTTTCACCTGCAGGATCCTTTTCTGCTCAAGAGGGTCGACTTCGTGAAGAGCTTCTGCTCGAGGCTTATCGAAGAGCGGCTGGACATCAATTTCTACGTGGAGACCAGGGCCGATATAGATACAGGGCTGCTGGAGCTCCTCAAGGAAGCAGGGTGCATAAGCCTGGATTTCGGGCTGGAATCCGCATCCCAGAAAGTGCTCGACTCCATAGGGAAAGGCATCAGTCTCGGCCAGGCCCGGGCCGTGATAGACGAATGCGACCGGCTGGGCATCAGGATAAAAGTGTTCACCATGATATCTCTCCCGGACGAAGAGAAGGAAGACGCGCTGAAAACCGTGCGTTTCCTGGAAAAACATAGAAAACATATCACGAATTATTCCGGCGGGATCACCAGGATATACCCGGGTTCCGAGCTGGAGAAGATGGCTTACGAAAGAGGGATACTCGGCAGGAATTTCTCGTGGTACGACAGGAATTACGTCAATTCAATGCCCGGCGCCGGAAAGGCCGCGGTCCCGGTCTGGATAGAGCACCTTGATCCCGGGTTCATCCGTTACTGCAGGAAAAGGATAGATAACATAAAGCTCTCGAAGATCAGCCTGCCGGGAAGCATATACAGGAATTCGCGGGCTTTTGTCTTCGACTGGTCGTCCCGGGGAATAAAAAGAAAGACCAGCCTGATAATATTTTTCGTGAAAGTACTGTTTTCGAAGATAAAGAGTCTCTGCGGGCGCTGAAAATGTGCGCGGTCCGCGCCTTTTTAATCTTAAATCCCCAAGAAATCAAAGGTTATTGATGAGAACCCGCTGAAAACGGGTTTTAATGTCTTTCTAGGCACGATACAGCCACCCCTTTTTTCAGACGCAAAAAAATACAAACCTTGACAATTTTGATTATTTATGTTATCCTAATAATGAAAACATGAAAAATCAAAAATTCCAAAATATTCAAAAGACAGAGCGATATTACAGCCGCATATTATATAGAATACAAAGGGATAAAACAAGGAGGTATTATGTCCGGAGAGAGGATACTGTTAGTAGATGACGACAAGGGAATAAGGGAGTCCTGCGGGAAGGCCATAAGGACGGCCGGTTATGACCTCAAGGTAGCCAGTTCCGGCGAAGAGGCGATGGAGATATTGAAAGAGTTCGACGCGGAGCTCCTGATAACGGACCTTCAGATGGGGGGGATGAGCGGGATGGACCTTTTGAAGTATGTGAGGGTCAAGCGCCCCGAATGCGAGGTCATAATCATAACGAGCTACCCGAGCGCGGATACCGCCATAGAGGCGCTCAGGATGGGCGTGGCGGACTACATCAAGAAGCCGTTCGGAGTGAACGACCTCAGGAACGTGATAAAGAAGGTCTTCGCGATAAAGGACGAGGATAAGGCGATAAAGAAGGGCCGGAAGGTGGAGGAAGAGGAGGAGATATACACCTCGTACGAAGTGAGCAAGTTCTGCGGGGTCTCCCTCACGACCGTCGCCAACTGGATAGACGCGGGGATGCTCAAGGCCCACCGCACGCCCGGCGGGCACCGGAGGATTCTCAGGAAGGACCTCCTGGACTTCATCAAGACGAACAACATGCACGTCCCGGACAAGCTGAAAGATGAATAAATGAAGACCGATGCCTCGTAAAGTTAAGTATTACTCATTAAGAAGAAAGAAGGGGGTAGTACTTGATATATTATTGATAATACTCTCCTGCTGTTTACCCCTCTCCGCTGCCGACGTCATAACCAACGGCAGTTTCACTACGGACAATACCGGCTGGTCGCATACCGATACCACGGCTACCAACTCGGTCTCTTCCGATTCTGCGGATTACACCGGCGCCTCGCCCGCCCATAACGGCCCGAACTCCATCAAGATAACCTCGGCCAGCGGGAAACATGTACAGGTGGCGTGGTACGATTCCCAGAGCCTGGGAACCATCAATGCTATAGATATTGTGAAACTCAGCCTCTGGTGGAGGAAAGTCGCTATGTTGGGTGTCGCAAACGATGTGGAGAACATCTATGTAACCATAGTGAAACCGGATATGAGCACCGTCGATGTATGGTCCGATCTTACAATGCCCCTGTCAGTGGGCGTTCCGATTTACGGCAGCGTGACCGAGCTTGACGTATCCGACTACTTCGACCAGGACGGGACTTACCAGATAAGACTGAGAGTCGATGGGTATACTTCCAACACGACCGGCGCCTATATCGTGATAAACTGGGACGATGTCGTGCTGGACGTGGTCGCGGGGGAATCAGACCCGCCAGCCGCGGTGACGAACCTTTCTGCCCTGAAGGGAGATTACCTGGGGGAGATAGACCTTTCCTGGTCCGCCCCGGGGGACGACGGCTGGAGCGGGACGCTGGGCGACGGGAGCGAGTTCAGGATACAGTACGGGACGTACCCGGCTGTTTC
>JAFGSA010000022.1 GCA_016934855.1 Elusimicrobiota bacterium
ATCTCATAGCCTGCTTCAGAGGAGCTTTTTATGCAATTTATCTTTACATAGCGTGTTTTTATCATGTTTACGAATTTTACCGTGTCTTTTCCTCCGCTGGACCCATGAATATGAACGACTGTTTTCCACTTTACCGAATCGGACGAGACTTCTATTACGTACTCCTCGGCATGCTCTTTCCCCCACAGTATCTCTATGCCGGATATACCCCTGGCCTCACCCATGTCATAGTATATCCACTGCCGGCCCGTAAGACCGCTGTTCCACTTTGTCGAAGGGTCGGGATCCAGCGTGTTGAAAGGATAATGTATATAGTCAACGGACGATGCTGTCGCTTTTTTTATTACGGGACTCATCTTTTTTAGTGCTGCCAGCAACTTTTTTGCCGCCGCCGAACCGGGACAATAGGACTTAATCAGGTTCTTCATGTACCTATGCGCTACCGGATCGGGCCTGCGGCCGGACCGGCCATTCTGAGTATTTTCGCCCTCCAGCAGCCTCCCCCTGGTCTGAATGCGTGAGATTACTATCAATCCATGCCCGGCATGCATGAATAAAACCGCCGGCACCGAAAGATCCAGCCCGCATCTTGCCCCGATGATGAACGGCTGCGGCAGATTAAGGATATGATCCGATATTATCTCTCCGCCCCATCCTCCGTTGAAGAAGACCAGGTCCTCCCGCGCTATGCCTTTCCATAGCGGGTCTTGGGGGTTTTCAGGAAATACGCAGGATTCGCCACCCCACCGGGACCTGCTCAAATCCGTTACTTTTTCACCTGTTATTTCCAGGCCCGCGGCGCCATCCGCATTGTATTCGGGTTCACAGACTATCAGCGTCTTTCCTTTTTTTACCGCCGATTCCACGGCATCCATATAGCCCTTATACCCGGGATCCGAAAGCCCGCCTTCAGCGACGGCTATGATATCCGCCTTCTCCAGGTTCCCGGCATTCGGCACTTTCGTCCTGATGCCGTTGTGCCGCAGGTACGCCCTTATCTCGCCTGCGGGGTCGAACAGGACTATATTCTTATTCCATTTATCCTTCCCCCTCCTTATTTCTTCGTATACGTTCACCTTTTTTCTGCTGAACGCGTAATCCGTCGGATTTTCACCTTCTTTATATAACCTCGCTTCTATATAATAACGGCCCTTCTTAAGCGGGGCATCCCAGCTTATTCTGGCTATTTTTACCGCCGCGGGGGGGACGCTTACTTTTTTTTCGCAGATATCCTGCACCCTCCTGCCGTTTCCGTCCGCGATAAAGCAGTCAAGCCGGCCCTTCTGAAGCATGTTTTTATCGTTAAATACATACACACTGGTCTGCCTGGACTCTCCGGGGAAAAAATGCCTGTCCCACAGGTCTACGCTGACGCCGAAATCCTCGAACGCATTTTTCAAAGCATTCATTACCGGCTTGGGATCCAGCCTGCTTATATTTCCCTTAAACCAATGCGATGTGGCACCCGAATTCGCGCTCAGATACACGAAAGGCGCTATCTGAGCTACTTTCATCCGCCTGAACAGTTCCGTCAGTTCTCCCGCCAGAAAAGCCTGGAACCCGAGCCTGTCGGATACTGTAGCGTCATTTCCGAGCCATCTTCTGGCAACACCCCTGGTGAGTTCGGAGGGATCACCCTTCTGGTCTACCCAGAAATATATATATTCATTCAGGGCAGCGGGGGTCTTCAGTTTTTTTATCTGCCCGATAAAATCAAACGGTCCGCCGTCATTTTTCCCGAGAGCTGAGAACCATGAGTATATATACGGGTGTATCTCTTCGAAATCAGTAGGCTCCCACGGCCTTGTAGGATCGTTTTCCCTCAATTCCGCGACCATATCGTATTTGACGTATTTTATCAGTTCTGCTCTCTCTTTCTTATGGTACTCGGGTTCGTTCAGGCAGTCCCAGATGATAATACTCGGATGATTCCAGTTATCTTCCATCCAGCGCGAAAATTCATTTTTTATCTGCTGCCCGGAACCCGTAGGGTATGACCAGAAAGCCCATTCATCCTGAAGCATTATGCCGTACTTATCGGCAATATCATACCACTTGCCGTACATCTGCCCCAGGTGGTTCCTGAAAAAATTGAAATTATGAGCTTTAGGGACATCGACGAGTGCCTTCTTTATCCATTCCGTATTCCAGACCAGGTCTTTTCTTTCCGGGTCGGAAAGGAACCTGTGAAACGCTATATTACTGCCCTTGAGGACTATTTTTTTCCCGTTAAGATAGAAATTTTTGCCTTTTATTTTGAATTCCCGCATACCGAATGTGACGGTCTTGCAGTCCTGCGAAGCGCCGTTCCCGCTGACCGTGACTTCGGCCGTGTAAAGGCTGGGCGAATCGGGAGACCAGAGTTTCATCCTCCGCAAAACTGCTTCGGCTTTCCAGGTCTCCTCGCCGTTTTCTCCGAGACTGTACCGGATGCTGGCTTTCCCCGCCTGTTTCATACTTCTGCTCTCGCGTATGACGAGCCGGATCTTTCCCGATACGGGTTTCCCCGAAAGGTTTTCTATCCGGGCCAGAACACATGCCGCTTTTTTTCTGATTACGGGGATCACCTGAATATTTTTTATCCTGACATCGCCGGTGGTATACAGAGAGACATCTCCCCATATGCCGGGTATATACGATATCCTCTCCCAGTCTATCCCGACCGCGCTATCGGGAGAAAGGGTCTTTTTTGCCCCGACCCTGACGGCTATCTCGTTCTCCCCTTTGTGCCTTATATACTTATCAAGACAATACTCGTGCGAAGTATAGCAGCCGTTATACGACCCGAGCTTATTGCCGTTAAGATATGCTTCCGTACCGAACTGGCTCTGGTCTATCCTCAGGAATGCATGATATTTTTTTCTTTCGGGCTTTATAACAAATTTCTTCCTGTACCAGAAATATTCTTCCCCCTGCCATTCGAATCCGGGCTCTGCCAGGTCTACGAGCCCCGGGACGGGTATCCTGTATTCATAGGAAGACGGAATATGCTCTCCGCAGGACATATCCCACTCACCGTTTAATACGTAAGTCTTTCGCACATTCTCAGACATATTTTTTCTATGCATGATTAGCTTCTGTTAACGCGCGAAATCGATTCTCTGATAACAAGTTCCGGCAGGAGACTGACTACTTTATCATCAGGCAGATTGTTATTTATTCTGTCTATCAGCATCTGGGCTCCCAGCCTGCCCATATCATAGAATTTATTTTTTACTGATGTAAGCGGCGGGTTTGACATGCTGCAGAATATCATATTATCGAATCCTATGACCGATATGTCCTCCGGTATCCTTATTCCCTCTTCCTGCATCTTCTTCATCCCGGTGAAAGCCTGCAGATCGCTGGCGAATATCACGGCAGTAAGATCGGGATGCCTGCGCAGGAGGTTCATCGGAGCTTTTTCCATACCCTCTTTTACAAAAGAATTCTCCGGCTCGATGAGACCAGGATCATATACCAGCCCGTACTCCGAGAGAGCCCTTGAATACCCCTCCTTCCTCCTGTTCCATACGGTATCATACCATATATCCGGAAGTATCATCCCTATCTTCCTGTGACCCGATTCTATAAGGCTTTTTGCGGCGATATATCCTCCCATCTCCTCGTTAATATTAACACTGAGACCGTAGCTGGAATCGTTGTTGAGCGAGACGACGGGTATGCCGTTCCTTACAAGCCTGCTTATCTGAACATCCGAGACTCTGAGTGACATGAGTATGATCCCGGCAACGCTCTTCTCGTCTATAAAACGCTCGAAATACAGGTTCTGCTTTTCTTCATCTATGAATTCATCTACATGGAACGTGGATCTCAGCTCGGAATATCCGTATTCCTTAAGTACGTTCGTAATGCCGGCATCTATCTCGGTGAAAATGTGTCCCCCGGTGTACGCGTACAGGACAGCTATATAATTTGATTTAAGTCTCAGGCCGTTCTGTATGTATCCCATCTTCGCCGCAAGGTTTTTTATCTTTAATCTGAGCCCTGGACCCACTCCTTCCTTGTCATTGAGCGCAAGAGAAACTGCCGAAGGGGAAACCTTGAGTTTTTCCGCTATGTCTTTTATTCTGAATTTTTTAAGCATTTCGCGTTAACTAAATATATTGAGTTAACTAAAAATATTTAGTTAATATAATTAAAGCATTATATCCCTTATTTGTCAAATTGTCAGCCAATACGTTTCCCCCCGGGCTGTTTTCATTAGATGAGTACTATCTCCCACAGGGAATAGCCCCAGTGAGTGGCTCTCTTTTTCAGGTTTATCTTGAGGTATCGTACATCCTTCCTGTTGAGCAGGAACAGCCGTATGTCGCCCTTCTTTCCGTTATTCTCTATCGCAGCCTTTTTCCACAGCACGCCGTCCTGCGAGACCAGGATATCGTATTCACCTGCGGCGGCAGTCTCCCAGAAAAGCTTGAGCCCTTTTATCTCCCTGGGCTGATTGAACTCGATTAATATCCATTGGAAATCTATACCGTGTTCGGAGCCCCATCTTGTGTCCAGCGAACCGTCCACAAGAGCATAAGGACCGTCAAGACCTTCTTCTTCCGAAGAGACTCTTATGGATTTTATGCCGGTCTTAGCCTTTATGCTTTCCTCCCACCTGATTCTTTCTTCGGGATTTGCGCTCTTGCGTATTATGCTCTCCAGCATGACTGTCTGCTTCTGGTAATAGCTGTATTTATTTATTATATCCCTGAGATACGGTATCCATTCCTTTATCCTGCCTTGCGAAACGAGCACTTTAGCCTTACTGCAGTTGGCCCACAGCCACGGTCCTGCCTCCTCTTCGAATTCGTCTATTACCCTGTTAAGCCACAACAGCCCTTCCTCCTTGTTTCCGCGGGATATCAGCCATTCTCCCTTATTGAGATACTGCCAGCTCCGGCATCCGGGCGCGTTCCTGAGCTTGCTGTCTGCTATCCCCAGGAGTATATCGAAAGTCTTCATATCGTCGAACCTCCTGGCAATGTCGCTCCATACCCTGATAGCTTCAGGGAACATGAGATCCGAATCGGCGCCGGATAAGGCCTCTATAAGATTTATCAGTTTTTTATAGCATTCTTCCTTATTTGCGTTTTCGGCCAGGTCTATGGCCTGTTTTATGAGAACTGTATTCATCAGCTCCGCATCCGACTTGCACAGTTCGAAGAGGATATTATAGTATTTATCCTTTTTTTCCGTATTGTTATTTTCCTGGGCCTGCGCGATCTGCTCGAACAGCACGAGATAGAGGTTTCTCCTGAAATCGCCGCTGGCCCTCCATTTTTCCTTTTCCAGGGAAGGCACGGTATCCGGGTCTCCCTGCTTAACGTATCCCACGTATTTCATAAAAGCAAGGAATTCCCTGGGAAGTCCGGGAAAGTTCTTTCCAGCGTTAATCAGCAGGTCATAATTCCCGACCGATGCGGCGGCCTGCAGCACCCTGATCTGCATATCCCTTCTTTCTTCCTCGGGTATCGATTTATACATGCGGTTATAGTTATCCAGGAATATCATCATACTGCCGTTCTGAAAATCATACATAAGGTTTTTTACGATATTGTTCTCTTCCTGGATGCGCTTGGATAGTATTTCCAGGCCTTCTATCTCAAGAAGAGACTCCATGCAGCCTATATAAAAACAGTTGTAATCCGAGGATATCGGCGGAAAAAGGTCTACATAATCTATTATTTTAGACTCGTTAAGGTATATTGTTATCCTGTTCCCGTCTTTTTTGAACCTTATGTCGGCCGGGCCGTTGTCCTCCTTGTCGGTGAACCTTTTCCTGTATATGGTATTATTTATCCCGTATTTCGTCAGCATCAGTTCGTTCCTGAGAAACGAAAGACAATAAGCGTTGTCGAAATTCTTGTCCCCGAGCGATATTATGAAGTTGCGGTGCTTAAGCTTGTGGGTGAACTTGATATGGAATTCCAGATCACCGTAGAACTTGCCCTTGAGCCTCAGCCCTATAGCCTCCGAAGTCTTACCCTTGAGCCTGCCCTCTTCTATATCCCAACCCACGAAGGTTCCCGGGATCTCGTGCAGATTATCGAAAGAAGGCCCCCTGAGAGGCACCCAGTTGTCCGAAAGCGACTCCTGGGTAAAGACCTCACTGTAAACTGAAGTCCATTCCCCTTTGCGGCTCAGGTCCGGGATCTCCTGATCCGCCGCGGACTTTATTTTCGAACAGGCCGTTAATATAAGCACGGCGGCACCGGAATATAATATAAAACGGCCCGCATGATTAATAATGTTCGTCTTAAACATCTAGTTTCTCCATCTCCCCCCCGATCCTGTAAATAGTCACGGGCTCGGAGACCCCTTTCATGGTTACCTTATCCGGTCTTATTTCCAGCTGCGTTACGTTTCCCATCATGCTGTATACGCTTTCCCCTATGACTATCTCCCCGGGTCTGCACAGAGACTGCATGCGCTGAGCGCGGTTTACTACTTCCCCTATGCATGTGAAGTCTCTTCGGCTCTTCATCGATCCGATATCTCCGACTACTACTTCCCCGAAATTTATTCCCACTTTTATATATAATTCCTTCGCATTGTACAATGTGAATTTAACCGTTTTCTGCATCTCGAGGCCCGCATTTACCGCCCCTATGGCTTTCTCCTGGGGCGAACCGTCGAATATCGCCATTATGGCATCCCCTATGAATTTATCGATGTAGCCGCCGTTCTTCTGTATTATCTCCGTCATATCAACAAAATATTCGTTAAGCATACTTACTATTTCGCTCGCGCTGACGTTTGCCGTCATCTTGGTGAAATCGCATATATCGGAGAACAGAACGGTTATGTTTTTCCTCGCCGCTATGATCTCGTCTTCCTTGTACCTGATGCGGTTATGGGCTTCTTTCCACGTACGGGAAGATACATAATGCAGAAGCTCGTTCTTCACCTGAAGCCCCTGGGACATTTCGTTGAACGTGCTTGCCAGCTGACCGAGCTCGTCGTGCCTGGTCACCGGCACCTGAACGTTTACATTACCTTTGGCTATCTCGCTCATGGCGGTTATGACTGTATAGATGGGCCTGGTAAAGAAATAGGCGATAAGTATGGACACGAACAGCCCCAGGATCACCCATATGGATCCGAACAGCATCACCTGATTCCTGGTCTTCTTGGTAAGATAAATGAGCTGGTTCTCGTAGCCGACGACTATACTGCCTATCCTCCTGCCGTGACCGGAAGTGCTGTCTACAGGATCGATAGTGACATGTTTTTCCACGGAAATCACGTTTTTTATATCCGCGTCGGGTTTCATAAAGTGGTCTATCTGTCTTCCTGAAGGCGACTTGAATATCACATATGATATATCGGGTTCCTGCTTCATCAGTATATTAATGCTCTTTTCCGTCTCTTTCCTGTTAAGGACTTTCTGGGAAAGGAAGTCCGCCGCATAATTAAGCCCGAGTATACTGCTTATCGAATTCGTCCTGGCCTCGAAACTCTCCAGATAATTCCTGCTTAACGTGATATATCCCTGGAAACTGAAGCTGATTATTATTATGGCAATCAAGAGCAGCGTAAACGAAGCAAGCTGAAGCCAGAAAGGGAATTTCATCTTCATTTTTCAAGCTCCTTCTGTTTCCAGACAAGAAGCGAAAACTCATCATATGCTTCTTTCTTTGCAGGCACATAAGACTCTTCCCAGCCTGCGTCAGTAAGCGTTTTCATGGCTTTTGCGCCCGCATTATCGCTTCTTATATTAAGAACAGCGTCCTTGAATTTCTCCGCCGTTTCGGGATTCTCATCCATGAACCTTTTTGAAAAAGCTATGACCGGGGTCGGCATCCTGGCACTTACGGCAAGAGTGGAAATCTGCTTAAGCTTGTTATGATCATCCGCCAGTACCTGGTATGCTATATTGGTGCCGTCCGGCTTTATATATACTACGCCGGCATGCGACCTCTTTTCCGCCACCTCGTTGACTACCGACTCGTAATTGCCCCAGAAAGAGCTGATATAATCTACGGATGAAAGACCCGCATCCCTCAGCATCAGGAAAGGCATGAAATAACCCGCATCCGAATCCCTGGATACGAACGATATCTCCCTGTCTTTCAGGGCACTCAGGTTCAGCACGCCCCAGTCGTTATGGGCTATTATTCCGCTCTGGTAATAATCATGGCCGCTGAATATCTTGGAAAATATTATCACGTACGCGGACGTTTTGGAGGACAGAACATACTGAAGGGCATTGAGGAATACGATGTCGAACTCGTTATTCTGCATCCTGTTCACGAGATCGTCATAATTGCTGCTGAACACCATCTCCACCGGCACTTCTATCTTGTCTTCTATGTAATTGAGCCACGGGATATAATCGCGATAAGTCGTCCTGGGTTCTCTCTCCGCAGGCCCTCCGATTATAACCGGCTTTCTGCTTGATATGTTAAATTCATCAGCATCCCCGGCTGCGGCTTTTTTTCCCCGAGACATGCATCCGGGCATAACACAGGTGATAATTAACAGCAGAATACCGGCATAAATCCTGAATTTCTTGTTAAAATTCGACACGTCAGAGTGTATAATTGACTTATTTACTCGAATTATCCCTTTATCCCGGTCAAAGTGATACTCTCGATGAAAGTTTTCTGTGTGAAGAAAAAGAGTATCAATATCGGCACTATGACCATAGTCGATGCGGCCATTAGAAGATGCCACTCGGTCCCCCCGTGCTGAGACTGGAAGAACTGGAGCCCCAGAGATAACGTAAATGTCTTCTGATTAGTGAGGTATATCAGCGGACCCATAAAATCGTTCCAGGCATAAAGAAACTGGAACAGACCGACGACGAAGAGTATAGGCTTGGACAGCGGTATTATTATCCTGTAGAATATCTGAAACTCGCTGCATCCGTCGATCTTGGCCGCCTCTATCAGCTCGTTGGGTATGGTCATGAAGAACTGCCTTAACAGGAATATATTGAAAGCCGCCCCGAAGAACGTCGGGACCCACAGGGGCATAAGGGTCCCCGTCATACCCAGTTTCTTGAATATAGTGAACAGAGGTATCATCGTAACAGGGAAAGGTATCATCATCGTAGCCAGCACTATGAAGAACACAGTATCCCTTCCTTTCCACTGGATCTTGCTCAAGCCGTATGCCGCCAGGCTGCTGGAGAGCAGCACCCCTATGACACTCAAGAAACATACTATAAGAGTATTCTTCAGGTAAAGGAAAAACGGAATTTTCCGGGTTGCGACAATATAATTGCTGAACTCGAACTTGACTTTTTGTTCTACGCGCTCTCTTTTGACATAGAATATCCTGGGAGAACCCGTATCCCCTTCTTTCAGCATCTCTTTTACCATGTACCTGCCGGCAGGAATGCTCTTGATCGTTTTCACCCTGACATTCACGGTCTTCACTATATCTGCTCTCTGGACATCTATATCTATGGTGCCTTTCTTTATATCATCTTCGGCGACCAGGAGCACCTCTCCCTTCCGGGCAGATTCCATTATTTCCACGAGCCAGCTGTCTTCGGCTACTTTTTCGTCCTCGTCGAAAAATACCCTTATTTTCTCTCCGTTATCTTCTATATAGTAAGCTTTCGGTATCCAGACCGGCGGCATTTTCATAGTCTGGTCGATTGGCTTAAGAGACGTAGATACGAGCCACAGAAAAGGAAATATGAAGGAAAGAGAAAGCAGCATAAGTATCAGTGAAACGTAGAATTTATATATCTTTCTTTCTACCGCGCCTTCTTTTCTGCTCATTTTACTTCTCTAACCTCCGTAATATACTTTCTTCTTTGAGATCTTTATCGAAAATAAAGTCAGTACAAGGATAATTATGAAGAGTATCCATGCCATACTGGAGGCATAACCCATTCTGAAATCCTCGAACGCCTTCTGATACAGGTACAAGAGGTAAAACGTGGTTGACCGCCCGGGGCCTCCCCCCGTCATTATGAAAGGCTGGGCAAAGAGCTGGAAAGATATTATTACGCTCATCAGGATATTGAAAAAAATCACAGGAGAAATAAGGGGCATTATAATATGGAATATCTTGTGATACCATTTGGCGCCGTCTATATCCGCGGATTCCAGCAAAGACCTCGGCACGTCCTGCAGTCCGGCCAGATAGATGATTATCGCCTGACCCAGAGTCCACAGGCCCATTATTATTATGGCCGGTTTCGCGTACCTGGGATCAGCGAGCCAGTTCGGCGGTTTCGGCACGCCCATTTTTATCAGGAAATGGTTTAAAATCCCGTATTCCCCGTTGAACATCCATAGCCACAGGATGGACAGCGCCACCATGGGAACGAGCGTCGGTATATAGAAAATTATGCGGTAAAACGAGAGTCCCTTGACCTTTGTATTCAGCAGGAGCGCCAGCGTCATCGAAACGATAAAGGAGAGAGGGATGAATATAATGACATAAAAGAAGGTGTTATACAGGGAAATCCAGAAGACTTTATCCTTAAAAAGGTTTATATAGTTAGCAAAACCTATCCACTGAGGGGGTTCGAAAACGTTAAAATGACAGAAGCTGTAGTATATGGAGGACAGGAAAGGATAAAGAACGAAGGTCACGAACCCGATTATCCACGGGGAGATGAACAGCAATCCCTTGATGAGGTTGTTCCTTTCACTTTTATTCACGGTTATATTTTACCTCTTTTTCTCAATATTTCAAGTTCCAGATTGAGTATTTCCTGAGGTTTTTCACCTATCTCATTAAGGACTTTCTCTGGGTTTTCCCCTCCCAGCCATATCCTGTGATACGCCTCCGTCAGGTCGCGGTTATATTCGGTCCATATGCCTGTCCTGGGAAAAGAAAAGGTATACTTGTTCTCGGCCAGTTTTCTAAATACCCTTATATAGGGATGCTTGTGCTGGCTGTAAAATCCCGGGGTAACCTCCGAAAGAGGAGAAAATTTTCTCTGTTCGCTGCACAGGAGCTCCATGTTCTCCGGTTTAGTGAGGAATTTAATAAACTCGAACGCCTCCTTAA
Source organism: Elusimicrobiota bacterium (assembly GCA_016934855.1). Taxonomy (GTDB): domain Bacteria; phylum CG03; class SLGR01; order SLGR01; family JAFGSA01; genus JAFGSA01. The sequence goes on from JAFGSA010000022.1 coordinate 10,969, forward strand.
CGCACTTTGCGCCCTGCGGGATTATAAGGACATCTCCTTCGCACATGGCCATCCCGTAATGTTCCTTATCTTTCGTCGGCATGGCTGCCGCGCCCCACTGCATCCCGGGCGAATACTTGTCGATGAAATTATACAGCCAGACCCCCTGCAGTTCCATGGCTATTTTCCCTGACAGAAACGCGTTCTGCGGCGAAGAGAATGATCCGAATCCGGACGAGAATTTCTTCACATTGTATTCGCCGTATTTCTTTATGTATGTCTGTATCCACTTGTATGCTTCTATATTCTCCTTCTGGTTAGCCGTGATTTTATCCGGAGCCTCGAACATGGTGCCGCCGAAAAAATATCCCCATAGCCATGGCCACCAGCCGGGTTCCGAAGGGAGAAATCCGGCCTGTATCATAGGAAGGTTGTTGAGCTTAATATATTCAGTGGCTTCCTCCTGTCCGCCCAGTTTCTGCACAAGCTCGTAATATGTATACCGTTTGCCTGTCTCCTTGTGTTCGAATACCGTAAGTTTGTCGGAATATACATCAAGTTCGTCGATTGTCTTCGGGGGTTTGTTCGGATCCAGCCCCGCTTCCCTGAAAAGCCTCTTGTTCCAGTAAAAACCTATGGTCGCGGGCGTCGTCATCATTGCCCAGACCCTGCCGCGGTGAGTTATCAGCTCCCATATGAAAGGTATGAAATCGTCCTGCCCTATTCCGGCTTCCCTGCAGAATTCGGTCAAATCCGTGATTGCGCCTTTATCCGCAAGTGTAGGTACCGTCTTGGTCCATACGCCGGCCAGATCCGGCGGTACCCCGCTTGCGGTAGCTACTATAAGCTTCTGGTCTATGGCGCTGACCGGGAGCATATCCACGTATATCATATCCTGGGAGTCATTGAACTTATCAACGACCTTCTGCATGGCTTCCTTCTCGAATCCGGTCCATTTCTCCCAGTAACTGACCACGATCCTTCCTTCCCTGTATTCGATTTTCCTTGAGCAGGAGACAATACTGCCCGTCAGAAACACCAGTATGATAAGTTTGATTATTCTCATTTTATTTCATCTGCCTCCGGGGTAGTCATAATATAATCTTTATTTTTGAAGATATAAAAAACTATAGTTAAAATGAAGGGAACTGTCAAGCAAGACTATATGCGGTCAATTTTTATTTAATAAGTATTTACGTGGCACCCTGTATGGCTTCCAGTATGCGCAGGCTGGGTGCGATCTGTATGACCTGTTTCCTGCGGAACAGGTTTCCGAAATGCCTGATTATAACCGCCCCGACTGAGTCCACCTCGTTGCCTATGGCATACGCTGAGGTCACTATCGGGTCGCCGCTGAATGTTTTTGCGGCAAGGCTCATCGCAAGCAAGGGAGCTGCGATCGAACCGAGCCCGATGCGTCCCAGCAGTCTGCTGAGTTTCCCTACCGCGGTATCAGATTCCAATACCCTTCTTATCTCTTCAGCCTGCATGTATCCGGCGGAGGTCTGTATCTCGACTATCTGTTTCTGTCCGCGCGACTGCTGATACACCCTGTTGGCTTCCATCACCCCTCTCTTTATACCCTTGATCGTTTCGGGGGAGTATCCCTCGAACCTGCGGTTCACGTACCTGTTTATAAGGTACCTATTGTATAACCCGTTCAGGAATCTGCCGTTATAAACAGCTCCAATGGAGAGCATTTCAAACCAGATAGGCATTGCTGCCATCTCGGGATAACTCATATGGCTGTCGAGACTGTCGGCATAAGACCGTTTTATATCGTCTTCGGAAGCATCCGCCAAGCTCATACTCTTTGCCGAAGCTATCGCCGCTCTCATGACATCCTGGGCCTGCTTAGGAGATGTTCTGTATAGCCCTGCTGCTATGTCCCACACTTCTCCTCTTATGGTAATCATGCCGCTGGCCGGATCGTATCTGTCAAAAGGCGCGGCGTATTCTATGGTTATGCCGTTCACTCCTTCCATACCCAGTTCCGGAACGTCAAGTTCATCTATACCAGGCTTCATTTCGACCGACTCCGGGCTCTGGATGGTCACCTTGACGTTGTTCAATATTACATCCTGTCCGGCAGGCACACCCATGGCTATCCTCAGGTTAACCCCGTTGCTGTTCGAAGAATTAGTTATAGCAACATCGCCTATCACTATGACTTTTCTGTCGTGATCGGTGAGGTTTACGCTGCCGTTCACGGTGAACGAATCGGCACGGCCCAGATCTACCCTCCCGACGTTTCTCACGAAGTTGCTCCTGAGGGCATAGAACCCGTCCAGCCTGACAACCGGCAGATTTTTCCTGTTTATTCTCACGAACTTTCCAGCGGCCGGGTCATAGGCGAAATAGTCGCTGAAAAGTGAAAAGAGAAGATGTAAGCCCGGTGTCTCTTCGAGTTCGGACGGCCTCTCGTCAGCTATAAGCTCGGAGTACTGCAGGGCCTGAGTGAACGCTTCGAAATCGTCTCCGGACAGGAGCTGGTAGAAATCTTTTTCCACGTCTTCCGGCGTCATCCCTCTGCAGTAAGCCAGCATAAGCTGGATATACCTCTGTTCGGTTTCGGACGATAATTCTCCAGCAGCTTCGCTTAAAGATTCGACTTTATCCGGAGATGTATAAGCGGAATATACCTCACGATGAATATCTATAAACAAGGATGCTGCATCTAAACTGTTAAATCTCGTCCTTATAGTTACCTCCACCCATGACAATGAAGCCCTGAGTATATCCCTGGTACTGCCGGAGACAGTAACTCCATAGAGCCTGCGTATAAACTCTGCATATTCCTGCTTATCCAATTCGTCTATTCCGACAGAATCGATGTAACCTAAAACAGCATTAGCGATCCTTATAATGATCTCGCTTTTTTCATTAACGGTCTGCACGGCCCCGTCTTCAATTCTGTTTTCCACTTCGGCTACCAATCTGACAACTGCCGCTTGCAGAACTTCAGGAACGGTTTGTGCCGGTTCAGCCCCGTACCTCAGGGCAGCTTTTTCGTCCTCGGCTCTTACAAATTCCTCTGCGATCTCCCTTATACGATGGGGATCCAGCCGTGTTCCTTTTCTGCAGCCCATCGCGAATTCCCGGCCGCCCCAGGTGTCAGTGATACCCTCTTCCTCATTTAGCATTTCAGCAAGAACGGTAAGATCATACGGTTTATTATCATTGTCGGCTACATAAATCGAATACCTGCTCTTTCCTTCTCCTATGTCCTGCCTCAGAATCAACAGTATTCTGACTCCGTCATATTTCCTTCTTAAATAGTTAAAGAGTACTTCTTCGTTCAGTCTTCCATCGGAATACCTGTTTTCAAGGGGTTTTTCACCTTCATCATATATCATGAGCACTCTGGGCGGAACGCCTGCGTGTTCCCGCTGTATAAATACATCGATAAACTCTTCCTGCTCGTTTATTTCTTCCAGGATTTCCCCGTATAACTCATTATTAATTTCATCGTCCACCGCGATCCTGGCTGCATCCACTATTATATTGCGCGCAGAATACCCTTCATACATTGCCCTTTTCCTCATAGTCACAGTATAATGTATCCTTCTTGCCTCCTCTTCATACCCTGACTCAGGAGTATAATCTCCGTACACAGAAGCCGAATCGGCAAGCTTATCCAGCCCATTAGGCAGATAACCCCTCAGTTTGACCTCGGAATATATACTATCAGTATCATGGTGGTTGCGCACAATAAGGAGCTCTCTGCCGCTGGTCTTTCTCAAATGATTCAGTATCCGCGGATCTACCAGTGTAGTAGCAGTAGTCGTCTGATCCTTGCCATAAAGCTCGTTATGGTGATCGAATACCACAGCTACGGTCTCTCCAGGATGGGTTTCAAGATATTTCTCCAGCCCGGCCGCAGTACTGAACACTTTGATACCCCGTGGAACGTTTTCCGGGTTAAAGTCAAGGAAGAATATCACTTTACCCTTATTCTCTTCCGCATTAAGTACATATTCAACATTGCCGTCAATGATTATATGTGTATCTACAACTACATCCGTAAGTATCATATCCAGAACCGTTTCACCGTCGATATTTATTGATTTGTGCTCATTTATATAGGAGGTAAGGTCGAGTATGCCTTTTATTCTTGCTGTAATATCTTTTATATCTTCTTTGCCGAGGAGGGATTTGAGAATTGTATATCTTATTTCTTCGGATAAGGGTATGGAGGTCGCTTTTTCTATCGTTTCTATTATCTTCTGGATCGTGTCGATTCTGTCTATATAAGCTTTCTCTTCCGTAAATCCCGCTCTCATCCCGGCTATATCAGACTGATAATCAACCCTTGCTATACCTATTCTGCTGAATATGCCTTTATACTTTCGTACAGCTTCCAGAGTTGTTTTGTCCGGTGAAGCACGCGCAGGAGCCGCTTCTGTAACCGATTCCAGCACATCTGTTGTTGTTTCAACCTTAGGCGCGGCCCGTTTGAGCATATTGATGTTATCGTCGCTGTCCGTGAGCCTGAGGAAGATACCTTCTCCGCCCTGCGCTGCTCTGAGGTCGGTCAGCGCTTCGTACGACGCCTGAGCAAAATAGTCCCTGACCATATGCGGGCTTACGTTATCCAGGTAGCCCTTGGCAAATCCTATGGCGGGCTTGCCCGGTATCTCGTTTTCGGGCACGAACGATATGACAAACGGCAGGTACTTCTTCGGCTGCGCCAGCACCTGCTGGTAGCTTATATGCTGGTCCCCTGTGCCCTGGAGCACCCATTCTATACCCATATCTATAAGATGGTCCCTCAGCTGATAGAACCTCTCCCCTTCGAGGTATATGAAGGGCACGAATATCCTTCCGTTCTTCCGGGCGTACTCGGCCGCCGCGCGTATTACTTCGGCCAGTTCTTTCACGTCCGTCACATTCCCGGGGATATCCAGTCCCTCTACATTTGTACTGAGCGTTCCTTTTCTTGCCAGGCCTTTTATCTCGTCCATCGCTCTCTTTATAGCTCCCGGACCGGCTGCTTCTTCGGCCTGCAGCCCTTTAAGCCTCTTCTCGAGAAGCCCTTTACCCAGTTCAACGTAAGGCTGCCTGAGGAACAGGTTCTCCTGGACTATCTTCGTCGCCGGATTATCCAGGTCGTTCAAATCCACGTCATCCGCCGAGAGGCCCGCTTCCGCCAGAGCCCTTGCAATAAGCCTGTTGGCTACGGTATTAGTGACGCCGTAGAAGAGCGTGTTGAGTCCGGCGAACATATTCGCTATATCCTGCCCAGACATGCCTTTTATATCGCCCGGCACCTGTACTCCCCTTGCCAGGTTATAGGATTCCGGAGCCATCTGTATACCCGAAAGGTTGATTACAAGCCTGCCGGCCCTGTCTTTGTAATGATGGCTCTGCGCATCCCAGTCGCTCTGTCTGACGGCCTTCAGATTAGCGTATCCGTCCTGCCAGATGCTCTCGTTGAAGTTCTGTTCTATGGATTTGGCGAACCAGAAGAGTTCGTCCGGCACGACGAGCGCTATATCCGTTATGCCCTCATCGACTATCCTGTCTCCTATATTATTGGCTATATGAGACCCGTCCCTCACGCTCTTTATACCTTTATATCTTATATCCCAGTACTCCTGAGCATCAAGTCCGTAGTAGGCCAGGAAGACCATCATGTGCAGGTCCGCCGTCCATCTTCCTCCGACATTATCAAACATGGCACCGAAACCGGGCGCGTCTTCACCGAGCTCTTTATCCAGCCCGGAATTCCTGATGAAAGCCGAGAGGCGGCTCGCGGACGGCCTGTCCGTGGTCTCGAAGAACATGTTGCCGAGGACTTTGCCGAATATCGCTTTTACCTGGTCGCGGTTTACATCCAACCCGGCAGCAACGGCTCTTTCGACTATAAGGTCCAGGCTGAAATCCTTGAACAGGTCCTTGCCCGCTATCTCTTTGCCGTCCCTGAAGTTTATCTCGTGGAGCGTGTCGAGCACTACCCCGGCGAATTTTTCTCCGTCAATACCCCGGACTGCTTCCGCAGACAGTTTCTTGATAAGAACATTCATTATCTCCACGAAGACCATCATGGTCTCGTCGGTCGAACCGGACTTCGAACTCGGTATCACCGCGACCTGGTCCCAGCCGGCGCCGGTCTCGGATAATATCCTGCTCATATCCTCTTCGAAGTCTTTCCCGAGCTCATACTCTCCTTCGAAAACGACCTTGCCCGTAGACAGGTCGACGACCTGAGCGTTGAAGCTGTCACAGATGCCCTGGAACGGCGTATGCTGTCCGCCTATGCCTGTCTTTATTATGTACCTTACCGGTTTACCATTCCTGGTCCTTCTTCTTTCGAAGAAATCCCTCATGCTCCGAACGGTATCAATATAAACCTGTTTTCCGCTTCTCCCGTCTTCGGTCCTGCCAACGTAATATCCCTGCGTTCCCTCGCCGCCTACGGCATGCGAACCGTCTATCGAGGCGCCTTCGGGCACGCCGTACCCGGGCTGCTCGTATCCGCCTTTAAGGTACAGCTTGGACATCTCTTCGGCGGACTTGCCTTTCCTGATGGCTCCGAGCGTCATTAGTATTAGAGAGAATATCCTGCGTTTATCCGTTCCCTTCCTGAATAATCCTGTCAACATCTTGAATATGAGTTTTACGAGTTTCAGTTTATCCGTCGCATGCGCCTTAAGCGGCGTCGTGAGCTTACTGCGAAGCATCCCCTGCGGAGTACGCTCCATCTCGGCCTTATCCGGTTCAACAGCGGTTATTTCTTCCATCGCAGTTTTCTTTCTTGCAAAAACATGTATCCAGTTCACGTCTCTACCTGTGCCTTCTTCCTTTCTAGTCTCCATCTCAATTATCTCGAATCCGTTTTCCTCGAGGAGCTTCCTCAGCTCGGCTTCCTTATAAAGTTTATAGAACCTGGACTCGCCCTCATATTCCCCCGTATCGACGGTGACTTCGCCTTCACCTTCTTTTACCCTGAGGAACAGTATCCCCCCGTCATTTAATACCCTGTGATATTCACTTATCACTCCGCCGGCTTCCCTCTCCGGGATATGGACAAATGAAGCATTATCCCAGACCGCATCATAGGTCCCGTCTTTGAAACCCAGATGCCTCATATCCATAACGGAGACCCTTCCTCTTAATCCTTCCCTTTCAGATGCTATTTTCGCCATTTCCGGAGAATAGTCAATCCCGTAAGCATCATAACCCCGGCTCATGAAATGCATCATCTCCCTTCCGACACCCGCGCCGCTCTCAAGGATCTTTCCTCTGACCGGCCGGAGCGCGTCGAGTTTTTCAAGATGCGGCGCCAGGTTGGGATCGGGTTCCGACCACCTTTGAGCATATTCCCTTGCGCGTCTTTCATAGAATTCCCTGGTCTTTCCGACACTGTCTCCTGCTTCCCGAAGCGCCTCCCTGACGACCCTGGTCCTCTCCAGTATCCCCGCCAGAATGGCATTAAGCCTCTCATACGAGAAGTACCTGGACGCCGCCCTGTGCGCGCTCCTCACCATCCTGAGCTCCCTCATGACTTTTATCCGTTCGGGCCTGTCGTGCTTTATCAGCTCGTCCGTTACCTTCTTTATATCCTGGCATTTCTTTTTGAATGCCTCATTGTATTTTCTCGAGTATTTTACAAATTCATCCAGCTCCCCTGACGATATCTCTCTGCCGGCTTTCTGCGACAGGAGTTTCCTTATCATTTCCAGTCTCGCAGGATCATCCACGGACGCCAGTTCCAGTATGAGCTGAAGATCGTCCGCGGTCACCAGGTCTACGTTTATCCCGAACCTCTCCAGCAGCGCGGAGTTCAGCTGCGGATACTCTATTACGCCCCTGGAGAGATGCTCGCCTATGTCTTCTATATACACCCTGTACGGGAATACGACGACCGGTATCTTTGCCTGTATGGCTTCCAGGAGCGCATTCCCGAACCCCTCGTAAGTGGAGGAATAACTGAAGAGGTCGATATTCGCGTATACGTCTTCTATCGTATATACTTTCCTTTCTTCGGTTTCAGAACGCGCCTGGCCGATCTCCACTCCTTTGACATCGGAAACGAAAATGACGTCTTTGCCAAGTTCCAGTCCGAGATCGCGCGCGTAGCTCTCCAGCACTTCCTTATACTGCCCGCCTTCTATAGTCTCATCGCCGCCGGTCAGCACCAGCTTATACCTGTGCGCGTTCGCTGGATCCATCTCCTTAAGCCACTTGAGCATCTTGAGCGAGAACTCTATTCCTTTGCGCTCTATCAGCCTGACAACGCTTCCGATGAGAATGTCGTTCTCCTCCACCCCTATTTTCGACCTGAAATCGCTGTTGTATTCATCCAGTTCCGGCGGCGCCTTGGTGAAGTCCATCACATTGGGTATTATGTCGCTCTTATCCCTGTCTTTGAGTTTACCGGCTTCCGATTTCAGCATCCCGGCCCTGGCGCGGAGCTCTTCAGCCTTTGCGGCTCCCTCGGCGCCTGTCTTCTCCAGCCTGGCGGCTTCTTCCTCATACCTGTGTATCAGGGCGTTCCACCTTGACCTGAGTTTCCGTTTCGCCCAGGAGTTTATGAAGAGCTGTATGACGTTATCGCCCGCAAGCGGGAACGCAAGATCAAGGTACTCCCCTATTACATCGTTGAGCCTGCCTTCTTCCGCGTATCTTCTTCTCTCGAACCAGAAATCATGGTTGTGATTTATAAAAGTTATATCGCTCCTGCGGGCTGCTATGCGCGCCACGGCAACACCCAGGATTATCTGCATAGGTATGGTATTACAGTTCTCAAGGGTAACCACCCTGAGGCCGTTGGAGTCTATCCACCCTTCCATTTTCTGTTCAAGCTCTGCGCTCTTTGTCTCGATAAGCTTCCTCACTATTGCGTTTATATCATCTCTCAGTTCCGACAGGGCTTTCAACTGGTCGGCCGGACCTTTTCCCGAAACCTGTTCGAGCGCCGATATTATCCTGTCGGCAGCCGGCTTATCCAGCCTCCCGAGTTCTTCTCTGTGCTGTTTCATCAGCTTCAGTATGCTGCCTGCATCGGAAAGTTCCATGAAAGACAAAGATATGATGAGCTGATTCGCGGGATCGCCGAAGGCTACGGACGGATCCAAAGTGAATTCATCGCTCGACCTGACCTCTCCCTCACCTATAAAAGATGTCACGGGCATACCTTCTCCCGAAGAAACCTCTATTATCTTTTTGGTCTCGAGCGCTACTCCGTCAACCCCGCCCATCCTCGCGACTATAGTCCCCATCTTCATACCGGTCAATCCCGCTCTTTCCAGTACGTCCCTTATGCCCGGCAATGCCGTTTCTGAAACGGCCGGTTCCGGCTCCTCCTCTTCGGCACCGAATGTTTCCTCTTCTTCCCGGACCGGTTTTCTTATTATCATATATATGACCGTAGAAGCCGCTATAGCCGTTAGTGCGCCAATCGCGCCCGTGATTATTATCGGGCTGGTTATTACTCCGAGAACAGCCGCCACGAGTATGGCGACAGAACCCAGGCCTATTACTCCGAAAGCGGCGATGACCCCGTATGCCGCTCCCTTCGCCAGTATCCCTATGAAAGTCTCTCCCTCTTCCTCGGCCGGGGTTATTGCGGATTCCGGTTCAGCCTCGGCTTCCGTTGACGGTGATGCACGCGGCTGGGTCTCTCCGAAATATTCTTTGAACAATCTTATCAACTCTTCTATGTTATACGCTATGCCTTGCTGATCCAGGGCGGCCGCTACGTGGTAGGCGTTAAGATGGTAAAGATATCCATGTGCATCATGTATATCGGCACCGTACGCTTCCGCTTCCTTGAGAAACTCGGATTTTTCCCTGTAATTAAGGTCAACCGCAAGCGCACCGTCTTTAAGGACCCAGCCGGACTGCAGAGGCGACCTGTCTATAAGCCCGGTGACATTGATCACGATATCGGCATCGGCTATGATATCCAGCATCTCATCCGCATCCGACAGAAAATCTATCCCGGTGCCGCTTTCCGGCTGTATGGAGCCCATACCGTCTCCCCTTGAAGCGTCTATATCATAAGCTGTTATGCTCCCGGCCGTATTATCTTTCGCGAAGGCTCTTGCTATAGCTTTGCCGGCCACGCCTGCCCCGAGGATGACCACTTTTTTGCCTTTGATCACGTCGGCTCCGAAATCATGTTTCATCCAATCCGCAAAATATTCCCCCTCCATCATCCTTCCGGTGAAATTATCCCCATCCCGCACCAGCATCTCGGCGGTACCAAGTGCTTCCGCATCCGCGTCCATACCGGCAAGATGCGGAAGTATCTTTGCTTCGTGGCTGCCGAGCAATATGCTTCCGACCCTTGGCACGCCCCTCAATCCTTCAAAGAATTCTTCCGCGGAATCTTCGGCTATTTCTACGGGAACCATACGCACTTTAGCCAGTTTCTCCAGCGCGTAGTTGATCATCGGCCCGGTCTGAGAACCTTCTATGCTCTTCTTTATATACGGGATGATCGCCATTTCCGGATCAGATATATCTATTCCCTGTTCTGCGGCCGCCTTTTCGAGCGTCAGCCTCGCTTTCCTGGCCAGCACGGCTTTCCTGGATATCCTCCAGCGGCCTCTTACTTTTTCTCCGAGGCTGCTGTCTTTTTCCAGCAATATATACAGGTAGGGGATACTTATTCCAAGTATTTGGGCGGCTTCGGTCGTATTGATGATATCCCTGTCATAAAGTTCTGCTTCCGTCATCTTCTGTACTGCCTCCGGTTCGGCTGTTGAGACCGGTCCCGGGGCGGACACGGCGGCAGTCTCTTTTGTCTCCTGTTCCGTCGCACGCGCTTCCGGTTCCCCGGGAGTTTCACGCGGCCCGGCTTCTACAACAACCGCAGGAGCGGTCACAGGTCTGGCCTGGAAAAGATCCCAGTATTTCCTTATAAGGGCGATCTTCCTCATCACCAGATCGGTATCGGTAAGGACACCGCTGAAACCTGAGCTGTCCATGGCATGTAAAACCTGCTCGGAGCTCAGCCCCATCCTCAGAGCGACTACCGAGCCGTCCTTATTAAGACCCACAGGCTGGCCTATATAGCATTCGGTTCCTGCAACGGCTGCTTCATCAGCATCCGCATCCGCCGGAAGCATAGACGATATGTCTTTGTTCAAGAGCTCATGCATCAATGTGAGCCCGATCTTACCGAGGTATTTGCCTTCTATCTCTACCCGGAAGGTGATTATGGTGTTCGTCTCTCCCCTGGGTGCGCCTGACCTGGCTATCCTCACCCCGTCATACGCTCCGACTATGGCTGTCATGCGCTTGACGAGCCTGTCCCTGGTCCTGCTCCTCGGGCCTTTCTTTACCCCGCTGTAATCGCTCATCAGCGGCGCGGCTGTAACCCACCTGATAAGCATTCCCAGGTTATCTTCCTGCGAGACGCCTTTCTTAAGTCCGGGCATTCCATCTGTTATCCCGGCTGCCGAGAAATAATCCCCGAATCCTGCCGGCACAGCCATATCCGGTGCCCTGAGCTTATCAGCCACGGCTTTGGGTATGAGCATGCCGCCCGAGAACGGCAGACCGCCGTAGAATTTCGAACCCGTTATATTAACTATGAATCCGGCTTCCAGGTACTCCTTTATGAGCGATTCGTCTTCGAACCTCATCTGGGCCGCATCCACTACGACCAGGACATTGGAGTATTTTCCGGTAAGACTCCTGGCAAATTTCGTATCGGGCGCTCTCAGCCCGGTCTTCGAATTGACGACTACGTGCAGCACCACGGCTCTTCCATTCTCGGCCGCCGCGCGCACCTTATCTTCTATCTCTTTCTTTACGTCGGCATCCGTGCGTTCTTCTCCCGTATCATCCTGCCTGAGCATCACCGTTTCATGGGTCACATCGAATCCTTCACATCCTTCAATCGGATCGCCCTGCGTGACTTTCGCGCCCGACGGTGTCACCTTATCGTAATGTTTCAGTATGGAAGCCAGCAGGCTCCCGCTCCCGACCTCGCCGTGAGCAGTGATTATGTTCGTCACGGGAAGTCCGGTCATCTGTATTGCAAAGTAGGTCGAGAGCGATTCGACGTCCGTACCCGAGGGGGTTAGCAGTATCTCCAGACCATCGAGGCCTTCGAGGCCCAGCGATTCTTCTATGGTTTTTCTTGTTCTTCCTATTATATTTTCTATAGAAGACTTGAGTTCAAGTTCTCCTTCAAGAGCCGCGGCGAGCAGTTCCCTCCTGGCCAGTTCGGCGAGCATATAGGTCTGACCTGACGCGCTCGAACTCGTCGTACTGGCAAAAGATATAAGCCCTTTCCTCGGGGTTATTGTAGCGCCGTATTTATTTTTACCCGTCTGCCTGTTATAAACAAGCCGGCTGTCTCCTCCCTGGGAAGCCAATACTTCCGCGGGCTTAGCCAGCGGCGAGGCAGTGACGGCGGTACTTATTGCTTTTGCGTCAGTTATACCCAGTACAGCGGCCATAAAACCCGGCCTGTCATCATCGGATAATGTCTTATACTGCCTCATTCTCTCCGGAGACAGCGGAAGGATGCTTTCCATTCCGGGAATATCCCTTATTATAGAATCATATGTATCATTATATTCTGTTTCGAATCTTTCGGGTATAGCGGTGAGATACGAGAGGGTTACCTGGGAGGCTATTATCTGGAAAGCCAGCCGGACCGCTTCGTCGGGTGAACCCCTGAGTTTATTTAATGTCATCATCTCCAGGGCATGACGCAGGACGAGGAGTGTCACCGCCTCGCTCTTCAGGACAGCCTTGTTTATCCTTAACGTATTATCCTCTATTACGTACGGTACATCGAGACCTTCTTCTATTTCCACATTTAACCCTGCTCCCATGCCGGCTGCAAGGAGTTCCAGTTCCGGCCTGGCAGACACGATGCTGCGGAACCGCTGTTCCTGGCGCATGTTGTCAAAGACCTGCTCAGCGCGCCGTAACGCCTCGTCTTCCGTATAATATATATCAGCCAGGTGCAGCGCGAAAGATTCAGCCTGTGAATCGGACAGAGCCATGTATTCCCTGTACGCTCTTACGCTCGGTATGACAGCGAACCTTCCGTCGCTTGTCTTGATCAAAAGATCAGCGGGAGTTCCTATTACGGCCGATCGGCCGGGAGCTTTTTCCCCGGCAACCATTTCTCTGCTGTATACTTCGCGGGCATATTCCAGCGCTTCTTCCCTGTCCCTGAATTTCTCTGTTCCGTCACCGATCAGCTGGTCAGTACGGGAAATGAAGCCCGGAGTACGCCTGTATGCGTTAAAGTCTCTTAAACTATTAAAAACCACATAACTGTACGATTCCTCTGATCCCGGCGGTTCCGACTGCCGTATTACCAGCTCTTCCGGAGACGCCGGAAGAATAGTTTTCCCGGCAGACAACGCCAGGTATCTTGCCATAGCATACACTATGACGATGATGCCGGCCAGGACTCCCAGTACACCTGATGCCATTAGAACTGAAGCCGCGATCATCATAGCGACAGAACCAATCACGATGATGCCCAGCGACGCCAGTATCATTACGGCAGCGCTGGTTAACCCGGCAATAAGCCCTATAATAAGCCCGGCTTTCATGAGCCTGCCCGTAAAACCGGAGAAAGGAGGAGTCACTTCGGGCGTACCCTCTTCTTCCACTGTGATCGAAACCGGACCCGGTTTTTCCGGCCCTTCGGGCTGTTCCGGTGATGCCGGTGCTGTGCCCGTACCGGGTTCCGGAAGCTCGGGTCCTTTAGCGATTATGCCGAATATTTCCAGAAGCTGTTCGTCGCTGAGTATCAGGGATATATTCTCGAGGGAGCCCCTGAATTTCCTGTATTTCTCGAGAACTCTCACTATAGCTTCGGGATTGTATCCTTCAAGTCTGTATTCTTTAAGAGCATCCGCCACTTCTTTAACCATCGCCTGGCGTACGGCCTGGTCGAGCTCGTCTTGAGTCCCCTCGAACCCTTCTTCGAGGAGTTCTTCCCTTATCCTGAGAGGCCTTTCCTCTACGAATTTTCTCAGTACCCTGTACTCCTGGAGCGTCAGGCTGGCAGCTTCTATATCTTCGGTGGTTACCGGACACTTTGTCTTTCTCAATAACGGTCCGGAACCGAGAGCTACACCGGGTTCAACCAGTGCTATCACATGAGGCTGCACGCCGCTGCTCTTGATGCCGGTGAACCTCTGTATTCCCCTGCCTTTACCTATGAGTATATGCAGCCTCCTTATATTCACACCTTTGCCCCTGTACCCCTGGAAGCTCTCCGCGTTTGCCTGGCCTTTGGTTATCACAAGGTCGCTCGCCAGAACAGCATCTGTAACTTCTTTCGAACTGTGTCTCAGATCGACACCCTGGAGTCCCGGGCCGGTCGTGATAACCCGGAACCTTCTTCCTCCCTTGTCAGTCCTGAACTCCCTCAGGTTACCGAACAGGTCGTACTGTCCGGCGGGGGTTTCGGCTATCACTTCCTCGAGGTCCGCGACGCTGAAATCGTTGCTCGCGGGAACGGATTTCGGCACTACTATTATAGTCAGGTTCGGGTTGGCCTCAAGGAGAGCCTGGACAAAAGCAAGGTCGAATACCCCTTCGAAGTTATTATCGAAGAATAACGTAATGGTCTTTTTCGCTCCGGAGAATACGAACTCGTCAAAGAACCTGTAAAGATCGTCAAGATCCGCATCCGTGGCGTAGTCTTTCACATAATCCTGGGCCAGCCGCTCCCTGACGTAATCGAGTTTCCTGTTACCGGCTCTTTCGGCCGCTATCAGACCCGCTTTGATCTCGGGGTTGTTCAAATCGAAGGATCCGCCTATAGTCGAGAGCTTAGCCCACCGTTCGAGTATCCTGCGTTTCTTCTCTGTCGGGAGCTTTGCCCATTCCTCCGGAGAAGGAATTCTTTCGAGCTCACTGTCAACATCTTCGAGATATCCTTCTATGGATTCTTTAGCGAGGATGTTGCCTTCCCTGTTGGTAGCTTCCCACGGATTGAATATCTTCTGCCCCAGCTCGTCCTCGGGAAGCAGGTCCCACAGCGCCGCCTTCATGGCGGTTCTCAGAACGCTTAGGTATTCCACGTTGGTCAGCTGGTGCCTCAGCCTCTTCATCGTGTGCCTGGGTATCCATTCCAATGCGTCTTCTATAAACGGCCATACCATTTCCATGTACGCTTCGGTAAAGGCTCTGCTCAGGTCCGTTATAGTCGCTTCCTCAACGGCCTCGTTATACTTTTTCATCATTTCCGCATTCGTTTCTCTTCCGGCATAATCCGCGGACAGCCTTTCCTCGTTGGCCTTTCTGAGGCTATCTCTAAGCTTTTCTATGTCTACGGGAAGATCGCCTCTCTTTGCAAGGCTCCTTCCGAGTTCGAGCATCTCTGCCA
>JAFGSA010000023.1 GCA_016934855.1 Elusimicrobiota bacterium
CCGCGCTCCGGCAGGTTCTCGGACGACGTGAACAGAACGGGGGTATCTACGGTTCCCGTCGCTATCAGTATCCCGTCAACTGCCAGTTCGTAACTGCCGCAGAATACAACATGTGCACCGGCTTCTATTATAAGGGTTACTCCCTCTTCAACTATTGTATCGTCTTTTATCTCGTGGGGGTTATCCTGTTTTGTCCAGATAGTATTACTGGATATATAGATATCCGCTTTAAGAAAAGTGTTTGAGACCAGTATCAAGAAAAACACTAGCGGAACGATTTCCGATATTTTTCTTATTCCTGACTCAACTTCTTTCAACACTGCCTCCAAAATTTTCATAATAAAAAACCGGGCTACAGAAAAACATACACATACACTCCTACACTTCGTGTATCTTCTTCGGTAGCCCGGCTAACACGGCAGGCTGTCGAAATCCCCTGTAAAAACCCCTTCGGCAACCCGGCCGACATGCCCGAACCTTTTATTGATCCGGGTTTAGTCCCGTGGCTTTGCGTCCCCGCCTTTCGACGGGTTTGCCTTTATCGGAAGATTTTTTCTACCTCTTCCAGTAAAAGTATACTGCCTGTATATTACGCAGAGTTCTCATACATGTAACGGTTGTGTAACGCCTGAAGGCGTAAAAAGGAGAGTTTTGTCGTCTAATTGACTAGTTTATCTTCCAGTTACCGGATACCTGCTCGAGCTTCGCTTTTATGTCTTCTATCTCTTCGAGGAGCGCGGGATCGCTGAGCTTGCTCTTCATCACCGTGAGCCGCGCCGCGGTCTCGCTGGCGATGTCGCTGTCTTTTTTTATCCAGGTCCTGAAATTCTTTATCATGTCGTTTAAAAGTTCCGATATATGCTTCAGCTCGTCTCCCGAACGCAGGTGCACCTGGTGCGTGAGGTTGCCCCTGGATATCTCTTCCAGGTTCTTCTCCAGCTTGAAGACCGGGCCCACGAACTTGTGCGACACCAGTACGCTTACGGCGGCCGCGAGCACCACCAGCACAGTGACCTTAGCGTACATGAGCTGGTTCATGTTCTTCAAAAGCTGGTCTATGCCCGGTATATCTTTAAGGTAGTCGCCCACGAAGCCCTGCAGAGAATAGTAGAAATCCGCGCCTACCGTGACCGCGGTGACCAGCATAGCTATGAGGACTATCAGCGTATATTTGAACTGAAGCGTCTTCCGGACTATCACTCTCTGTCTTTTATATGCGCTCATCATGATTATTGTCTCCTTTTACCTCTCGGTCAGCACCTTGTATGTCCTGCCGTCGGTCAGCATTTCTATGTTTCCCTGCATGTCCGTCCTGTATATCCCCGCCCCCCTGTCTTCGTACCTTCTTATTATATCAAATGTCGGGAATCCCAGCTTGTTGTACCTGCCGCACGAGAATACGGCCGCATCCGGTTTTATCATGTCCAGAAAAGGCGTCGAGCTGGAAGAGGTGGAGCCGTGATGAGGGACTTTTATCACGGTTACCTCCAGGTCTTTACCGTATCTCATAAGGTCCAGTTCCGCGGGTATCTCTATGTCGCCGGTGAATAAAAATGATATATTCCCCGCGACGACCCTGACTACTATAGACGCGTTGTTATCGGGATTCTTCGCTTCGCCGTAATCCCTCATCGGGGCTATGAACTGGCAGGTTATCCCGTCATCGAAACCTATCTTCCGCCCGGCCCTCGCTACTTCGTATTTTACCGACGGGGTCTCCCTCAGTGCCTTATTGATCTGTTTGACATAAGGAGAACTCCCTTCTATCCCGTTGTCGTATATTGTGCCTACGGGAAAATTCCTTATGAGGTACGCGTACCCGCCTATATGGTCGCCGTCCTTGTGGCTCATCACGGCGTAATCGATCTTTTTCACGCCCTGTCTTTTAAGGTAAGGGATTATCACGCCGGCGGCGTAATTCTCGTCAGACCGCGCGTTGGTCATGAACTCCTCGACCTCCGGCGACGGGCCGGCGTCTATAAGCATTGTCTTTCCGCCGGGCCTCAAGTCCCTTACGAGCGCCGCGTCGCCCTGCCCCACGTACAGGAACGTCACTTTCAGCACCGGCGCCCCCATCTTCTTCTTCGAGAACACCGAACTCCTGGCGGATTCGAACCTCTTGTCCGTCACGATAAAAAACATCATGTAGAGCGTGACAGCCGCCACCATTCCCGTAATTAATTTCGATCTTATATATCTTCTGCCTTTGGCCATGAGTTATTTTTCGAATTTCTCTTCTTCTTTCTCTTCCTTCTCGTCTTCCTCTTTATCTTCGCTGCCTTTTTTTTCTTCGAGGTTCATCACCTTTTCCCTGTACGTGGTCCTTATCTCGTTCTCCATGGGACAGCCTATGAGGTGATCACATCCGCCGCAGTACTTGTTGACCTTGGGCGGGAACAGTATATCGGCTTTTTCCGGGTGTTTCTTGAGTTCTTCTTCTTTTGAGGCCATCTCGCCTATGGTCTTATTCACTTCATCTATGAAAACCGGTATGTCCTCCGGCGTCCTCTTCGTGGTCATCCTCTGGTTGAACTGCAGGAACTCCAGAGAGAGCTGTTTCACGTCTATTCCGAGCTGCCTCATGGCCCAGTAATAGGATGTCAGCTGGAGGTCCTTGTCCAGCTCTTCCTGCGTGCGCAGTTTCGGGTCGGTCTTGTAATCGAGTATCTCGTAGGTGCCGTCAAGGTTCTTCTGAA
Source organism: Elusimicrobiota bacterium (assembly GCA_016934855.1). Lineage (GTDB taxonomy): Bacteria > CG03 > SLGR01 > SLGR01 > JAFGSA01 > JAFGSA01. Next base: position 2,697 of record JAFGSA010000023.1, read on the forward strand.
GCCGGTCTATGTACCCTATTATGATGTAATCGTCTCCTATCGGGAGCTGGAAGTAAAGCTCCACCCCGGCCGCTTTCAGGTAATGCCCGTCATAGTACTTCTTGTAGAAGGAGGATACCCACTTCCAGCCGTCTTCGAAGAACTTCCTCTCCTCCTGGACGTCCCTGTACCCTTCGCTGTGCCAGTGGTTCTCGTACATCTTCCTGAGCTGCGTGAGCGACGGCTGGTAAGGATATGTGAAAAATTCCTCGAACGTCTCGTGGCATGCGTGCCCTATGGCGAAGAAGTTTTTGGGTTTGGGAGATATCTTGTCTATATAGAGCTTCTTGTAGTTGTACGGGCAGTTCCTGTAGCAGCTCATCTTGGAATAGGAAAACGTCATCCTGCCGCGTTCGCGAGCCGCCCGGAATATCCCCTTGAAAGGCGCCTGGTTCCCTTTCCAGGTCGGGCATATAACCTCGTAGTCGCACCAGCCGCACAGCGGCCCCTGGTGTGGCTCGAACCTCCTGTGTTTTATGTCCTGCGCCGTCTCCCAGAGCTCGTTGAATATCTTGTCCTTGAGCCGTTTCGGGGGATTGCAGGGGACCTTGTTGCCGTTCTTGAGGTAATAATAATAGAAATTACGCAGGCGTTTCTTCCATTTCTTCTCAACCATCATCGTGTATATTAGCGCCTGGTTGTCGCCGCCCAGGAGTATCGTCTCCTCGTCCTGCACCCTCTGCCCGGACTTGTAATCTACGACTTCTATCTCCCCTTCGGGGGTCTTCTCTATCCTGTCGATGTAGGCGAGTATATCCAGCCCCTTTATCGTTATCGTGAGCGGTTTCTCCACGGCTATTATCCTGTTGGGGTTGGCCTGGTTGTCCTTGAAATAGTCTTCGAGGAGCTTCAGCCCGCGCTTCTTGGCTATGGCCTCGTCTTCCATGGTGTTGTATATTATCTTGAACTTCCTCATCGTGTCTTCTACTTCTTCCATGGTGCACCCGGCTTCGGCGAGCGCCACTTTCCACCTGTGCATGGGAGGGCCCGAGACCGAATCCAGCATCTCCGCCCTGACATCTTTCCACGCAATCTCGTATTCCCTGATGAGGTCGTCGAGCGTTCCATGCTGACCCTTGAGGTCGAACTTGAGATGATACTCCTTGAGCGCCTTGTGTATGACGCTCCCGAAATGAAGCGGCGCGGACGGGAACCCTTTAAGCCCGTCTTCATAGTAGAACTTGTATTTCAGCGGGCACGTGGAACACATATTGAGCCTGGAGTTGCTCATTGTCACCTGCGACCGGAAGAAGTAATAGTATACTTCCCTTCCGATCTCCTCGGCCTTCTCGTACAGCTCTTTAAGCCTGTGAATGAATGTATTAATCTTTTCTATCAAGTAATTACCTCTCTCAAAAGCTATAAGGCTTTTTACTGTGTAAAGTGTAATGTGTTATGTGTAATGAAAAACAAAATACAAACACCAAAAAACAAACATCTTCAGCTGTAAGCTGTAAGTTATAAGTTTTAAAATTCACATCCCAATCCCTTTTTTTGTTATATAAATTAATTCCATTCATAGTCTTAAAGCTTACGGCTTATAACTTAAAGCTTATTCTGTTTGTTTGTAATTTATTATTTGTTTTTTGTAATTTCACTATTTTATAACTTAAAACTTACAACTTATAACTATCTTACACTAGCAACAAGCAATTTCTTTTTACTTTCCACTTTCAACCTTCCACTTTCCACTAATCTCATCTGGCATCTGGTATCTTTCTTTACTAGCAACCAGCGACCAGCAACAAGCAACTTGATTTCGTATCTGGCATCTGGTATCTTCTCTTATAGCTTAAAACTTACAACTTACAGCTTATTTACAATACCGTCTTTATGTTTATCTTCGAACCGTCGCTTCTTATCTCCACGGCGCCGGTCTTGTCCGTCCTGTATATGCTTATGCCTTTTTCCTTGTACCTGTCCAGCGTCCTCTCGAGCTCGGAATCGAAGAACCCCCTGCCCTCGAGGAAACCGAACTGGACCAGCGCCACGGCGGGTTTTACAGCGTCTATGAACCTGTCGGACGAGGCCATTCCGCTGCCGTGGTCGGGCACCACCATGATATCCGATCTCAGCTTGTCGCCGTATTTCGAGACCAGGTCCCATTCCGCTTCGGTCCATATATTGGAAGAGAACAGGAACGAGCGGTCGCCGTACGTCAGCCTGAGCACGGCGGAATTGTTGTAAAGGTCGCTCTCCGTTCCCTTTATCCTGTCTTTCGGGGGATTAAGAGCCGTAAGGCGCAGTTTCTTGCCGTCCGCTTCCTCCTCGTATATAACCGTTCCTTCATATATATGGTAGTGCGGTATCAGTTTCGGTTTGAGTATCTCGTCCTTCATGCTCCTCTTCTTCATCAGGACTGCCGGGTATATCCCGGAATTGACGAAGTCGTAATAATTGAGGTACGCGCCTATAGGCAGGTCGTCGTCCTTCTTTATCTCCAGCCGGACATCGTTGAGGTTCTCCAGGAACTCGCCGTAGTTCATATCCTTCTTAAACCTGACGGGATCGAGCGAGTCCCAGACCTCTTTGACATTGAAATAGTTTATTATGTATATAAGCCCGCCGATGTTCTCCGGGAGCGGGTTCGTGGATACGATCTTGTCCAGCCGCCCGATGTTGTACCCGGACAGGTTCGGAACGACCACGTTCTTGCCTTTACCCCAGTTGCCCGTGGTCCAGTAGCGTTTGTCTCCCCTGAACCCGGCGTCTATCAGAATGTTTCTCTTTAACGGAGTCTGTATCAGGATGCAGTTACCGTACTCCACGTCGAGAAAAGTCACGAGCACTTCGTTCTTCTTCTTGACCGTTCCCCTTACGACCGGTTCCGCCCAGTATCCGGATGAATATATGAAAGCCAGAAGCAGCACTATTGCCCAGTTGGCGTTCTTCCTTGTGAATCTGAATCTAACCGTCAGGAACCTGCGTATATCCTTGTTGAACCCGAATATGCAGACCATGAGATAATATACCGCGAGCCATTTCGCGGAAGGCGCAGACTGTATGGGATACGGGAAATACACGCGGAAGAACTTCGCCATCCAGAGGAAGAAATTAGAGAACAGCGTGTTGGCGGCGCCTATCGAGAGACCTATGTACTGACCCACTCCCGGGACGAGCGTGAATATCTCGCCCAGAAGCCCGAGAGGGACGATAATGCCTATAAGCGGGATCGCGATGAAGTTCGCCAGGAGCCCCGCCACGGGGAACCTGTTGAAGTATATCCCGGAAAGAGGCCACATCATCCCTATCTGTATGGCGAGCTGCACGCACATGAACCCCGAAAGATAGGGCCACCAGCCTTCGAACTCGAACCCTATCAGCGGAAATTTCTTCTCCAGCATATACGCCACGAGCGAAGAAGCGGCGAGCGCGCTTATGAACAGCATATTGAACTTCGAATTCGCGAACAGCCACGGCGATACTACCAGTATCGCCATAGTGAGGATGAAAAACAGGAAGAAAACCAGCTGCCCCCAGCCCACGAGCACCCTGGAGAATATCTGCCTTAAAGGATCGGAGAGGTAGATTATCGCCCATACCGCCGTGAAGGAAAGAGCGAATGAGGCGTCGTATATCATGAAACTGTTGAACGAGAGCATTATGGCCGCCGATAAGGGGATGGTCACGCTCGTGGTGCGGCGGATATTGAGCCCTATCCACATGTTGAATATTATGGCTATGCTGTACATCATGGCCGCGCGTATAGTCGCGGGACGCGCCCCGGTAACCACGACAAAGACTATTAGAAGGGATACCACGAAAAACGGCACCAGCTTAAGGGTGTACGGGGTGAGGTCTATCTCCCTGTTGAACAGCCTGGAAGGCAGCTTGTAGAAGAGACCCGCCGACTTGAAGAAGTTGTTCGAGAGCATTATAAGCATGAAGGCCAGAAACCCCACGTGAAGTCCGGAGAGCGCCAGCACGTGAGCGACGCCCGTGGCCTGGAAATCGTATTTCATGACCTCGGGCACACCGCCCCTGGCGCCGACGGTCACGCCGCCGACAAAAGCCGAAGCCGGCGGCGGCATGGTCTTTTTCAGCCCCAGCATCATCCTGTCCTTGAGCCTGTACGCGAATATCTTGAACCTGCCGAGAGCCCCGAGGTCGCTCTTCTTCAGGAACCGGATGCACCGGGCGCTGCCGATATACATGCTGCCGTAGACGTTCTTGTTCTCCAGGTATTTGACGTAATCGAACCCGTAGGGATTCGACCTCTCCATCGGCCGGGTCAGAGCTCCGTAAAGCTCTATCCTGTCCCCGTACTCCATGTCATCGTAGTATTCGGTCTTGTTCCGTATCATTTTCGAGACGAATACCAGGATGTCTCCCGTTTTCCCCTTGAGCGGCCGCATGCTTCTCTTGTCTATCGTAGTAAGGTCGCCTTCCTTGTCCATCTCCGGGGCTTCTTCCTGTATATGGTCCGGCTTGACGAGTATATGAGTCACCCAGTCCCTGACATCGGGATCGTCTATTATCGTTCCCCTGATAACCGTCTTGTCGAAGCGGCCCCTGTCTATGTAGTTGCTTATATGATCTTTGTTAGAGACATCGAACCTCATCTGGTAAGAAGCCACACCGAGTATGATGAAAGCCGGGAAAAGCGTGTATTTCACCAGCGGCTTGTTGGCGAAAAACAGGTATGCGGACAGGAAGAAGAACGTGCCGCATAGAAGCCACATCTTCTGCATGAACTCCGGCTCCTGGACACCGATTATATTGGCCATCCCCACACCGGCCACGTACGACCAGCAGATCCACTTTATCAGTGTTATGACGAAATATTCTTTCTTCACCGGCTATCTGTTCCTGACGGATTCTTCCGTTATCGCGGGATAATAATTGGCGTTAAGCTCAAGGTTGTTCCTGATAGTATGCGAAGGGACGAACAGCATATATATCCAGCCCACTATGAGCGCGAATATTATCAGGGCAAAGACGAATTTCGAATTCGAACCCATCAGAAGTTGACTCCTACGGATATCCTGTGCGTGGTTCCCAGCCCCAGGTTCACCAGGAACGCGTAATCCACGTGCCATTTCCGGTCCGGCACGCTGGCTCCGAAAGTAAGTGTCGTATTGGCCGTATACATGAGCCCCATCCTGAACAGGAAACCTTCCAGCTCCGTCTCCACTCCGGCATTGAAGCCGAGCGGGTTCTCCGCGCTGGTGTGAAGTTCGCACAGGAAAATAACGTCATCCAGGTACTCGTCGAACTCGTACGCCGCGCCTACGGCCAGCATAAGAGGCAGGGCGCTCCCGCCGCCCTTGAAGGTTTTTATATTCGGGCCTATGTTCTTTATAGCAGCGCCTACGGATCCCACGGGTTCCCGTTCGTTATACGTGAAGAAATTCAGAAACCTCTTAGTGACCCTTCTGACGCCTTTTTCGTCTTCATACATGGGGTCTTCCCGGAACTTGTAATGCCATCCCAGGTCCAGTGCGATATCGAATCCTTCGCAATCGTAGACTTTTTCGGTAACCGCGTTGAGCGTCGCTCCTATACTGTGCCTTTCGCGGACCTGGTATCCGGCTCCCAGGGAATACTGGGCGTATTTTATATCGAAGTCTTCAAGTTCCTTCCCGTCTTCATCCCTCTCGGTGTCTTCCGTTCCGAAATATTTCCACTTGAACCCGAGCGCCAGGTCATGACCCTTCATCCTGTACTTCCTGCCGAAGGCGGCGGAGTTCATGCTCGTCCCCACATAATAGAAAATATGGGTGAACTGGGCCTGGCTGCCTTCCATCTGGGTCAGGCCTGCCGGGTTATATGCAAGGGCATTCAGGTCGTCCGCATACGCGACTCCTGTATCGCCTCTTCCCATTATCTTGGCCGAGGTGCGCATCCGGAGTATCTGGGCGCCGGTAGTCCCGAAATTACTGTCGGCGCGAAGCAGGCATAGAGTGCCCGCGGCAACCGCCATGACAGAATATATTATCCGCACCTGTTTTGAAACGCTCACGGCATCACCGTTATCTTGCCTTTATGTACTTCGTCTTCCGTGGTCTCTATGCAGTAAAAATAGAGCCCCGGGGCGCACTTTTTATTCGATTCGTTCCTGCCGTTCCAGTTAACGAACAGGTCCCCTCCCGACAGCTCCCTGACGAAATCGCCCGCAACGGTATATATCCTCACATTGTCTATCATGCCGTTAAACGTCAGGGGCAGGCTTATCGTCACCTTGCCGGCCTCGCTCATTTTAAACGGATTAGGATAGCTTACAGAGTGTTCATATGCATTGTAAGGGTTCAGGTTGGGCGGCGTTATGTTCACCAGCCCGTGATATACCATACTGTAACCCGCGGGCATGCCGTCCGGGAGCGAGTACCAGCATTCATCTGCAGGGTCAGGGGCCGAACTGCCCCACCCGTAATTCAGATGATACTCTCCCGTATCCCGGTACCCGTCCGCTATTATCGCGTGCCCGCCGCCGGAGGTACTGCCTTCGTATATCGTTATGAGCGCGGGGCGCCTGTTTTTCATATCGTTGATCAGCGTATCATAAAATCCCGCCTCGCTTTCCAGCATCTCTCTCGCGTTGCTGTAATCCAGGTCTTCCAGAAAATCTTCTTTCGTAAACCAGGCCCCGGAAGCCGACGCAGTGTAATCCATCTCCACTATTATTCCGCAGGCAAAACTCAGCGCTGCCGCGTAATCCTCGTCTTCGTCTGCATAATCTATATGAGACAGCATGGAATTCAGCTGGCTGAATGAAGGAAAATCGCAGCTCTTGTAATCCGAAGGTATGGATATGCCTTTTGTCTTTGTTGTGTAACTGTCTTTGTCGACGCTGAAAGAGATGCTCTCCGGGTACCTGTGAAACGCCACTAACTGCGCCATCGCGGTAGCGACGCACCCTACGACAGACCTCTTTGCACCGTCCATCGGGCAGTACTTATTATATGGAGACATCTGGTCCCACGTGGTCTTGATCCACCCGGTATCGCTGCCGTCCGGCCACTGGCTCGCCATATCGATCCTGGACAGGTAATCCGAGCCGTTCATGTACCTGTCCCAGAGATCCCTGTTGTTTGCCCTGAAATCCTCGCTTACCAGGGGAATGGCTCTCAGCCTGCCGGTCATGTCTTTTTTTACCATGGCCAGAAGCACGTTATCGGGGCTCTCTTCGAAATCGAAACCGCTCCTGAACGAGTAAGCTATCACGGGAGTTATACTGTCATCCGGCGAGACGACTACGAACCCGCGGGGACTCAGCAGAGCTACGTAAGCTATATCTGTCCCGGATTCATCGCGCAGAGCTGTTATCTTTTCTACGCTGTACCTTGAAGGGCTGAAGGCGCCGGCCCTGAGGTCATGCGCGTAACCCATGCGGGACTGGAGATCTGCAACCTTATTTACTTCTTTGAGCGTTACTTTATCGCAATAACCGGAGGAAAATACAAGGAAGATATAGATCAGAGAATATATGGATTTCCGCATTCTCTATATTATACCAATTACGCTAGAAATAACCTCCCAGGGTTATTCTGTGGGCTATACCCAGATCCTGATGAGGCGCGAACGCGTAATCCAGGCAGAAATTCCCGTACGGAATGCCGAAACCCAGGGACACGTCCGGGCTCGTTATATACATTAGGCCGCTGCGGGCTTTTATTCCCTTTATTTCCGCCTCCACCCCGAACTGCCAGGCGAAATCCACCTGCCTGCTGGTCAGCGCATCCCAGGCTAGGATAAACCTCCCCATCCTGTGACTCCCGCCTATGACCATTTTGAGCGGCAGCCCGTCTTCCTTCTTATCAAGCTTTATGCCGGTACCCATGTTCTTCACCACGGCGCCGAACGAATCCCCGCCGAAACTCTTGAAAAACCAGCCGGCATCGCAGGACATCGCCGAATCCTCCAGATCGCCGGCGTATCCCGGAGTGGAACCCAGTCCGAAAGTCTCCGACACCATATTGACCGCCACCCCTATGCTCTGCCTCTGCGATATATTGAAGCCGCTGCCCAGCGTGTACTGGGCGTATTTTATATCGAATTTACTGGAACCGTAACCCATCTCGTCCCGGTATGTGTCTTCCGTGCTGAATATCTTCAATTTAAAGGCGGCGCCGGCTTTGCCTATCTTCTGCCCCAGGGTGAAAGAGGTCATGGCGGAATCCATGAAGTATATCAGGCGCGAGGCCTGGAACTCCGTCCCGTACATCTGAACAAGGCCGGCGGGATTTCCGGTAACTGCGTTCAGGTCATCCGATAAGCCGGCGTTCGCGCCGCCCATGCTTACTATCCTGGCCGACGTATCAAGGTTGAGTATCTGTGCGCCGGTCGTGCCGTACCCGGACGCTGCCAGGATGTAACCCGGCCCGGCAGCAAGTATCATCGATATGACTATGACAGCCTGTACGGTCCTTTTCATCTGATCAGCGTTATCTTTCCTTTCTCCGACCCGGTCGTAGTGTCCAGGTAAAAGAAATAGAGTCCCGAGGCGCACTTATCGCCCTTATCGTTCTTGCCATCCCATACGGCGACGCTCCCCGAAACACCCGTCTGCCTCACGAGCTGGCCGTCCAGCGAATATATCCTGAGTTTCCTGGCTACCCCGTCGTAATCCTGCGGCGGCACTATGAGCGCTTCCTGCGTATCCGGGTTGAACGGGTTCGGGTAGATAAGCACTTTGTCTTCGGACACGTTCACAGTGCCTTCCTGTATGGCCGCCATGGTCTTTCGCATATTTATCCTGCCGTAACCGGTGAACCTGTCCCACCCGGGATACGCGTCTATGTTGACGTCATCGCAGTTGGAAGTTATCACGTTCTTCACCTCTGACGGCTGCCAGTCCTTATTCGTCCCCCTTTCCCAGTAAGCTATCACCAGCGACGCAAGACCCGCGACATGGGGGCACGCCATTGACGTTCCGTCCAGCGAATCATAATTCTTGTCGAAATCCCCTCCGGCGCTGTAAGTCGGCACCGTCGAGTATATATCCACGCCCGGAGCCATAACGTCGAGCCCCTTGCCGTAGTTGGAAAAATCGGCTTTCTCGTCATCCTTGTCCGACGCCGCGACAGACATCACCTTATCGAAACCGGCCGGGTAAGTGAGCTCGGAACTCCCTTCGTTTCCCGCGGCGGCGATAAGCACGCACCCTTTTTCGTACGCGTAACCGACTGCCTCTTCCACAAGTTCGGAGTCACCCGTTCCTCCCAGGCTCATGCTTATAATGTCGGCCCCGCGGTCCGCGGCGTATATTATGCCGCTGGCTATATCGTCCGTCCCGCCGTACCCGTCTGCGTCGAGCACTCTCACCGCCATAAGATCGTTCTTCCAGCTTACCCCGGCTATCCCGAAAGTGGATTTATTCGTCTCCGCGCCCGCGATGCCGGCGCAATGGGTGCCGTGGCCGTGCTCGTCCGCCGGGTCGTTATCGTCGTCTACGAAATCCCAGCCGTGGGTATCGTATTTAATGGTATATGTGGTATCATCTATCCTGTATTTTTTATCACTTAGGGGATTATCCCATATGTTCGAATTCAGGTCCGGGTGGGACATGTCTATGCCGGTGTCCAGTATCGCTATGACCACGCCGTTTCCTGTTTCTACGTCCCAGGCGCCGGGGGCATCCGCGGTATAGAGCCCCCACTGTCTTTCTTCGAGTTCCTCCTCATCGTCGTATTCGTCGGGAAGCTCGAGGATGCGCCATACGTATACCGGCTCGGCGTATTCCACTCCGTCCAGGTTCCTGTAATATTCCAGCGCGCTCCTTATATCGCTGCCTTTCTCCAGGCTTACCAGTTCGGCGCCCAGCCTGTTTACTGTTCTTGCTTTCCGCGCGTTGAGCTTTCCGTGCGCCGCGCTCTTCGACGCAGCAGCTAATTCCGGCCTGAATTTCACGATGATCTCGTCAGGGTAGACCTGGGCGGATTCTCCTTTATCCGTGATAAAAGAGACCCTGTCCGCCGCCGAAGCGGCTGCCGGGAAGGCTGCCGCCAGGAAAAATATCAAAAAATATCTTACTGAAAATCTATGCATCAGAACTTCATCAGGAACGACAGCTGTATCTTGGCTATGCGTTCATCAACCATTTCGTCTTCGGCAAAGAGTATATTGCCGCCGTAAAAATTCCTCTTCCCGTATATGCCGCCGATATCCGCGTCCATCATCCTGGTCAGGGGAAAACCCACTCCCAGGGTGAACATCGTCAGGTCGCAGGTCGTCCTGGAGTAATGGGGCAGATGGGTGAACCCGTACCTGAGGGCCGTGTGGGTACCGATATAATGTTCCGCGCCGACACTCACCCTGGTGGTGTTCCTGTACTGAGGGTCTATCCACTTGTCCGACAATTTCTTCTCCCTGTACCTGAAATCCTCCCAGTAGGTCTTTACTATGTCAACGGAGAAAGATGACATCTCGTACTTATAGAACCTGTAGCAGATGCCGAACCCGAGTTCCTGCGGAAAATCATACTGCCGCTTGCCATCGTCTTCAAAACTGGAATCCGGCTTTACGGGCCAGGCGTCATCCCATCCATAAGTATCCATCGACGCCTCCCAATCGCTGTCCACCCTGAACTCGGAATTCCATACTATCCCCACGTCGGCGATGTCCCTGACCAGCTCGAGGTTGATGCCGGCCCCGTACGAATAGCCGCTGAACGTGCTTTCCGCGGAACCCTCGGTTATCTCGTTCTCGACGTCCAGCAGACTGTACTCGTCCTTATACCCGTTTCCTATCACGTCATAATTCAGTCCTGCGGATAGCTGCCCCAGTCCCGCCGCAAGCGCCATCGTGGTTTTCGCGAAACCACCGGACCGCTCGAACTCATAATCGCTCTCGAGTATACCCGAATCGTATATCTTCTTCTTATGACTGTAATTGAGATCCAGGAACGGCCGGTATCCTATCCCGAACGCGAATCCCGGCGTCACCGGGTACGTGAGCCCCGCGTTCGAAAACTCGAAATAGTTCGCGGAGTTGTACCAGGTAGGCTCACTGTCGGGTTCTATCGTCTCTTTAACCGGGTACACCCCGAATCCCAGGGAAACGTTGAAGCCCCTGGCCTTCAGCATGTTCGCGGGATTATAGAAGACCGCGGCGCCGCCGTAGCTGGAAGATATGGCAGTGTTCCCCATGCCCACGGCTCTTCCCGTGACCGATAACACGGGGTCTCCTATTGCCAGCGGATCGACGCTTCCCAGGTAAGTCAGCGGGAAAACCCGCGAAACCGGGACCAGTATAACGATAATCGCGAATAATATTCTTTTCATAACTATCCTACATGTTACTAAATTTATCTCACCAGGAAAAATCATACTGCAGTTTAAACACGTTCTTGGCCGCGCCGCCGGGATCCGGCCAGAACTCGTATTTTGTCCAGAGCTTGGCGTTTTTCGAGAATTTCAGCGTCGGCATAAGGTAATACCTGAACCCTTTTTCCGTGGCCCCGTACACAGAGTAATAAGAGTAAGGTATGAGCGCGTTGGGCCAGGTGTACTCCATCGCTCCGGCGGAGACCCCCCGCGGGGCATCCCAGTAAGTGACCCTGGCGAATATGGTAAGAGCGGACGTCGGCTTGTATTTCAGTTCACCGAAAGTCGAGTACCCGCTCATCTCCACTTTTATCTCCGGGTACGTGTTGTCTATGACCTCGTACCTCCATTTGAGCCTGACGCTGTCCGACGGCTCGTGTACCAGCTCGAACCTGTTCTTCATGCTCCTGTACGGCATGTAGACGCTGAAATCGTCCCCGTCGAACATGGAGCTCAGCCACGAAGGCTCGCCGTAAGCGAGGGTGCGGCTGTTAATCCTGTAGGTGTTCCTGTACCCCACGGTAAAACCCTCCAGGGCGCTCCACGAATTATCCAGGTATATCTCGTACTCGTCCTGCGCTGCCCAGCTCACCAGATCGTCCACCTGCGTGCTGTAATATCTTACCGGCACTATCGGGTGGCCGTAATTGACATTGATCTGGGTCGTCACGGGTCCCGCGCGGAACTTGCTCCCCACTCCGTACCCTTCTTCGTCCCTGATGAAAGTCTCCACTCCCAGCTGGGTCATCAGCGGAGACGAATGGAACGCGAAATAGTCGTTATCCAGCCAGTGGTACTGCGCGTAGAACGTCACTTTCTGGTAATCTATTATACCCAGGACCTCGTAGCCGTCACCCTCGTCCCAGAACCAGTCCTTCGCTTTGTTCAGGTACTCGTCCTCCATGCGCTCCGTCCTTTTGAACGAATGGTAATAACTCCTCCCCCAGTCGAACAGCAGCCGGAAATTCCTGAACCTGTACTCCATGTTGCCGCTTACCAGGTTGACCCTGTCTCCCCTGAAATAATAATCAGACAGGAGGTACACGTGCTCGTAATTGCCGCCGCCCGCGTAAGCCAGCTGCGCCGGGTCTATGTACGGGTCGAACTCTTCCTCGTAATAACCGCCGCCCAGGTTCAGGAAAGCCGTGAGATCGTAGTCCATCCTTGCCCCCACCAGCCTCTCTTTCAGCGCCCCGTAATAATCGTAGCTGTTGTCGCCTGTCAGGTAGGTAGCGTAATAATCGTAGAAGACCGTCGGCGGCGTTCCCACGGACCCGTCTTCGTTGAGGTAATTCACTATTATGGGTTTATCCGAATAGAACCCGTACAGGTCGAGATTCGATACTTCCTTCTTGAAGGCTATGCCGTAGAACATGTCGTTTATATGCGTTCCCTTGTCTTCTTTCAGCCCCTTAGGTTTCCGCGGTATGCTCCTTGCGAGGAAAGGGCCCGGCTGGATGAACATTCCCTGCGCGAAATCCAGCGAGTAGTTGCCCAGCACTATGGTATCGAAACCGAAAGTGTTCCTGAGGACCATGTATTTTTTTATAAGGTAGTAATTGCGTATGTTCTCGTAGTCCAGATCCCTGGAGTACCGGTCTTTCCTTAGCACCAGGCCCAGCTCCGTCTTGTTCCCGTAATACATCCTGTACCTGCCGTAGAAATACTCGGGGTGCTGGTAGAGGGGATCGGACTCGAAGTAACTCTCGCTGAAAGGGTACGGCCACACCCCGTACCTGAACCTGAGGTCCCCGTGGAAATTCTCGGTCTCTTTTCCCTTATATACGGTTATGAACGGGAATATCAGTTCATATATATAGTAAGGTATGACCTCTTTGAGGTCATCTATGTATTCAAACCCCTTGTTTTTTCTTCTGTAGTCGATTATGGCCTGTGCGTATTCGCCGGTCATGTACGGCAGGTCCATGAGCTGCGAGTAGCTGGCGGTATTAATATCGAGAGGATTGAACCTGTATTTATCCAGGTCATCGAAATCCAGGTCTATCTCGTCTACTGATTCCTTTTCCTGGAGCTGTTCGAGTTTCTCGTAAAGCTCGTCCACCCGGATATCCTGCGGCAAGGTGATGGTGAGATAAAGCTCTATCTGCTCGAAGAGTTCCCTGTCTATTCCCTCGACCTTCATGAGGTCCTGCAGGCTGTTGAAAAAACCCTGTGTCTTCCTGTAATTTACTATGTTCTCGGCTGTTTCTTTCGTTATCCCGGGTATCTGCACGAAGTTATCGGCAGGCGCCAGGTTTATGTCCACCAGCGCCATCCGGCGCGCCGCAGACACGGGAAACACGATGGACACGGAAAGAATAATAACAAGACATATTACATTAGCCCGGGCCATCCTACTCCAGGGTGCACTGTCCTCTGAGTTTCTCCAGTATCTTGCCGTTCATCCCGGGCACTTTCATGACATCGTACCAGCTCGTGAATTTCCCTTTCTGGTCCCTGTACCTCACGATCCTGCCGGCAAGGGCGGAGGGAACCCCTTTAACATTGCTCAGCTGCCTGGCATCGGCCGTGTTCAGGTTTATCTTCCCGGCCGGCGGTGCCGGCTCGTCTTCCGGTTCACCGGGTTCCGGCTGAACGGGTTCTTCCGCGTCTTCCTCCGGGTACCGCTCCGGCGGTACCGCGGGCACGGGAGCGACAGCCGGCGCTTTTTCAATCTTAACGGGCTCCGGGCGGCTTTCTTCGGCCGGCTCTTCGCGGGCAGGCTCTTCTTCCGTATAGCTTCTTTCAGCCGGGACCGGCCGTTCTTCTATTACCACGTAATCCTTTATCTTGTCGAACGTCGATTTCTTGAAGCCGTATATGTTCATGAGTTCGTCGACCGACTTGAAGTTCCCGGTTTTCTCCCGGTATTCTATTATCTTTTTCGCGAGAATGGTGTTTACGCCGGGCAGGGTCGTCAGCCTTTCCACATCCGCCGTGTTTATATCCACGGTCCGGATATATTTTTTCGCCTCTTCGTTTTCATCGTACTTCGCGGACTCCCTGGGAGCTTCGCCCAGCCTCATATTGAGCGCGATCATATGCTGCGAAGCCAGCATAGTATGAGTCAGGAACGCGTAGTCGAGAGAAAATACCGACCAGCCCAGGCCGAACCCGAACGTAAACCTGGTGGGGATCGTCTGCGCTCCGGCCCTGAGGGCCAGTATCTTGCTCAGCACGAACTCCAGCCCCAGCCTCATCTCCAGGTCTTCCTCGAGCGGCTTATGCAGGTCCAGCGAACCCCGCAACCCCTCGTAGGGTTTTACCAGCAAGCCGAACATGAACCGCCTGTCGATAGCTTCCGTGGTATCTCCCAGGTTCGGCGAATTGACGTTGATGACGCTCACTCCCATCCTGAGCTTTTCGCTTATATTCGAAGTGACCCCCGCGTCAACTCCGTAGGAATTCGCTTCGCCTCCCCCTGATACGCTCACTGTGTTCTTCTTAAGATTAGAGCCGAAATACATGCCGCTGGCTAGTTCCGCGGCAAAACTGAACCTTATATCGGTCTCCCTGTAATCGGACGGGCCGAACGAAGAATACCCGAATCCCCACGTTCCGGCATTAATAGTAGGCAGAACGAAAGTGAAATCCGTATAACCGAGATCTTCCATGCCGTAAAGGCCGGTGTATACCGAACCGGCCTGTATGCCCCGGCACAGGCGCAGCCCCGCCGGGTTCCACCAAATGGCTTCGGCATCGTCCGCCGCAGCCGTATACGCGCCGGCCAGGGCGGCTCCGCGGGCGCCGCTCTCCTTGAACTCGAAAGCCGCATGAAGAGAGATACCAGATACCAGATACCAGATGACAGATATAAAACAGATAACAGGTACCAGATCCCAGATACCAGATAATATATGCCTGTTCCCGGGAAAATTATTCCTTTTTCCTATTCTATTCATCTGACATCTCACATCTGACATCTGGAATCTTTTCAAAGCTTTCTTCCCACTATTATCGTCTGCTGCGCTTCCTTTATACGGCCCGTGCTCACGTGTTCGGCCCTGAGGTGGACTATGTAAATACCCACGGGGACTATGCTACCGGACTCGTCGTAACCGTCCCAGGCCAGCGTGCCCTGGCTGGAAGCGATCAACTCGTGCCTCATGATGTATCTTCTGGGATATCCTTTTACGTCGTATATGGTAAGATTCAGATAATAATCGGAACTCGGAAGCTTGTACGTGATCTTCCCCTCGACGGGTTCGCCCAGCACGTCTTCGCGCGGGAAAAACGGTGAATTCTCGACTTTAAGAGTGCCGGATATACTGACCGGCAGGAAGTATCCCTCTCCCTGCGACGTCGCGGCCACCTGCCAGTCGGCATTAGAGTCGGTGTCGACGGGATCGCCGGAATCGCTGCCGAACCTCTGTATTGAGACGCCGCTGTCGTGGTCGCTCGAATCAAAACAGTTCGACTCGTAATCCTCCGTGTCCCAGTCGGTGTCTTCTTCGGGAGACCACTGGCCGTAATACGCGGCGCTGCTGTATATTATCCTGCCGTCGCCCGTAGCGCTGTAATAGGTGGACTCGTTCTGGTCGGCGTATATTATGAAATCTTCCCAGGTCTCGCCGTCGGTCTCGGTCACCCAGAGAGCCCCGTCCGAACCCGACACTCCCCAGCCGCTGTCCCTTTTGAAAGCGGAATATACGTCCCAGTACCCGTTGCCGTTGGTATCGCCGGTGCCGTCGTCTTCGTCGTCGGTCGAAGCGCTGTCGTTCAGGTGGACTATTATATATTCGCCTCTCTTCGCGGTGATATCGGGCAGCGTCTTCACGCAGGTCGAGAGCTTGTTGTAGTATGAATGGTATACTTTCGAGCCTTCCACGTTCCCGTCGGCGCCCACATAGAGTTCTACCCAGTCTTCGCCGCCGGTCTCGTCAAAAGAGAGTTCCGTTATCCAGCCTTTGAACCCGGCGTGCGCTTTTGCCGGCGCGAGCGCCGAAAAGGCCAGTAACAGGGCTATCATATACAAGATATATTTCTTCATTTGCCGGTCTCCACCACGAAAGTCTTCCCATCGGTATACACCGTGACATTGCCGTCGTAATCGGTCCTGAATATCTCCGCTCCCACGGATTCGAGGTTATGGAGCGCCTCGGGCCTCGGATGCCCGAAAGTATTGTTCGCCCCCACGGGTATTATGGCGACCTCGGGCATGACCGTGTTCAGGAACGGCTTGGTGGAAGAAGTATACGAACCGTGATGCGGTACCTGGAGGATATTGGCCGCCAGTTCGCCTCCGAACTTCTTCGTGCAGTAGAGCTCGACCCTGTCCTCTATGTCGCCGGTCAGAAGAAAACTCACGTTCCTGTATGTCACCTTGAGAAGTACGGAACTGTTATTGCAGTCCGAATTCGTCCCCTGGAAATAGAATTTCGTGGGGGGGTTGAATATCTTGCAGGATATATCCGGACCCATGACTATATCTTCCCCTTCTCCCGAGCGCGCTATGCGGTATTTCAGGTCTTTTTCTTTTATCGTTTCCAGCAGCTCCTTGTAAACGGAGGAAGTGTACGCGTATCCGGGATCGATGAACTCCCCTATCTTCATGTTTAGTATTATCGCCCTGTATCCGCCTATATGGTCCCCGTGAGCGTGGGACATGACAGCGTAATCTATCTTTGATATCCCGTTAGCCTCTATGTACGGGAGCACGATCTGCATTCCCGGGTCCCACGAGGATTTCATCCATTCGGGGTTTCCCCCGGCATCGAAGAGGATCGTGGCCCCCGTGGGCGACTCTACAAGTACCGAATTGCCCTGGCCTACGTCGATGAAGGTCACGATCATATCGTTTGCGGATCTCTTGTAGTTTACCGGGATCGCGCGCCGGGCAACGAGCGGGGCCGCGCCTTCCTTGCTGCCCCCCGCAAAAAGCGGGACCCGGCCGAGGAGCGTGACAATAAGGCACGCCGAAGCAGCCGCCGCATATACTGGTCTTCTCAGCTTAGTCAAAATTTTACACCGAACCCTATCCTGTTTACGATCCCGAGATCCCCCATACTAGATATGCTGTAGTCAAAATTATATTCGACGGTCTCGGTATATTTTATACCGAACCCCGCGGTCAGCCCGTAGGGGATCGATATATCCCTGTGGCCGAACCTGTACCCGCACCTCAGATCGAGCGCCGGGCTCACCCTGAACTCCATGCCCGCGCCGCCCGACATCTTCTTGCCGTCCATATAGTAATCCGTTTCGAAGCTGCCCCTGAGACGCTCGTTCATCAGTTCGTCCCCGATGCCCAGCCGTATGACCGCAGGTATGGGGAACTTATCTTCGTATCCCATCCTCGTGCCCAGGTTCATCACGGACATACCTGTATGTATGTAATGCTCGTTGACCTTTTTCTTGTATTGCATCCCCAGCCCGCCGGCGAGACCGTTGATGGATTCCCCGTCGGCTGATTCGGTTATGAACTCCAGGCACATACCGGCATTCACGTATTTCGATACCCTCAGTCCCTGCCCCACGCATACCGCTACGTCCTGCAGCTTGTAGGTGCTCCCCGAATCTTCACGCCCCTGGTCCCTTTTTACTATCTCCCCGGAATCCAGGTATGTCACGGAAACCCCGAACCCGCCCGACTCCATACGGTGCCTGTACGCGGCGTAAGCGTAATATATTCCTTCTATCCAGTCATTATATACCAGCCGCCCCTCGTTGAACATACCCGTCGCCAGCCCTGCCGGGTTCCAGTAAAGGGATGTGGGGCCTTCCGCAAACGCCACGAAACTCGTGCCCATAGCGGTGGCGCGGTTACCCTGGGGGAGCTTAAGGAAATCAGCCGCCGTTATCCCGTCTTCGCCGTAACATCCTGCATTCACGGCAAAAAACGCGAGAAGGAACAGCAACCAGTTTTTATATTTATTTTTTTCCAACATCTTATAACTTACAGCTTACAACCTATAACTATCTGCCATCTCATATCTGGTATTTGATATCCGGCATCTCGCATCTCGTATCTAGCATGGCGCTTACGCGCGTATTTCGCAATATATTTACTTTCAACATCTTACAACTTATAACTTTCTTTGCGTTTCACTTTTCACTCTTCACTAGTTATTTGATTATCACGAACTTCTCCGTATCGAAAAAGCTTCCGTCGCCGGTCTTCCCTTCGACTTTGACTATGTAAAGCCCCGGGGCCAGCTCGCTCCCGTTGGAGTTCTTCAGATCCCATCTTCTCTCGTTATAAGTCCCGGGATAGAATTCCGGCTCGGTCTTCATCACCCTGTCGCCGGAGAGCGTATAGGCCTTGATGACCACTTCCGTAACGGACATGGATAGGGTGAAACCTATCGTCACTTCGTCCGCGTTCTTCGCGGGCGACGGGTATACGAGCACGTCGCTTACTGCCGGCGCGTCGGTTTCCTCGTAGAACCTCCCGGCGGCTTCCTTGTTCCTCTGGAACTCCTTCCAGAAGCGCTCCACCGCGTCCTTCGAACGTATCACCAGGAAATTCTCGTCGTTCGTGTTCTGCGCCGCCAGCGTCCAGTTATATGAACCCGTTATGACTTTCTGATGCGAAGTGCCGTAGTCTATGACGCAGAACTTGTGATGGAGCACGCCGTCGTTCGAATCCAGGCTCACGTCCAGTCCTTCTTCGCGCAGTTCGCTCTGGACGTCGGAAGACTGGGTGGCCTCGACCACTCCCCTGACATCGATTCCCCTGTCATGGGCGTCTACGAGCGCCTCTATGAGCCTCGTCTCGGATGACGAGAAAGTGAACATGCAGAAATATATGGAATCCGTCGCTTCATCGAAGAGGTCTTCGAGCACCATAGAGGTATTGGTTGCCGCCTTATCCGGGTAAGGGGCAAAGTAAACATCTATATCCGAACCGCCGACTTCCACTGTCTCGGCGGTATTGGGCGATGTGGACTTATGAGTCGAGAATTTGCCCGCGCCGCCGTTATACATGTACTCGAACTCGTCCGCGTATACGTCCGCGAGCCTGTAAGATTCTATCCAGACAGCGTTATTATTATTTACAAAAGTGCCGTTATAGGTGGGGTTATACGACCCGGCCCATACCCTCCCCGTGTCTTTCTTCCTGTTTATCACGACCGCGAACTTGTTGTGCATGAGCGGACTGTCATCTGTCCCGTCGGTTATAACGTTGGTTATATCCAGGTCCGATATGCAGTCGTATATCCCGGAGGAATCCGTGGATTCGCATATCATGAATATATTGCCGTCCCCGACCTCGGATATCGCGTCGTTTACGGCTTCTATCACGTTCGGCCTGTCGAGGTCGTAAAAGCACAGGTAGAGCTTGTCCCCGCTTTCCGCGGTCCCGATAAAATCCACGAGCGCGTCGTCTATGCCCTTGTTCTCGCTGGAAATATCCGATTTGTCGGCGGACACGGACGCCCGGGGGGTGTTGAAATACACCTTTACGGTATCTTCGGCACGGGCCGTCCCCGTGTTAAAATAAAAAAATCCCGTCATAAGGGCCGGGAACAAAAAGATCTTTATATATCTCACTATCCTGTCTTTCGGATCAATTTATTTTTTCTCTTTATGATACCTATTTAGCAGGGACCGTTCAATCGCGTCCTGCACGTACTTGTTGCACGGGATAACCGCGTCCTTGTACTCGTCGCCTTCCTGTATGGACGGCCACCCCACGAACGGTTTGCCGTTACCCGTATCAAGGACCTTGCATTCTATCTCTATCGCCCCGTTTATCGCCACGGCGCAGAAGTATTTAAGGGAACTGTCTTTCTTCCAGAACTCTTCGAACTTCGTTATCTCGAAACCTATTATATTGGATTTTTCCTGCGAGGGTTTTGCCGTCTCGACGGCGTCTTTTATATTCGCCCTGAGATCCCTGGAAAATATCTTTATCTGGTCATACTCTTTCCCGGTATCGGATTTATATATCGGGAATTCCAGGAAAGTCTGGTCCCTTCTCCTGTAGACCTTGATGTTCGATATCCTTATGGAATAGTTCAAGTCGACCTGGGCGATCGCGGCAAGCCCTCCTTCGCCTTCCGCCTTCTCTACGGAAACGTCCGTGACGGTCAGCGGATCCTTGACGTATCCTTCTTTTACCTCCACTTCCTCCTGGGTCATTATGACGCCGCCGGTGCTCGTGTTGTTCATGGTCTCGATTATGTCTTTCTCTATTATCATCTTGACTTTCTTGTTGGTGACGCTGACCTGGTCGACCCATTTTGTCTCGCCCTTGGACTTGTCGGGCGGGCGCGCCGGCCAGGCCACCCAGAAATCGTCGCCCCTTTTAGATTTCATGACCTTGCAGTCGACTTCCATCGCCCCGTTGAAAGTAACCGAGGCAAAAGCCTTTAGTGACGACCCCTGCTTATCGTAAGGCGACATCTTCGAGACCTTGTAGCTTATCTTCCTTATGGCTTTCTTGCTGGGCTGGTTGTTCAGTATCGCTTCCGCCACTTCTTTCCTGGAGGCATCGTCCGTGAACCTCACCTGTTCGAATACCTTCCCGGAACCGGAGGTGTAAGACGGGAACTTTACGTCTTTTTCCAGTATCTCCACTTCCTTTATCTGCACCACATCGTTTATAGTCACCGTGGCCATGTTGCCTTCCACGGTAAGCTCGGTGACGGATATCTCCGAAGCGCCCAGGATACCCAGGCAAAACAGCATGCCCGAAACCGACACCGCCAGTATTTTTCTATAATCCATACTCACTTCCTTTATTAGAATTTGACAGCCATAGACACCCTGTGGCTCCCGTAGTTATCCCTTATGACCCTGGATATAAGGGCCGCGTAATCGAGCCTCATACCTATATTACCAAAAAATCTTTCAAAACTTAATCCCGCCGCTATCTCGTTATTGTTATATCCCGCCCTCAGGCCCACCGTATGCATCCCCAGCCACGTCTCCACACCTACCGCGTAGTCCAGCGTCCTGTCGTACTCCCTGTCCCTGAACCCTATCCTGAACTCGGGAGTGATATCTTCCAGGCTGCCCATGGTACCTATCCTGTACGCCGCCCCGATACTCGCTTCGAGCGGCACTATATCCTCGTTTTCCAGCCCGACATCGGCCGGTATCAGGTTCTTCACGGTCAGGCCTACGGGCACTTCGTATATCGGCTGGAAAAGCACCCCTATATCCGCGGTCACTCCGCCCGCCGAGTCTTTCCGGGTTATCGGGTCATCGAGGGCTTTTATCTCGTCATCCCAGACGTATTCGTGCGAAAGGTACTTGATGTTAACTCCGAGCGCAAGCTTCATGGGGTTGATGCCGTCGATGAGTTCCGACATCTCCCGCGCGGCAGACACCTGTATAGTGGTTTCTTTATATATATTATCGCAGTTGAACAGGGCGGCGCCCGCGCCGAAATTGGCCACGCCGTATACCGGAACGCCTACAGAAAAATGCCCCATCTTCAGGTCCAGCCCTTCCAGCCCCGCGTAAGGCTTATGGTACGCTACGATAGCTTCCCTTATGAACATCTGGGAGAGTCCCGCCGGGTTCCACATCACTGCCGAAGCGTCGTCCACGCTCGCGATAAAAGCGCCGCCCTTGCCGGCGCCCCGCGTCCCCCAGCCGGGATCTATAAAGGCCGCGTAGGAATTGTGTAATGTGTAAAGTGTAATGTGTAATGCACACACCAGAAAAAGATAAATCCGCTTTATTTTTCCTTTCATCGACATTGTTGTTTTCGCTTCACGATTCACGTTTCACTCTTCACTATTACTTCGCGATGATTATACTTCCGTACTTCTTCCCGTCCGGAGTGTCTATCGCGTATATGTACACGCCCGACTCTATCTTCACGTTCCCTTCGCCGTCGCCCGGGTTCCACACGATGAAGCTGCTCCCGCCTTTCTTCTTGCTGAAGACCTCGTTGCCGCGGATATCCGTTATCATGACTTCCTCGACTTCGCTCCCGAAGATCACTTCCGGGTTGGACGGCGTCATGAATTTCTGGTCCGGCTTCGTTTCCGGCAGAAGCACGCTGTACCAGTCCGTGACGGTATCGTTTATCCCGTCTGTCGCGAAGAGCATGTATTTAAGGCCGCGGCTCCCGATATATTTCTGTATATCCTCGTTTTCTACGGTGAACTTGCTTTCGTATTCCTTTACGGTCTTGCTGAAATCTTCTTTCAGTTCCAGCTCCCTGCCCGCGGGAATGCTTATCACGGTCAGCTTGATCTCTTCTATTTTCACGTTATCCGTGACGGTGTACTCGAAATCTATCCTGTCCCGCCCCAGCGCGCGCTGGGTGATGGGAGTATGCGTGATCTCGGGCGCTTTCGTGTCGGGGACCGACGAAACCCTGCCGGAGACGGAACTTACCAGGCCGAAATCATCCACGGCTTTCACCCAGTAGCTGTAGTATTTCGTCACGTCTATATCCGTATCCTTGTACGACCCTTTGGTCACGGTGGCGAATATCACCGTGAAAGGGTTCGTCTTGGGTAAAGAACTCTTCGAGGCGCTGCGGTAGAGCCAGTATTTATTGACGTCCACTTCATCGCATTCGTCCCATTCCACCGTCATGGACTCCGCGGTGACAGCCGGGACCTTGAGGCCCGAAGGTTTCGGCGGGACCAGGTTCTTCACGCAGGCCGAGGCCTGGTTCACGGAGCTGTAGGCGTTATCGTCCAGGTCCGACTGGTTGCCCTCGGCGTCTTTCGCATAAGCGGCGAACCAGTAGGTGACATGCGGATAAAGGCCCTCGATGAGCCTTGACTCGGTCTCGCCCACGCCAAGCGGATTCGAGAGGTCCCTTGTCCCCTTATCCTTATCGCCCGAGGTATTGGCTATGCCGTTCCACCAGGCCGTGGCGTCGCCGCCCAGGCCGGCTACGGAATAGCTCGCGTATTTTATCCTGTAGGACCCGTCCGTATTATCCATCGGGGACATGTAATCATTGCTGGGCGACGTCCAGTGGAGCATCACTCCCTGGACGGTCGGCGTGGAGCTGGCTGCCAGGTCCGTTATGTCCGCGGGGTCGTATATATCCGGAGTGACCGAGTTCCTGCTCCGGGGCGTGCCGTTGATCACGCCGCCGTCGGCGTCGTGGGAACCGTTGTTCCCGGTCGCCGTCTTCCAGTTGGAGGAACTGTTCCCGCTCTCGCCCGGATCGACCCGCTCCATGGAGCTCTTGGTGGTATTGTTGCCCGCGAACCAGCCTCCGGAACAATCGACTTCATCTATCAGATCGCCGGCGGTGTTCTTAAGCACAAGGTTTTCTCCTGCAGCAGCCAATCCATAATTACCGAAGCTTCCCACATAATCGCCCGCAACGTCCGCTACAGTGTTATCATCGGTCCTTTCCAGAAGGTAATAACCGTAGGCATCTATTGTTCCCGTGAGCGTACAGCTCAGTATCGAACCGCCATCTTCGTAAATTTTCCAGCCGGTGAGGTCTATGGCCGCGTTGGTGTTGTTATAGAGCTCTATCCACTCGTCATACGAAGAAACCGCCGTGGCCATCCAGGCTATCTCGTTTATGACCACTTCCCTGCTCGCGAGGTCTTTCTCGGTGGAAGTCACGGATGACGCCACGTACGAAGTATCCTCTCCGTCCTCGTTGTACGCCCAGACCCTGAACCAGTACAAAGTCTCCGGCTCCAGCTCGTACGCCACGGTGGTATTGAGGGTCAGCCCCGAAGCGAAAGCCGCGAACGTAGACACATGATCTTCGAAATTATCGCTGGAAACTGATACTCCCCATTTCGTGTACCCGGGATTGGAGTTTACACCCCAGGAGAGAGTGACGGAATCGTCGTCGGTTTCTCCCACGGTCAGGCTGACCGGCGGGCGCGCCTGGGTGTACACGGGGTAACCCGCGGCAGTCGTGGAGCTGGAAGCGCCGGAATTGTTCACCGCCACGATGTTGCTTATTTCCGATGCCGCGTTGGCTGTGAGCCCCGACTGTATCCAGCTCGTGGTGCCGCCGGCGCCGGCGAGCTCCCCGAGGACTTCGCTCGATGCCACGACCGCATACGTCAGCGTGCGCAGCCTGAATCCCAGCTCCGATGAGGAAGTGTCGGTCCAGGACCACTGTATCTGGTACGTTGATACAGCCACCCCCGTAAAACCGCTCGGTTTACTTGGTATGCCTATTTTAGGACATGTGGATTTCTGGTTCGAATATGCGCTCTCGAGTATATTCGGGCCCTGGTCTACCGAGGTCACCCTGTAGTAATACGTACTGCCGTTGGTGAGGCCTGTATGGATATAACTAGTATTCACGGTCTCTGTGGCGGTGAACTGGTCAGCCCAGTTGAGCGGCGATATGGAAGAACAGTAAAGCCTGTAAAAATCAAGGTCCGCCGCATCTACGGCATCCCATGAAGCGGTTATCTGCTGGCTGTCCCTCGACAGGTTCAGTCCTGCAGGCGCAGGGGGAGCGTCATCGCTGGCCGGCGTATAGTTATTAGTATTGTTATTTGCATCGCTTACCCATGTATCCGGCCTGTTATTATTCTCATCTACTGCTTTTATAGCGAAATAGTACGTCACGCCGGGCGAAAGTCCCGTCACTGTCATGCTCTGACCGGTTCCCGCGGTCTCCGGGCCGGGGATATCCGACGCGGAATATGCCGCCAGTAAGGCGCTGCCGTTATACCCGGCCTCGTCTGTTATGTTGGCTTCGGAGGATATCCTTATCTCGTATTGAGCCGCCGTACCGCTCCCGTAATCGTCGCCCGGCGCGGTCCATTCGAGTTTAACCGATCCCTCCAGAACGGGATTTTCCAGCGCGGTCAGGTTAGATATGGCATCGGGCGGTATGCTCTCTATATGCACGGAGTTTTCCGCCCTGGGCGTTCCATTTAATGGATTACCGCCAGCGTCCTGCCCATTGGTTATAGAGCCGTTATTATTCGCCCAGTTATCCGAGTCATCCCCGTCCGCGTCTGGTACTTTCCTCTCCATTGTATACCGGTCATCATCGTCAGTACCAGCAACCCAACCGGATGAACAATCCACCCTGTCTATCAGTTCTCCCACACTGTCCTTTAATACCAGGTATTCCCCGCTATTGGAGAGCCCGCTCCCGCCGAAACTCCCAAACTGATCAGCTGCTATATCAGATACTGTGGTATCATCAGTCCGCTCAATCAGGTAATACCCGTTGGCTCCTATGCTCCCGCTCAGTGTGCAAATAAGCGTCGCGCCGCCGGCTTCGTAGAGCTTCCAGTCCGTCAGGTCCACCGCGCCGCCCGTGTTGTTATAAAGTTCTATCCACTCATCGCTGATATATGATGGTGACGTACCGGCCCAGGCTATTTCGTTTATAACGACGGTCATCGTGGGATCGGCTCTTTCCGTGGCGGTGACCGCCGAGACCGTATAAGCAGTATCCTCGCCGTCCTCGTTGTAGGCCCATACCCTGAACCAGTACGAGGTCTCGGGCTCGAGGCCGTAAGCCGCGGTGGTATTCGCGGTGAGACCCGACGCATAAGCCACAAATGTCGACACGTGGTCCTCGAAATTATCGCTGGAAACGGATATTCCCCATTTCGTATATGCCGGATTTTCGTTTATTCCCCAGCTTAGCGACGCGCTGGATATGAAGACCTCGCTCACTTCCAGAGTGACGGGGACTCTCGCGTGGGCGAACACGGGAAATCCGCTCACGGTCGTAGAGCTCGAACTACCGTAATTATTCACCGCTATGACGTTGCTGACATAGGAGGAAGTGTTCGCCGTGAGCCCCCCCTGCACCCAGCTCGTGGTGCCGCCGGCTCCGGCGAGCGCCTTGAGCACTTCGCTCGATGCCACGACCGCATACGTCAGCGTACGCAGCTCGAACCCCAGTTCCGAAGACGAAGTATCGGTCCAGGACCACTGTATCTGGGAAGTGGACACGGCGACTCCGGTGAAAGAGCCGGGCGCGCTCGGCGCGCCGGACTCCGGGTACGATGATATCGAGTCCGAATAGGCGCTCTCCAGGACCACAGGACCCTGGTCTACTGAAGTAACCCTGTAATAGTAAGTGTTATTGTTAGTAAGAGGCGTATGAGTAAAACTGGTATTAACCGTCTCTGTGGCGGTGAACTGGTCAGCCCAGTTGAGCGGCGATATGGAAGAACAGTAGAGCCTGTAAAAATCCAGGTCGTCGGAACTTACCGCGTCCCATGATACGGTAAGCTGCTGGTGCTCTTTAACGGCGCCCAGCCCCGACGGCTGTTCAGGAATTGCATCGTAGGCGTCGTTGCGGTTCTTGGTGTTCACCGCGCCAGAGGACCAGTCGCCCTTGTTGCTGGCAGCATCGCCGGCCCTTACCGCCACCCAGTAGGTTGCTCCCCGCGTGAGCCCCGTCACCGTAAAACTCTGGGCGGTCCCGTAGGCAAGCGGAGCGGGTATAACGCTAGCGGAGAATACCGAGAGCGCCGATGCCGCGTCGAACGCGGTATTGTCGGCTATGTTCCCGGCCATGGACATCCTTATATCATAAGACACCGCGGTGCCCGTCGTGCCGTCATTACCGGGAGCGGTCCACTCGAGCGTGATAGCCCCTTCGATCGTAGAATGTGTAAGCGCCGTCAGGTCCGATATAGCCGAAGGTTTAGTGCCGTCCGGCTCCACAGAAGACGAACTGTTCTGCGGGTCGCGCCCGTTGTTCTGATCCACCCAGTCGCCGGCGCTCGAGCCGGAATCGAACCCGTTACCGTCGTACTCGTCGCCGCCGCCGGATGCCAGCGATGTATCGGTAGACGAATAAGCGCTCTTCCTTTCGACGCTGTTGTTATTAGCGGAAGTGCCGTGATTGGGCGCGGCGGAGCCGCCTTCGGGCACGTTTGCGGAACCGTAACCGACCTTGTCCACCATGTACCCTTTTTCGTCTATTATCCTTATATGCCCGTTATCGGAAAAACCCAGGTTCCCGTCCAGCATAAGGTCCGCGGGAACGGCGTTGCTGGACGAATAGACGGTGTACGTGGAAGAGACCAGGTAGAACGCCTGCACCTGGACGGAGACGGCTCCGAACGTCGCCTTGTTGTCCCAGTCGGCGTTGTCGGTATGCGCGTCGTTGTCGTATTCCACTTCCCACCCGTTAAGACTCTGTGCGCCCGTGCCGGGATTGTAGAGTTCCACGAACTCGTCGTACGCACTCACCGGACCCCTCGTTGCGAACTCGCTTAAGAGGACGTGAGCCGGCACCGTTTGTGTGGCCTCGGAACCGGTAAAGATATTCCCCCAGTTATTCGCGTCATCTTTCGCCCTTATATGGAAAGTTACGTTCTGCCCCGAAGGCAGCCCCTCCACCCTTATTTTTTCATCGGCCCCATAAGCAGATGGAGAAGGTATTGTTGTCATATCTAAATCTGTCTCTTTAGCCTTGTTCCACCAGGCGGTCGTGTCGCCGCCGAGATCCGCGATACTGAAAGTCGCGTACTTGAGCGTGTAGGAATCCGCGGTACCGGTCGTGCCGTCGTCGCCCGGCGCGGTCCAGGAGAGCGTCGCGACCCACACCCTGCTCCACAGCTCCACCGCAAGATCGGTTATCGGCGAAGGCTTGGTATCATCCACTCCTCCTCCCGAAATTGCGTTCACCTGGTTCGTCTCCGCAAGCGAATCTATGGGCGAATAGTTGGATTCATCGAATGATTTTACCGCGAAGAAATAAGTCGTCCCCGTCAGAAGGCTGGTCACGGTGACGTTCTCGGTCACACCGGGATTCGAAGGAGTGACGTCTGTGGAATACACCGTCGCGTAGTTCCACCAGCCGTCCGTTCCCTGCCCGTAGGAAGTTATACTGTGCGTGTTATATTTTATTATATAGCCGGCCACGGGGTTCCCTCCGGGCGACCCGCCGTCCTCGTCCGGAGCCGTCCAGGAGAGGTCTATGCACCCGTCGGTACCGCTGGTGAGCGCCGAGAGGTTCGCCACAGCTGCGGGCGCGTCGTCGTCAGGAGTCGTGAAAGAGTAATCGTCCCCGTATACTATGCCCTGCACGCCGCTCGCGTGGGAGTTGTAGCACCTGACCCGCGCGGAGCGGGCGGCAGCGGGTGCGTTTATGTTAGCCGATGACAGCTGGACCCAGGAATCTTTTGTCGTAGTCGTTTCACTTATCTGCGGAGCGAGCGCGCTTCCCGAACCGTCATCGGACGCGTAAAAATACACCTGCACCCTTCCCTCGTTAGCGGTCGAATCCACGTACACCCAGCCCGAGAGGCTGTACTTGCCGCCGCCCACGAGCCCGGTAACTACCTGGTAAATATAACCATAGGTAGAACCTGTATCATCTATTTTGACTGATTGAGCATCACCATGAACAATAACAACCTCACCCGAAAAATTATCAACTCCGTATTTACTCCAAGATTCTGTACCGGAATCTACTTCAAAATCGCCGTTCATCAGGAGTTCCCGGGCATGTATGCAGGAGTAAACCAGCAGAAGTACTGCCGCAGCCGCTGTTATCTTTTTTAGATTTAATATTTTAATGATACTCATATTTCTAATATAAGTATACTTTTTAATATAGAAAGTATAATGAACGGCGGAAACGAATATTCAGGGTGATATTTTACATCTGATATGATTTTTAAGCCCCTGCTTTTACATACTTTTTACTTATTAATATAAAACTAAATATTAATATAGTATATTATGGGCGTTTTGCCAATACAATGATCGGCTTTATAAAAAGATACGTTTAGATCCGGAAGTTTACTTCAGGATAGACCTGTAGTAATCTATGGTCTTTTTCAGGCCGTCTTCGAGGCTGGTTTTCGGTTCCCAGCCGAGCTTTTCTTTCGCAAGCGATATGTCCGGCTGGCGCACTTTCGGGTCGTTTACGGGAAGCTCCCTGTATTCTATCCTGCTGGAGGAGCCGGTTAATTTAAGTATCTTCTTGGCGAAATCGTTCACGGTCATCTCGCGGGGATTGCCTATGTTCACCGGGTCGCAGTAATCCGAGAGCATGAGCCTGTATATCCCGTCCACGGTGTCGCCCACCCAGCAGAAACTCCTGGTCTGCGTGCCGTCCCCGAAGACGGTGAGCGGTTCGCCCCTCAGGGCCTGGTATATGAAAGTAGGCACCACCCTGCCGTCGCCTGTCCTCATCCTGGGACCGTACGAATTGAAGATCCTGACTATCCTGGTATCAAGCTTGTGCGCCCGGTGGTAGGCCATGGTTATGGCTTCCGAAAACCTCTTGGCCTCGTCGTAGACGCCGCGCGGCCCGACGGTGTTGACGTGCCCCCAGTAGGTCTCTTTCTGCGGATGCACGTCCGGGTCGCCGTAGACCTCCGATGACGAAGCTATAAGGTAGCCGGCGCCTTTCTCCTTTGCCAGACCCAGCGTCTTGTGAGTGCCCAGCGACCCGACTTTCAAAGTCTTTATGGGGAGCTTCAGGTAGTCTATCGGGGAAGCCGGGCAGGCGAAATGGAGAACCCAGTCCAGCTTTCCCTTAACATATATATATTCGGTAACATCGTGGTCTATGAACCGGAAATTCTTGTTGTCGGCCAGGTGCGCTATGTTGTCGTCGTTACCCGTGATGAGGTTGTCCATACCTATGACTTCGTGCCCTTCCGCGAGCAGCCTGTCAACGAGATGCGAACCCAGGAAACCCGCCGCGCCGGTTACTACTATCCTCATCTTCCGATACCTATGTAGTTGATCCCCAGCTCTTTCATCTGTGCCGGCTCGAACATGTTCCTTCCGTCTATTATGGTGAGTTTCGCGCCCAGTTCTTTCTTGAGCCTGTCGAAATCCATCTCCTTGAACTCGCCCCAGTCGGTGAGTATAAGTATGGCCTCGGCGCCTTTTACAGCGGAATACATGTCGCTGTGATAGAGGACGCTCCCTTCCTGGCCTATGGCATGTTTGGCGTTCTCGGTCGCGACCGGATCGTACGCCCTTATGCGCGCGCCTTCCTGTATAAGCTTTTTGATGATGTCTATAGAGGGCGCGTTCCTCATGTCGTCCGTATCGGGTTTGAACGCCAGGCCCAGCACCGCTATCGTCTTGCCGTTCAAGGTCATGAAATTATCCTTGACCTTCTGAACGATGAGGTCGGCCTGCTTCCTGTTTATATCCTGGACTTCTTTCAGGAGCTTGAAATCGTAGCCTAGTCTCTCCGCTATCTTTATGAACGCCGACAGGTCTTTTGGGAAACAGCTTCCCCCGAACCCCGCGCCCGCCTCGAGGAAATCCTTTCCTATCCTCTTATCGAAACCCATGCCGAGGGCCACTTCCTTTATGTCCGCTTTCGTCTTCTCGCAGACGTTGGCAACGGCGTTTATGTACGATATCTTGAGCGCCAGGAAACTGTTGGAAGCGTGCTTTATGAGCTCCGCGCTCTCGATGTTGGTCACCAGTATATGCGTCCTGTCTTTGAGCGGGCTGTAGAGCTCCAGCATCTTCTTCCTGGCGCGGTCGGATTCAACTCCTATTACAATCCTGTCGGGGTTCAGGAAATCACTTATGGCCTTGCCTTCGCGAAGAAATTCCGGGTTGGACGCGACGTCGTACTCCACTCCCTTCGGGGCGTATTTTTCTATCGTGCGCTTTATCCACATCCCCGTTTCCACCGGGACCGTGCTCTTGGATACCACTATCCTGTAATCCGTCATGTTCTCGGCTATCTCTTTCGATACAGCCTCTACATAACAGAGGTCCGCCGACCCGTCCGGAAGCGGCGGGGTGCTCACTGCCACGAACAGCAGTTCCGCTGCCTTGACCCCTTCTTTTATATCGGTGGAAAATTTCAGCCGTTTGGCCTTTACGTTCTTCTCCACCAGCTCATCCAGGCCGGGTTCGTATATCGGCATCTTGCCCGACTTTAAGATCTTTATCTTCTCTTCGTTGTTATCTATACAAAGAACTTCGTGCCCGATCTCGGCAAGACATGCGCCCGTTACGAGACCCACGTACCCAGTTCCGACTATTGCTACTTTCACCCTGATAAACCTCCTTCTGCCTAAGTTTTAAGCTATAAGTTATAAGCTGTAAGACCCATAAGAAGTCGCTGGTTGCTAGTCGCTAGTTGCTTGTAAATTCCCATCTGGCATCTGAAATCTGACATCTGGCATCTCTGCTTATCACTATCTATCATCTCACATCTGGTATCTCTTATCCATCTATACCCTACCCAGTCTTAAGTTGTAAGCTATAAGCTGTAGGTCTTCTGAAATAACAAAACTCAAGCATCAAAACCCAAACAAATAACAATTTTCTAAACAACCGAATTGTTTGGAAATGTTTAGTATTTGTGTTTTGGAACTTGTTTGTAATTTGCTATTTGTCATTTGTAATTTAATTATCTTATCACTTAAAACTTACAACTTATAACTCTCTCTACGCTTCACGTTTCACGCTTCACATTTTATAGTCCGCTTCGACCTTGATGGTTATCCCCCCTCTTGCCCGGAAAAACCCGGTCACTTTCGCTTCCCTGGGCCCGGAGGCTTTCACTATATCATCAAGTATACGATTTATAATCTTTTCGGCAAACCCCCTGTAGTTCCTGAACGAGAAAAGGTACAGTTTCAGGGATTTGCTTTCGATGCATTTCCTGCCCGGGACGTACCGTATGTTTATCCTGCCGAAATCCGGCTGTCCCGTCACCGGGCACAGCGCCGTGAACTCCTCGGTATCGAACTCCACGCTGTACCTTTTGCCGGGCGAAGGGTTATCGAATGTCTCCAGCACCGCCTTGGCCGGATCGGCCGGGTAGGCCGTGCGCCCTTTTCCCAGTATAGTAAGCCCCTTATTATGAATGCACTTCTTCTTCACCTGTCCGCCTCGACAAATCCCTTTTCGCGCAGCCGGCAGCTCTCGCATGTGCCGCATTCGGCTCCGGCATCATCAGGATCGTAACATGAAGACGTCACCGAGAAATCCACTCCGAGCCTCCTGCCTTCCCTCACGATCATGGCCTTGCTCATCTTTATCAGCGGGGCTTTTACCGATACTTTGGTCTCCTTCTTTGTCCCGAGCCCGGCGGTCTTCTCGAAACTCTTCAGAAAATCCTCCCGGCAGTCCGGGTATCCCGAGTAGTCCCTCACGTTGGCCCCTATGAAGACCGAGCCGGCTCCGAGCACTTCTGCCCAGGCAACCGCGACGGAAAGGAATATCAGGTTTCTCGCGGGCACATAAGTCACGGGTACATCCTGGGATATCCCGCGCGGCACCTCTATATCGTCGGTCAGCGCGGAACCCCCTATCTTCCTGAGGTCCAGGCCGAACTCCAGGTGTTTTTCCGAACCGTACTTTTCGGCCAGGCAGCGGGCCTTGTCTATCTCCACCCTGTTGCGCTGCCCGTAATCGAACGTGAGTGTGTATATATTGTAACCGGTCTCCCTGGCTATGGCCAGGCAGACCGCGGAATCCATTCCTCCGCTCAATAATATTACCGCTTTTTTTTCTCCGTTACCTACCATTATCGGTCACTTTATCGCAAAAATCTTATGTATGTTCGGCTGGATCCGCGCGGACGGCATATATTCCTTCACCAGGTCGCCCAGCTCCTCGAAACTGATGCTGTTCTCTTCCGGCGAAAAAAGTATCTCCCCGGCTTTCGGGTCATGCTCCCTTACAAGATCGCGGCTCCAGAAAAAATCAGTCATGTCGGAAATGACGAATTTAAGCTCATCCTTGGGCCTGAGCATCTTGAGGTTCCTGAGATCCATCTTTCCCGTCTCCCCCGAAGAAGGAGTCTTCATATCAAGGATTATCTTTACTTCCTGCGGCAGGCCCGCTATATCCATGGACCCGTTGGTCTCTATCATCAGGCTGTATCTCCTGTAGAGGAGTTCCTCTATCAGGCTGACCGCCGCCGGCTGGATGAGAGGCTCCCCGCCTGTTATCACCACGAGCGGGCAGCCGAATTCCTCTATCCTGGATATTACCTCCGGGACCCCGGCGCTGAACCGCACCCGGCGCGCGTAGTCCGTGTCGCACCACGAACAGTTCAGGTTGCATCCCGCCAGCCGCACGAATACCGCCGGCTTGCCCACCAGGGACGTCTCTCCCTGTATGGAATAGAAGATATCGTAAAGTTTCAGCTCGTCCATCAATCGTCTTCGGAATACGCTGCCGAATAGTTTTCCGTCTCGAACACGGTCACGGAACAGACCGGTACTCCCTT
This sequence comes from Elusimicrobiota bacterium, assembly GCA_016934855.1. Taxonomy (GTDB): domain Bacteria; phylum CG03; class SLGR01; order SLGR01; family JAFGSA01; genus JAFGSA01. Next base: position 36,057 of record JAFGSA010000023.1, read on the forward strand.
CTCTTTTATCTTCCCGAATATATACCTGGCTATATTCTCGCTCGTAGGGTTTGTCTTGCTGAAAAATTCGACGCCGTTGAGGTCCCTGTGGTCGATGGTCTCCAGGACATCGTCAGTTATCTTCTTGAGCTCCCTGAAATCCATGGCCATCCCGTTACCGGGGACGTCGGCAAACCCGGCGGTCACCTTGACCTTCCAGTTATGCCCGTGAACGTTCTCGCAGTTGCCCCTGTAGTTTATGAGATGGTGGGCTGCCGAGAAGAATGATAGTACGCTTATTTTATACATTCGATTATAATACTTAATTTATCCGCTTTTTCAACTGGCCCGGCCGGCGGATTTTCGGGACTGGGAGTATCTATTTACGCAGCTCGTCCAGGACGATGCTGTAGACCATGGGCTTCTTCTCGGCGGATATCCAGATGTTCTTCCCGTCCCACCCGGCCCCGCTTATGTTTACCCGGGCTATCTTCCCCGTGAAAAGACTGTATTCTTCATCGACAGAAAACGTGCCGGAATGCCTGTACACTTTCTTCAGGTCGCCGTCGACGGTCCAGACTGAACCGCCGTAGACGAAGATCCCTACGGGCGCGGGCCCCGGGCTTTTGTACCTGGCCTCCGTCTTCAGCGATTTTTCCAGGGGGAGAAGCTTGTATACCGCGTCTTCCTCCGCATCGCATACCCACAGGTATTTCCCGTCAAAGAACGCTGATACCGGGTCGGAACCGGGATAGGCGTAGGTCTTCTTCAGGGAAAGGTTGTCGTCGAGCCCGTGGTAGCTTATCTTCTTTGCCCACGAATCCAGTATCCAGATGCCGTCGCTTCCCCAGGCAAGTCCCGTAGGGTACATGTCCGGGAACGAATAATAGCCTGCCAGGCTGAGCTTTTTATCTATATTGTGCCTGTAGACCGTCTTGCCGTACCAGTCGCTTATCCACAGGTACCTGCCGTCGAACATTATGGATGTAGGGTTGTTGTACGACACCAGGTATACGTGCTGCTGTCTCATGCGCCCCAGCATATAGTACCCGCCGGCCGCCAGGCACGCGATAACAAGAAGGATCCATATAAAAACCGGCTTACCGGATTTCCGGCCGGCGGCCGCTTCCCCGCGGCGCTCCTGCCGGCTTTTCCCCGTAGCCTTATCGAGCACGGCGTGGCTCCTCGCGTCCAGCGCTTTGGCGACTTTCCTGAGTATATCGTCGTTATCGAACGGCTTGGTGATGTAGTCCAGGGCCCCTATCTTCAGGGCATCTACGGCTACGTCCACGTGCGATTGGGCGCTGCACATTATCACGGGTATCACGGGATGGTTCTTCTTTATCTCGGTCAGCGTCTCGATGCCGTTCAGGACCGGTATCTCTATATCCAGGAGCACCGCGTCAGGGCGCTCGGATTCGACTTTCTCCAGCGCGCTCCTGCCGTCCTCCGCGGTTACCACGTTATAGCCTTTAGCCGCAAGGATCTTGGAAATAAGTATGAGAAGCCCGACGTCGTCGTCTACTACGAGTATTTTAACCAGTTTCGGCTGATCCATCTTTCCTGAATATGCTCATCCTGGTTTTCTCGGGGCCGGAAGATTCTTTCGGTATCACAAAGATAAACGAGGTGCCCTTGTCTACTACGCTCTCCACCCATATCCTGCCGTCATGGGCCGCTATTATGCCCTCGACTATGGCCAGCCCGAGCCCGGTCCCCTTGTGCCCCTTTACTTTCTCCTTGGCCCCGGAGACCTGCTCGAACTTGGAGAATACCTTCTTCAGCGAGTCTTCGGGTATGCCTATCCCTGTATCCTTAACTTCCACCTTTATCATTTTTAGTCCTGAAAACGCCGCGGGAGCGAGGCCGAATACCCTTCTGGCCTGATCGCTGAGGCTGCCGGGATCGAAATCGCACGCGGATACCGTAACCGAGCCGCCCTCGGGGGTAAATTTCAGAGAATTGTTTACGAGGTTGGTTATGACCTGCTTCATCTTGTCCGGGTCCGCCGTTATCTCTCCCGCAGCGGCCGGGACTTCCACTCTAAGATCCAGCTTCTTCTCGAGAGCAAGCGGTTTCAGGAGCTGGACCGTTTCTGCGCATACGCTGCCGATATTAATTTTTTCCTTCTTTATCTCTATCATGCCGGCCTCGATCTTCGCCAGGTCCAGCACGTCATCGATGAACCGGCCGAGCCTGAGCGTATTGGCCGCCACGGTATTGAGGCATTCCCTCTGCTCCCGGGTTATCTGGCCGGTGCTCCCTTCAAGTATCAGGTTCACGTACCCTCTTATAGCGGTGATAGGGCTCCTGAGTTCGTGCGTGACGCTGGATATGAATCCCTGCTTCATATCGTCGAGCTCCTTGAGTTTCCCGGCCATTCTGTTGAGGTCCGCCGCCAGGTTCCCCAGCTCGTCACTGCTTTTCACATCGATCCGCGTGTCCAGGTGCCCCTGGCCGATGAGCGCGGCCCCCTTTTCCATCTTCCCGATGGGGACGGTCATCATATGGGCGAGCACGAGCGCCCCGGCAATACCCGCGATGAGCGCACCCGCGGCGATTACCAGGATCAGGTTCCTGGTCCTGCTTATATTCTTGCTTATGGCGGCGTCCATGACCTTCTTGGAGAAACCCACCTTCACGGTTGCCGTTCTCTTTGATTCTATTAAAAGCGGGAGGCTTATCTCGAATATCTCCGTTCCCCTGTTGTTCTTATAAAGCTGCGTAAGGAGCGTCTCGCTGCGGAGGGCTTTCATGGTCGCGGGTTCCCGGTCGATCTTTCCCAGAAGCTCTATATCTGTATGCGCGAGTATCTCCCCCGACTGGTTTAAAAGTTCCGCGTATACGAGCGCCTCTACTTCTTTCATCTGGTTCAGGTAATTTATAAGGATTATCTCGTTCTCGGTTATCAGGGACTCTTCGCTTATCTGCTCCAGCCCCTTGGCGATATTGATCTGCGCTTTCTCGAGCTCTTTCGTCAGGAGCCATTTTTCCGCGAAGAACAGCACTATGCTGACCCCCGTTATGACGATCATGACCAGAAGACTTGCGGAAATGCTTAATTTTGTCCTGAGTTTCACTTTATCGGTTATTAACGGGTCTTTTTAGGCGGTTTCCAGTCACCGGGTCTTTTCTTTCTGAGTCCCAGCCAGTATTCTATGGCGTCCGCCGTCCTCACAGCGGCTCTCCCGTCGCCGTAAGGATTGACGGACCTGGAGAACCTCCTGTAGACTTCTTTTCTTTCAAGGATCCTCCTGCCCCATCCGTATATCTCCTCTTCCCCGGTGCCTATTACTTTTACCGTGCCGGCGGCTACCGCCTCTGGCCTTTCCGTGACTTTCCTCAGCACGAGCACCGGTTTACCCAGCGAAGGAGCTTCCTCCTGTATACCCCCCGAGTCGGTGAAACAGAAATGACAGTTCTTCATCAGCCAGACCATGTCCCTGTAGGAGACAGGCGGGACCAGCAGGAACCCGCCGTTTTTTCCCAGCATCTTCCTGACCGTGCCGTTTACGTTCGGGTTAAGGTGTACCGGATACACGAACCGCAGGTCCGGAAAATCTCCGGACAGCTTTTTGAGCGCCCGGCATATGTTTTCGAGCGGTTTTCCGAAATTCTCCCTCCTGTGCGCGGTTACCAGAACGAACTTTCTGCCCGGGAGCATCTTTCTGAGGGCGCTGTTTTCCGGGGCAAGGCCTTTCGACGTTATATGCTTTAAGGCATCTATCACTGTGTTTCCCGTTACGTACACGCTGCCCGGCGCGACGTTCTCCCCCAGGAGATTCATCCTGTTGCCGCGCGTAGGCGCGAAATGGAGTGTGCACAGACTGTCGGTCAGCCTCCTGTTCTGCTCCTCGGGGAAAGGGTTATACATGTCGAACGACCTCAGGCCGGCCTCGACATGCCCCGCCGGTATCATGAGGTAATAGGCTGACAGCGCCGCCGCAAGCGTCGTGGTCGTGTCTCCGTGAACCAGCACCAGGTCCGGCTTCTCTTTCTCGTACACCTTCCTCAGCCCCTCCATGCACCTGGAGACTATCATGTGGAGCGTCTGCGACCTGGTCATTATATCCAGGTCGTACTCGGGCGATATGCCGAAGAGGTCGAGCACCTGGTCCAGCATCCCCCTGTGCTGGGCAGTGACAGCGCTCTTCACGCCGAAGCATTCTCTTCTTTTAAGTTCCGCGATGACCGGGGCCATCTTTATCGCCTCCGGCCGTGTCCCGAACACTACAAGTATTTTTTTCTTTCTCATAATAAAGTTATCAGTACCGCTAAAAGGCCGAGTATCAGCGTCACATAATATATTCTAAATATTACTTTCCTGACATTCCAGCCCCGCCGGTACAGGAGCCTGTGATGGATGTGGTCCCTGTCCGCCTCCATAAAAGGTTTTCTCGTGAATACTCTTCTGACAAGCGATATGAACGCATCGAATATGGGAACGCCGAAAATCAGTATCGGTATGAACAGCGTAAGGGCCCCGGCGGTCTTAAGGATTCCGGTTATCGTTATCACCCCCGCCATGAATCCCAGGAGCAGGCTCCCGGAATCCCCGAGGAAGATCTTGGCCGGGGGAAAATTGTATTTCAGAAAACCGATACAGCTGCCGCAGACGGCCAGGCTTATCACCGAAGCCAGCTTGAGCCTGTCCACCGTCATGGGTTCGGTCTGTATGTTTATCTGGTACAGAGTTATGACAAAAAATATCCCGGTGGCTATAGCCATAACTCCTGATGCAAGGCCGTCGATACCGTCGATGAGGTTCACCGAGTTTATAAAACCCGTTATCCACAGCACCGTGATTATCATCACGAGGTACAGGGGGATCTCCATGTAAGAGGAAAAAAACGGGATATTGAGTCCTTTTATCTTTATGCCGTACTGCATCACTATCATCGCTGTGATTATCTGGCCCAGGAGCTTGGTTGTCGGCGCGACCCCTTTCACATCGTCTACCATGCCGAGCACCATTATCACGATGGATCCCACCAGGATGCCTTCCAGCAGCCTCATGATATGCCCGGAATTTCCCGTAAGAAGCGCATTGAAGGCCGAATTGACGTTTTTCATGATGAATACCGTGCCGAATATCCCGATGAATATGGCTACGCCGCCCCACAGCGGGATGTCTTTGCGGTGTATCTTCCTGCCGGAAGGATTATCCATGGCGTTGAACTTTATCGCAAAAGAGCCCACTATGGGCACGAAAAGGAGAGTCAGGAATAAAGACATGCCGAATACGAGGATGTAAAGTTCGAAATTCATGTCACGTCAGCTTTAAGCTGTAAGTTGTAAGTTATAAGTTTTAAGATCTCCATTCAAATTCTGCTCATACAATACAAATTGATTCTTCTCATGGTCTTACAGCTTATAGCTTATAACTTATAACTATTTATCATCTGGCATCCGTATCTACTTCGTTCCGAATATCCTGTCCCCGGCATCGCCCAGCCCGGGCAGTATGTAGCCGTGATCGTTCAGCCGCTCATCGATGGCGGCAGTATATATAGGTACGTCCTCGTGTTTCTTACGGACTTCCCGTATGCCTTCGGGAGCGGCAACAAGGCACATTATCTTGATGTTCTTGGCGCCGGCTTTCTTGCATATATCGAGGGTTGCCGCCATAGTATGCCCGGTAGCAAGCATGGGGTCTATAAGTATGACCAGCTGGCATCCGGAGATGTTCGCGGGGAGCTTCTTGTAGTATTCTATCGCCTCCAGGGTATCGGGGTCGCGGTACATACCTATATGCCCGACCCTTGCCTGAGGCATGACTTCCAGCACTCCGTCGACCATTCCTATGCCGGCCCGGAGTATCGGGATGAGGACTATATCGGAACTTTCCACCCTGACCCCGGCGCAGTCCATGTCCAGGGGGGTCCTTACTTTTATCCCGGAAGCTTTTATGTTCCTGGTCACCTCAAAAGCCATCAGAGTCGAGAGTTCCTTTAGAAGAACCCTGAAATCCGTGCTTATCGTCGAGACATCCCTCATCCTCGTCAGCTTGTCCTGCACTAGCGGATGATCGACTACTATAGTATTTTCCATCATCAGATCCTTTATTATTCAACCGGGAATCTGCCGCACAGGGACATGATTCCTTTCTTCACTTCGGCTATCGTTTTCTCGTCACGGTCTTTCAGCACCCTGGATATGAATTGCCCGATCTGCCTTACCTCGTCCGCACCCATGCCCCTTGTAGTAAGGACGGGCGTACCCAGTCTTATGCCCGATGCGATAAAAGGCTTCTGAGGATCGTACGGTATTGTGTTCTTGTTGGCTATTATCCCGGAACGCTGCAGCAGGGCCTCCGCGTCCTTTCCCGTGACGTCTATAGGCCTCAGGTCTATGAGTATTATATGGTTATCGGTGCCGTCGGTCACCAGCTTTATGCCGTTTTCCATGAGCGTTTCGGCAAGTACGGCGCTGTTCGAAACGACTCTCTTTATGTATTCCCCGAACTCGTCGGACAGCACTTCTTTGAAACATACGGCTTTTGCCGCTATAACATGCATCAGCGGCCCGCCCTGGTTGCCGGGGAATACAGACCTGTCGATGTCTTTAGCGTATTTTTCCCTGCACATTATCATGCCGCCGCGCGGTCCCCTGAGCGTCTTGTGGGTGGTAGTCGTCACTACGTCGCAGTAAGGCACCGGATCGGGATGGCACCCTTTCGCCACAAGACCCGCTATGTGAGCGATATCGGCCACAAGGTACGCCCCGGCCTCATCAGCTATTTCCCTGAACTTTTTAAAATCTATAGCCCGGGGATACGCCGAAGCGCCGCAGACTATGAGCCTGGGTTTTTCCCTGAGCGCGATCTCCCTGACTTCGTCGAAGTCTATCCTGCCCGTTTCCCTGTTCACGCCGTACGGCACTATTTTGAAATGTTTCCCGCTGAAATTCAGAGGATGCCCGTGGCTCAGATGCCCGCCGCACGAAAGGTCCATTCCCATCAACGTATCTCCCACCTCTATCAGGGCGAGATAAGCCTCCAGGTTGGCCTGCGTGCCTGAATGAGGCTGTACGTTAACATGTTCGCATCCGAATATTTTTTTAGCCCTTTCTATCGCGAGCGTTTCAACGACATCCACGTTCTCGCAGCCGCCGTAATACCTTTTACCGGGATACCCTTCTGCATACTTGTCCGTAAGATGCGATCCCATAGCCTCGATGACTGCCGGCGAAGTATAGTTCTCGGAAGCGATCATCTCGAGGTTGTTCTGCTGACGTTCTTTCTCCCTGGCTATGGCATCGAAAACATCCCTGTCTTTAGTCTTTAAGCTCATTTTTCAACCTTTCTATAAGTTCTTCCACATAGAATCTTATCATCTTGAAAGTCTCGCGGTAAGACTCCACACCCATGCCTATGGGATCCGGTATATCCTTCCTCCGCCCTTCCGCGTATTCGCTCAGAAGATACACCTTGCCCCCGTACGCCGGGAACCTGTACTCTATGTCGCTCTTGTGACCTTTCGTCATCACGAGTATCAGGTCAGAAGATTCCAGTATATCTCTGTCTATCATCTGCGGGATATGGCCGGTGTAGTTTATCCCGTTTTCGTCCATGACCGTCCTGAGGTCGCCTACTATCGCGTAGTAGGGCATAGCGGCTGTTCCCGCCGAATCCACTTCCAGGTATTCCAGCTCTGTACCTTTGATAAGGTTCTCCATTAATTTATGCGCCATGACGCTCCTGCATGTGTTTCCGGTACAGACAAAAGTTATTTTTTTCAATCCGCTATTTTCTCAGGACTTTGATCTTTTCTCTTATATCTATCACTTTAGAAGGGACTCCCGAGGGCGTATTCCCGAAATCGGCCTCCAGGTCGCATGCCTCCCTGATATAAGGAGAGACGTCTTCAAGCGAAGCGGGCGCAGACTGGCCCGAAAGATTGGCGCTCGTGGCGCAGAGCGGCCCGGTTTCCCTGATTATCTCAAGAAGAGTTTCTTCGTCCGGCATCCTCAAGCCGATGGATTCGCCGTTCCTGGCGTTCATCACCAGCGTGGTAGCGCCGGGCCAGTATTCCCTGCACAGGAGCTCCGTCTTCTCGTCCCTGTCCGCAAGGTCCCATACCGCATCCAGATCATGGACAAGTATCACAAGGGGTTTCCTGGAATCCCTTTTTTTCATCCTGTATATCCTGTCGATTCCTTTTTCGTTCCTGTAGCAGGTGAATATACCGTATACGGTATCTGTCGGCAGGAGCACTACGCCGCCCTCTTTCAATACCCTGCTGATATGTCTTACTTTGTCCCTGTTCTTCATCATGCTCAACTGACGTAATGGGCGTTGATCCTCACGTACTCCGGGCTGAGGTCGCACGTATAGCAGACACTCTCGAAATCTCCGGCATTAAGGTCGATATCAAGCTCGAACCTGCTGCCCGCGAGAACCTCTCTTACCTGTTTCATCGAACTCTCGCTGGGTACGCCGTCCTTTATCCAGGAAACGCCGTTTATATATATGCTCAGCTTCTCTATGTCTATAACTATGCCCGCCGCGCCTATGGCGCTGACTATCCTGCCCCAGTTGGGGGAAGCGCCGTAAAACGCTGTCTTGCACAAAAGCGAAGACGATACAGCCCTGGCGGCTTTCCTGGCAGCTTCTTCGTCGGGAGCCCTCCTGATCATGAGCTTTATCATCTTCGTCGCTCCTTCGCCGTCGGCCGCCATCTGTTCGGCCAGGACCACGCATACCCTCTCAAGATGCTCATAAAATATATCGAACCTTTTCGTATCTGCCGAAATCGCCTTCGTGCCGGATTTCCCCGAAGCAGCCAGTATCACCGTATCGTTCGTGCTCGTATCCGCGTCTACTATCAGGCAGTTGAAACTGGCGTTGACCGCTCTCTCCAGGGCGAGCTGCAGAGCGTCTTTCTCGATATCCGCGTCGGTAAGCACGAAGGCCAGCATGGTAGCGAGCTTAGGCGATATCATGCCCGAACCCTTTGCTATGCCGCAGATACTGACTTTTTTACCTTCGAGCTCGAAGCTCGACCATGCGACTTTCCTGCATGTATCGGTGGTCATTATGGCGTCTGCGAAATCATAGGGCTCTACCCTGCCGCGGTTTTCCAGGAGATCTTCTATCTGGCGCTCCGTCACGTTCATCTGTTTTCCTATGACTCCCGTGGAAGCGGCCAGTATTTCCTCTCTTTTTATATTGAGCCTGCCGCATAAAGCATCCACCAGTCCGAGCATCCTGTCTTTGCCTTCTTTTCCGGTGGCCGCGTTAGCGCTCCCCCTGTTGATTATTATGGCTTTATGGGAAGGGGACTTCAGGTTCTCTCTTGAAAACCTGACAGGGTGGGCGCAGCAGGTGTTTAGCGTGAATACGCCGGCGGTCTTCATCCCTTCCGGCGCCGTTATCAGGGCCAGCTTGTTCTCGTCTTCTTCTCGGTTTATGCCGGTTATATGGAAGCCTGCGGGGAAATCCACCGTTTCAGACCAGTCCCGCGGTTTCCGGGAACCCGAGCACGGCATTCATGTTCTGCAGCGCCTGTCCTGAAGCTCCTTTGATCAGGTTATCGATCGCAGAGATTACTATCGCGTCTTTACCTGTACTGCCGGATTTCACGCCTATATTGCAGTTATTGGTAAAACCGACCTCTTTGGTCTCGGGAAAGACGTTCTCTTCAAGGACATTTATGAAATGTTCGTCCCTGTAGTATTTCAGAAATACGTTCCTGAGGTCTTCTTGTTTCAAAGACGTGTTAAGTTTTATATAAAGATTCGCCAGTATACCCCTTTCTATGGGAATCAGGTGGGGGCAGAATACTAGCGAGTTCCAGTCCGTACCAACGACCTTGTCCAGGAAACATATTATCTCCCCCATATGCCTGTGAGAATCTACCTTATAGGGAGTTATGCTCTCGTACCTCTTTGAGAAGAGGTACTCGGCATCCAGTTTCTTGCCGGCGCCTGAAATGCCGGATTTAGCATCGACATAAACGGTATCGCTCACCAGCCCTTCCTTAAGAAGGGGATAGACGGCCAGTATCACCGAGGTGGCATAACAGCCCGGATTGGCTATAAGTTTCGCGCCCTTCAGTTCGCCCCTGTTTATTTCCGGTATGCCGTAAACGGCCCGCTTGAGGTTTTCCGTATCCTTGTGATCGACGTTATACCATTTTTTGTACTCCAGGGGGTCGCTGAACCTGTAATCAGCCGAAAGATCCACGACCAGTTCGACCTTGTCTATTATCTGGGGGATATATTCAAGCGAACTGGTATGCGGCAGCGCGAGAAATACGACATCCGCTCCGCATATGCCTTCGACGGAAACAGGCTGCAGCTTGCCGGAGACTATCCCTTTGAGCGAAGGATGTATATCTGATATCTCCTGCCCCGCAAAACTTTTCGAATGCATTGAGCTTATTTCCAGGCCGGGATGCCTGGCTATCAGCCTGACGAGCTCCCTTCCCGTAAATCCGCTTGCGCCGACTACTGCCGTTTTCTTTTTGGTATTCATATAAAGATGCTCAATATACCCAATCCTGCCACGGTTGCCGAGACAGCCGCCATCACCGATATCACCAGCCAGGGCATAAGTATCACTATCAGCGAGGAACTGGCAGGCAGTCCGTAATAATAGCTTACTATCCTGTGCTGGATAGATAAAGTATAATAAAAAACCAGGAGAATTAATATACCCGCCGCGATGAGCGCGCTCTTACCCAGAAATACCTTGAAGACCAGGGAAAAGGGGGCGATGAAGCAGAAAGGCGCAAGACTGTACAGCATTATGCTGAAAAGCCTGCCGCCGCTGCCGACGCCGCCCATTATGCCGGCAAAATAATGATAGATGACCGACAGGACGAACAGCGCGCAAATCATAAGCATGGCTGCGGATGAATAGGAAGCCAGCCCGGCGCGCGCTGTCACTATGAGAGACATCCCGCTTACAAGCGACACGGCGGAAAGCACCAGTATCCCCAGCCCGGCGCCCGCCGCGGTATTCTTTCTGGAGATTCCATACACGGCTTTATGCGGAAATATGAAAAATTCTAGCAGCCCGGACATATCCTAAGGCCTATACAGGTATGCTATGCCGGAGAATCTCTTCTGGCCCAGGTCGATCGGGAGAGACTTTTTCTCTATAAACCTGAGTACGGCCCGCCATTTCGAATATGACTTCCTTACGATCTTCGCGTTCTTTGTCCCGGTAAGCTCTTCTATAACGGCCTTTGCCGTGTTAAGATCGCCTAAGTCGTCTATGAGTCTGTTTTCTTTCGCCATCCTGCCGGTGTATATCTGGCCCTGTGCGACTTTTTTGACTTCCTGCACGCTCATCTTCCTGCCGGAACTGACAGCCACCACGAACTGGTCATATGCGTCGTCTATGAGTTCCTGCAGGAATTTTCTCTCTTCCGCGCTGAGCGGGCGCCCTATGGAACCCACGTCCTTATACGGCCCGCTTTTTACGGTCTCGAGCTCGACCCCTATTTTTTTCAGAAGATCGGACATGTTGGCTGTCATCATTATCACGCCGATGCTGCCGACTATGCTGCCGCTGTTGGCTACGATCCTGTCGCAGGCAGACGCTATGTAATACCCTCCCGATGCGCCTATATCCGATATGGAAGCCACCACAGGCTTGCCCTGCTTCCTGAGCCTCTGTATCTCGCTGGTTATCTCCTGCGTCGCCCCTATCGTTCCGCCGGGACTGTTTATCCTCAGTATCACTCCCTTTATATCCTTGTCTTCCCTGAAGTCTTTCATTGTTTCAAGCACTCCGGGCAGTCCTGACTGCGAAAAGAAACCCGCATCCTGATAAGGGGAAGATATCTCTCCGTAGATCTCCACGAGACCTATAGATGGTGAAGCTTTGCCGATTTTGACTTTATTGAATGGCTCTTTCCGCGGCGCGCTGTCTATCTTTTTCTGGATAGTCAGGTATACCGCCGACAAGACCGAGAGGAGCAACAATAAAAAAACTGCTGTTTCAACAATTTTTTTATTTTGCATTCTTATCTCTTAGAGAATTGATCGCCTTTTCTAGCTTTGTGCCTGCCGGGTTTTTTCCGTTCTACGATCCTGGCGTCCCTGGTAAGAAAACCCTTGGTGCGCAGCACCTTCCTCGATTTTTCATCCAGCTTTGCCAGCGCACGTGAGATTCCGAGCCTGATAGCCCCTACCTGTCCCGATTTGCCCCCGCCGCATACGTTAATCTTGATCAGGTATTCGTTATCGATATTGAGCGCCTTGAAAGGGCTCAGGATCTCCTGTATCCTGTCTTTTGCGTCCGAAAAATACTCCTGGACAGCCATGCTGTTTATGAGTATGCTCTTTTCTTTGCCGGGGAACAGATGAACCCTGGCTATCGAACATTTTCTTCTTCCTACTGCCTGAATCTCGTCCATTTTTATCATTTCTTGTTCTCCAGATCGATTGGCTCCTGCGCCGCGTGAGGATGTTCGCTCCCCGAATATACCTTGAGCCTTTTCAGCATTCTTGACCCAAGCTTGTTCTTGGGCAACATGCCTTTGACCGCATGATAGATGATAAACTCGGGTTTATCGTTCTTTACCTTCGCGTAGCTGACAAACCTGCTGTTCCCGGGATATATGGAAGGCACGAAATATTTCTTCGCTGTCTCCTTCTTGCCCGAAACCTTCACCTCCGCAGCATCTGTCACTATGAAGAAATCCCCTTTATCCTCATGCGCCCTGTAATCTACCTTATCCTTGCCCATGAGGATCACCGAGGCTCTTGTAGCCAGCCGGCCCAGAGTCTTGCCTTTCGCGCTTAATTTATACCACTTTCTCTTAATCATTGTTCGATTATTTTAATAATTTATATATAAATGTCAAATTCCCATATCAGCGCTCGTTCGGCCGAAGAAAATATATGATTTTCGTATTCCCTTTCAGGCAGCAGATACCCGGGAGAGGTGAACTGACAGCTATCTGCCCGTTTTTTTTATCATACGGGACGGGTGACACGACACGGTACCCATTTTTTCCTTCTTCCACACGCCGGCGGGGATCTCCCTGCGGATACCCGCGCTATCATCGAAAGCTATATATATTTCGCCGCTGCCGTATTTAATATCCCGGATCCTGCCTTTTTCATCCATGCCCGGGGCAACCAGGATGCCTTTTTTATCCCCGAGATCAAAAACAGCTTTCAGATCATCATTTAATGCTTTCCCCGAAAAAACAGTATTGCCGTTTATGATTAATTCCAGCTTGTCTCCTTTTCTGATTCTTATGCCCGCAGGACGGTTCAATTTCCCTATTTCAAGGTTCTTTCCGTCGTAGGGATAGAAGTATACATCCTTACCTATATCGGCCGTAACTATGCCTATACCCGGTGCCGCTGCCCTTGCTTTTCCTAAAACTGCCGTTTTCTTGCTGAAATTACGGGATACCCTGATAAGAATGTCTGTTCCGTCTTTAATCTCGAAATCCGCCGGGATAAACACCGATTCAAGTATCCCCGCATGTTTATCTTTAAAGGCGATCAGCACAGATACTCCGGGAAACGATTTTTTAGCGGTATCCTCCTTCTCATCGGTTCCGGGATCGCACTCATAAAAACGCCCGAATATTTCTCCGCCTATTCTTATACTTATATCGCTGCACTCGTTCAACGGCTTTTCTACGCCGGCATCTTCATCGATGCCGCTGCCGGGCGAAAGGGATTCCGTTTTTATAATACCGAAACCGGCGGCCGGCGCCCCCGTCAAAGACGCGTATATCTGGTGAGCTATATATTCGTTGCCATAAACGCTATAGTGGCCATAGGGCGCTTTATACGGGAAATAACGGGGAATATCGAGCGGCATTGCCGTAAAGTTGTCTTTTTTTACTTTTTCCCCTATAGAAATGATCTCCTTATCATAATGGCAAAGAAGGATATCGGAAGTGCTTTTATCAGAGATCCTGTCATATAATATACCGTATATCCGGTTCATCTCTTTATGTATGTCCTTGCGGTAGTAAAAAGGGTTTCTGACCTTTTTTCCGGCAAACAGGCAGGCGACCGGTGATATCATGAAAAAAGGCGCCTCTCTGTCGTACCGGAGATACCGGGCATAAGGAATATACCGCAGATAAGCTTCGGCCCTCTCCCTGCTGGTGCTCCCGACAGGATCTATGAGCTTGACTCCCGGGCCTTTTTTCAGGATGTACCTTGAATGCAGATAAGGGAGGAACTGCCGGTATCCGTATAGAATGGAAGGATTGAAAGTGGCGTCTCTGTCATAATAGACTACAGGTCCCAGTATCACATAATCCAGCTGGTATTTACTCCCGACTTCTTCCCACAGTATATAGTTCTGATGAAACCCGCTCCACGGCATTCCGAAGTTTATCACCTCGATATTTTCATACCCGTTTTCAGAAAATATTTTCTGTATCTGAGCCGGATAATCGCAGCCTTCCGACACTTCGTCGCCGTAAGTCAGCGAATCGCCGAAACATCCTATTCGTATGACGCCCGGCGGTTTTGTCCCGGAGAATTTGACATAACTGTTCGATTTATCTGTTTTCATCCATCCGATCCTGGACTGCAGCACCGTTAACGGTTTTCCCCATGTGTTACCGAGCGGCGTTTCGATAAGATCTTTGAACTGGTCGAAATTTTTATATACAGAAGAACGATAACACAGAAAAAAACAGTAATCTGCCGCCAGTAATGCGGCGAGGGTTATAATAATCGGGAGTACCGCGCCTGAAATTCGTCTAAACAGATCAGTAGAATTCTTGCGATCAAACAGCATGTAAGCTGACAAAACCCCTCCTGCCTGCCGGCACCGGACCCGGCAAGTGTTCTTTCCCCTATCCCCCGGCGGGCGCCGGGAAAATACTTTTTCCAGACCTTTTTAAGGCCGCCTTTTTAAATTTTTGGGGTGAGTGACCGGGCTTGAACCGGCGGCCTTCTGGGCCACAACCAGATGCTCTGCCAACTGAGCTACACCCACCGCTAATTCCCACCTGAATCCCCGCCTTGTCTAATATGTGTAAAGTTAAATGCGTAACGGAAAACTGCGTCACTTATTCGTGAATTATACAACTTGTTGTACCAAAAATCAAACAATATTATCTGCCGGGTTTTCCGTTTACGGACAGTCTCGCTTTCCTGAACCCGATTATCGAATTCGATATATAAATTTCGTCCGCGGACCTCAAGTCCCCCGGACTGACGGGCCTTTCCGTAATACCGTATTTTTTAATACACACTTTTCTCATTATGCCGCCCAGCAGGCCGGATTCCACGGGGGGAGTATATAACCGGCCGTTTTTCCTGACGTATATATTGCTAACGGCTCCTTCCGTGACCTGCCCGAGCTCGTTAACGAACACGACATCGAAAAACCCCTTCCCCCTGGCTTTTCCGAGCGCGTCATCGTACAGGTTCCTGTTTGTGGTCTTGTGATACAGGAATTTATCCTTCGAACATACCCTTTTGCGCGATAAGGTGATGCGCGGGTCGCCGGCAATGCGCCGGACCCTGCTTTTGAAGACTCTTAACCTGCCGGATCCCGACAACAGCAGCCTGACCTTCCAGGCACCCGGGCCCATTTTCCCCTTCATCTTCCCAAGCTCTTCGGATATCTTCTTCCTCTCGAATCTGAAACCGAAATAGTCCGCGGAATCCCGCATCCTGTCCAGGTGGAGCCCCCCGTATCTGTAACCGCCGTCAAACAACAAGGTTTCTATCAGTTCGAAATCGGGCACCGGTTTCTGCGTTAAAAATCCGGCCTTGAGCCTGCACTCTCCGAACTCTTCCGCAGGCTGCGAATCGTGCACTATGCCGCCTCCCACCCCCATCTCGCCCTTTCCGTTCCTTATAAGCACGGTCCTTATCGCTACATTAAAGACCGCGTCGCCGCCCGGCCGTATGAACCCCATTGCTCCCGTGTATATCCTCCGCGGTTCTTTTTCAAGCGACCTTATTATCTGCATGCTCCTTATCTTGGGCGCCCCGGTCACGGAGCCGGAAGGGAACAGGCTCCTTACGAGATCATAGAAAACAACGCCTTTATTCAGTCTGCCCGTTATTGTAGACGTCATCTGGAACAGCGTGTCGTATTTCTCGACTTCAAAAAGTTTTTTTACCTTCACCGTGCCCGGCCTCGAAATCCTTGAAAGATCGTTGCGCAGAAGATCCACTATCATGAGGTTTTCGCTCCTGTTCTTCCCATCCAGTCCGAGCGATATCCCTTTTTCTGCGTCACTCGATGCATACGTCCCCCTGGCGGCCGTACCTTTCATGGGCTTTACCGTTATGCTGTCCCCTCTCTTCCTGAAAAAAAGTTCGGGAGAAAGCGAGAGTATATGATTGCCGCCGAGCTTCGCGCAGACGTTGTAAGAAACCTTCTGTTTTTTCTTTAGGTCCTCGTACAGGTCCAGGACAGAGCCCCTGAAACCGAACAGGTACTTCATGGTAAAGTTGGCCTGATATATGTCGCCCGCGGATATATGCGCCTTTATTCTCTTCAGAGCCGACATGTAGCTTTTGCCGGTAATATTAAGGCGGATATTATCTATCTTATACCCGCCGCTTTCCGTCATCAAGGCATGCCTGAGGAATCGGCCCGAAAGCGGGCCTGCGGCGATACGGGGTTCACGGAACACGCCGAATACGGCATAAGGGAAATCGGGTTTATCCGCTACGCGGAAAACATCCTCGAAAAGATAGCCGAGCTCATAGCTCAGGAATCCCGCGACCCAGTATTCTCCGGAGAGCTCTTCTACTTTTTTAAAGAACTCTTCGGCCCGGGAAGGATCTTTCAGGGTCATTATTCCGGCCGGATCCCTGAAATAATACGAAACGCGGTTATCTTTGTCGAACCTGCAGGTCTCGAAAGCGAAAAAATCTTTATCCGCGCCGGGTTTCATGATAGATCATCGCGCAAAGGCGGTCCCGCGGGGTCTCTAAGCGCGGGAATCAATTGCCCGCAAGAATGCCCTTTGCCGCGAGGAGCCCGGAGGCCGCGGCGCCGATTATACCCCTGCTTACCCCCGCGCCGTCGCCGGCCGAATATATCTTCCCCGAAGAGCACAGGTATCTGTCTGTCCGGATCTTCAGGCCGTGGAACTTTATTTCCGGCGCATAAAGTATCGTGGAATCCCCGGCAAGCCCGGGCATTATGTTATCGAGCTTTTCAAGGGCTTCCACTATGTTGTCCAGGTACCTTTTCGGCATGGACAGAGTTATATCGCCGTAAGTCACGTCCCTGAGGGTCGGGCTGAATATGAATTTATCCTGGTTACCTTCCCGGCTGCGGCGCCCTTTCCTGAGATCGCCCAGTCTCTGCAGTATGGGTTTTTCTCCTCCCAGGCCGTTAAACAGCCGCGCTATGAGATTTGCGTAGGTATTGGTGTTCACCAGGGGCCTGGTCAGGGGTATAGTGACCAGAACCGCGAAATTCGTATTGCCGGATTTTTTTTCGGAATCCGAGTGCCCGTTCACCAGGACGAACTCATCGTGAGCCTCTATATCGACGAAACCCTCGGGGCATGTGCAGAAAGTGCGTACCGAGTCATTGTACCTGTCGGTCATTATATAGAACTTCATGTCCCTGGATATGCTGACGACGTCGTCTGTTATCTCTTTCGGAACCTCGACCCTTACTCCGATGTCAACTGGCCGGTAAGAATACGGAATGCCGTTTTCCCTGAGTATCCCCTCCAGCCACGCGGCTCCGCCCCTGCCCGGAGCGAGTATTACCGCGTCCGCGTCCAGCTCGTCCAGTCCGGCGACGTCCCTTCCGAACTCGAACTCTACGCCTTTTTTCTTCAGGTCGTCTCTCATCCTGATCATCAGCCCGGCCAGCTTGTCCGAACCTATATGCGTCTGCCTGGGCGAGACGAAAGTTATCCCGTACTGCATCGATTTTTTCTTCAGAAGCCCCACAGCCCCGTCATCCGTCTTTACGGATTTTACGCCGTAAGAACTGAAAACGGCTTCCACCTCATCTACAAGCTCCCCGTTCTCCCGGGCATCTATTACCTCGCTGAGAGTGCTGCCGATATTAGTGTCGAATATCAGTTTCCCGTCGGAAAAAAGCCCTGCGCCGCCGCCGCCGTATATGATATTGCAGGGGTCGCATTTGGTGCATCTGCCCCTGGTGCCGACCTGGCATACCCTTTTTTCTATATCCCTGCCCCTGTCCAGCACCCTGACATCGCAGTGTCCGGCCAGTTTGTGCGCGGCGAAAAACCCGGCAGGACCCGCGCCGACTATAGCGACTTTCTTCTTACTTCTCATATTCCAGCACGTGCTCGACCCCGGGGCCGTAGGACAGCAGTGATATCACGGGAAACGGATATACGGAAGAAAGTTCTTTCTTAATGTCTTCGAGGAAACTCTTCGCCTGGTGGCTGAATTCGCCGTCTTTTATGTTCCCGAACACGTCCATATGCGTTATGCATATCCTGGTAGCGCCGTTTATCTGCACCGCTTTTCTCGCGTTATCCCACTCGAACTCGCCTATCCTCCTTTTGCGCCCGCTGACCGTCCCGACTTCCCCGCCGGCGGTATGATACCATTCCGATACATTTTTTTCCTCGTTCTTCAGCGGGCCGGGAGCTACCCGGGTCACGTAGGGCTTGAACACTATATATACGTCTTCTACGGCCGTCGGTCCTATACCGACTTCGCCGAGGAATGTCGATGCCGAAGTGTCCCTGCTGGTAACAAACGGGAATTCGCCGTGTATAAGGCTCAGACCGAACCCCTGATCGCCTTCCACCAGGACCTTTTTATCCTGCCCCAGCGCCGCGAATATTTCTTCAGTGGTGTCGGCTATATACGGTTCGATCTCCGGTATGTCTTTCGCGAAAACCGTACAGCTGTCCCTTTTTATCTTTTCAATGCGGGCCGTACCGAGTCCCGTACCCACGCTTCCTATTTCATCCATGAGATGCCGGTCGGATCTCTCTTTGTCCTTGTGCCTGTCGGTGATTACGGTAGCGTATTTGTCGATCCCGAGCCTGCCGGAACCCTTTAATCCCGTACTCTCTATCTCGGCGAGCATCCGCGGGATATCTATAAAAGCTCCGCGGCCTATGAGTATCCTGGACCTCTCGTTGATATATCCGCAGGGTATGGTGGCCAGCCCGAACGATTTTCCCCTGTAGTTTATAGTGTGGCCCGCGTTGGGCCCGCTTATCCTCACGCATATATCGAAATCTTTTTTCAGCGCCAGGTACGCGGCGAGCTTTCCTTTCCCCTCGTCTCCCTTTTGTCCTCCTACAATAACGGTTACAGGCAAGATATTCTACCTCCTAGTTTATTCGTTAAAAGATGTGTATCGGGTACAATGAACGATTTTATTTATTTAGTCTCAAAAATCAAATACGGGGTCTACTTCTTTCTGAATTGATCAAGATAAAACCGCAACAGATAGGGCTTATTCTTCTCTCCTATCCAGACGCTCTTGCCGTCCCAGCCTACGCATGAGATGTCAGCCGTCGGGTCTATATCGGACGGGAAACCGTAAGTCTCGGCCACCGATAGGCTGCTGTCCATATTGTGCTTATATAGTTCTTTTGCGTTCTTATCCGCACTCCAGATGTTTTTCCCGTCCCAGAAAACGCCTATGAGCCCCGAGCCTTTTACCGGGTATTCAGATACGATCTTCATGCCGCCTCCGGACAGCTCTAGTTTATATATCTTGCTTTCGTCCATATCGGATACCCACAGATATTTTCCGTCATAAAAAAGCCCCGTCGGGTTGACGCCTTCATACAGATAATAATCCTTTACGGTCAGCTTGGCGTCCAGTAAATGGAAATTTATCATAAAAGTCAGGGAGTCTATGCTCCACAGGCCGTTGCCCGCCCAGGCCAGGCAGACAAGCTGTTTGTCCTCGAAATAATACTTCTGTATGAGCGGCAGGTCCTTGTCTACGGAATGCTTGTAGACACTCTGTTCCATCCAGTCGCAGGTCCAGAGGTTCTTCCCGTCACAGGTTATCGCTACGGGATTCCTGTAACTCAGCCCGTACACGTGCTGCTCCGGGGCCTTTTCCGATTTTACTGATTTTTCCGCAGGCGGCGCAGCAGGTTTCTTCTGCTCAGGTACAGCAGCGGATTTCTCTTTTACCGTTTCCTTCTTCTTTTGAGCCGCGATCACCGGCTGCTCTTCTTTCTTTACCTGCGCCCGGGATACGGGTTCTTTCTTCTCTTCCTTTTTCACGGGCGCCGGCTGTTCCTTTTTCTTCTGCGCCGCTTCGCGGTGTTCCTGTTCGATCGTATCCAGGATTATCTCCTTCTCGACTGCCGCCGTATTGACCTTCGCAACGGGCGGCGTCTCCCTGGTCGCGGGCCTGGACCTCACGACAAATACAACAACGGCGGCGCTGACTATGACCGCGCCGAGCGGCAGCACGGCCCTTTTCAGCACGTCTATATAGTTAGCCGCCTTTCCCGCCCGCCTCTGCCTGTCCAGCCTTTCCCTGAGGTCAGCGTTCTCTTCGGAGGACTGCTTCAGGCTGCTCTCGAGCGAGCGTATCTTATCTCCCAGCATGAGGAGCTCGCCTTCCTTCCTGCTGACTATCTCTTCCTTTTCTTTCTTAAGATCGTCTTCCTTGCCGATGGCGCCGGCATTTACATCGCTTATTTTTTTCTCATACTCGGCGACAAGCTCCTCCCTGCGGATAGTATTCTCGTTGATTATATCGGTAATTTCCGCCCTGAGCTTTTCTATTGTCTCGTCCCGCCGCCGGATCTGCTCCTCGTATTCGGCGGTCTTCCCGGCATTTTCTTCCTTCTGGAGCTCTTCTTTCTGCTCATACTCCCGCCGGATCTGCGTCTCGATGTATTTCATCTTGTCTTCGTACTGCAGCATCAGCTCGTTAAGCCGGGACTCGTGGTCCTCCTTGCTCACCATATCCTTTTTCTCTTCTATCCCGTGGTGGAGCATCACGCTTTCTTCCGTTAAATGAGTAACTTCGTTGCGAAGAGACCCCAGGGATTCGCTCAATGCAGTTATTTTACCCTCGTATTCCTGTATTATCTTCTCTTTTATCTGTTCCAGGCGGGCCTTTTCCTGCTCCCATTTTTCGTTGAGGTATTTCTCGTGCTCCCTTTCTTTCTGTTTATATTTCTCTCCGAGCTCCTCTTCCAGCTCTTCCTTCAGGGACATCCTGTATATGGACTTTTCTTTTTCGACCATCTCATCGTGCATTTCCGAGCTCTTCCTGTATTCCGCGTTCTTCTCGTCCAGCACTTCTATCTGTTTTTTCATGGATTTAAGCTGTTTATAGAGGTCTACTATATCGTCGGTCTTCTCTTTTATATCGTCATTGAGATTAGAGAGCCTGTCCTTGAGCTCCGCCTTGACTATGTCGTTCCAGTAGTTCAGGACCTCGAAAACGTCCTTGTTATACTGGTTATTGCTGAGGTTGCTCATATGCTCGAGGTCTCTCAGCCTCCACAGTTTTTCTTCGAAAAGTTTGAGGACTTTCTCTAACATGGTGTTTTTATTATAGCACAGTATTTTTCAAATATCTATTGACCGGCGGGAAGATGCCCGGCGGATTCCATCAACTGAATTGCCGTCTATCACAAGGTATATTGTCAGCGCGCTTTCCCGAATTATCTATCATATATCTTGTATTAACCCGCTTTTTCCGCAGCAATGGCGGTGTTAAAGCCAGTTTATTTTCCAACAAAAGAAAATTTGTATAATATATATTATGAGAAAAATCCTGTTTATTTTCCTCGGTTTATTGTCTGCAATATTTATTTCCGAGCTATTACTCAGGCTGGATCCGAAATATCGTTTTGATAGCTTAACCGGCTGGACTCATTCAGTAACCAGTGAATATCACGCCAAGTGTTACCGGCCCTCTAAAATACTCGGATTAGAACTAATACCCGGTTCCTGCGACAGGATAAACTCCCTTGGTATGTATGACAAAAGCTATTCCATGGAAAAACCCGGGAATGCGTACAGGATCCTTCTGCTCGGAGATTCTATAACCGAAAGGGGAGCATGGAGTTCAATTATAGAAGAAAGGCTGAATAGCCAGGGTCATTTTGAAATATTAAATTGCGGGGTAAGTGCATGGGGACTGGTTAATTATTACAGATACTTAAAATATAAAGGTCTTAAACTTGAACCCGACATGGTCTTGATAGGTTTTTGTTTGAATGATCTAAGTAAGGCATTGGTTTATATTTATACAGATAAGAAGAAAAAGGAAATGAAATTATTCACGATAGAAAATAGCAAAGGATCCGACTTTTCCGTAAAAGTAAATCCAGGGCTGTTCAGGTATTCTTTTCTTTACCGTTTTTTATTCATAAATGTGATAAAAGGGGCTGATCCCGCCAAAAGAGACGATAAAACCTGCGTTCAGATGTTATCGGAAATGAAAATGATGGCCAATGGAAATATTTACGCAGTTATTTTCCCCTATCTGAAACCGCTGGAACAATATTCTGGTTCTGAAAATGCCGAGTATACTGACTTGATCAGTGCACTGGAAAATACCGGAATTGAGTATCTGGATTTACACGATCATTTTAATCGATTCAGCGATGCACAGTTGATTTCCTACAGGATTTTTCCTGAAGACCAGATTCATTTCAATGAAGAAGCGAATGAAATAAAAGCAAATGTGATATATTCATGGCTGCTGGAAAAAATAAAAAAGGCGGGCGTAGACCGGCCCGACGTGCAATAGTCTTACTAGCCGGAGATGTCCTGCGCCGGGCCGTCTTGCCGCGTCAAAGCTCGAAGAGCGACGACGGAAGCCTTTCAGGCGAAGGCCTGGTCGGGGTGAGAGGATTTAACCCCCGGCGTCGCTGAAGCTCCCAATTGGGGCTCGGCCGCCCCTCTTGCGCTCGCAATACTCGCTGTCATCCCCGCATATATCCGGAAAAATCCTTTTTCCGGACCTTTTGGGCCGCAGCTTTTAATCCTCTTTCTTATATGGCTGGTCGGGGCGAGAGGATTTGAACCTCCGGCCCCCTGCTCCCAAAGCAGGTGCTCTAGCCAAACTGAGCTACGCCCCGACTAAGTTAAATAACAAATATCAAGTATCAAATAACAAACATATCGGCTGTAAGCTGTACGACCCACAAAAAGTCGCTGGTTGCTAGTCGCTAGTTGCCAGTGAAACGTGAAGAGTGAAGCGTGAAACGTATCTCATATCTCACATCTCACATCTGGTATCTGTTATCTCTCCTTATAACTTAAAACTTACAACTTATAACTTTTTGCGCCTCACTATTTCTCTTATTATTTCCCCCATCTTTTCAAAAGACAGGTGGCGGTGGCTCAAAGAATTTTTTTCTTCCGCCGTCATCTCGGCAAAAGTCCTCCCTGATTCGCCGACCTCGAAAACAGGGTCGTAACCGAATCCCCCGGACCCTTTTCTACGTGTGCTTATGTAGCCCCTGACTATGCCTTCGGAAAAGATGTTCTCTTTCCCCGCGCCGGAAAGACAGGTCACGCAGCGGAACTCCGCGCCCCTTTCCCGCCTCGGGACACTTTTCATGTCCTCCAGGAGCTTGCTGACATTCTCGTCGTAAGTGGCGTTCTCCCCGGCGTACCTTGAGGAATATACGCCCGGTTTTCCGCCAAGCGAGCTGACGAAAAGGCCCGTGTCGTCGGCTACGGCCGCGCAGCCGAATTTCTTTGCCGCGTATTCCGCCTTGATGGCGGCGTTATCGTGAAGAGTGGCGCCGGTTTCCTCTATATCATCCAGCCTGTGGTTCCCGAGCCAGTCCAGCGACAGGCCCTCCAGGTCTTTCCATATACCGGTTATCTCTTTATACTTGTCCCGGTTGTTGGTTGCCAGAATAAGTTTCACAGGATACCGAGGGCTTTTTTCTGTTCTTTAATGAGTTCCTTTATACCCTTGCCGGCCAGCGCCATCATCTCGTCGAGCTGCTCTTTTTTGAATGTAGCTTCCTCTCCGGTCGCCTGCACTTCCGACAGCCTCCCCGATTCGGA
Source organism: Elusimicrobiota bacterium (assembly GCA_016934855.1). Classification (GTDB taxonomy): domain Bacteria; phylum CG03; class SLGR01; order SLGR01; family JAFGSA01; genus JAFGSA01. The sequence goes on from JAFGSA010000023.1 coordinate 59,961, forward strand.
CATGACCATGTTCATGTCCACCTGGGCGGTCATGTCTTCCGAACTGCAAAGATCCAGACATGGCTGGCCGTGTACTATGCCCACACTTATGCCGGCGAGAAAATCAGTTATCGGGAACCTCGTTATCCTCCTGCTCTTCTGCATGTCTTTTAACAGCATGTACAGGGCGATAAAACCTCCCGTCACTGACGCGGTCCTCGTTCCGCCGTCCGCCTGGATGACATCGCAGTCCACTATTATGCTCTCGTAGGGGATGGCCTTCAGTTCGCAGACAGACCTGAGCGACCGCCCTATCAGCCTTTCTATCTCTTTCGTACGGCCGCTTACCTTGTTCCTTTCCCTGAGAACTCTCTGGGGAGAAGAGTTAGGCAGCATGCAGTACTGTGCGCCTACCCAGCCCTTGCCTGTATCTTTGACGTGCGGCGGCATCCAGTTGCCCGAAGTAGCGGCGCAGAGCACCCTGGTTCTTCCCACGCTGATAAGAACCGAGTGGGGATTTGAGTCCAGGTAGCCGGTCGTTATGCTTACCTGCCTTTTTTCATCGTTCTTTCTCCCGTCTTCCCTGGTAAAATCTTGTTCTTTCATTTCGTGAATTCCTTTGTCTTTTTAAATATGTCGTTCATTATGAGGATGACCAGGGTGAAGATCAGTACTACTATTATTCTCCTTCCGGAAACTGCCGGCCTTGCCTTGATGCTTTTCACCGTTCTGAGCCCGTTCATACCGAAAGTATCATAATAGATTTTCAAGTCGCCCGGGGAAAGACAGACGGATCCCATGTCTTTCGGCAGTCTTTCGAAAGACGTTCTGTAGTTTTTATCGAACAGCCATATCTCCGGTATGGAATCGAACTTATCCTTCCTGCCGAGCCCCGCCGCCTCCAGTTCCTTCACGGATTTTTTATCATATAAAAGCACGTATACGTATCCGGGCTCCGATTTCCGCATGGAATTTTCTTCCCTGCCGGTATAATACTCCCCCTGTGGAAGCATCCTGAAATCCATGAAATCCGCGAGCTCCATTCTGTCTCCCCCGTCCGTAACGATCTCTTTCTTTTCCCTGTCCCACCATAGGAGAGAACCGTTCCTTATGCCCAGCAGGAATATCCTGCGCTCGTATTCTTTAACGGTGCGCCACCCGGCTTCTTCCAGGCGCATTATCCGCCAGTAACCGGATTCGAAGGTCAGCGCGAATACCTTCTTCCCGTCAGGGCTTACCGAAGCGTCCAGGAGCTTGCCCGGCGGCTCAGGTATAAACCTGGCTTCGGGGATCCTTACTGAAGCCACGGCCAGATACCGCTTCCCTCCGGAAATGCTCTCGGTATACGCAGCTATATGCTCCCCGTCAATCCATTTCATCCAGAGCACCCAGTACCCTTTCAGCGATTCCACATCCAGCCAGTCTATTTCGCTCAGGAATTTGAGTCTGCCGGATTTTCTGATTATCAGGTTCTGACCTCTCTTGCCGTAGAAATTATAGACTTCGCTGTCGCTGTATACCGGGGCTCCCTCCGACTCGATATCAAGGGTGCCCGCGCCCCACCTTAGATAGTAGAGTTTACCGTCATCCAGATAAGGAACCGCCTCTTCCGTTGCGCTCATATCTATACCCGTCTCCTGTGCTATTTCACAGGTCTTGAAACTGCTGACTTTAGTAATGTTGTAGCGCGCATTTTCGTATTCCGCACTCCCGTACCTGAAGGGCCTGTCGCCGGCCGATACGGGTCTTTTCGCAAGATCGATATGCAGGTAAAAATCCTGCTTCGAGGCGCACAATGTGTTAAATATATGATATGCCCGCTCCCTCTGGTTCTGCGCCCTTATTGTCTCGCCCGCCGATGTACCGTAAGCATCAGTCAGTTTCAGGACGCTGCCGCCCTTCTTCCAGGTATAGGTCCGGGCATTATCCGCGCAAAAAGCGCACCGAGCCGCAAGAACCGCAAGGAAAACCGCCGCCAGCGTCACCGGGAAAAAAGCAGTCCGTACCGCGCGGAGTTTCATCTATTCATCTCTTCCAGCGTCTTTTCGAGGCGCTGAAGCTCCTGTATGTCCTTTTCGAGTTTGTCTTTCACCTTCTGGACGACTTCTTCCTTGGCTTTCTCCACGAAATCCCTGTTCTTGAGTTTCTTGTTCGAAAAACCGACCTGCTGCTGAAGATCGGTGATCTTCTTGGAAAGCCTCTCCTTTTCCTGCCTTATTATATCCTCCGAGAGCGAAAGATACACGGATATCCTGCCTACCGCAGCGACCGCATCCGTCTTGTCCCTCTTTACTTTATGCCCCACATCTATGGTATCGAGCCCCCCGAGGAGCTTCAGGTAATCCAGGTGCTGTTTCACAAGCGCGGCGTCGCCGCCGTCCGCCTTTATCTTCGCGTTAAGCTTTGCCGAAGGCGGCACCTCCATTTCGCCCCTTATATTCCTTATGCCGGAAACGATCTCCATCAGCAGATCCATCTTTTTCACCTCTTTCCTGTCTATACGCGGGTCCGGGGTGTCAAAAGCGTTAAACTCAAGTATGTCCCCGGCGGGCATCGAGACGTCTTCCGCTATGTAAGACCACAGCTGGGAAGAGATAAAAGGCATTATGGGGTGAAGCGCCCCGAGTATCCTTGTGAGCACGTGCAGGAGCACGGACTCGACCTGCCTTTTTTCCCCGGCGTTATTGGAATACAGCCGGAGTTTCGCTATCTCCAGGTACCAGTCGCAGAAATATTTCCATACGAACTCGTATATGAGCCTGGCGGCAAGCGCGTTATTGAAATCCAGATAGGCCTCTTTTATCCTTTTTATGAAATCCGAGGACTGATGTATTATCCATTTATCGGCAAGCTGCATGCTGTCCTGAACCGGTATTTCGATCTTCTCGAGCTTCAGGGTTCCCAGGATCAGGCGCGTGGCGTTCCAGAGCTTATTGCAGAAATTCCTCGCCCCCACAAAATCGTCTTCCGAAAGCTGTATATCCCGTCCGGGCACGGCGGATTTCGCCAGCGCAAACCTGAGACTGTCCGTTCCGTACACATCGGTTATCTTCAGCGGGTCTATCACGTTGCCCTTGGATTTACTCATCTTATTGCCGTGCTCGTCACGGATTATACCGTGTATATAAACGCTGCGGTAAGGGATGTCCCCTATCATCTCGAGGCCCATCATCACCATCCTGGCGACCCACAGGTACAGTATCTCGTGCCCGGTTACCAGAACCTCCGTAGGATAATAGTATTTCAGGTCTTCGCTGTCTTCGGGCCATCCGAAAGTGGAAAAAGGCCACAGCGCGGAGGAGAACCATGTATCCAGGACATCGGGGTCCTGTATCAGCTCGCTGCTCCCGCAGGAGGGACAGCCGGCAGGCTGCTCCAAAGCCACCAGCGGGTTAACTCCGTCCTGGACGTGTATGGTATCGGCAAATTCTATCAGATGCTTATGCGTATAACCTTCCTTTATCAATTCGCTGTAGAACCCGTCGGTCCTAGGTATGCTTTCCGTTTCCTTTCCAAGCTTAAGAAGCGCTTCGTGATCCTTCCTGAGATATATCAATATCTTATCGCCGTCGCATTTTCCGCAGTACCATATGGGCATCCTGTGTCCCCACCATATCTGCCTGCTCAGGCACCAGTCCTTTATGTTATCCAGCCAGTTCAAATAGGGTTTGGACCAGTTCGCGGGAAAGAATTTCACGCGGTTCCTTCGGGTAGCCTCTGCCGCCGCTCCGGCAATATCCTCCATCTTCAGGAACCACTGCAGCTGCTGCAGCGGCTCTATAAGAGTGTCGCACCTGTAGCATATGCCGGGTGCGTGCCTGTAGTTCTCTATCTTCTTCAGGTACCCCTTTTTCTTCAGATCTTTAACAAGTTTCTTACGACAATCAAACCTGTCGAGTCCATCATAACTTTTTCCGGCATATGGAGTCATCCTGCCGTCCCTGTCTATCACCACAACTTCGTCGAGACCATGCCTCTTGCCGATTTCCTCGTCGTTAGGGTCATGGGCGGGCGTAACTTTCACGCATCCCGTGCCGAAACTCTTGTCTACGAATTCGTCTCCGACCACCGGGATTATCCTGTCGGTGAGCGGGAGCCGCACTCTCCTGCCTATGAGTTTCTTATAGCGCCTGTCCTTGGGGTTGACGGCCACAGCGGTATCGCCCAGCATCGTCTCCGGACGGGTGGTAGCTACCGTAACGTTTCCGCTGCCGTCTTCCAGGGGATAATCTATATACCAGAGGCTGCTGTCTTTTTCCTCACGCTCGACTTCGATATCCGCGAGCGCCGTCTGGCAGCGCGGGCACCAGTTTATCATACGCTTGCCCCTGTAGATGAGGTTCTTACCGAAAAGCCGTACGAATGCCTCCCTCACGGCAGCGCTGCAGACATCGTCCATAGTGAACCGGAGCCTGTCCCAGTCACAGCCGCAGCCTATGCGCTTCAGCTGGTTAATTATCGTTCCCCCGGACTCCTCCTTCCACTTCCACATCCTCTCCAGGAATTTATCCCTGCCCAGGTCATGCCGCGTCTTGCCTTCGGCCAGGAGCATCTTCTCCACGACATTCTGCGTGGCTATGCCGCCGTGATCCGTACCGGGCATCCACAGAACGTTCCGGCCCAGTATCTTGTTTATCCTTATTATTATATCCTGGAGGACGTTATTGAGGGCATGCCCCATGTGGAGGAACCCCGTGACATTGGGCGGGGGTATTACTATGGCGTACGGGTCCCTTTCATCGGGCCTTGAAGAGAAGACCCTGCTGTTTACCCAGAAATCCGACCATTTTTCCTCGTATTCCTTAGGATCGTAGCGCTTGGGAATGTCTTTCATGATAAATTATGATTATATATATTTAAAACCCATTTTCAAGCGTGCCGGCGCACCCGCAAACAGTTCAAGACATTAACTCTTTTGCGCCGTTATTGTCAAAATACCGTTTTTTTGTATATTATCGGTATGCGCGTAGGCATTCACTGTCCGGTCTCGGGGGGCTATATCAAGGCTGTCGATTTCCTGATCGACGCGGGAGGAAACGCCATGCAGATATTCTCAGGAAACCCCCGCTCATGGAAAAAGACGCCCATAAACCCGGACAGGGCGGATGAATTCCACAGGTACAGGACCGCCAAAGGCATATCTCCCCTGGTAATACACGCATCGTACCTGCTCAACATCGCCAGCCCCGACAGGGCCGTCCGGGACAAGTCGGTCGCCGGCCTCTCGCAGGAAATGGAAAGGGCGGCAGCCCTCAGGGCAGATTATCTCGTGCTTCACCCGGGCTATTCGCCGGATAAAGCGGCGGGAATAAAAAACACGGTGAACTCGCTCAAAAAAACGCTGAAGTATTCGGGGTCCGGGCCTCGTATCCTGCTCGAGAATACGGCGGGACAAAAGAACGCCGTCGGGTCCGACCTGGACGGGCTTATCCCGGTGGCGGAGGAATTCGAAGGGATTGCGGGGATCTGCATAGACACGGCCCACGCTTTCCAGGCAGGATATACCATGAAGGAACTCTCCGGACACGAGATAGCGCGGTATACGCACCTGGTCCATATCAACGATTCCAGGTCCCCGCGCGGCAGCGGCCTGGACAGACACGACCACATAGGGAAAGGCCGCATAGGATTGAAGAACTTCAGGACACTTATCCGTTCGAAACAGTGGAAAGATATGCCTTATATACTCGAGACTCCGCTCGCCAGGGGAATGGACAGGAGGAACCTCATGGCCGTGAGGTCCCTGGGGATTTATCAGTCGAAATTATAGTGCTTTTTTATCTTCTCTTTTATCTCCCAGACGCAGTCCATGCCTGCCGGAAAAGTGACGAAATCGCCGGCCTTGAACTCGACGGCTTTCCCTCGGCTGGGTTTGACCCTGGCGCTGCCTTCAAGTATATAGCATTGTTCCTGCGTATCATAATGCCAGTCGAAAACGGATTCTTCCTTTTCCCATACGGGCCAGTCCGGAATCCCTCTGCGCTTCAGCTCTTCTTCGGGCAGAACACGTACTTCGATACTCTCCACTGCGGCCTCCCCGGTATTATTTAACCCTTATTATATCTACTTTCTTCATTATGACCGGGACCAGCGGCCTGTCCCTCTGGTCGCGCTCGACGTTCGATACCGTTTCCACTATATCCTGGCCCTTTACCACGCCGCCGAAGATCGTATGCTTTCCGTTCAGCCACGGAGTGGCCGTGACGGTTATGAAAAACTGGCTCCCGTTGGTATCCGGACCGGAATTCGCCATGGCCAGAAGCCCGGGCCTGCTGAAATTCAGCCCCGGGACTATCTCGTCCGGAAACCTGTAGCCCGGACCTCCCCTGCCGTTACCGAGCGGGTCGCCGCCCTGTATCATGAATTTCGGTATCACCCTGTGAAACACGAGCCCGTCGTAGAACCTTTTTTGAGCTTTATGCCCGGTCTTCATGTCCATGAACTCTTTTTTCCCTTCGGCCAGGTCAGTAAAGTTCTGTACGGTGACCGGCGCCCGGTCCTGATAAAGCCTTATGATTACGTCGCCTAAGGCATTTTCTCCCTGCGTTACCGTTATCACCGCGTATAATCCGGGCTCCAGACCGCCGTATCTCTCGTCCGCGGCCGCCGGCTTCGCGGCCGGCGCAGCGGCCGGTACTTTTTCGGCCTCTTTAACGGGTTTTTTCATCGATGGCTCCTTTCCTGCCCCGGCAGCGCCGGTTCCCTGTTTTGCGCAGGAACCTAATGTAAACATCAATATGGCAAATAACAGATATTTAAGCTTTTTCATGACGTATCATCCTTTTTCTGTAAGCAGGTTTCCCAGCACCAGCACATCCATGCCCGAATTCTGAAATGTCTTTATCGCATCCCGGGGGCTGTTGACTATCGGCTCGCCCCTTAGGTTGAAAGACGTGTTCAGCACGAGCCCCACGCCTGTCTTCTCCTTGAATCTCTTTATCAGCCTGTAATACCGCGGGTTATACTCCTCGTACACCGACTGTATGCGCGAAGTGCCGTTCACATGAGTGACAGCCGGTATATCCTTTTTCCTGTCTTCTTTCACCGGGTATGTCACCAGCATGAACCTGTCGGGGTATATCTCGCGGCCGCGTTCTACGTACATGCCCGCGTCCTCTTTCAGCACGGACGGCGCGAAAGGCCTGAACGGTTCGCGGAATTTTATTATCTTGTTGACCTTGTCTTTCATGTCGGCTCTTCTCGGGTCGGCTATTATCGACCTGTTTCCCAGCGCCCGCGGGCCCCACTCGGTCCTGCCCTGGTACCAGCCGATGACTTTTCCTTCTATGATCAGGTCCGTTACCCGGTCGTATATCTCTTCGTCGCTCAATTTACTGTACTTGAGACCCTTCTCCTCCAGGGCATCGGTCATCTCTTTTTCCGTGAACTCCTTGCCCCAGTAAGCATGCTCCATGACCTGGGCCCTGGAATTACCCAGGACGTCGCACCAGCACCACAGCGCCGCTCCCACCGCGCCGCCGGCATCCGTTGCCGCCGGCTGCATATAGATGCTGCCGAAAACGCCTTCTTTCACCAGCCTGTAATTCGCCTTGCTGTTCAGCGCAACTCCTCCGGAGTAGCAGAGGTTATCCGATTTCGTCATGGACTTGAGGTGCCGGGCCATTTTTATCAGTATCTCTTCCAGTATTTCCTGGACGGATGCGGCTATATCGGCATAATACTGGTTCTTCTCGGCCAGCGCGTCGAAATCTGCCGGTTTTTCCCCGTAGTATGCCGGGAACCCGGAATCCTTAGTGAAGAACAGCGATTCCTTTTCCCTCTGCGGGCCGAAAAGTTCTATGAATTTTTTGTTGTACGTATGTTCCGTGGAATATTCGAACGAAAAATAGCTGAGATCCAGTTCTATACTCCCGTCATCGTTCACCTTGACCACTTTATTCACTTTATCCTTATATAGGGGCTTGCCGTAGGGCGACATCCCCATGACTTTGTACTCGCCGTTGTTCACTTTGAAACCCAGATACGCCGTGAACGCCGAATACAGGAGGCCCAGCGAATGCGGAAAATGCATCTCCTTGATTATCTTTATGCTGCTGCCTTTGCCGTATCCCAGCGTCGCGGTCGCCCATTCCCCCACTCCGTCGACTGTCAGTATCGCGGATTCTTCGAAGGGGCACAGGTGATAACTGCTTGCCGCGTGCGCCATATGATGCGTGCAGAACAGCACCCTGTCTTCCTTGAGCTTGAGCGTCTTTTTGACTTTTTTCCTGAACTTGAGCTTGTCTTTCAGCCACAAAGGCACGGCTTCCCTGAACACGCCCGCAGACCGCGGCACATTCCTTAATATGGAAATGAGTATGCGGTCGAATTTTACCAGGGGTTTATCATAGAAAACCACGTAATCGATATCCGGAGGGTTTATGCCGGCTTTTTCCAGGCAGAAGTTTATGCTGTTTATAGGAAAATCGAAATCGTGTTTCTTGCGGCTGAACCTTTCTTCCTCGCTCGCCGCCACTATCTTGCCGTCTTTTATAAGGGCCGCGGCCGCGTCATGGTACCAGCAGGATACGCCGAGTATATACATCAGAACTGCCTCCTGGCCTTATCTATGTCTATCTTCTCTTCTGCCGCGTCCTGCCAGCCCGCCTCTTTTCCCGGAGTCAGCAATTTAAACATATATCCGAAAGGCACGATGAAAATAAAATACACTATGGTAAAAAGGACCCTTATCTGGAAAGACGCGACCTTCTTCCCTATCTCTACCCATCTGCCGTATAGCTTTTTTATCTTTTTAAGCATAAATCAGAAAAGCGTATATATGAAAGGCGCTACGGCGGTGCTCTCGAAGAAGATTATGAATATCCCGAGGATCACGAATACGAGGATCATCGGTATCAGCCAGTATTTCTTCTCCTTCCAGGCAAACTGGAAAAACTCTTTTATCAATCCCATGGCGAACCTCCTTGAACAGAATAAGATAATTTATAATTTTAGCTGGATTTTTGCAAATCCCGCTCCGCGTTCCGCGTGCGACGCGGAATCAGAAGTTGCGGTTCACAAGAGCCGAGGCGGCGGATACCGTGGTTATAAGAGGGATCCGGTTCTCGTATGACCATCTCCTTATCCAGTAACCGTCGGAATAGGATTTTTTACCCGAAGGCGTATTGATTATAAGCCCGACCTTCTTATCTTTTATCAGTTTCTCCACGTCGAACTTCCCGCGCCCTATCTTGTTTACCTCCCTGACGCTTATGCCTTTTTCGGCCAGGAACCGGGCCGTCCCCGGAGTCGCGTATATCTTATACCGCATGGCATAGCTCCTCACCATGGCCAGCGCCTCTTTCTTTGATTCGGGGCTGAGACTTATAAGTATACCGCCGCTCTTCGGGAAAATGTTGCCGCTCGCTACCTGGGCCTTGTAGTAGGCCTCTGAGAACGTCTTTGCCCTGCCCATGACCTCTCCGGTCGACCTCATCTCGGGACCCAGTACCGGATCCACGCCGCCGAACCTGAGAAACGGAAGCACGACTTCCTTTACGCAGTAATCTTCCACCCTCGGCTTGAGACTGAATTCTCTCAGTTTTCTTCCCATCATGACTTTCGTTGCGATCCTCGCCAGGGGTATGCCTGTGGCTTTCGCTATGAACGGCACCGTCCGCGATGCCCTGGGATTTACCTCGAGTATGTAAACCACGTTGTCCTTGATTGCGCACTGGACGTTCATGAGACCCTTGACCTGCATGCGCAGGGCTATCCTTTTCACATAATCGGTTATCCTGTCCTCTATTTCCCCCGAAAGGCTGACCGGGGGCGTAACACAGGCGCTGTCCCCGGAATGCACTCCCGCTTTTTCTATATGTTCCATTAGCGGGGCGATGAATACTTCCTCTCCGTCGCATATGCAGTCGATATCCACTTCCTGCGCGTTCTCCAGGTACTTGTCTATCAGTACCGGGTGTTCGGGGTTGATCTCCACCGCTTTCGAGAGGTACTTCCTGACTTCTTCTTCATTGAAGACTATCCTCATACCCCTGCCGCCGAGAACGTACGAAGGCCTCAGGATCAAGGGATACCCTATCTTCGATACTATGCGGAAAGCTTCCTCGGGGCTCCTGGCTTCTCCCCATTTGGGATGCGGTATACCCATCTTTTTAAGCAGCCCGGAGAATTTCACCCTGTCTTCCGCGAGATCTATCGTTTCGGGCGAAGTGCCCATTATTCTGCACGCGTCTTTTATCCTGCTTATCAGGTTAAGGGGAGTCTGCCCGCCCAGCTGCACTATAACACCGTACGGTTTCTCTTTTTCGATTACATTCAGGACGTCTTCCGCGCTGAGCGGCTCGAAATAAAGCCTGTCGGAAGTATCGTAATCGGTAGAAACCGTCTCGGGATTGGAATTGACTATTATAGAAAACATCCCTTCTTCCTTCAGGGCGAATGAAGCGTGGCATATGCAGTAATCGAACTCTATACCCTGCCCTATCCTGTTGGGACCGCCGCCCAGTATTATTATCTTTTTCTTCTTCCCGGAATCGGTTACTTCGTCTTCGGACTCATACGTTGAATAGAAGTAAGGCGTGTACGACTCGAATTCCGCGGCGCACGTGTCGACCGCCTTGAAGACGGGAACCAGCCCGGCCTTTTTCCTGGCCGTCCTGACCTCTTTTTCGCTTTTTCCGGAAAGGTATGCAAGCTGTATGTCCGAAAACCCGTATTCCTTCGCCTCTGCCAGCATGCTCGTTCCTATCATGCCGTTCTTCTTCACGCTTTTCCGGATCTCCGCCTCCTTATCGCATATCTCTTTTATCTGGCGGATGAACCACATATCTATCTTCGAAAGCCTTGCTATTTCTGAAGCAGGAATACCCATCTCGAGAGCATACTTGATGTTGAATATGCGGTCGCAGTTGGGTTTTTTCAGCTTTTCCCTTATCTCCCCGAGGAACCCTCTCTTTTCTCTGTCCGTACTCCTCCTGGCCTTCAGTCTCTCCACCCTCTTCACCTGCCCCTTCCCGTCGCCCCCTATGCCGGCCCTGCCTATCTCCAGTCCCCTGATGGCTTTCTGCATCGATTCCTTGAAAGTCCGCCCCACCGCCATAACTTCGCCGACAGATTTCATGCTTGACCCGAGCGTCTGGTCAGCGCCCAGGAACTTCTCGAAAGTAAACCGCGGTACTTTCGTGACGACATAGTCTATCACCGGCTCGAAACAGGCCGGCGTCTTCTTTGTTATATCGTTAGGTATCTCGTCCAGCGTGTACCCGACGGCCAGCTTGGCCGCTATCTTGGCTATCGGGAATCCCGTGGCCTTGCTGGCGAGCGCCGAGGAACGCGAGACCCTGGGGTTCATCTCTATGGCGTATATCTTCTGCCGGCACGGGTCCACCGCGAACTGGATGTTGCTGCCGCCCGTATCGACACCCATGGCGCGCATGATCTTAAAGGAGGCGTCCCTGAGAAGCTGGTATTCCATGTCCGTCAGGGTCTGCGCCGGAGCCACCGTTATGCTGTCGCCGGTATGCACGCCCATCGGGTCCACGTTCTCTATGGAGCAGATAACCACGCAGTTATCGTTCTTATCGCGCATCAGCTCAAGTTCGAACTCCTTCCAGCCCGCGACCGATTCCTCAATAAGTATCTCTTTGACGGGCGACGCGTCGAAAGCTTTTTCCGCAAGTTTCCTGAAATCCTCTTTCTTCTCCACCACGGCGCCGCCGGTGCCTCCGAGCGTGAAAGCCGGCCTTATTATCAGCGGGAACCCTATCCTTACGGCTATTTTTTCCGCTCCCGCGATGTCATAAGCTACGCCGCTCTTCGGAACCTCGACGCCTATCTCTTTCATGGCCTTTTTGAAGAGCTCCCGGGATTCCGCCTTTTTTATGCTTTCTATTTTAGCTCCTATCAGCTCTACGCCGTATTTCTGCAGGATGCCTTTTTCATAGAGCTCCACCGCCAGGTTGAGCGCAGTCTGCCCGCCCAGGGTGGGCAGGAGCACATCAGGTCTCTCTTTCTTTATGATCTTCTCTATATATTTGACATGAAGGGGCTCTATATATACTTTCCAGGCCATCTCGGGGTCCGTCATGATCGTAGCCGGGTTGGAATTCACGAGTATCACTTTATATCCTTCTTCCTTGAGCGCTTTCAGCGCCTGGGTGCCTGAATAATCGAACTCGCACGCCTGACCGATTATTATCGGACCGGAACCTATGACGAGTATCTTCTCTATGTCATTTCTTCTTGGCACTGATCATCTCCATGAATTCCCGGAAAACATATACTGAATCGTGCGGCCCCGGGCCCGCTTCGGGGTGAAACTGGTAGCTTATGACCGGATATCTCTTGTGTTTTATTCCCTCTATCGTATTATCATTCAGGTTCACGTGCGTCACGTTGAAGTCCCGCGTTATAGTCCTGGGATCAACGCAGAAATTATGGTTCTGAACCGTTATCTCTATCCTGCCGGTCAATACGTTCTTGACGGGATGGTTTCCGCCGTGGTGCCCGAACTTGAGCTTATACGTACTGCAGCCTCCCGCGAGCGCCAGAAGCTGGTGCCCCAGGCATATGCCGAGCACCGGCAGGTAATTCCTTTTATTGTATTCTATAAGTTCCCTTGCAAGGTCTATCCCCCGGGTGACCGCGGCCGGATCCCCGGGGCCGTTGGAGAGCACAACGCCTTTGATCCCGCTTTTGAGGAGATCCCTTAGCGTCGTGCCGTACGGGAACACCTTCACCCCCGCTTTCTGTTCTTTAATATGCCGGATTATGTTCAGCTTCGTCCCGAAATCTATTACTGCAACCGTCTTTTTTTTCCCGGCTGACGGGCGGTACCTGCTGGAAACAGATTCGCCGGTCGAACTGACGTGATCCACCAGGTCAACCCCCACTATGGAAGGATGCCTGCCGAGTTTCTTCTTCAGGCTCGCGGTATTGAAATCCCTGGTGGATATTATCCCCTTCATCGAACCCTTATCCCTGAGTTTTCTGACCAGGGCCCTGGTATCTATGCCCTCAAGGCCTGCAACGCGGCTTTTCCTCATGTAATCCGACAGGGACGACTTTGCCCTGTAATTGGAGTATACCTTAGAGTTCTCTTTTACTATAAAACCCTCCACCCATATCCTGTAGGACTCCGCGTCCCTGTGGTTGATGCCGTAATTCCCTATGTGGGGGTAGCACATCACCACTATCTGTCCGGCGTAGGAAGGATCGGTCAGTATCTCCTCGTATCCGCACAGCGCCGTGTTGAAGACGACCTCGCCCGCTTTCTCACCGTCGTATCCGAAACCGCTCCCCTTGTATACCGTGCCGTCTTCAAGATAGAGTATAGCTTTCTTACCTTCAGTCATTGGGCAGGAACTTCTTTTCTATATATATAGTCTCTTTCTTTGCGCGGCCCATGGATATCAGAATCATTTTTACCCCGCAGAGCTCTTCGATCCTGCGGACAAACCTCCTGGCGTTTGCCGGCAGCTTACCGAAACTCGTTATCCCGCGCGTTCCCGAACACCAGCCCGGCAGGACTTCGTAGACAGGAATGACTTCCTGCAGTATTTTCCTCGAATAAGGGAAATCTCTCAGAAGCCCGCTGCCGTACTTATAGCCCGTGCAGATCTTTATCTCCTTAAGTTCGTCCAGCACGTCTATCTTGGTCAGAGCGACCTTCGTGGCGCCGTTTATCCTGATAGCCATCCTGAGCTGCACTATATCCAGCCACCCCACCCTCCTGGGCCGGCCTGTAGTAGCCCCGTACTCGTCGCCCTTTTTCCTGAGGCTCTCACCGAACGCGCCCTTAATCTCGGTGGGGAAAGGCCCCAGCCCGACCCTGGTGGTATAGGCTTTGGTCACTCCCACTACGGTATTTATCATGACCGGCGGCACGCCGCAGCCGGTACAGGCGCCTCCCGATACTGGGTTGGACGAAGTGACGAACGGGTACGTGCCGAAATCGCAGTCGAGCATCGCACCCTGAGCACCTTCGAAAAGGATATTGCGTTTTTTCTTTATCCTGCTGTCCAGCATAAGCGCCGTATCAGCAACGAAGTTCCTTATCCTCGGCAGCACCCGGGCCCTTTCCTTCATTATCTGTTTCTTCAGGCTCTCGGGGCTCTGGAACTTCCTTATGAATACCGCTTTCTCCTTCAGATTGCTGGAAAGGAGTTTTTCGAATGTATCGTCCTCCATGTAATCGACCATCCTTATCCCCACCCTGGCGAACTTGTCGCCGTATGACGGGCCGATACCCCTTTTTGTGGTTCCTATCTTGGTCTTGAGTTTTTCCCTGAAAGCGTCCATGTACTTATGATAAGGGAATATCAGATGGCAGTTGAGGGAGATATACAGCCTGTCCGTTATCTTGATCTTCCTTTTCCTCAAAAAATCTATCTCTTCCACCAGCGCTACCGGATCGACTACCACGCCGTTGCCTATTATGCATTTCTTCCCGGGGTAGAGTATCCCGCTGGGGATTAGGTGGAGGACGTATTTCTTATCATCGAACACTACGGTATGCCCGGCATTGTTCCCGCCCTGGTACCTGACTATCCAGTCGGCCCAGGAAGAGAGCAGGTGGCATACTTTTCCCTTCCCCTCGTCCCCCCACTGCAGTCCCACAAGCACTACGAGAGACATTAAGACAACCCCAGCCTTCTGAATATCCCGTCGATACTCTTCAAGTAGTAACCGAAATCCAGAACCCTGTCTATCTCCCGGGAGCTGATACCCGCTTTTTCACCGAGGATCTTCCTGATGCCGGCCTTATCCGTTCCCTTCATGAAAATATCCTTCGCGAGCGAGTACGCCTCTTCCCTTTTGAGCCTGCTGTCGAGAAGCAGCTTGAGCACCCCCGACGAAAAGATGCGCATGCCCGCCGCTTCGAGATTCTTCTTTATATTTTCCTTGTGCACGGCTGCGCCCTTTATCACGAATTCGAGTTTCTTCATGACATAGTATGCCAGGGAGCTGGATTCTTCGAGAATGATCCTCTCGTTCGATGAATGAGAGATATCCCTTTCGTTCCAGAGAGGGATATTGGATATCCCCACCTCCACGTAGCTTCTGACCAGCCGCGACAGCCCGCATATCCTCTCGCATATCACGGGGTTCTTCTTATGCGGCATGGCGGAAGACCCGGTCTGATGCCTGGTGAAAGGTTCGGAAGCCTCCTTTATCCCGTCCTGGGTAAGCAGCCTTATCTCGAGTGCGACTTCTTCGGCGAACGAACATACAAGCGCCATCAGGTAAAGATAATCAGCGAAGATATCCCTGGGAAGCACCTGACTCGTTATTCCCACGGGACTGAGGCCGAGCTTCCCGAGTATCTTTTTCTCTTCCTGCAGAGTCACGAGCGAATACGTGCCGACCGCGCCGGTTATCTGCCCCACGGAGAGCTCCCCAGATATACCGTCCAGCCTGGCCAGCGTCCTTTTGCCAGATTCCATGAACCTTGCGAACTTCAGGCCCAGCGTTACCGGTTCGGCGAACTGCCCGTGCGTCCTTCCGCACATCACCAGGTTCTTATACTTCAGTGCTTTTTCCCTCAATATATCTACGTTCTTTTTCAAGGCTTTCCGTATCACAGCCAGGCTCTCTTTTACCTGCAGCATACGCGCCGTATCCATGACATCAGAGGAAGTCAGCCCTTTATGCACTTCTCCGGCATTATCTCCGCTTTTTTCCTCGAGTATGGACAGGAAGGCGTTCAGCTCGTGGCCGCTAACGCTTTCTTTTTTCCTGACTTCTTCAGGAGTGACTTTTATCCTGCCTATCCTGTCCGCCAGGGAGTTCTTTCCCCGTACGCGCAGAACGGCCGCCTCAACCTCTTTCCACTTAAGGTAGTAATTATATTCATCCCAGATATCTTTCATCTCCTTAAGATAATATCTGTCTATCATCTTTTCCTCCCGGTTATCCTTTTTCCGCGGCTCCCCCGGACAGGCCTATCTGGCCCAGAGCGAACTTGCGCACAGCCTCGGGATACAATTTATGCTCTTCCTTTAACACCTTCTCAGCCAGCGTTTCCGGAGTATCGTTCTCCTCGACGGCAACTCTCTTCTGCATGATGACGGGGCCGTGGTCGTATTCCTCATCCACATAATGCACGGTGCAGCCGGAATACTCCGCTTTGCTCTTTATGACCGCCTCATGCACTCTCATCCCGTACATGCCCCTGCCCCCGAAATCAGGCAGAAGCGCAGGATGAATATTTATTATCCTGCGCTCGTATTCCCTTATTATATTCCCTCCGAGCTGCTGGAGGAAACCTGCCAGACATATAAGATTTATATCTTTTCCTTTTAAAATTTCAAGTATCGCCGCAGAAAAATTCTCCTTATCGCCGAAATCCTTCCTGACGACCACAGCCGTTTCGATACCGTTCTTTTCGGCCCTCCTGAGCGCATAGGCGCCGGGATTGCTCGATATCACCAGGACTATATTGCCCGGTATGAATCCCGTCTTGCAGCTGTCTATCAGGGACTGCAGGTTAGTGCCGCTGCCCGATACGAACACCGCTATTCTTATCAAACCACCTCCCCTACTACGCTTCCTCCCGTAACGGACAGTATGTCATCCGCATCGTCCGGCGCAGCGGCCAGCATCATGCCGCAGCCCATGTTAAAAACGCTCCTCAGCTCCTGTTCGCTGACCCCCTTACTGCGGATGATGCCGAATATATCCGGCTCGTTAAGCCGGTCCACCCTGCCGCCGAGACCTTCCGGCAGAAGGCGCGAGAGCGCTCTTTTGACCCCGCCGCCGGTAACATGGGCCATGCTCTTTACTTTTTTCAGAAGCGCTTCGCCGCCGCGCGTTACTTCCGAGTAGATCCTGGTAGGTTTCATTATAAGGTCTATGTGCTTTTCGATGTCCCCGCGGCCCAGCACTTTGCGCACGAGGGAAAACCCGTTGGAATGAATGCCGTTGGAATCCAGCCCTATTATGACGTCCCCTTTCTTAACCTCCTGCTTATCCAGGTCCCTGATAACCGTACCGCAGGCGAAACCCGCCAGGTCATATTCGCCGTCTTTATACATGTCGGGCATCTCTGCGGTCTCCCCGCCCAGGAGCATGCAGCCGGCTTTTTCCAGCCCATCTTCTATCCCCTTCAGGATACGCCTGAAAACAGTTTCGTCCAGCCGGCCGCAGGAGAAATAATCCAGGAAAAAAAGCGGCTTCGCGCCGCCCGCAAAAAGGTCGTTTATGCTCATGGCCACCAGGTCTTCCCCCACCACTTCGTGCCTGTCGTAGTCTATAGCAAGCCTTATCTTGGTCCCGACACCGTCGCAGGTCGCCGCCAGTTTCGTGCTGCCGAGAGGATACACGCCGGAATAACTGCCTATGGCGGGAAACTTCTTCTTAAGCTCCCTAACCAGCCCTTCTGCTTTTTCCACATCTACGCCGCTGGATTTATAGTCTTTCACTGATCCTCCTGTATATCATACTGTGTAATGTGTAATGTGTAATGTGTAATGAAAAGGCATAATACAATCACCATATCAGCTGATAACTTAAGACTCATAATTCTTTCTGTGCTTTACTTTCAACCTTCCACTACTTACATCTGATATCTGGTCGCTTCTTCTTACTTTCAACTTTCCACTACTTGCATCCGGCATCTGGAATCTCTTCTTATAACTTAAAACTTACAACTTATAACTATTTATCATCTCGCCATCATCACGCGGATCCTGTCTCCGACGTTCTCCGCGTAATCCGCTATGCTGCCTATTAAAAACACCACGTGTATGATGTGATATATATACAGCATATCCTTGTTCGACGAGAACAGCGTCTTGATAAGATCCCTCTGCATGTTGTCTATCTCTTCCTCTTCGAAATGGATACTGGTTATCTTGTCTTTTATCTCTTTCCTTTCCTTAAGCGATATTGAAGAGATCAGCCGGTGTACGTCTTTCACCAGGTTCTCCGATTCCTGCACTATATGTATGACCCTGCCGAGGTAACTCTTTATGTTTTCTTTCAGCGCCTCGTCCATCTCGCTCTTTCTGAACTGCATCCATATCACCGCATCCTCGCACGCGTCGATTATACTGTCCTGCTGTTTCAGGCAGGACAGAAAATCACCTCTGTCCACGGGCATGAATATGCCCTTATGCAGGTGATACCTTGTATTGCTTTTTATCCTGTCAGCTTCGTTTTCCAGATTTATGACCTCTTCCGAGAGTTTCTCGAAAAGATCGAAATCCTGCGACAGGTACGCTTCCACCGCATCCTTGAATTTACCTACTCCCGCAGTCACTATCTCCGAGTGCTTCACCAGCCCGTCAAACGGAGATATCTTCCTGAAAATCTTGAAAATTATTGATCTCATATCAGTTCCTCCTAAAAACACCGATCCTCAAATCATCTTAATCAAATAGAATATCGCGGCCGCAAACACTGCCGCAGCAGGCAGAGTCAACAGCCAGGCATACATTATATCTCTTACCACTTTCATATCAAGCGCTTCCAGCCCCCTGGCAAGCCCGACGCCCACGATGGCGCCCACGACCGCGTGCGTCGTAGATACGGGCAGCCCCATCTTCGAAGCCACGAGCACAGTCGTAGCCGCTGAAAAATCTATGGTAAACCCCCTCGTGTTGGTCAGCTCCGTTATCCTGTACCCCAGAGTCTTCATGACCTTATATCCCAAAAGTATGATACCCGCGGATATGCCTATGCCGCCGATCGCGAGGATGAAGCCCGGGACCTCGGCGTGCTCCGCTATGGTGCCGGTCTTATATATCGAATAAATACCCGATATGGGTCCTATGGCATTCGCCACGTCGTTCGCTCCGTGCGCGAAAGCTAGATACGACGAAGTGAGTATCTGCAGGTACCTGAAGACCGTCTCCGGATGGAAATCCTTCACGGTGACCGTTATTATCCGGCCGATGATGATCATCATTAGAGTGCTGGATAATATGCAGTATGCTATTCCCGAGGAAACGCTCAGGTTCAGTTTATTGCCGACAGGCGTCTTAAAGATCACGGACATGAACACTATGAAAAAAGTGAAGAAGATGAATATGGGAAAATGCTTTTTTGTAACCGCTTCCCGGTTATCCGGAATAATGAAGTACGCGTTGATCATCCTGAAGATAAAAAAGGAAAAAATACCGCTGAAGAGCGGGGAGACCACCCAGGAAAGGACTATCTGCCAGACTTTGTCCCAGGAAACCACCCTGACCCCTCCGGCCACAATGCCGACCCCTATTATTGCCCCTACTATCGAGTGCGTGGTCGATACGGGCATCTCTTTCCACGTTGCTATGAAAACCCACATCGCGGCCCCGAGTATGGCCGCCAATAGCGCCGTCGAGAATATCTGTATACTCGCGAATCCCTGCGGACTTATGACCCCTTTTCTTATCGTCTGGGTAACGTGCGAGCCGACAAAATACGCTCCTACGAACTCGACTACGCTTGCGATTATTATCGCCTGCCTGAACGTGAGCGCGCGGGAACCTACGGCCGAAGCCATCGAATTTGCGGAATCGTTGGCTCCGATATTGAAAGCCATATAGAACCCGGCCACGGCCGCAACAATGAGAAAATACGTCGACAGCATCTATTTCCCGCTCTTCAGTATCCCGTTTACCTCATCTAAAATATCCGACAGGACGGGAACGTCAAACCATTTTCTTCCGGTCACTTCGTTCGCGAAAGCCTGGTATATGTACCCGATCAAAAGCGCCAGCCGTTCTTCCAAAAGCGGCGGAACGGATTTAACGTGTTTCTTCCAGTTCACCCGGTCCTTCTTCTTTGCCAGGTTCACTTCCTCGTACCACTGCGTCCTCCTGTAGAATATCCGCGCCGCCTCCTTGCTGACCGGTATATCTGCGCTCGTGAACCTGCATTCGTCGGGCGTTCCTATGACATCGACCAGCGTCACGTTCCTGTTCTTGTCAAACCCCATTTCCATCTTGCCGTCATTATTAACCAGGTTTATCTTTCCGGCTTCCGCGGATATGAGGTCATTGACAATATTTATAGTATTTTTTATTTCAGAGAACTCCCGGTCGCTGAGCACAGCCATCTTCCTCGCTTCTTCCCAGCTCACGTATCTGTCCGTGGCTTCCAGTTTCGAAGATACGTCTATTATAGGCCGTTCGAGCTTCTGCCCCGGCTTCGGCATTTCGCTCAGCCCCAGGTCTTCCAGCGTCGAGGACCCGGTCTCCAGCCGCTTGAAGACGCTGGCACCTTCCGGGAGCCAGTTGCGGTAAATTATTTCCAGGGGTATCAGGAAATTCACGGTATCACTGCCGTACGCGGAGTAATCATACGCGCCGTCTTCAAGGACAGGCTTTATCACGTTCAGAAGGTCCACTTCCATCGTATCCGAAGGATGCTTCAGACTGTCTATCTTCTTTACATGCCCGTCTTCGACCAGCCCCCTGTAATGCGTTTTTACCCCCATCTTCTCGAGCTTTTCGAAAAAATACGCCCCGATGACGCATAAAGACCGGCCCTTGTTATCCAGATGCTGAGGCATCTCTCCCCAGTCAAATACAGAGTAACGGTCGGAAAAGACGAATCTCCCGAGACCGGGTTCTTCCAGCGAAGGTTTTCTTATTACCTGCAGGTCCTTTACGCTACCCATTTTTGATCTCCCTGTCCGAATTTTCTATCTCCGATTTCTTAGCCTCCTGGTAATCGCGTATCTTCTTTTTCAGGCCGCCGTCTTTTAATGAAAGTATCTTCACGGCCGCAAGTCCCGCCTGCGCCGCGCCCAGGACAGTCACCGGGCAGACGCCGGAGGGCATCCTCAGGGACGAAAGTATATCCATCCCGCCGAACTTCTGGCTGTAAGGAGGGCTGGCTATGACCGGATGCACCGTATTGGCATCTACGAAGCCGCTCAGGGCGTTACTCATGCCGGCTACGGTTATAAAAACGGCATCGTCTCCGGCATACTGCTTTATTATATCGAGCACCTTGCCCGGCACTTTATGCGCCGAAGCTATATGCATATCGCAGCCGACGCCGAAACTCTTTATAACGCTTTCGGTCTCTTTCGCATGCTCGATATCAGATTTTGACCCCATTATTATTACCGCTTTTGCCATTTCATATCTCCTTGATTATTATCTCTTTTTTCTTAACAGTTCCTTCCAGCCGATATCGCCCCGGTAATACATGCCTTCGAAATTTATGCCGGCGAGCGCACCGTATACTTTTTCCCTGGCATCCTCTATATCATCGCCCGTAGCGGCCACATTCAGAACCCGGCCGCCGGAAGTGTAGATGCCGCCGTCTTTGATAACGGTGCCGGCGTGGAATATCATGACGTCTTCAGGTATGGCATCCTGCCGGATATCTATCTTCACGCCTTTTTTGTATTCTCCCGGATAGCCCTCCGAAGCCAGGACGACATCAAGACATGCCCCGCCCTTCCATGACAGGCCGGCCTTCTCCTCGTTCATCAGGCTGAGCACCGCTTCCAGGAGATCGTTTTTCATCATGGGAAGCACAACTTCTGTTTCCGGGTCGCCGAAGCGCACGTTGAATTCCAGTACCCGCGGGTCGCCTGATTCCACCATGAGCCCCAGGTAAAGGACCCCCGAGTACCCTATGCCTTCCGAGGCCAGCCCGCCGAGCACGGGTTTCATTATCCTGTCTTCTATCCTCTTCATGACGGAATCATTTACCAGGGATGTAGGGGCGTAAGCTCCCATGCCCCCGGTATTGGGGCCTTTGTCTCCCTCGTATACTGCCTTGTGGTCCTGTGAAGGCACCATGAAGCTGTAGTTCTCCCCGCTCACGAACACCAGGATGGAAGCTTCTTCGCCCTTGAGCCTGTCTTCTATTACGACTCTTTCGCCCGCGGCGCCGAAGATCCTGTCTTCCATGAATTTTTTCAGCGCATCGCTTCCTTCATCGAAACTGCCGCTCAGGATGACGCCTTTTCCAGCGCACAGACCATCGGCCTT
Organism: Elusimicrobiota bacterium; assembly: GCA_016934855.1. Classification (GTDB taxonomy): domain Bacteria; phylum CG03; class SLGR01; order SLGR01; family JAFGSA01; genus JAFGSA01. The sequence goes on from JAFGSA010000023.1 coordinate 81,833, forward strand.
TATTACGGGATCTTTCTTTGCCTTAAGGTATTCTTCGGCCTTCTTGCGGTCATCGAAAACCTCGAAATCCGCGGTGGGAACGGAATATTTTTTCATGAAGTTCTTTGCGAAAACTTTCGAACCCTCGAGCATAGCGGCTTTCCGCCCGGGGCCGAATATTCTTACACCCTCTTTTTCGAAATAATCCGTGATCCCCTCGGCAAGCGGCTGCTCCGGACCGACTATGATAAGGTCTATGTCTTTTTCTTCGACAATCTTTTTCAGCCCGGCGAAACCCGGCGGCAGGGAGAAGGTGCCGGCTATTGCGGATATCCCGCCGTTCCCGGGGGCGCAGAATATCTTCCCCAGCAGAGGCGACTGCCTGAGCTTCCACACCAGCGCGTGTTCCCTTCCGCCGCCGCCTATGACCAGGACATTATATCTGCCGGTCACTGCGGCTGCTTCCTCTTCCTGCAGGTCTTGAGTCTGTAATCCCCGTTGAAACACGCCAGGCAGTAATCCGCTTCTCGGCAGGCCTGGAGCAGCCCTTCTATGGAAAGATAATAAAGGCTGTCGACCCCGAGGAACTCTTTTATTTCGTCCACCGAATGTCTATTGGCGATAAGCTCTTCCGACGTGGGCGTGTCTATCCCGTAATAACATGAATTTTTTATCGGCGGTGAGGATATCAACAGATGGACTTCTCTTGCTCCGGCTTTGCGTATGGATTTCACGAGCTTCCTTGAAGTCGTACCCCTGACTATGGAATCGTCTATGATTATCACCCTTTTATCCTTAAGCACTTCTTTTATGGGAGTCAGTTTTATCTTTACCCGGAAATCCCTTATACGCTGGTGAGGCTCTATGAATGTGCGCCCTATATAGTGGTTGCGCATGAAACCGAATTCCAGGGGGATGCCGCTCTCCTGGCTGTATCCCAGCGCCTGCATGTTCGCCGAATCCGGCACCGGCATCACCAGGTCGGCCTCTATCTTCTTCTCCCTTGCCAGCTGTCTGCCCATGCTCAGCCGCGCGCTGTAGACGCTCTGGTTGAACACCATGCTGTCCGGCCTTGCGAAGTATATGAGCTCGAATATGCAATGCTGGTGCGGCTGCTCTTTCAGGCGCAGTATCTTCTCTCCCGAAGCATCCAGGACGACCATCTCCCCCGGAGCAAGATCCCGCTTGTATTCCGCGTCGATTATATCGAATGCACAGCTCTCAGACGAAAAGAATACCGAATCGCCTCTTACGCCCATCGACAGCGGCCTGTACCCGTAACTGTCTCTTACCGCTATGAGCTTACCGGGAAAAAGCACAAGAAGCGAAAACGCCCCCTCGAGCCTGTCCAGGACTATCTTCAGCCTGTCTTCCCAGCTTCCTTTCTCCTTTACAATCATCTTCAGTATGAGCTCGCTGTCGGTCTCGGTAGCGAAGATAACCCCCTCGCTTTCCAGTTTTTTTCTCCACCTGGAAGCGGAAGGTATGTTCCCGTTATGCGCTACCGCTATGGACTTACCCTGATAATCTACCACCAGCGGCTGTATGTTGTCGCAGGATGAGCTCCCTGTGGTGGAATACCTCACGTGCCCTATCGCGGAATCCCCTTTAAGCGCCCTGAGCGATTCCTCGGGAAAGACATCGCTGACAAGACCCATGCCGCGGCGCACGCAGAAATTCTTCTTCCTGCAGGATACGATCCCGGCGCTCTCCTGCCCCCTGTGCTGAAGAGCATAGAGCCCCAGGTACGTCAGCTCGGCGGCCGCGGAACTGTTCCATACTCCGTATATACCGCAGTATTCTTTACGCATTTTTCACCATATTTCTGAACAGTATCCTTCCCCAGGGTTTCACGCCAGAAGTCCTTGAAGCCGGGTGCTGAAATCCGCTGATAAACCTGTCCGGATGAGGCATGAGCCCCAGCACGTTCCCCTGGCTGTTTACTATACCGGCGATATCCCCGTCCGAGCCGTTGGGGTTATCACGGTAAGTCAGGGCTATCTGTCCCTTATCCTCAAGGCTCTTCACGGCGCTGCCTGCTATAAAACGCCCCTCGGCATGGGCTATGGGAAGATCTATCTCGTCGTCCATGCCCTTGAACCAGAAAAGTTTCCCGTTTATCCTGAGTCTGACCCACCTGCAGATAAAAACGCCGCCCGAATTCAGCCCCAGGGATACCTTTTCGGCGCTGTCCATGTCCGGGAGAAGCCCGGATTTAACAAGGACCTGGAATCCGTTGCAGATTCCCAGCACCATGCGACCGTCTCTTATGAAATCCTTTACCGATTTTTCCAGCTTATACTTCAGGAATATTGAAAAGACCTTACCAGCGCCGAGATCGTCACCGTAGGAAAACCCTCCCGGAATCACAAGTATAGCAAAATCCTTGAGCTTTTTCCTGTTCCCGGCCAGTTCGTTTATATGCACTATGGAGGCATCGGCTCCCGCCTCCTTCAGGCTGAACCATGATTCGTAGTCGTTATTGGTCCCGGGCGCTTTCAGTACCAGAGCTTTTTTCACTTCGCCTCCCTACCACTTTACCGGGGCTTTCCATATCTTCTTGAGCCCCGCGACATCCTCTTCCAGTATTGTTTTGCCGGTCGTGCCGCGGATCTTCAGCACCGCAGCGGCGGTGGTCTTCCCTATCCGGTAAAACGGTATTCCCCCGAACACCTTTTCCGCTTTTTTTCTGCTGCCCGGAGCGACTTCCGCGAGGAACCTGGAATTACTCTCGGAAAACATAAGAACGGCATCGGTACCGGCTCCGGAGTTTGCGGTTCCGCCTGTATCAAGGCGGATCCCCTCAAGATTAACGTCGGCCCCTATGCCGGAAAAACACATCTCCGCCAGGGCCAGGGCAAGACCCCCTTCGCTCATATCATGGCAGCTCCTGAATAGGCCCCTGCTTACAGCTTCCTGCACCGCAAGGAGCGTTTTCACGGAAACACCTTCCCTGAGCCTGGGAAGGACTCCTCCCTCGAGACCGGCGGTCGCGGAAAACAGAGAACATCCGGTTTCATCGTAGGTATCCCCCACTGCGTATATGAAATTGCCTTCTTCCTTGAAATCCGATCCCGGCGCCCTGGAGACATCATCTACCGGCGCAACGCATGTTATAAGGAGCGTCCCGGGTATATTTATCTTCCTGGTCCTGTCTCCTTCTTTCAGAGTATAGCAGTTATTAAGGCTGTCCTTTCCGGAACAGAAAGGCACCCCCAGCATTCTGCCCGCGTCGTAGCATCCGCGGGACGCCCTGACCAGGTCCCCCAGTATCCTCTCTTCGTCCGTGTCGCCCCAGCAGAAATTATCCATGAACGCCGCGCGGTCTATCCTTCCGCCGCATGCCACCAGGTTCCTTGCCGCCTCTTCGCAGTTGGCCAGGGCCATGAAGTAGGCATCCTTAAGACCGTACATGTAATTTATCCCGAGCCCCACGGCTATCCCGCTCTTTTTTCCCAATACCGGCCTCGTAACGCACCCGTCCTGCGGGGCATCCTGCGAAACGCCGGACAGGGGCTTTATAACCGATCCCCCCTGCACCTCGTGATCATACTGCCTGGTTACGGTTTCCTTGCAGGCCACGCTTGGATGGGCCAGCATCTTCCTGAGTATCCCCGGGATGCTGACGCTTTCCAGTGAGACAGGGGTTTCCCCGGGTTTCCGCCATACTGCCTTCTTCTTCATAACGGGGAACCTGTTGTGTATGAAATCCATATCCAGGTCCGCTTCCCTGCCGCCGTTATAGAACACTTCCAGTCTCCCGGTATCCGTAAACTCGCCAAGCACAGCCCATTCTACGTCTTCGCTTTCCAGCAGCCCCGTCAGCTCTTCCAGGTTCTCCCGGGGCACGCTCAACACCATCCTTTCCTGTGACTCGGACAGGAATATCTCCCAGGGGCTTATATTTTTGTACTTGAGCGGGGCTTTTTCCAGGTCAACCCTGGCGCCGCAGTCTTTCCCCATCTCCCCTATGGCGGACGAGAATCCGCCGGCGCCGCAGTCCGTGATCGCGGTGAACAGCTCCCTGTCTCTTATCTTCACCAGAACGTCGGTGAACTTCTTCTCGGTTATCGGATCGCCTATCTGCACGCATGCGACATCGGTTTCCTCGTTAAGGCTTATGGAAGAAAACGTCGCGCCGTGGATACCGTCTCTTCCGGTCCTGCCCCCTATAGCCACTATCAGTTCTCCCGTACTCACTTTCTTATCAACGAATTTTCTCGGCATCACCCCGACCGTACCGCAATACACCAGGGGATTAAATATGTATTTCCCGGAAAAAATAATCGCGCCGCTGGATGTCGGTATCCCCATCCTGTTGCCGTAATCCCTGACCCCTTTCACGACGCCCTTGAATATCCTCTTCGGGTGAAGGATCCCCCTGGGCAGCCGGTCCATGGGATAATCTACGGGTCCGAAACAGAAGACATCTATGTTGAGGACCGGTTTTGCGCCGCGGCCGCAGCCCAGCACGTCTCTTATCACCCCCCCTATGCCTGTCGCCGCGCCGCCGTAAGGCTCTATGGCGGACGGATGGTTATGCGTCTCCACTTTCATGGCGATAGCGTCATCCCGGTCCAGTTCTATCACTCCCGCGTTGTCCTTGAATACGGAAAGGCAGTATTTTTTATCAAGCTCCCTAGTGACCCTGAAAATTGTCTCCTTCAATAGATTTCTTATGGTCTCCTTAGCGGACGTGTTGCCTTTTTCGTCGATCTCCTCGTACTCGATAATACCTGTCATGGTCTTATGAACGCAATGCTCGCTCCAGGTCTGCGCTATTATTTCTATCTCCATAAGCGAAGGGTTCCTGCCCAGTTTTCTGAAATAATCCTGCACTGTTTTCATCTCCTGGAGGTTCAGGGACAAAAGCATCCTGCCGGAAAGTTCCGAAAGCTCCTTATCAGAAAGCTGGTTCAGGTCTATCTTATCCGGCATTTATCTCGGCCCTTTCTATAATCTTGTTATAAAGAAGTTTCTCAGCTATATACGCTGACTCTTCGGCTGAAACCCCGCCCTCGCGGCTCAATACATACCTGCGCGCGGTCCTGGCTCTTACTATGCCGCGTATTCCCATTATATCCAGGGCCTCGAGCACCCTGACCGCGCCTATATCGAGTACGCCTTCCCTGAAGAAGACGACTATCTCCGAACCTTTCATGTTTTTCCTGTCGACCGAGTACTCTTCGATCACGCTGTCGGTAAGAAGTTCCTTGCCTATCCGCTGCCTCAGCTCGCCCTCTTTTTCACCCAGATCTCCGTAAAGGTAAAAAAGATTGCCCGTGTAGATGCCGGTTACGCCTTTTATGCCCAGGTCCGAGAGTTCTTCGCACAGTTCACTGCCTCTCGGATCGGCGCCCCTGCTGTATACTTCAAAGAAATATTCTTTTTCGCTGGTCATGAATCTAATGAGGAATACCGGTTTCTATTCCCACTCGATCGTTCCGGGAGGCTTATTGGTTATATCGTAGACGACCCTGTTTACGCCGGGTATCTCGTTCACTATCCTGGTTGATATTTCGCTTAAGACCCTGTGAGGTATATGGGCCCAGTTGGCAGTCATCGCGTCTTTTGATTCGACAAATCTCAGGGCCAGGACGTTTTCGTATGTCCTTGCGTCTCCCATCACTCCGACGCTCTTGACGGGAAGAAAGACCGGAAACGCCTGCCATAATTTGTAGTATATTTCATGTTTTTTCAGCTCCTGGTCTATGATCACATCGGCTTTTCTAAGTATCGTTATCCTCCTGCGGTTTACCGCGCCGACTATCCTGACGGCAAGGCCCGGACCCGGAAAAGGATGCTGGTCTATGATCTCCCCGGGCACGCCGAGCTTCCGACCTATTATCCGAACTTCGTCCTTGTAAAGGCTGTTAAACGGCTCTACGAGTTTAAGCTTGAGCTTTTTGGGAAGACCGCCGACATTATGGTGGGTCTTGATAACCGAGGATTTGGTACCGGCCCGCGCCGATTCGATCACGTCCGGGTAAAGGGTACCCTGAGCCAGGTGAGTTATGCCCGGTATCCGGGAGGCCTCTTCCATGAATACCCTGATAAATTCCCTACCTATTATCTTCCTCTTCTTCTCCGGGTCCTTGACTCCCTTCAATACCTTCAGGAACCTTTGCGAACATTCCACCATATTGACTTTAAGCCCCATCTTGCCTATAAGTATCTCTTCCACCTTCACCCGGTCCTTGTACCTGGTCAGACCGTGATCAACGAAGACAGGGAAGAACCTGTCCCCTACGGCTTTCTTTATCAGAACGGAGGCTATGCTGGAATCAACTCCTCCGGATAGCGCCATTATAACCCTGCCGGACCCCACCTGCTTTCTTATCAGCCTTATTTCCGCGTCTATCCATTTCCCCAGGTTCCAGTCCTTCGCGGCACCGCATATGTTGAACAGGAAATTCTTTAGTATATCCGGCCCTTTTTCGGTATGGCCGACTTCCGGGTGGAACTGGACACCGTATATCTTTTTACGGATGCTGCCCATTGCGGCGACAGGGATGCTGCCGGTCTTTGCCAATACCCTGAAACCTTCCGGTAGCGTCTCAACCCTGTCGAAATGGCTCATCCACACCCTGGTGTATCCGGGTATTCCCCTGAACAGCGTCTCTTTCCTCACTATCTGAAGGGAGGCGCTCCCGTATTCCCTGTTATCCTTCCTCTCGACTTTGCCGCCCAGCGTATGCGCCAGTATCTGCATCCCGTAGCAGATGCCCAGGATCGGCACATTCAGCCCGAATATCCTCTTATCCAGGTACGGGGCTCCTTCTTCCTTGAGAGAATACGGCGAACCCGACAGGATTATGCCCTTGATGGATTTTTTTTCTGAATAAGGGATCCTGTTGAACGGGTATATCCGGCTGTTAACGCCGTATTCCCTTATCCTCCTGCAGATGAGATGCGTATACTGTGAACCGAAATCTATGACGATTATCATTGGTTAATTCCTGTTAATCGGACTTATATAATGTTTCCGGATGGCCTTTGGTTAAATATACCTGATTTCCTCGGCAGACTCCGCCTCTTTCAGCAGCAGCCTTTTATTTGCTCATGCCGAGCTTCTGGGCTCTCTGATATATCTTGCCCTCTTTTTTTATCTCGGGAGCTATTATCAGCTGGCTCTTCTCGTGAAATTCCTTGATATTCCTGGCGCCGCAGCAGCTCATAGAGAGTTTTATCGCGCCTACTATATTCTGCGTTCCGTCATCTATCTTCGCCGGACCGTAGAGTATCTCTTCCAAACCGCCCATTATGCCTACCCTTATCCTCGTGCCCCTGGGCAGATACGGATGAGGCAGGGCCATTCCCCAGTGGTATCCTTTTCCGGGAGCTTCCTTTGCCTTGGCGAAAGTATTTCCCAGCATGACCAGGTCGGCGCCGCTGGCGAAAGCCTTGCATATATCGGCCCCCTGGGTCATCCCTCCGTCAGTTACGATAGCAACGTACCTGCCACTCTCCTTGAAGTACTCGTCCCTGGCCCTGGCACAGTCTATCGTAGCCGTGACCTGCGGAACGCCCAATCCCAGCACGCCGCGCGTCGTACATGCGGCCCCGGGGCCTATACCCACGAGCACCGCGCTTGCTCCCACGCGCATAAGATCGAGCGCCACTTCGTATGTCACGCAGTTGCCGAGTATGACGGGTATTTCCATCTTCTTGATGAAATTCTCCAGGTTCACGGAAGGATTGTTCTTGGAATAATAGTTCGTCGTCAGCACCGTAGCCTGAAGACAGAAGATATCCGTTCCCGCTTCGCGGCTTATCTTTCCCAGCCTTTCCGCCTGCATGGGTGTCGCCGAGACGCATACCCTTACGCCTTCGCTCTTAATTTCTTCTATGACCTTTTTCACCAGCTCGTCTTTTATCGGGTTCTTATATATTTTCTGGAGAAGAGGCGTCACTTCCTCCGGTGGGACCGATATTATCTCTTCGAGTACTTCTTCCGGATCCGAATACCTGGTGTAAATACCCTCCAGGTTGAGCACCGCCAGGCCGCCGAGCTTTCCCATAGCTATGGCAAACTTGGGGTTTACAACGCCGTCCATGGCGCTTGCCAGCACCGGTATATCCAGTTTTATGTCGCCTATGCTCGCACCCGCATCAACGTCTTCCGGGTCCAGGGTCTCCCTCCCGGGGACAATAGCCACTTCATCGAAACCGTATGCTCTTTCCATCTCTCCTCCTGTCTTTATGTTCTGATTACAGATATTGAACCTTGTTATCTCCCGCCGTTATTCCGAAAATTGTATGAAAAACCGTATTATTATGCAAACGTACCGCAGGAACCCCCGCCCCGCCCTCTTTTCTGGTCACCTGATATATACTTTTTCTACCAGCCCCGAAGCTCTTTCCGCCATTTTACCAAGGACACCGTCAGGATAGGGTTTCACCGCGGTGAAACTCTCATCCAGGGTATTCACCGGCCTGAACCTCTGTATATAATACCTCCTGGCGCCCCGGATATCCCCGCATATATCCGCTATGTCGTCTTCGCTTATCAGCCCGGGGACCGCGGTCGTCCTGAACTCGTAGTCTATCCCCGAATCCATCAGAAGGGCTGCGGATTTCTTTATCATGTCAGGGTCTATGTCCCTGCCGACTATCCGGCTGTAGCCGGAATTTATCGGGCCCTTTATATCGAAAGCGACGTAATCAACCGCTTTCCTGCCGATAAGCTCGCTGAACATCTCGAACCTGTACCCGTTTGTATCCAGTTTTACGAGGAACCCGCTTTCCCTGAGGTGTTCCAGAAAATCCGGGATATCATCCTGCAGCAGCGGCTCTCCCCCCGTGATACATACACCGTCGATCCATTTTCTGTTTTTTTTCAATAAGCTGTCCAGAAGGTCTCTGGATATACTGGTCGCAATGCTGTCGAGCACCAGGTCTTTGTTATGGCACCAGCCGCATCTGAAGTTGCATCCCGGAGTAAAAAGAGTTGTTACTACTTTGCCGTGCCAGTCGACAAGCGAGGCTTTTTCTATTCCGCTTATGAGCATTAGAACAGCGCCAGCTGCTCGCTTTTCTCTTTATCCTGGTACTGTTTTATTTTTTCCCGGTTTATGCTCTTCTTGATTCTTTCCGCTTTTTCTTTTTCTCTTTTGAACTCGGCAAAAACCACGGCTTTCTCCTGCTTCTCCTGTTCGGTCTTTGCCTCTTCCTCCCGGGCAGCGATTTCCTCGACGGCGCCCACGAGTTTAAAGGTCTTCCTTTCGCCGTATTCCTCCCTTTTTCCCTCGTTCCAGTTGCTGACGGGCCGGAAATACCCCACCACCCGGCTGTATACTTCGGTAGCGGTCTCGCAGGTCGGGCATTTGAAATGTTCTCCAGCGATGAACCCGTGCTCCGGGCATATGCTGAATGTGGGGGTGAAAGTGAAGTAAGGCATCTTGGATTTATAGGCCACCTTCTTTATCAGGTTCTTGCACGATTCGGGTGTTATATTAGATTCACCCGTGAACATGTGCAGCACAGTACCTCCGGTATACTTGGACTGAAGCTCCTGCTGATGCTCCAGCGCAAAGAATATGTCGTCCGTGCATTTCACCGGCAGCTGCGTGGAATTGGTGTAATAAGGCACGTTTTTGCCGGCTGTCAGTATCTCCGGATATTTCTTCTTATCCAGCCTGGCCAGCCTGTACGCGGTCCCCTCGGCCGGAGTAGCTTCCAGGTTATATATATTCGAAGTCTGTTCCTGGTACTGGGTCAGCCTGTCCCTCATGAAATCCATGACTTCCAGGGCAAACGCTTTTCCTTCGGCAGTAGTGATATCCTGTCCCAGGAAGTTCAGGCAGGCCTCGTTCATGCCCACCAGGCCTATGGTAGAGAAGTGGTTGTTCAGGTTACCGAGATATTTCTGGGACCAGGGCAGCAGCCCTTCCTGGAGGTTCTTGTTTACGTCTTTCCTTTTTATCTCGAGTGATTCCTTGGCAAGGTACATCAGGTCGTCCAGCCTGTTGAAAAACTCCTCTTTGGTCTCGCTCAGGTATCCTATCCTGGGAAGGTTTATCGTAACGACCCCTATGCTGCCCGTCTTTTCTCCGGAACCGAAAAGCGCTCCGGTCTTCTTTTTCAGGTGCCTCACGTCCAGCTGGAGCCTGCAGCACATGCTCCTGACATCGCCCGGGTTGAGATCGCTGTTCACGAAATTCTGGAAATAAGGTATCCCGTACTTTGCCGTCATCTCGAAAAGAAGGGCGGATATCTCGCTGTCCCAGTCGAAATCCCTGGTAATATTATAGGTGGGAATGGGGAAAGTGAATATCCTCCCGTTCATGTCGCCTTCCAGCATGACCTCGATGAAGGCTTTGTTGATCATATCCATCTGCGCCTGGAAATCCTGGTACTTTTCGCCCTGGATGAACTCTCCGCCGTATATTATGGGTTTATCCTTTATGTCCTCGGGAGGGGTAAGGTCCATCGTGATATTGGTAAAAGGCACCTGGTTGCCCCACCTGCTCGTCGCGTTGATGGCGAACACGAACTCCTGAAGAGACTGTTTAACCTGCCCGTACGTAAGGTTGTCTTTTGCCACAAGAGGAGCCAGGTACGTGTCGAACGAAGAAAAAGCCTGCGCGCCGGCCCATTCGTTCTGCAGGGTTCCGAGAAAATTCACTATCTGGCCGAGCGCTGCGTTGAAATGTTTCGCGGGTTTCGCCGCTATGCGTCCCCGCACGCCGTTGAAGCCTTCATACAGGAGCTGGCTGAGCGACCATCCCGCGCAGTAACCTGCGAACGATCCCACCGAGAGATCATGTATATGGAAGTCTCCGCTCCTGTGGGCCTCCGCTATTTCGTTCGGGTAACTGTTCTTCAGGGCATACTCCGCTATAACCGCACCCGATATGTATTCCTGCATTGCGGATATGGAATACGATACGTTGCTGTTCTCTGCCACTCTCCAGTCGTCCTTCGATGTATATGAATCCACGAGGCCCCTTATCTTATTAAGGAACGCGTCTTTCTCCCTGTTCTCGTTTCTGCTGTGCCTGTAGATGATGAAGGCCTTGGCTATCTGCGCGTGCCCCGCCTCTATGAGCTTCTTCTCTACCGCATCCTGGACCTCTTCTACGGTCGGGTCTTTGTACCCGAACTTCTTTTTCAGATAATGTACCGTCTCTTCGGTCGTTTTCTGCGCCAGCTTCTGGTCATCCAGACCGATATCTCTCATCGCTTTATCGATGGCGTCTTTTATCTTTGAAACATTGAATTCCGTTTTCTCGCCGTTCCTTTTTATTATCGACTGCAGGAACTTTCTTGCCATATATTACCTCCCGGTTTAATACTATATAATAGTATTTATTATAAAAAGTTAAGTTAGGTATGCATTCTAATAATCTATAAAATACCTTGTCAAGCCTCGCCGAGTTTGTCCTCTTAGAATCCCGAGGTGCGGAAATCTGCGGGGTCTTCAAACTGCCGATTCTATGACGACAAAACACGCTGATATTTACATTTTGATGATATTTAACTATATTATAGTGCTCAGACAACAGGACTTTTCATACATAAAACCTCAGCCGCGTAAAAAACCCGATATATCCGCTCCCGGAAAATACCTTTTAACGTTTATGACAATCCCTTGACAAATGCTTTGATAGTTTTTAAACTCAGATAGAAATTTCGGAAAATCAGCGAAAAAATATTAACTAAAAAAACCTGAGGGGAAAAATTGAGAAAAGCAGAACATATACTGAAAAATGGGGTATACATGCCCCGTTTTTTTTTAAGTAGGGAGGACCGATGTCTAAAAGAATCCTGATGGACAATTTGGAACTGAAGAGAAAAATAAAGCGGCTTTCTTCGGAAATACTTGATGACGCCCAGGGGGAGAAGAACCTCGTGCTGATCGGCATACGCTCGAAAGGTGTTTATCTTGCAAAGAGGATAAAGGATGAGATAAGGAAGTATACCGGCAAAGACATACCGATGGGTATAATAGATATCACCCTGTACAGGGATGATTTCTCAAAGCACCCCGTCCAATCCAAGATAAAGGAGACCGTTATACAGTTCGATCTTACTGATAAGCACATAGTACTGGTGGACGATGTCATCTGGTCGGGACGCACCATCCGCGCAGCGCTTGACCAGATAATAGATTTCGGCCGTCCGAATAAAGTCAGGCTGTGCGTTCTTATAGACCGGGGAGAACGCGAACTCCCGATCGAACCGAATTTCGTCGGAGTCAAGGCAGCCGTCAAGAACAGCGAGCTGATCGAACTCGAGACTCCGGAGTCCGGAGGGAAAGACCAGGTTGTCATAGTAAGCAATAAGGACAGATAAAAGCGCTCATACGGTATATACTAGGAGGATGACGATGGAGTTTAAAAGAAAGGACCTGCTGGGGCTTCAGGAACTGAAAAAAGAAGAGATAGAGCTCATACTCGAAACGGCAAAACCCATGAAAGACCTTTTCACGCGGACGGTCAAAAAGGCGCCGGCGCTGAGGGGCAAGACGGTCGTAAACCTGTTTTACGAACCGTCGACCAGGACGCGGATATCTTTCGAACTTGCGGCCAAAAGGCTGAGCGCGGACACCATAAACGTGAGCGCTACCGCATCGTCCGTAGTAAAGGGGGAAAGCCTGATAGACACGGCAAAGACCATAGAATCCCTGGGGGCGGACGTAGTGATCATGAGGCACCCGTTTTCCGGTGCCCCGCATCTCATGAGCAAACATATATCTTCTTCGGTTATCAACGCGGGTGACGGCACGCACGAGCACCCCACACAGGGGCTCCTGGACCTCTTCACGATGAAAGAAAAAAAGGGTAAGATCAAAGGGCTGAAGGTAGGCATAGTCGGAGACATACTGCATTCGAGGGTGGCGCGGTCGAACATCTGGGGGCTGAACAAGCTCGGAGCCAGCGTCCACGTCATCGCTCCGGCTACCCTTATACCGAAGGACATAGAGAGTATGGGCGTGACCGTGCACTACCGCATAGAGGAGATAATAGAAGAGCTCGACGTGGTCAACATCCTGCGCATACAGAAAGAAAGGCAGAAAGAACTCCTTTTCCCCAGCCTGGGAGAATACAGCGCCGTATTCGGCGTAAACACGGAAAAACTGCTTCACAGCAAGAAAGACCTTCTCGTTATGCACCCGGGACCCATGAACAGGGGAGTGGAAATATCATCTACGGTAGCCGATTCTCCCTTATCGGTGATAAACGAACAGGTCACAAACGGGGTAGCTATAAGGATGGCCGTTCTCTATCTATTATCTGGAGGTGAAAATGAAAATATTGCTTAAGTCCGGGAAAATAATAGACCCGGAATCCAAGAAGAGCCGCATAGCGGATGTACTTATAGAATCAGGGAAAATAAAGAAGATATCCGGCAGGATCAATACGAAAGCCAGGGTCATAGACGCCGCGGGCATGATAGTCTCTCCGGGGTTCATAGACCTGCATACGCATCTGAGGGAACCGGGGAACGAATCAAAAGAGACCATCACCAGCGGCACGCTCGCCGCCGCCAGGGGCGGGTACACGACCGTATGCGCAATGCCTAATACCGACCCCCCCATAGACACGGCCTCCGGAGTCAAATACATACTCACTACATGCGCCCAGGAAGGCAATATAAGGGTCCTTTCGATCGGGGCTATAACGAAAGAACGCAAAGGATCGGAGCTGACAGAAATCGGCAAGATGACAAAAGCAGGCATTGTCGGGATATCGGATGACGGGACCTCGGTCATGAACTCCCTGGTCATGCGCAGGGCCATGGAATATTCGAAGATGTTCGGTCTTATCATAATATCGCACTGCGAAGACCTTGAACTCAGCAAAAACGGCATGATGAACGAAGGAAAGATATCCACCATAATGGGTTTAAGGGGCATACCCACGCAGGCCGAAGAGATAATGGTTGCCAGGGATATCTCCCTTGCCGAGCTCACCGGATGCCACCTGCATCTGGCACATATCACTACCCGGCGCTCCATCGCCCTCATAAAAGAAGCTAAAAAGAGAAAAATAAACGTTACAGCCGAAGTCACACCGCACCATCTTGTCCTGACCGAAGAAGACGTTATCGATTACAATACCAACTGCAAGGTGAACCCGCCGCTGCGCACCCGCGGTGACCGGGCAGCGCTTATCAGCGCGCTCAGAAGCGGTATAATAGACTGTATAGCCACCGATCACGCGCCTCACCTGGACCAGGAGAAGAACCAGGAATTCGACCTGGCGCCTTTCGGTATCAACGGGCTCGAGACCGCTTTCCCGGCGCTTTTTACAAACCTGGTGGACAGGAAACAGCTTACGCTGGCGGAACTGATAGAAAAACTGACTATAAGACCGGCCAATATACTGAAAAGGTCCGATATAGGAAGAATAAGGGAAGGCGCCAATGCAGACATCACCGTAATAGACCTGAACAAAAAGATAGACGTAGGAGACGACTTCTTCCTGTCCAGGAGCAAAAATTCGCCTTTCATAGGCAAGACGTTGAAAGGTTTCCCCGTATTGACCATATATAACGGCAGGATAGCCTGGCATGACAAGGAATATATTAAATAGAAAAGCGACCGTAGTAAGAAAGGAAGAGATAGCCGACCTGACATACATGATCGGCTTCGAGGGGGAGGACATGGCTCAAGCTGCCGCGCCGGGACAGTTCTTCCATATACGGATAAACGGAAAACCGCTCAGGAGACCTATCAGTATATATAACTGTAAAAACGGAACCATAGAGATAGTCTTCAGAGTACGCGGGGAAGGCACTATGGCTCTGAGTAAAACGCGCGCCGGAGAAGAGCTGGATGTCCTGGGACCGCTCGGGAACGGGTTCCCCCGCGTGACGGGGCCCGCTCTGTTCGTAGCCGGGGGATTGGGTGCCGCGCCGCTCAATTACCTGGCAGCCGTAACCGAGCATAAAGGCACGTTCATATACGGCGCCAGGAAAGAAGCCGATTTTATCCCGCTTTCCGGTATAGGCAATCATCATGAATACGTTAAAGTCAGCGAGGAGACCGACCGCAGGTGCGTTACCGACATAATCGCGCCGCATGTACAGAAGTCTTCCGCGGTTTTCGCCGCCGGGCCCAGGGATATGCTCAGGAAAGTCGCCGAGATCGCGAGCGGGGCCTCCAGGGAAGCTTTCGTATCTTGGGAAGAAAGGATGGGCTGCGGGATAGGCCTGTGCCTGGCCTGCGCGGTCAGGACCGCCGAGGGCTACAAAAGGACTTGTTCCGACGGGCCCGTATTCAATATAAAGGATTTGAACTGGGATGAGTGTTGAATTTGCCGGGCTCAAACTGGATAACCCGTACATAGCAAGCAGCGGATGCTGGGGATACGGGTGGGAGGGACATGACTATTTCCCCGACCTTGAATGGGGAGCCGTAATATCCAAGACCATAACGGTGGAAAAAAGAGAGGGCAACGATCCCCCGAGGATATTCGAGTCGGAAGCAGGAATAATAAACCGCATAGGGCTCCAGAACTGCGGGCTGGACCATTTTATCCGTGCCGAGCACCCGAAAAACTCGCTCCTGCCCTACCCTGTAATCGTGAGCATATTCGGGAATACTACGGAAGAATGGGAACACCTGGTAAAAATCCTGACGGCGGAAGGCGCGCCGGCCTTCGAGCTTAACCTCTCATGCCCCAATCTCAAGAAAAAGATACTTGCAGATGACATAACATCCTGCGGGAAACTTGTAAAGATACTGAAAAAAAAGACCGACAGGCCCATCATCCCAAAGATAAACGCCTTAAATGATCCTGTCAGGCTTGCAGAAAAGCTGAAGTCGGCCGGGGCCGATGCCATTGTCTGCTCGAATACTTTTCCTGCCCTTTTCTCTTTATGCGGAGAATTCTTCGAAGGAGGCCTTTCCGGGCCCGCCATAAAACCTGTCGTTCTTAAAGCGATAAGGAACATAAAGGCGGCAGTGGAGATAGATATTGCGGGCTGCGGCGGGATAGAATCCGGAGAAGATGTCGATGATTACAGGAACGCCGGCGCCAGCGTGTTCCAGATAGGTTCCGCGCTGTTTGCCAGGCCCGGAATACTGAAGGAGATAATGGGTAAGTTATAAGTTGTAAGTTGTAGGTTATAAGAAGAGATATCAGATGCCGGATGAGATTGGTTGAAAGCGGAATGTTGAAGGTGGAAAGCAAAGGAGTTTCTCGTTGCTAGTGAAGCGTGAAGAGTGAAACGTGAAGCGTAAAAAAATAATAAATTTCAAGTTATCAGCTGATATGGTGTTTGTATTTTGTTTTTCCATTACACATGACACATTACACTTTACACAACAGATAGGCTTACAGCTGACAAGGAGGGATTAGTTATGGCCAAGATCATCTTTGCGCTCGATTACGACAACCTGGACGAAGCCATGGAAAAAGTCAGGATACTGAAACCAGAAATAGAGTATTTCAAGATAGGGCTTCAGCTCTTCACACTCTACGGCCCGGAAGCTGTCCGCAGGGTACAGGCGGAAGGCGGCCGGGTATTTCTGGATCTCAAGCTCCACGATATCCCCCAGACATGCATGCTGGCCACAAAAGCAGCGGCGGAACTGGGTTGTTTTTCGATGACCATACACATATCCGCCGGCAGAGAAGCTCTGATCGGTTCAAGAAAAGCGCAGATTGAAGGTTTTCCCAACCTGTGGGGCGTCACGGTGCTGTCCAGTATGCCTGAAACCGAAGACAGCCTGGAAAAAGCGGCTATTGCGCAGGAAAGCGGACTGGACGGCGTCATCGTCTCGGGAAAAGACGTTGAAAAAATCAAGAAGAATTTCCCGGGACTGACTGTTACGGTGCCCGGTATAAGACCCGCGGATTACTCTAAAAAAGACGATCAGAAAAGAGTCCTCACTCCGAAAGAAGCGGCCGGGAAAGGCGCCGATTTCCTCGTTATAGGCAGGCCGATAAAAAATTCGGCGGACCCAGTGGGTCTGGTTAAATCCATAAAGAAAGAGATAGAACAATGAAAGAAAAGAATTTTATCGATACGGGCGCGATCAAGGAAGGCCATTTTCTCTTATCCAGCGGGCTTCATTCGGACCATTATTTTCAGGCCCAGTCGCTTCTGAAATATCCCAAAGAGGCCTCGAAGGCGGGTAAGGCTATCGCGAGACTATGGAAGAAAGACGGTATAAACGTGGTCGTATCGCTTGCCATAGGCGGAATAGTCATCGGGCAGGAAGTTGCCCGGCATCTGGGCACCAGGCATATATTCCTCGAGAGGAAAAAAGGCGCTATGAAACTCGAAAGGGGGTTCAGCCTCGACGGGGGCGAGCGCGTATTGATGATCGAAGATGTCATAACTACTGGCGGGAGCCTCCTGGAAGGCATAGAAGTCCTCAAGAACTACGGCGTCATGATCGCCGGTATCGGGGCTCTCGTTCTCAGGGGGAAACCCGAACTGCCGTATCCCGTAAGAACCCTGCTCGTCATAGACTGGCCCACTTACACCAAAGAAGACTGCCCGTTATGCAGGAGCGGCGTGCCTATCTACGCCCCGGGTTCCAAACAGGGCAACTAGCCAGTTTTAAACTGTAAGACTTTTTGCTGTGTAATGTGTGAAGATGATGGAGTAAGCGCTGGCATAAGCCAGATGAAGCGAACGACTGAATGAACCGA
>JAFGSA010000024.1 GCA_016934855.1 Elusimicrobiota bacterium
CACGCCGCTGGCGCCTGACGGACCGGGTACTCCCTGCGGACCCGTATCACCGGTAGCTCCGGACGGACCGCTGGCGCCGGGTATGCCCTGAGGGCCGCTGGCCCCAGAAGGACCGGGTATGCCCTGCAAACCGGTATCTCCTGTATCGCCTTTTGGCCCTGAAGGACCGGTCGATCCCGTTGCGCCGCTTACGCCGCTGGCGCCCGACGGACCGGGTATTCCCTGCAGACCCGTATCGCCCGCAGGACCTGACGGGCCGGAAGGACCTGCAGGTCCCGACGGGCCGACCGCGCCACCGACCTCCACCCAGTCGGAACCGTTATAATTGTATGCCTTGTGATCATCGGTATCATAGACCATTAGACCTTCGGCCGGAGAAGAGATAGCTCCCCTCTGGGCCGTTGTCATCCTGGGCATGAGGAATCCCAGAGAAGTAGAGTCAATCTGGAATACTGCCGAAGAATCCATGCTCGATACGCCTATTCCCAGACTGCCGGTTATGAAACCGCCGGCGGTCGAGATAAATGAATTGTAGTTCATTCCGTCCAGTCTGTCACTGTCATTCGCGTACATCGAGAAAGGACTTGAGAGCAGCTGTTCCCTGGGAAGCAGATCCTGACCTTCGACAGATACCAGCAGGTACAGCTCATCGTTTTCCCAGTCGATAGATGTCGCAGCCGAAAGATCCATCGTGTAACTGAATATGCCCGTTGAAACAGTGACGCTTACGCTGCCGGAATTGTATTTCAGATTGCCGACATTCGGATCGTCGTAAATGCGGAACTGCATGTTTTTACTGCCGCTCACCGGCTGTCCGCTCTCCCTCAACCGGCCCTGGTACTTGATCTTGCCCGGGCCTGCTCCGAATACGCGCGTTCCCCAAACACCCAGCAGAACTATTATCGCCATCATAAAAATTACTTTTTTATTATTCATTTGCCTTAAACCTCCAAATAATTTATCCCTAATGCTTTTGAGAAAATTACTTATATAATAAAAATTAATCGTGCTCTTACCGTTCCCTGTACTAAAAAAATTTTTAATCATTCTTTTTTTGCCTTAAATTATTAAAGTCGTGTAATTTAACTGTTTACCAGCTGCTCTCCTTTTTTCTTAAGGTAATATTTATTGCTGCAAGCCAGTATGAGTCTGTTAACCATCTTCGTGAACTCATCGAGGAGCATAGGTTTTTTCATAAACGCGTCTGCCCCCGCTTCCAGCATCTTGTTCTTATTTTCTTCGCTGTAATATCCCGTGATCGCCAGCACTTTGGCGTTTTTCCCAAGTTCTTCTCTTATCCTCTTGCAAATATCTATACCGCTTACTCCGGGCAGCATTATGTCCAATATTATCAGGTCGGGCCTGTACTTTACGACCTTATTACCCGCCATGTAGCCGTCTTTTGCTATATCTACCTCCACTTCATATTCCAGATCTTCAAGAACAGCCAGGATGAATCCCCTGACATCATCATCGTCTTCTACAACGAGTATCTTCGGTTTCGAACTAGTATCAAGTTCCGGAGGGACAGGTATGCTGCTCTTGCTCAGAAACTCCAGCAGTATATCCTGCCTTATCCTGTTATGACCGCCCGGAGTCTTGAACGCGGGCAGATCCTTTGAATTTATCCATCCGTTTACAGTAGCCGTTGTTACTCCAAGTAATTTGCTTATTTCTGTCGTCGTATAATAGTTTTTCATTACAAAATATTCCTTTCCATTTGTAATATTAACACTAAAAACAACTTTTGTCAAGTTTTTTTAAGATTTTTATGTATTTTTTAATTTCTAACTATTCTAAATTATTTTGCTTATGCTTTTTGTATATTTTAATGTGTTCTTCGAATGCCAGCAGATTACCGGTCATTTTATAGCATTCCGCCAGATGTGCATGGGCTTCGGTATAACCGGGATTCAGAGCAAGCGTCTCGTGGAAAGCGTCTATAGCCTGTTCAAAACCCCCTCTCTTCATCAATGCGTATCCCAGGTTGAACCAGGCCTGTGAATGTTCCGGATTTGATTTCAGAAAACGCCTGTAGCTTTCTATCGCACCATCGTTATCACCGGTCATCTGCAGCGAAAAGCCATGGATGAACAGGGTGTTCTTGTATATAGGATTCATTCTGATTATCTGACTCGTATATTTTAATACTTTACCGTATTCTCCGCTGTCTTTCAGATTGATGGCCGCCTTGTAAAGGAACCTCAAGTCCCGGGGGTTCAGATCCGCTGCCGTAATGCTCGATCCGAGCGCCTCTTTTTTCATACCCGCCGACTCGTAGGCGACAGCCAGCCAGTAATGCGACTGGCCCCTGGATGGGTCCATCTCCACGGCCTCCCTGCAGTAATCTATCCCCTTGCTCACATCTCCCATGTATATGAGAGTCAATCCCAGATTTATCTTCGCGAGTATGTAGTTCGGACTGAGAGCGATCGCTTTCTCGAAATATTCTTTTCTCTTCTCCAGATCGGCCGTGCTCATCCCCAGGTTGTGATAGGCCAGCGCCGAGCCGCTTTTGCTTACGCTGTGACGGTTAAGTGTCGCTTCCGTCTTCCAAATCCTGTTCATGAAAAACGAAGACAATGCCAGGTATATGAACGCGAGAAAGAACAGGCAGCGTCTTATCTTCACCGGCAGATACTTGACCGAAAAATAACATATCACTATGAAAAAAAAGACCGATGAGGAATAGGGCCTGAAATCCCTTCTTACCTGCACAAGCGGTATAATGGAAGAAGTCAACGCCAGAAGAAGCCAGAAGACCAGGATTGAGAAAGATACTAGCGGGCTCTTTTTTCTCACTAACCAGGCCGCCGATATTGAAGATATTATAAATGTTATACCCGCAATTACCGCCGAATCCTTCAAGCTCGCAGGTTCCACCCTGGGGGAGGAGTGTATTGAGAACGGCCAGAAGAAATTAGGTATATAATTAAAAAGATGTATCTTTGCCTGCTTTAATGCGTACGCACAGGATGCAGACCACTGAAGAGCGAGTTTCTGCGAAGGGAAAGCGTGCAGAAAGAATTTAATATACAGTCCGAAAATCAGAACCGCGGCCGCAAAAGGAAGAACGTTCAGCCACAGTGTTTTCCTTCGCATATCTTCTTTTCTTATTATCGATTCGAAAAGCAGTATGAATACGGGCGCCGCGACAGCGTTCGGTTTGGATAAAAGAGACAGGACATACGCCGCCATTACAAAAACCCATTTCAACACAGAATACCCGGTGCGCCGCATACGCATATACAGAAGAAAAGCCAGCGTGAAGAACAGATACATCATTAACAGGTCCCGCGCGCTTATATAGTTGACTGGTATCCCCGAAACGGGATGGACCGCAAACAGCATGGTCACTGCGAACGCCAACACCTTATTCTCTCTCATGTTTTTCTGTGGACCGCCTGCATGCTTAATCAGTTCGACGACCATAAAATAAACAAGGATGCATACCGCCATATGGAGAAGGATATTCACTATATGGTACCCGGCCAAGCTGTGCCCCGAAATAGCGTAGTTCACGGACAGCGATAGCGGAAGCATCGGCCTGTACTGCGTTACCCTGGGCAGCGTTGCCATCGTACCGGGATCGAAAAAATGCCGCCAGAACGGCATGAACTTCTCTATCTGCGGATTATGAACGATGCGCGAGAAGTCATCCAGATGGAATGAATTCATTAAAGTATTCGAGAATACTGCCGCAACTGAAACCGCTATGACAGATACAAATAGATAATCCAATTTTTTTTCTGCGAGCCTTTCTATTATGCCCGAGAAAATATCCTTGTTTCTCCATCTTCTGGAATATATGACAATCATTATCAGCAGCACAAGGAAACCCGACCCGGATACAGCCTCGCTCAGGCTCCTGACAGGAGTATTTATAAACCTGACTTCCAGTATATACTCGCCTTCCGGTACGTATATCTCCATATGGCCGTATTCGTTCAGATACGTGTCTGTCAATTGGCCGTTAAGATAGGCTTTCCATCCGGGGAAATAATTCGTGTTTAATGTTATTGCCGATTTTTCCTTCGCTATTATATCGTACCTGCAGTAAACGGCGCTCTCTTCGGTCAATTTAATGTCTATCCGGCCGCTTTTGAGCTCCAGTTTCGAGGGAGAAGGGCCGGCCGCTCTCTTCTTCACCCATTTGGGATCGTAAGCGCCTTTGGCAGCCGTCCACAGGCGCCTGGATGATATTTTCCGCGGGGTATAGCCTGCTTCATCGATACTATAGTATTTTTCCGGGATAGTGTGCGCTGCATTGAACAGCAGCAGCATCCCTATAGCGCCGAAAAATATCGCGTTCTTCCCCTTTTCATCCGATGCGAATCTGATAACGGACCCGCCAAGAAATGCCGTCGAAAAAGCCGCCAGGGACAGAAATCGCCAGGGGAATGACAGCGGATGCAGTATTTTCACCGCGTCCCATATGAATTTCGAGCCTTTCAGCGTAAAAAACACCGCCGCGGCGGCAGTTATTATAAAAAATGCGATATGGCCGCTGCCGGCCTGGTCAAGCGCCGCCCCGGCTTTTCTTATCATCGTCTTCACAAGCAGGAAAAGAGACGCCGCGGATAATAAGATATGGACCACCCCTAACCCGAACGACAGGCCGTCGTTTATCCCCTCATAAGAAAACCCGTATCCCCATGAGGAATATATGATCTGCCTTATATATAAAAAGTGCTTTGTGTAGGCGCTGTACATCTCGGAAAGAAGTGCCGTGTCGATAAAATCCCTCTCTATCAGCATGGGCAGCCACGAGAACGCGGTAAGCATGAGTACCAGCTGTATCATCGCGGTTATGCTCAGGAAAAAGGCGGTCTTTTCGGTCCTGAGGCTGAAAAAGTACAGATATATCGCATATGCGACAAAAACCGGTGCAAACAGCAGCGCCATGGAATGATCTGAAAGGACAAGAAATGACCAGGATAATATCCCAGCGATGATGTATTTTATATCCGCTTTTTTCGAAAGTCTGTAGACGGACCATAATATGAGCGGGTAAAAGGCAAACGCCGCGAATTCGCTCAGCGCATATCTTACATACAGATCCAGCATGAAATAAGGCGCGTATATGTATGCTATGGCCGCTATCATACCCCCGCGTTTTCCGAAAAACTCGCTCGCATACCCGTACATACCGAAAAAAGAAATAATAATAAGCAGAAGACATGCCGCGTTTACGGAATTCACAAATCCTAATCCCATAAGATGAAATACCTCACCCAGGTAATACACGAGAGGGGATATAAAAATAAATATGGGCTGCCCGTAACCTTCGCTCAAATCCGGAGCCCAGCGCGGGATCAGGACACCGTCCTTTACATTCTCGTCAAACTCTATTAGCCGGGGAAAATAAGCAAAAGCCTCGTGGCCCGAATGCAGCTTGAAACGCAGGAGAGGATAGACCGCTATCACCAGGAGGATGATCACGGTTACCGCCCTCAGGACAGCGCCTTTAGAGTATCTCATTCTTTCCTGTTATCCCTAAACCGTTCATCGGTTCCCTATACGACCCGCCACAGCTTATATATCAATTTTCTTATGCCGCCGTGGCTGAAGAGCAGGGAGAGCTGCTTGAGAAGCCTTCCGGGTCTCAAATAAAATTTCAGGTATGCCGCTTCTTTAAGCCTTTTTACGGTCTTCACAGGCACCCGCATCCTGCCGGGATCATATACGCATTCGCTGTAGTAATCAAATTCCTGTATATTCTTCACTATCATGTCTTTTTCGTTTTCGTACAGATAGGTTCCGGGAAACGGGGTTATTATGCTGTAGCTTACGTCATCAAGGTCGGATCCGGCCGCAAACTCTATGGTATTCTTCATTTCTTCGAGTGTCTCGGTGGGATGTCCTATCATGAAATATCCCTGTACGGTGAGCCCTATTTTTTTCGCCACTGTAATAGAATCCTCGATCTGCCTGACAGTTATCCGCTTGTTATAAACATCGTCAAGAAGCCTCTGAGTCAGCGATTCTATGCCGATATTTATCTTGCGCAGGCCGGCCGAATACATGATCTCCAGCATGTCTTCTCTGCATAAATCGGCTCTCATGTTGCAGCACCACCGGACATCCAGGTTTTCCTTCATGATAAGATCGCATACCTCGAGAGCCCAGACCCTGCTCATAGTGAAAGTATCGTCCTCGAACATGCAGGCATTTATACCGTACTTCTTCTTGAGATCTGCGAGTTCAGCCACTACATTTTCAGGGCTCCTTTTTCTTATCGCTTTACCGAACAGGTTTTCCAGGGTCGGCTGACAAAAACTGCATCTGTATGGGCAGCCCCTTGTAACTACGAGCGACGTGCCCCGCAGCCTGGGGGATACCGTGTCCATGCTGTTCCAGACGTTTATATACCTGTCCATATCAAAGCCGGTCCTGTCGGGCTCGGGCAGGCTGTCTATATCTTCTATGGGCTTCCTGGGCTCGTTCCTGACAACCCCTCCTGCCGGGTCCCTGAACACAGCGCCGCATACGCCAGACGGATTAAAACCGTTTTTCACAAGTTCTTCCAGCGTCAGCTCCCCCTCTCCCATTACCGCGATATCGATATTAGTGTCCTTAAGACATAGCTCAGGGACTACGGTCGGATGCGGGCCGCCGAATATATTTTTCGTTCCGGGAGAGATTTTTTTTACTGTATCCGCCAGCCGGTGAGCGTCATCGCTCATCGTAGTCATTACGGAATAACATACCGCGTCATATCTGCTTTTCCGCAGGATTTTCTCGAATTTCGCGAAACCGTGTTTTACGAAAGTGCCGTCAAATACATCTACGGCGATACTGGGAAACCGCTCAGCAAGATAAGCCTTGAGACATGCCAGGCCTACCGGCGGCTGGCCCGAAGGATATTTAAACCTGGGGAATACCAGCAGTATCCTCATATCTGATAATGTTTCAAAAGCACTTTGACCTTTATCTTGAATAATTCGAATCCTATGAAGAAAGTATCTATGAGCGGATGGAGTTTCGTATCGAAATTGTTGCGCCAGGTTACAGGCACTTCTATTATCTTGTAACCCTGTTTCCTTGCTATATAGAGTATCTCAGGGTCAAAACCGAAACCCAATATCGTCTGCCATGTGAATATGTCATGAATGCATTCTTTTTTAAAAAGTTTGAACCCGCACTGTGAATCATGTATCCCGGGAAGCAGTATGAACCCCACCATGTACCCGAACAGTTTACCCATCCTGTCGCGGAAAAATCCCTGCGGGACCTCTTTGTTCGACCCGGGAAGCCCCCTGGATGCTATCGCTATATGATAATTCCCCGAGAGAAGCGCATCCTTGAGCCTGAGATACTCGTCTATCGGCGTAGACAGGTCGGCGTCGGAGAAAAGGACCAGTGAGCCGGAAGCTGCGAACATGCCCCTCTTAACAGCCGCGCCTTTGCCCTGGTTCTCCTTGAAAGATATTATTTTCACGGGAGTGCCGATATCCGTTTTTCTCAACACTTCTACGGTATTATCCGAGGATCCGTCATCGACCGCGATTATCTCCGAGACAATCCCTTTCTCATGAAGGAACGCGTCTATCGTCCTGAGCGTCGCACCGATTCTTTTTGACTCGTTGTAGCACGGTATTACTATTGAAAGTTCCGGATTATTCATTTTCTCTCCGTTCTTAACTCACTGCCGCCGCGGCGCATTATACCGCTGACTTCTATTCCTTTAATATTATAACAATAAACGCAAAAAAATCTCGCGCAGGCACCCATGCGCTGCGGGCTTCCCTGCACGCTATCTCATAAGGATCACCTTCATCCCAGCCCTTGCCTTGCGCAGCAATTCTCCGGGAGACTTAATGCCGGAAACGATCTTCAGCATATTGGAGGGCTTTAAATAGAATCTCTTATAGCCTTTGACTATAAGCTCTCTCAGTTCCTCCAGGCTGAAATTCTCCGGCCAGTGAGGCGGTACGAATCCCTCTTCCGGGGATTCCGCAAATTTTTTCCAGTAATCTTCTTTTATTATTCCGCTCTTCAACCCGTCGGAATATATTTCCGTTCCGGGGAACGGGGTGAACACGGTCAGATGTATATAGTCCGCCCTTAACCAGTTCATGGTCTCGAATGTCTTCTCTATGTCCTGCAAGTTCTCTCCCGGAGACCCTATCATGAAATAGTTCAGGGTCCTTATACCCTGCCTGTGCGTCGCGTCGCAGACTTTTTTTGCTTCGTCCAGATCTATATCTTTTCTCAGCCTGGATAGTGTCTTCCGGGTGCCCGCCTCTATGCCGTAATGTATTCCCGTACATCCCGCTTTCTTCATCACGGCAAGCATCTCTTCATCGACGGTGTCTATCCTTGCCCTGCAATCCCAGGATATCTTCAGCTTCCTGGAGACCACGAGATCGCATATTCTGATGACCCTTTCCTTGATAACCGTGAAAGTGTCGTCGTAAATGAGAAAATCCCTTATACCCATCGCCCTGCATGCTTCCATCTCCTCCACGACGTTTTCGGGCGACCTCGCCCTGTATTTTTTACCCAGATGCGGTCTGGAGCAGAAAGAGCATCTGAAAGGGCAGCCCCTGCTGGTAAATAGGGTGGTAACGGGTGTTCTTCTCGCCAGTATCGAGCTGTACTTCCTGTATGGAGTCAGATGCCTGGCAGGATGCGGGAGTCTATCCAGATCTTCGATCAGAGGTATCCGTATTTTCGCCACATCTATGGAACCGAGGTCTTTCTTGCTCATGACGCCCCGTATCCCGGAGGCGACGTAACCGTTCTCCAGCAAATCAAGCAGCTCCTTGAATACCATTTCCCCTTCGCCAAGCACCACGAAATCCACATCCCGAAGCCTCAATGTCTCTTCCGGGTATATGAACACATGCGGACCTCCGATTACGGTGTACGCGCCGGGTTTCGTCTCTTTGACCACCCTCAGCACCCGGACCACATCGACCATGGTGAATGTCATCGCAGTGATGCCCACGACATCCGGCGATATATCTCTTATCCTGTTCGCCAGCGCTCCGTAATCAAGACCTTCGGCCTGAGCATCGATGACACTGATTTCATGATCGCTGAATTTTTCGAGATATGCCGCTATATACAATATACCCAGCGGGGGATTATGCCCTCTCTCGGACTCTATTATGGAGGGATTGTTCCCTATTATCTCATAAGATGCGGGAGGATTGATTAATAAGACTTTCACTAAATGTAACCGAGATTCTCGAGTCTTTTCCTTATCGATTCTTCTTCTTTACCGCTGTACCTGCCCGAAGCAGGTCTCTCCGACAGCCCGGCCTTCTTATAGCAGATCATGTTTTTATCCATATAGCCCTCTTTATACATCCCCTTGAGCACTTTCCCGTCAAGATCATCCGGTATACCCTGGTTCAGCATATAGAGTATGTTCGGGAATATATCGGTTATCCGCGCTCCGTTGACTACACCCTTTTCCCTGACGGCGGGCCCGCGGGCCATCAGTATCCCGTTCATCTTATGCTTTCCCGATGTCGCGAAACTCAGATCCGCAACGCGGCCGGACGCAAACTCGTATTTTCCGAATACCATATCCTTTTCATCAGCGGGAAACATCACTATGTCGGGCGCGGAAGACCCGTACCGGCCGTTGTAGATCTCATCGCATGTGAAGACATCTCCGAACAGGTTTCTTCCGCTCTCGGGGTCCTTGTAATCCTTCAGCATCTCCTTTATAGAATCCCTTACTTTTACATACTCTTCCCGGTTTACTATGCCGGCGGATTCCCGTCCCTTAAGATTGAGGTATATCTGGCCGAAATTCCCGAAAGCATATGCTTTGGTCATCTTCCAGTCGACATCATCCATTGAAAGGAATATCTTCTTCATCTTGTCGTATACTCCCTGCCTGTCCCGCCTGTTCTTTACTCCCCCCATATTCAGCCGGTGAAGCACCCTGTACACATTCAGCGGAGTCAAACCCAGACTGAAAAGCACCTTTTTTATAAACACAGGGATGGTCCTCTTGAATGCCAGCAGTCCTTTCTCCATAAGGATATTATTTATGAATATGAACCTGTGCAGCGTCCCGAACCCGTGATCGGAGACTATGATAAAATTCGTTTTATCATCCAGGTTATTGAATATATTCCTTGCTATCCCGTCCAGTTCGCTGTAAAAAGATTCAAATCCCTCCTTAAGCGAAGCCGCTTTTTTTGCGTCGTACTCATGGTGGGTCGGGTCCAGGTATTTCCATAGCTGGTGCTGTATCACATCCGTAGAAGTAAATATGGATATGAACAGATCCCATTCTTTCTGCTTCAGCATCCATAATACAGCCTTTTCCCGCTGTTTTATCACGTACCTGAGCTCTTTAATCAGATCGTCGTAATGTCTGGTATACAGGTTCCTTTCCGTGATCAGGTATTCCCCGCAGGCCTCTTCCAGTTCCTCCCTCAGTCCCTCGGGGTACGTATAGGCAGCCCCCTGCGGCGTCATCAGACCGGTCACCATATATCCGTTGATCTTTTCGGGCGGGTATGTCAGGGGAAGGTTTACTAACGCGACCTTCTTGTTATTCTCCGACAAAATTTCCCAGATGGTCTTGGACTTTATGCTGGTTCTATTGCAGTATGAAAACCCGGTCCTGCTGCTGCTGTCTTTGCTGATAAAATCAAAAACTCCGTTATTTGCAGGGGATTTACCCGTACTGAACGCCGCCCAGGCCGGCGCCGTGTAAGGAGGTATAACGCTTTCGAGATCCCCGTGCATTCCGTTCTGCATGCATTCCCTCAGAAACGGCATTCTACCCCCGTCCATAAGCGGTTTCAGAAGGTCGAACGTGGCCCCGTCAAGTCCTAATACGAAAACCTTGTTCATTTCCGGACCATTTATCTCATTTTCCTGTTTATCAGGTCGGCCAGCAACCCTATCATTCCTATCTGCAGCCCTGCCAGCAGGACGATCACTGTCATCGTTGTGATGTTTCTGACGGTTATAGCCTTATAAAGACCGAGCCCGATGCCGGAAACCATCAAGGCGGCGCTTACGGGCCCGTAGACCTTCATGGCGTTGAAATAAACCGATGTCCTGATGATAAGGCTGAAAAAACCGACAGTGCTCCTTACCGGATTTATCTTCGATTTACCCACTCTTTTCCTGTACTCTATGGGCACGTATTTTACCTTGTAGTCATTACAGAGCATTATCAGGGTTATTGTCGAAGTAAAAGAAAATCCGTTCGGGAGAATCCCCATGTATTTCGCGGAGATCTTCTTATCGAAGATCCTCATCCCGGAATTCAGGTCGGGTATCTTCTCTCCGGAAATATATTCCGCCAGTTTCTTTAAGAACCATTTTGCCGGACCGCGCAGCAGCTTACGCCCTATATTTTCATCGATCCGCGCCCCGACTACCATCTCGAAATCATCCGCGTGCTCGAGCAGCCTGACGGTGTCTTGCGGGAGGTAGCTTCCGTCTGCATCCAGGATGAGGATTCTATCGTATTTTGAACACCTGATGCCGGTCTTTATCGCGGCTCCGTATCCCCTGTTCGTCTCATGCCTTATTATCTTTATATCCGGCAGGAATTTCTCAATCTCGCCGGGAGAGCCGTCTTTTGAACCGTCATCGACGATTATCAGCTCGTACTCGATATTCATATCTCTAAGCACGCCAATGATTCCCGGCAGGAATTCTCCCAGGACTTTCACTTCATTATAGACCGGTACGACAACACTGATATCCTTCATATCATACTCCTTTTATCTGACTGCATGCCAATTTCCATCCGGTACGATCCGCCGGGCCGTATAAGTTCATAATCCGCTTTTCCGGTACTGTTCCATGTGACTGGCTGAAGCGGCGCTGTTTCCCGTTTTCCCGTAACAGGAAGCAAGATGAAGATGCGCTTCCCTGTAATCGGGTTTTAGATCAAGCGTTTTCAGGAAAAAAGGTATTGCTTCCCCGAAGTTCTTCCCTTCCATCAGAGCATACCCGAGATTGAACTGCGCCTGATAATGCTGCGGGTTATAATCCAGAAACCGCCTGTATGCCTGTATAGCTTCGGCGTTCCTGCCGGTCATCTGCAGAGCATACGCCTTAAGGAACTCCGTATCCATGTAGCGAGGC
The DNA here is from genome assembly GCA_016934855.1 of Elusimicrobiota bacterium. Classification (GTDB taxonomy): domain Bacteria; phylum CG03; class SLGR01; order SLGR01; family JAFGSA01; genus JAFGSA01. The sequence continues at coordinate 12,079 of JAFGSA010000024.1, forward strand.
TGGATTTTTTCTATGCGCGATATGTAAACCAGCGACTTCTCATAATCCCTGGCATATTGAGCGTCAAGAACAGCCTTGTATGTGTATTTGACGTTATAATGATCGAGTTCCGCGGCCTGGTAACTCTCTTTTACGGCAAGATCCCTCATCCCCGCCAGCTCGTACGCTTTTGACGCCCAGTACCGTATCTGAGCCCACCCGGGATTAATCTCTACCGATTTTTTTATATGCTCCAACCCCTCCTGCACATCTCCCATCTGTATAAGGAGAAGCCCCAGATTCGTATGGGCGAGGCTGTAGTTTGGAGTGATCCTGAGGGCTTCTTCCAGGTATTCTTTTCTCTTATACGGATTTTTGGTGCTCATCGCGAGATTCAGGTAAGATAGAGAGGTCCCGCCTTTCCTGACGCTGTATCCCCATAATTTTTCCTCGTCCCTCCATATAGTGTTCATGAAGAATGAAGATGCCGCTATGTAGAAAACCAGAAACGTAACGACCAGGACCCTGTACCCTTTCTTCAAAAACATGAAAATAAGCGATAAAAGTACCAGATACAGGAAGACGCTAGACGGGTAGGGCCTGTAATCCTGTCTCAGGTAATAGAGCGGCAGGACCGATGAAGACGGGATCATGAATATCCAGTACCCGAGAATACTAAAAGAGATCATCGGATACTTTTTTCTCGTTTTCCATGCCGCGAGCAGGGTCAGCATTATAAATATCATGCCCAGAACGGCCTTTGGATTAAATATCCCTATAGGCTGCGCAATCGGCGTCATATGGATGGGGAACGGCCAGAAGAAGTTGGGCAGATAATTGAACAGGTGAAGCTTGGCCTGCACCGCCGCATAATTCACACAGCTGGACCAGTTGATAACCGCAAGCTGCTGTATATCAGAGAACTTCAACACGTATTTCGTATATGCAAAAAAGAACCCCACGACGCCGAAAAACGGGAGCGTGCGCACCCATGTCGATGTTTCTTTCAGTGATTTTCCCTTTATCACGGCCTCAAAAGCCAGGATTATCAGGGGGGCGACGACCGAATTCGTCTTTGAAAGAAGAGACAGCAGCAGCGCGGCTAAAACAGGTATCCATCCGAGGCCGGAACCCCGTATCCTTCGCATCCGCATGTACAGGATAAACGATGCGAGAAAAAATGCGTTCATCATTATGAGGTCCCTCGAGCTTATATAGTTGACAGGGAACCCGGAAACAGGATGTACGGCATAAATCAGGGCCGTGAGGAAAGCGAAACCGCTCTGACTCCTCTCGTCAAAGACAGGACCTTTCCTGACATGCCGCTGCAGCTCCATTACGGCAAGAAATACGAAGAGAGACGCAAAAATATGAAATATTATATTGCCGATATGATAACCCGCGAGGCTGTCTTTTGCCAGCGCATAGTTTATAGACAATGTCAGCGGCAGCAAGGGCCTGAATTGAGTTATCCTGGGAAGAGTAGACATCGTCCTCGGATCCAGGAAATGCCTCCATACGGGCATGATCTTGTGTATACCCGGATTATCGATTATTAAATAGTAGTCGTCGAAGTAGAATTTGTTATTAAGGGTATTGGCAAACACTATTATTATAAACAGGATTATCGCGGCTGCATATATGCGTTTAAGCCTGGTCTCGGACCGGGCACTCAGGAATCCGTATATCTTTTCGTAACTTCCGGTAAAATACCCGCGGATCCTTTTACGCGAAAAATATAATCCGAAAGCACAGACGGCTGACAGGGTCAGAAAAGCCGATAAAGACAGCGCCTCCGCAAAGCTCCTTACGGGTGTGTTCTCGAACCTTGCCTCCAGCCTGTGAACTCCTTCAGGCACATCTATGTCCATCAGGCCGTACTCGTTCATATATATCTCAATCTCCTGCCCGTCCAGATATACCTTCCAGCCGGGAAAATAATTGGTATTTATCCTGACTACGGATCTCTGCTTGGCCCTCAGATCGTATTTATACTCCTCTATGCCTGATTTAAGTATGCTTACGTCTACCCAGCCGCTAATGAGCTCCAGTTTTCCCACAGACGGTTTATCCGGTCTTTTTTTGACCCATTTAGGCTCATACTCGCCGTACGTGGTCGTCCATATACGGTTTGCATGTATCATCTCGGGGGTATATCTCGTCTCATCGACAGCCAGGTATTTTTCCGGCCCTATATGTCCAATATTGAATATAAGGATGAGACCTATCGCCGAATAGAACAGGACGCTTTTTCTTTTTTCCTCCCGGATGAGGTTTATTGCCGCCCCGCACAGAAAAGAGACGGCAAGCGTTATAAGCGAAAGGAACCTCCAGGGGAAAGCCATGGGCTGCAGGAGCCCCACTCTGTCCCATATGAACTTAGAACTTCCGTTCGTAAAAAATACAGCGGCGGCTGCGGCCGCCATGAAGAACACCAGGTGCCCCTTTACCGCTCCACCCCTGTCATTCCCTTTTTCAGAGATAAGCCTGTACAAAAGAAGAATTGACCCGCATGCGAGGAGTATATGGATAATGCCTATACTGAAAGATAGTCCGTCCCCCAGCCCCTCGTAAGAAAGCCCGTACCCCCATTTCGAGAATAACAGCTGCCTGAGATATACGAAATGATTTGAATAATGAGCGTAGCCTTTTACGAGGAGGTCCACTTTCGTATATTCGCTCTCGATGAGAGCGGGCATCCAGAAATACGCGGTCAGGAGTATACCCAGTTCGAAACTGCCCAGAGCGTAGAGCAGGTACCTGACGTTCCTGCCGGCCGCGAAAAGATACAGGATATATATGAAAAGGAGAGGCGTGAAGATCAGAGTCATGGGATTATGACATAGCACCAGGGCGGCATAAGACAGGGCGGATAACACGGCATATTTAATGCCAGGCTCCCTGCTGAGCCTGTAAAAAGACCATAATATCAGGGGATAGAAAGCAAACGCCGCGAATTCTGAAAGGGCATGCCTTACGTATATATTCAGGAGAAAATAGGGCGCGTAGATATAAGCTATGCCTGCCAGCACTCCGCCCCGCGCTCCAAAAAATTCACCGGCATATATATACATGCCGAAAAATGACAAGAGGATGATCACGACACAGACCATGTTCATGGAGCTCACAAAGCCGAATCCGGACAGGTAGAATATCTCGCCCAGGTAATATATAAGCGGCGGGATGAAATTGAATATCGGCTGCCCGTAACCCCCGCTTAAGTCCGGAGCCCAGCGCGGGATCAGGATACCTTCGCGTATATTCTCGTTAAACTCCACCAGTTTGGGAAAATAACAGAACGTATCATGACCTGAAGGCAGTTTAAAGCGCAGAAGAGGCAATATAACGATTATTACCAGGATAACAGTAATTATTGAGATTATTATTCTGTTTTTTGCATTTATCATCAGTATTCCGCAAGCATCCGGATATCGAGTAAAATATGCTATTTAATTTTAAAACAAATAGAGGTAAAAATCAATTTGGCCTTATTACAGTCTAACGGTCAAGACGGGCGCAGGAACAGAGCAGCCGTATAAATGGCACTGCCGGTAAGGATCGCCGCATTAAACCCGTAACTCATCGCTATTACAAGAGTTATAATAGAACCCATTACGGATGCTGCGCTGTTTACGGACCAGGCCCAGGGGATGATCATGGCATTTCTCTCATCGTTAATCATCTTTATCGCTATCGGGAACGGCATTCCGAGTATCAGCCCGAGCGGAGCAATGATGAGCGTGGATAGAAATACTTTCAAATAAAACGGCATCGTTATATTGGAATAGATTATAACAGGCAGAAGCATAATATATGCCAGGGAAAGGATTATAATGCCGGCCAGTACTCGCACGAGCGCTTTTTTAAGCCCTGCCTGGCTGAACTTCACGGTGAGATAACTGCCTATGCCGCAAAAGACAAGTATGGAGAATAATACGACAGAGAGGGCATATACCGGGTGACCAAGGAAAAGGATGAATTTGTTTATAAGCGATATCTCTATCAGCATGAATCCCATGCCGAGACAGCCGAAATACATGATTTTTTTCAATACCGAAGCGCCTGTTTTCCCTATGTCATTTTTCCTGAAGGTCAATAAAGGCGCGAATATAAACAGGAGAACGAGTATCAGCGCCGTGCAAAATACGGCCACGAGGACCAGTATGGCCTCCGAATTAAAAAGGTTCATATCCTTTTTGTAGTAATAGGCTTTCAGGAAGTCTTTTAATCTAATATTATTGAAATAGAACGGCCTGTCATCGCTCGAAGGGGAAATATCGAAAGGATGTTTCGCATAGAACTGTTCCTTGTCAGCCGTGCCGGTGAGACTGTAGAAGTCGTTGTCGGTATACCTGTAAGGCAAATATACCGTCTCGAACCCGAGTCTGCCACCCGCATCCTCCAGGATTCTCACATCTTCTTCCGTGAAGGGAGTCTTCTTGAGTATGAATGCCGCAGCCCATTGCCTGCTCTTGAAGACCGCCATGTGGTCTTTGGGTCTTTCCGCACCGGTCTTTTCGAGCGCTTCAAGCCCCATGGATATAAGCCTGATAGTTTCCTTCGGAGGACTATACATCCAGCGGGTGATAGTGAGGACCCCATCGTTATTGAGAACTTCAAGATAGTCCCTGAAAGCCTCTGAAGTATACAGAAAGTTCTCAGCCAGTACGTATGCCCCGGCAGCAGAAGCAGCGGCAGTATCTACCAGAGAAAGCTGAACGATATCGAATTTATCCCCTGTATTCCTCACAAAACTCCTTCCCTCTTCCGTAAAGACTTTTACTTCCGGTCTGCTATATATATTACCGGAAAAATCGCGAAAATCCTCCCGGACGGCCTTCACTATAAGCGGGTTGTATTCAACAGCGGTGACATCCGTGCTGCCGAAACTTAATGCCGCCAGGACATCCGCGCCGCCGCCGGATCCTATTATCAGCGCCTTGGGCGAGTCTTTCAGATAATACGCGAAAGATACTATGTCATATCTGAGATATGCCGTTTTTTCGAAATCGCCGTCGAACCGGTTGATCACAGTCCGCGCGCCGTTATCTATGTTCATGTAGAGCTGCCCGGGAACCGGCCCGCTGAAGCTTTCGCTCAGCCCCCAGCTGTAGAGGAATTTTCTATCATCGGGCAGTTTGGTATTGCCGGCATAAACCGCGACCCTGGAAAACGAATTCCATCTGTCGTACAGCGCCGGTATCCCGGCGACATTCTCTCCCTTCACGTATGTTATTCTCAACATCCCGGTCAGCGCGTTCACGGCAGTCAGCATAGCGAAGACCACAGCCGTGGATAAGGCGATATTCCTATGTTTTACCGTTGATTTACCAGTACCGCCATCTCCTTTGGTAAAACACACGGTTCCCACGGCCGCAAGAAAAGATACAAAGATAACAGCCGTTATCCCGTCTAGGACATTCATCACCAACACGGCTGTTATACATCCCAACCCGGCCCCGAGCAGGTCCGAAAAATAGACCCTTCCTATATTGTGCGGGAACCTGGAGACTGCCAGAGAAACGCATAATCCCGCGGAAAAGAACGGAAGCGCGCATATAAGATAGTATAGGATGAGCCTGAATACGGCATTGCCCTGAAGGTTCGGGAAAGCCGGGAGCTTCAGTATCAAGAAAAGCGATACAAAAACAGATACCGCGAATATATTGGAGAACAATGCCAGATACCGTGGAGTCCTCTGTTCATCCAGGCTGTTATTTATAAGATAGAGCAGTACCCCTCCTGCACCGAAACCGAAAAGCGCAGTGGATATTATCATGAAAGAAAAATGGTAATAGAGTACCACCGAGAATATCCTGGTCAGTGAGATTTCAAGCATCAGAACCGACAGGCTTGTGAAGAATATCCCTCTGAAGATATAGGACATAATTGGGGATTTTTCTTCCATAATGACATTATTCATATTTTTTTTATTCTTTCAAAAGCTTTTTTTCCAGAATGAATCCGCTTATCGCTTCGGCAACAACGCGGCTGCCGGACGCGGAGAGATGCGAGTAGTCCAGATAATAGCCCATGGGACTGATATTATTCCTCTTCGCAGTCTCGTCGAGCACGGGGAGCATATCCAGAAACGGCACGTTGTTCTCTATAGCAAACAACCTCAGTTTCTCCTGGGGCGCAGAGTAATCCTTGATATTCTCGAACTGGTGATTGTACGGGGTAATAACAAGGAGGAGAGGGATGTCCTTATCCCTGCATAACTCGACTATTTTACTCAGATTACCCAGCGTTATCTTCCATGCGTTCCTGAACCACGGCTTGTCCGGTTCGTATATCATGGTTATCGAGTCATATATCTCCTTTTCCCTGGCCCCCTCTTTCACGTCTTTTCCGTACTTGAGCCTCTCGGCCAGCTTCCTCGTCAGGTATCTTATGCCGCTCTTGCCGGAAGCGGTCTGGAAAAGCTGCCAGCCCTCGCTCGCCATGCCGGTGCCCCCGAATCTCTTGAGTATGAATTTCTCCGTGACGTCATTAAGGACAAAGGTTAGGACCACAAGATCGGGATCGTATTTCAAGCCCTCCTTTTGCAGGTATATGTATTCCTGCCAGGGGGAATACCCCCCCACACCCGAATTGACAGCCTGGATATCCAGCCCGCGCTCGTCTTTAAGTATTTTTTCCACTATATAAGGAAAAGTATCTTCGTCTTTCTCGAGGTTATAACCGAATGTGACCGAATCTCCGAGGAAGAGTATCCTTTTAGTCCCGGCGGGTTTCCTGTAATCGAGCTCGGGGCCCCTTAGGCCCTTTGAATTCACTCTGACCACGAAACTTCCGCTTATGTCATATGCATCGGGTCTCAACTTCCATCCCAGGTCATTGTCTTTCATGTAGATAGTGGTCTTTCCCTGCGCCTCCCTGTACGCCAGGGGCCTGAATGTCAGCTCGAGGAGTCCAAGGACGAAAATAACGCTTATGAAAGGCAGTAATATTTTGAATACCGCGGTCTTTTTTATCATACAGTACCGCCCCTTTTATACGGGGAATTGTATAGTGAAGACTGCTCCCTTGCCGGGCCCGTCGCTTTCTCCCTTTATGTATCCTTTATGGGTCTTTATTATCCTGTATGTGAGGCTCAGACCCAATCCGGTACCCTGCCCAACCTCTCTCGTAGTGAAAAACGGCTCGAATATGTGGGTGGCGGTTTCGGCGTCGAAACCCACCCCGGTATCCCTGAACTTTACTTCAAGATAAGTAGCGCCGCCCACCTGTGCGATACCGGTGGACACAGTCAGGGCGCCGCCTTTCGGCATCGCCAGTATTGAATTGTTTATTATATTGAGGAACGCATGCTGAATGGTCCTGGGAGAGACCAGTATATCCGGCAGGCCCGGCGCATAATCCTTGTTCAGCTGGATGTTTTTCGATATAATCTCGTTTTCGCAGAGCAGGAACGTGTCCTCGAGTATCTTGTTTATGCTCTGTTTTTTCATTTCCTGTTTCTCCTGCCTCGAAAAATCAAGAAGATCCCCCACTATGTTCCTGCAGCGGATAGCGGCGTGCTCTATTTTTTTAAGTGCCGGATAGACTTCGCTCTTTTCACCTATCCTCTTCAGTAGCATCTGCGTGTGCCCGAGCACGCCGCTCAGAGGATTGTTTATCTCGTGAGCGACACCGCCGGCAAGCTCACCCACGGCGGCCATCTTTCCCATCTGCGTTATCTTCAGATGGAATTCTTTCAGGTCCTTGACCATCTTGTTGAAAGAATCGGCGATATTGGAAAACTCGTTATTTTCATCTATTTTTATCTGGTAATCCAGATTTCCCTGCCCCAGTATCCGGGCGGCGTTCTCGACTTTTCTGAGAGGATTGGTGATCGTCCGGTAAAGATTGAAACTGAATACGGCGATGATAAGTACGCCTATGCTGAAAAATACTACCAGAAGGTTCAATGTCCTGTTTTTGTAGGATTCGGCAACGTTTTTTGAAACCTCGATCTTCTCGTTCAGTTCCTTCAGCTGGTTACCCAGGACCTCCCTGGTCTGCGCTATCATGGATATGATTTCTTTTTCCGTCTCCTGTATCGCCGCAGCCCTGCCTTTTCTCTGTACGATATTGAACGACTTCAGAAACTGCGCGTTGAGGAAAACGAGCTTTTCCTTAAGTTCGCGCATTTTTTTCAGTTCGAAGATGGGGTCGTTATCGATAAGAAGGGTTATCTGCTCTTTTTTTTCGATGAAGTTATATCTTTCCGAATCCTCGTTAAGATACATGTAATAATCATAGGCCTGTATCTGTTCGCTGAAAATATCGCTGATATCCTTTACGGATTTCCTCATCTGCACATATCCGTTGTAATCGTTGTAATATCTGAACTGCTCTTTATTAAGATAGAAGAATCCCAACCCTATTATAAGAACTACCGCTATAAAGAAGAAAAGGTTCAGGATGATCTTGCTTCGGATGAGCACTTTAACCCGGCAGGTTACAATTACTGACTACGGCTGTTTTTACCATGATTTATTCATCAGAAAGCCTTTTCAGCTTCCTTATGGCGATTTCCTGAAGGTCCTTGGCCTTGAGCGGGCTTATTTTCATCTTCTCGCCTATTTCCTTATACGTATACCTGTTCCCGTCGACAACACCGAAGCGCAGCTCTATGACTTCCTGCTCCTGGGGGGTCAGAACACTGAGCAGATTCTTCAGGTCCTTCCCTTCGTTTATTTTGTTAAACACCATATCCAGGGTGAACTCTTCATTTGAGATCGTATCTCCCAGCGTCCGCGTCTCGTCGTTGTCCAGATAATAATCCAGCGATTTGACGTTCTTCACCTTAGTCGCAGAATTGAGAATATCTCTTATCTCGTTCATAGAAAGGTCTATCTTGTTCGACAATTCCTTTATATCAGGCGTGTGGCCGGTCTCATGAAGAAGCTCATTTATCGTTGCTTCCACCTTTTTAAGAGAAATCCATGTCTTTTCCGGCATCTGGATAACACTGCGTGACCTGAGAACCGCGCCCTGGAAGTGTTTTTCTATCCACCAGGATGCGTATGTCGAGAACTTGAACCCCTTGCTCACGTCGAATTTTTCGACAGCCCTCATCAATCCGATATTTCCTTCTTCGATGAAATTCAGGAAATCTATATTCATGGAAGGATAGTAATATTTCTTCGCCAGGCTGACTACAAGAGGAAGATTGGATTCTATTATACGCAGCCGCGCTTTTTCCGCTTTTCTGCCTTTCTTCTTTATCTGGTAAAAAAGCTCTTTTTCTTCTTCTTCGGACAAAGAAGGGATTTCGTACAGCTGGTTCAAGTATATTTTAACGGTTTCTGAATCTTTCAAAAGGACCTCTCTATTTATTTATAATATACCTAAACCGCTTCTGACAAGCGGAAAACTCTTTATAAGAAATTTTTTAGATTACGGTTATTGCGGTTTTCTTGTATTTTCTGCTATTTCCAGAAGTAATTTCACTATTCCGGAAAATGTGTATAAAATCGCGAAATACAGTGTTCCCACAAGAAGTGCAACAAGGCTCATCGAGCGCGGACTGCCCGGTTGTCCACCGCCTATCAGAATTATAAAAAATGAAAGTACTCCCAATCCGCCTACTATCCACGCCATTACTTCCATGATTTTCACTACGATTTTTAAGATTTTGTACTTACTAGCCATTTCTACCTCCTTATGTACACTCATGTGCTATCAGTATCAACGTTACCTATAATACTAATTTATGATTTTGCGTGTCAAGTCTTGTATTGACAATAAACGCTACTTGATTTCTATAATATTGTAACTCCTGCTGCCCAAACCTATCTTTTCCGCATATCCGAACATTATATCAGGATCGGTCTGAGGATATGCAGCCCTGAATTTATCCTGCCCCGAAGCCGCGCCGGACGCTTTGCTGTCGGGCAGAGAAGCACTTTTACAGACCAGGTCGTATGATGCCTGGTCGGCCGCGACAGGATCCTCTGAAGCCAGTATGCCTATATCCGGGGCTATCGGAGAATCGGAAAAACCGTAACAGTCGCATTCGGGGGTGATATTCATCAGAAAATTGAAAAACCAGATCCTGCCCCTCTTAGGATTCAGCACCCCGAGGGCGAATTCGGCTGTCTTCTTCTGGCATTCTGAATAATCCATGTCCCAGTTCAGCCTGACCGCGCTCGACGGGCACGCCATGATGCATTTGCCGCAGCCCAGGCATTTCTCCTGGTCTATAACGGAACTCTCCTCGTCCATGTATATTGCCCCGGCCGGGCACCACTGCATACACAAACCGCACCTGGTACAGGCATTCTTCTTGATAATAGGTTTTGTCGTAGAATGGAGCTGCAGTTTACCCCTTTTCACGGCAAGTCCCATACCGATGTTCTTGACCGCGCCGCCGAACCCGAACATCTCGTGACCTTTGAAATGGGAAAGCACTATCATTGCACCTGCCCTGTGAGCCTCGCCGGCTATCATTACTTTTTTGAAATACTCGCAGTTTACCTCAACTTCCACGTAATCTTCGCTGCTGATGCCGTCTGCTATAATTACGGGAGCACCGGTCACCGTTAAACCGAAACCGTTTTTCAGCGCGGTATTGATATGCCGGACCCCGTCGGACCTTGACCCCCTGTATATCGTATTGGCATCTGTCAGAAAAGGATGGGCCCCGCACCTGCGCATCTCATCGGAAAAAGGGCGTACGTACACGGGGTTCAGGAATGTAGTGAGCCCCTCTTCTCCGAAATGCACTTTTATCGCAACAAGTTCGTTTTTTCTTATCGTTTTGCCGAAATTCAGGCGTTTGATCAGTTTTCTGAGCCTGTCCAGCATGGAATTATTCAAAGAGGCCCTCCTCGAGATATAATAAACGTCACTTATCTTCATATTCTTTTATGATATTTCTCCTCAGGGTCATGGTATCCAGCCCCGTTTTTTTCGATATGCCGCGTATGTCATCTGATTCCGGCTTGTATCCCATGCGCCCGTCCGGCAGTTTTGCTTCCTTTATCCTGCAGATACCGTATGACGACCTGAATTTTACGATTCTCCGGGAGAGCACTTCCCTGTCGATTTCCCAGTACCGCAGGCCCAGAGTCGATGATCTACCGAAGACCAGGCGTTTCAATTCATCCAGCCGCCGGCCGGCCGCAACAGCCGTTATGACATATCCCGGGCGGCCTTTTTTCATTATGACCGGTACCGTATATACTTCGTTCGACACTTTCCGCAGCTCCTCGGCAAATACAGCGATGTCCTCCGGAGTCATATCATCTACGCTTACTTCCGCCTTAAAAATCTCCCCGCGCCCTTCGGAGGTCAGCCGGGCGCTGTGCACCCTCAATATGCTTCTAGAACCGAATCCGTAACCCGTTTTATCTATAATCATCTGCGGTTTTTCGAACCTGCACGATATCTTCAGAAGAGCTGCCGCCGTCGGCGTCACCAACTCATAACCGCTGGCCGTCATCCTTATCTTTACTCCTTTGAGTATCTCGGCCGTTACAGGTGACGGCACCGGTATAAAACCGTGATGCGCCTTTACCTGACCTTCTCCGAGGACCAGGGTGCCCGCATATACATCCTCATCGCGTTTCAGAATAAAATAAGAAGCTATCTCGCAGAACGTTTCCAGCGAAGACAGCTCATGCAGGTGTATTTTGCCTGCGGGTACGCCGTGAACCGCGCTTTCGGCGGCATATATGAGCCCGTAGGTCTTCAGCATATTCTTTTTTATTCCCGCGCTGAACCGTGAATCTCCTATGAGTTTTTTTATCTCTTTCAGATTTCTCCGGGGATGCTCCTCCTTCGATGAGAACCTTATCCTTGTGCCGTGTATGTTTCTGAAAATCGTTTTTTGCGCTTTCATCGAGACCCCGCCCACGTTCGATTTTTTCAGCTCCCTTCTGAGGAAATCCGTATTCCCGCAGACATCCAGCAGCCCCCCGACCAGCATGTCTCCCGAAACCCCCTGATAGCAGTCCAGATAGATCATATGCAGTTGATGAGAGAGGCCGCATAACCGGCCCCGAACCCGTTGTCTATATTCACCACGAGCACTCCCGGCGCGCATGAATTCAGCATAGTCAAAAGCGGAGCAAGACCGCTGAGGCTCGTGCCGTATCCGCAGGAAGTAGGGACGGCGATAACAGGCTGTCTCACCAGCCCGCCCACTATAGAAGGGAGGACACCGTCCATACCCGCTACGACTACTATAACCCTGCTCTTCTCAAGTTTTTTTGTCTGGCTCAGGACACGATGTATACCGGCTACCCCTACATCATATATTCTTTCCGTCCTGTTACCCATAGCCTCGAGCGTTACTGCAGCTTCTTCCGCAACGCCGATATCGGAAGTGCCGGCAGTAAGAACGGGAACTGCGGGCCGGGTTTTGCAGGAAGCCTGCCTGCCGATCCTTATGACACGTCCCTTATCGCTGTAATAATGCGCGGGTAGTTTTCCCTTGATTTGAGCGTATTTTTCATTATCCACCCTGGTAATGAGTACGGTGTTGCTTTTATTATATATCTCGCCGGCTATCCGTATTATCTGCATAGGGGTCTTTCCCTCGGCGTATATTACCTCCGGGTAGCCTTTTCTGACAGCCCTGTGATGGTCTATCTTGGCATACCCCATATCCTGATACGGCAACTGCCTGAGAAGCTCCAGAGCTTTCTGCCGGCTCATTCCGCCATTTTTTATCTTACCTATTATCTCTTTAAGTTTTTTTTCATCCATGTCTTGGTCAGGCTGTATCCGGAGAGTTTAAGGTTCCTGTCGGCTATAAAGCATACCCGCCAGACATCTGCCCTGTTCAATCACCTTCATATTTAACCAGCGACTCGACCCGGTATCCGGACAATCTGTCTCTTCCTCTTAATCCTTCCAGCTCTATAAGGAAACATATCCCTGAAATTACGGCCGGGACTTTCTCTATCAGCTGTACGGCGGCAAGCGTGGTCCCACCCGTCGCCAGCAGATCGTCGACTATTATGACTTTCTCGCCTTTTTTGATGGTATCCCTGTGCATCTCGAGCTCGTCTTCACCGTATTCCAGCTGATATTTTACGGACAGTGTCTCGGACGGAAGCTTTCCCTTTTTCCTCACAAGAGCCAGGCCCGCTCCTATCGCTATCGCGAGCGGGGCGCCGAATATGAAACCCCGGGACTCCACGGCGACGACTTTACCTATGTTCTTATCTTTATAGAGCGAGATCATCCAGTCGATGGATTCCCTGAACGCCTCCCTGTCCTGTATAAGCGTCGTGATATCCTTGAACTGTATCCCTTTTTTCGGAAAATCGGGCACATTGCGGATTATATCTTTCAGATTCATTCGGAGAACCTCCTTACAGGATCCCATTTTTCTTTATTACAACGTAAAATGACGGATTTTGTGCCGGCCTTACTGCTTCTCTTCTTTTTCCAGCGCCATAGCCGCTTTTTTCATCTTATTAAGTGCCTTGTCCTGGATCTGCCTGACCCTCTCCCTGGAAATACCGAGCTTATCACCAACATCCTGAAGAGTATGAGGATGGGAAGTTCCTACCCCGAATCTCAGGGTTATGACCTCCTTCTCGCGGTCAGTGATACTCTTAAGCAGCGTCTCTATCTGCTGGTGCACGCCGATTATTCCCATGGCATCTTCCGGGGTAGGCTGTTCTACCGCGGCTATGGTTGCCTTTAAAGGAATATCAATATCCTTGGATATGGGGGCATCGAGCGAGGGTATATCGCTGAATACTTTTATATAATACAGGAAATTTTTTATATCTTTCTGCCTGAGGCCTGTTTCTTTTGCCAGCTCCTTTGAATCGGGCATCCTTCCTTTCAGCTTGAACATCCTGTCCCATACCTTCATGATTTTCTGGAAATTCTGATATATATATACCGGTATATGGACCGGCTTCGTCTGATTAAGCGCCGCCCGGTGTATGTATTCCTTTATCCAGTCATGGGCATAAGTCGAGAATTTGGTTCCCCTGTCAGGATCGTACCTTTTCGTCGCGGCTATCAGCCCCATATTCCCTGCTTCTATCAAGTCGTTCAGTTCTATGCCTGAACGAACGTATTTCTTGGCGACACTTATCACCAGCCGCAGATTCCCCTTTATAAGCCTCTGTTTCGCCTTTTTTTTATTCTTCTTCAGCTGAGGTACGAGTTTTATCATCTCCTCTTCGGATATCAGGGGTATTTTTGCGACTTCCTTGAGATATAATTTTATTGAATCCAGTCTTGAATTCATATCCTGCTCCTTTTCGGGTTATATTAAAAACCTAGACAAATCTTAGCTTATTTATATATGAATATTCAATACCTTCCGTATCATTGAAGTATGAATAACGGATTCCTGGGTTTTTCTTTATACCTTATCTCAAAATGAAGACACGGCTCGCTGACACGCCCGCTCCTGCCGACTTCCGCTATTTTCTGTCCCACGGCTACTTTTTCGCCTTCCCTTACGAGATTTACCCTGTTGTGAGCGTAAACCGTAGCGTAATCCCTGTCATGTTCCACTATTATTATCTTCCCGTACGACCTGAAATCATCGCTTATGAATATGACCTTTCCGGATTCCGATGCGACGACAGGAGATCCTTCCGCGGCACTTATGCCGATACCGAGATACCGCTTGTTACCCTCATTGCCGAAACGGTATACTATTTTCCCGTTGACCGGCCACTTGAAATTCAAAGAACTTTTAGGCACATGCTTTACAAACCTGGCCCCGGGGATATAGATATCCTGCCCCTTTCTGATCCTGTCGGGATTATCCAGCCTTCTGCTGTTTGCCCGCGTTATCCTGTTTACATCGACGTTATACGCTCTGGATATGGTCCAGAGGGTCTCTCCTTCGGAGACCTTATGATATATCCCCGGCCCGATGTATGTGCAACCGCTTACGAGAAAAATAGACGAAAAAACAGCAATTCTCAGGAACACGACCTAATGCCTGATATCAAAATCACCGGGTTCCTCTTCCGGTTCGTAATTATAATCTATATCCAGTCCCGAGACTTCTGCCGAAGAAGGCCCTTTTCTTAGAAGCGCTATAAGCTCTTCAAGCGTTGCCCTGTCAGTCCGGGCCACTACTTCCACGCTCCCATCAGCCAGGTTCCTGACATAGCCGGAGACCCCCAGCTGCTGCGCTTTCCTGAGCGTGTAATACCTGTACCCCACCATCTGGACCATTCCTCTTACTATTATTTTCGCAGTGACTTCGGTCATCAGCCCTCCGCCGGCCACCCGTGTTTTCCTACAAGAGGGACGAATACGCAACCGCCGTGCTCGGACGAGATTATCCCGGATCCGGTTCTTTTATACAGTTTCAGGGACTGACTCGATCTGGGGCCCACCGGTATGACGAGTCTCCCTCCCGGGGCAAGCTGCTTCAGAAGCGCTGGAGGTACATCGGGAGACCCGGCGGTTACGATTATCCCGTCATAAGGCGCGTGTTCCTCCCACCCGATAGTCCCGTCCCCCGTCATGGAACTTATATTTTTCATACCGATCCTTCTGAAGACTTTTTCTGCATTCTCAAGCAGGAGGCCGTTCCTCTCTATAGTATATACAACGGCGCCCAGGAATGACAGGATGGCTGTCTGGTAACCCGATCCGGTACCTATCTCCAATACCCTGTCCCCGGGGACCGGATCCAGAAGCTGGGTCATCTCGGCGACCATATACGGCTGCGATATAGTCTGCCCTTCGCCGATAGGAAGCGGGCGGTCATGGTATGCATACCCGGCGTAGGCCTCGGGAACGAACAGGTGTCTATGTACCTGACTAAAAGCGCTGAGGATCTTCTCCGAACTGATCCCGCGGGTCTTCAGCTGGTGCAGGACCATCTGTTCTCTCTCGGTTTTTCTGTCTGCTTCTGACAAAATCCCTGACACCCTACATGCTGGTTATATCGTCTCTCAGGCCGCTTTCATCCCCCATTCCGGTATTCCCCTTAAAAAGCTCGCCCTGGCGCATCCTGTCATCATGGTCTTTTTTTGCCCTGGCATACTCTTTCGGGATATACACCCTGATCACCTCGTACTTGATCGGAATGTCCTTTATATATTCGTTGCCTTCTTCGGCGCAGAACCTTCCGTCTTCGGGATCGATAATAGACAGCGCCTTGATATTATCGCTGCCCCTGAATTCCTCGATGTTCTCGAAATCCATAAACTGCTGCTGAAGCCTTATGTCGGTCCTGGATACGAGCGGTTTTACTTCCGGATACTGGCCGAACCTGTTCTTCAGTTCGGTCACCAGTATATCTTCCGATACCATATGGGTTATCTCGCCAATGTTCTTATAGAATATTTCCTGCTCCATTACCTTGACGAAGGGCAACTCCCTCTGGAGGAGCATCTTCCGCCACTCCTTCCCTATCCTTCCCTTTTCTCCCGACAGAGCGCTCCATTCCGTGACAGTATGGTGAATGCCGAAATCAGTGACTCTCTTGAACCTTGAAAGATTCCTGTAGGGATCGCCCAGCCTGAGCGTCTTCAGAACTTCCGGAAGCAGTTTGCCGAAAGCCAGGTCATACAACTCGTTTTTTTCGTAAAGATATACATGCCTGAACATATTGAACCTCGTCTGAAGGAACGTCCTGAATGCAGGCAGCGCGTTCTTCTTCAGCGTGAGACCGTTTTTGGTTATCAGGGCATTGTCGATGAGATTGCGGTAGTTTATCTTCCCGAATTCGCTAGTTCCGCAGAAATACTGGTCTCTCAGGAGAAAATCCATTGCGTCCGCGGAATATATCCCCATCATGACTTTCGAGAATACCTGCTCCCAGAGAGAATAATTCCTGAAATTCGCGGGCATTTTAATGAATTTCGTTATCTCGGCGGGAGATATGGGATAAGTGAACGTTCCGTGAGGCGATCTTTTTATCTTGGTTATCAGGCCGGAGAGTTCGTTCTGTATTATGGCAGAAGAGATGTCTTCGTGCGTTTTGCCGTATCTCGGATACGTATAAACCGAATCCAGCAGATGCCCGAAAGGGCCGTGCCCTATGTCGTGCAGCAGCCCCGCGAGCCTGAATACCTCTTCCACATGGTTTCTCTCGGGGATCTCCTCATCGGGAAACACCTCCCTGAACATGGGATACAGGGCATGCGCCATGTCCCCGGCAAACTGCATTACTCCCAGCGAATGCTGGAACCTGGAATGTATGGCGTTGGGGTATATAAGCCAGGCGGACTGGAGCTGGAAAATCTGACGCAGACGCTGTACCCATTCGGAATTTATTATTTCCCTTTCAGTAACTTCCCCGTTCCTGGAAGGGACCGTGAAATATATGTAATTATGTATTACATCCCTTATGGTAGCGAGCTTGTCGTTCATTTATGCCCGGGGGTTCTAGGCCCCCAGTTTTCCCGCTTTTTCTTTCAGGATACCCGCCTTGTCGGTCTTTTCCCACGGGAATATGTCTCTTCCGAAATGCCCGTACGACGCCGTTTTCCTGTATATCGGCTTCCACAGGTCGAGCATCTTCACTATTCCGGCGGGATGGAGATCAAAGATGTCTCCCTCGGAGATTATTTTTTCTATTTCTTCGTCGGGAATAACGGAAGTGCCGTTACTGTACACCATTACGTTCAGCGGGTCTTTTATTCCTATTGCGTATGCTATCTGTATAGTGCATTTATCGGCAAGCCCGGCGGCGACCACGTTCTTGGCTATATACCTGGCCGCATAACACGCGGAGCGGTCCACTTTCGAAGGATCCTTGCCCGAGAACGCTCCTCCGCCATGCGAAGCCATGCCGCCGTATGTGTCTACGATTATCTTTCTGCCCGTGACCCCCGTATCGGATTGCGGACCGCCCACGACGAATCTTCCCGTGGGATTTATAAGATATCTTGTCTTGCTGCCAAGCAGTTCGGCCGGTACTACGGGCTGGATCACTTCTTTTATTATCTCTTCTTTTGCCTCATCCGTGACATTATGCGTTTTGGAGTCTACTATACTCTCGTCATGCTGGGACGATATCACCACGGTGAGTATGCTCGCGGGTTTGCCGTTAACATAATTTACAGTGACCTGCGATTTGCCGTCTGGCTTAAGATAGCTCAGACGTCCTGTCTTTCTCACCTGCGCAAGCCTTATCGCCAGCTTATGCGCCAGTGCTATCGGCAGCGGCATCAGCTCCTCGGTCTCCCGGCAGGCATATCCTATCATCAGTCCCTGGTCCCCCGCCCCTCCGGAATCGACCCCCTGGGCTATATCGGGAGACTGCTCGTTTATCGCGTTGAGAAGACACAGCGACTTGTATTCAAAGCCCAGGTTCGGATCGGTATATCCTATCTCTTTAACGACTTTCCTTACGACGTTCTGGAAATCGATGTACGCTTCAGTGGTTATCTCTCCGCCGATGAGCACAAGCCCGGTACTAACGAATGATTCGCACGCTACCCTGGAGCCGCGTCTATCGGATGCCTTCAGCCTGTATGGCGATAACCCTTTCTCGACATCGTATTTCAGTATCTCGTCGAGTATCCCGTCCGAGATCTGGTCGCATACTTTATCCGGGTGCCCTTCCGTAACCGATTCCGATGTAAACGTAAAAGTCTTATCTTTCATTATTCCTCCTAATCCTGCTTGCTTAAACGTATTATAAGATAATATAAATTATTCTATAAAACAAGTTTTTTTCCCATGGATATCAGTTCCTCGGCCGAATCCCTGTCCGGCGCTTCGGCGTATATCCTTATCATAGGTTCCGTTCCGGAAGGTCTCAGCAGGAGCCATCTTCCGTCTTCTGCAGTTATCCTGAATCCGTCCATTCTGGAGATATCCGCCCTGAAAGGGAACTTTGCCATGTCCATTCTTTCTCCTATCATCCTGATTATCTGCGACCTGTCATAATCCGCTTCAAGCCCGAAATCCTCCCTCAGGTAAACGCTGTCGCCGAAATCCCCCCTGATCCTATCCCATATCTCCCCCAGTTTCCTTCCCCTCCTGCTTATGATTTCGAGTATTCTGACAGCAGTATATATGGCATCCCTCTCGGGAAGATAGTCCCCGAATCCTATACCCCCGCTCTCTTCCCCGGCCACTATCACGTCGCCCTTAAGTATCTCGGGGCAGATATTCTTGAAACCTATCGGCACTGTCCTGCATTTCACACCATATCTTTCGGCAAGTTTATCCGCAAGATACGTACCGGCAACGGTCTTTACTATGTTTCCTTTCTTCCCCTGTTCGAGAAGATCAAATGCCAGCACGGCCAGTATTATCTGCGAAGACAGCAATCTGCCCTCTTCATCGACTACCGCTATCCTGTCGCCGTCGCCGTCGAATCCGAATCCGATATCAAATCCTTCTTTTTTGACCCTGTTCACTAGGTCTTTCATCGTTTCCGGCTTGGGTTCCGGGTTCATCCCGCCGAAGAGCGGGTCCCTGGATTCATTCAAGGACGTAACCCCGTATCCTTTTGCTCTGAGTATTCTTTCGAAATACGGGTACGCGGTACCGTGAAGATAATCGCAGGCGGTTCTTATATCGTTCTCAGGCAGAAGGTTCGACAATTCCCCGGTATAAGCGGCCCCCCAGTCATTCCTCCTTCCCTTGAACGCCAATGTCCAGGTAAGCCCCGCGTATTCCTTGTCCGAAAGGTTCTCCGTTATGGACCTTACCACCCTGTCGCTCGCAGACCCGCCGTAGTTCTCTTTTATCTTTATCCCGTTGTAGCTGGGCGGATTGTGCGATGCGGATATCATTATCCCCAACTCGTAGTTCATCCTCCTGGTCCTGTGAGCGACACAGGGAGTTGTCACCGGACTGTCAGAGAGATCGACCGGGACATCTTCTCTATCCAGCACAGCGGCAAAAAACGAAGCGTACTCGGGGGACATATAACGGTTATCATACCCTATACATACTGTTTTCCCTGCGCTGCCGATATAATCGACGATACGCCCCGCCAGCCTGCCCAGGTTTTCGAAAGTGAAGTCTTCCCCGATTATACCTCTCCAGCCGTCTGTCCCAAAATTAATTTTTGCTCTTGAAATACTCAACCGTCTTCTTTAATCCTTCCTCCAGCCCTGTTTCGGCCCTCCATCCCAGGTCCTTAAAGGCTCTCCCCACGTCCAGGCAGCTCCTGTTTAGTTCTCCCGGCCTGGGCGATTCATAAACGGCCTCCTTTGCAAAGCCCGTTATCTTCTTCAGCGTACCGAAGATATCATTCACCGAGCGGGACTTCCCTGTCCCCACGTTATATATCCCCGCCCCCCTGTTCAATGCCAGCATATTCGCATCAACGACGTCATCTATGTATATATAGTCCCGGACCTGTTCGCCGTCTCCGAATATTTTCACTTCTGTTCCCGAGAGCATGGCTCCGCAGAATATGGCAACCACGCCGGCTTCCCCGTACGGATCCTGCCGCGGACCGTATACGTTGCCCAGCCTGAGGGTGACGCATTTAACGCCGAAGTTCGAACCGTAGAAATTAAGATAGAATTCAAGGGCCAATTTGGAATCCCCGTACGGGCAGAGCGGTCTGGGATAGACGTATTCCGACGGCGGATCCGACGCGCATTCTCCGTACATTACGCCTCCGGACGATATGAAAATAAACCGGCCGACGCCGTATTTCCTGCAGTTCTCCAGCAGGTTCAGACCCCCCATGATATTGACATCCGCATCATAAATGGGATCGCTCACGGATTTTCTCACGTCCATCTGGGCGGCCAGGTGGAAAACCGCGCCAAACCGCCCGCTCCTGAAAATACTGTCCATCTTCCCGCTTCTGATATCGACTTTACGGAAAACCGCTTTTCTGTTTATATTCTCTTTCTTGCCTGTCACCAGGCTGTCGGCTATCGTGACCCGGTGTCCGTCTCCGACAAGTCTGTCAACTATATGAGACCCTATAAAACCGGCGCCGCCGGTCACCAGAATGTTCATCAGTACGCTCCCTTCTTCAGCAGTACGACCGGTATCGTCCTGAGTAGGATCTTCATATCGTAACCCAGCGTCCAGTTCTCCAGGTAATACAGGTCCAGTTTTATCATCTCCTCAAAGGATAACTCGGACCTTCCGGATACCTGCCACAGGCCCGTTATGCCGGGCAGGATATTCAGTCTTCTTTTAGCTTCTTCATTATAAGCCTCCGCTTCCCACAGAACCTGCGGCCGAGGACCCACCAGGGACATATCCCCTTTAAGTATGTTGAAGAGCTGCGGCAATTCGTCTATCGAGTACCTTCTTATGATTTTACCTATCCTTGTCACTCTCGGGTCCATTTTCATCTTGAAGACAGGGCCTTCCCGTTCGTTGAACTTTATTATTTCCTTGAGCTGCACGTCCGCATCCCGCACCATAGACCTGAATTTATAGAAGCTGAAACACCTGCCCCTGTAACCTTTTCTAAGGTGCGAATATATTACCGGGCCCTTACTGTCGATTTTTATTAATATCATGAGAAGGATCAGGAAAGGAGAAAGAACGAGCAGGACCGACATCGCTATCACTATATCCGTTATCCTTTTAAGGTAATAATTGGACGGTTCGAAGAGCGGATGTTTCAGTTCCAGTACGGGTATGCCGAAATATTTATCGAAACTCATCTCCCCCATCTTGAGCTCCAGCATATCGGGGACCATCTTGAATTCGATATCCCTCTGCTCGCATATATTTATCAGTTTCAGAGCCAGGTTCCTGTCAACGCTGGAATCGGCAAGCACTATTTCCTGAACGTTTTTCCCATCGATGTGCCCAAGAACATCTTCGAGGTCAATAACCGGCGAAAAATATATATCAAATTCTATGTGTTTCGCTATATTCTTGGAAAGCGTGTCCCGGACCTTCTTTCCGCCTATCACGAGTATCCCGACCTTGCCCGAGAAAGGCAGCAATATTTTTTCCTTGAGCAGCCTGAGCAGGCGCCTGGAGACGAAAATAAGGCATACGTTCATAGTCAGCGCAAAACCGAGAACCAGCCGCGAATACGAATACTGGCGGTAAATGAAAGTCGCCGCCGTTATTATTATCACGGCAAGAACGGAAGCCTTTATTATATTTATAAACTCATCGGTCTTATAAAATATCCTGTTGCTGACGTATAACCTGTTCCAGTGGAAGGACATCAGGAATATAAGGATAACGATAGGCATGGCTTCCGAATACCTGTCCATGGAAGGAAATCCCTTGGTAACGGCTATCATGCCCGAACTGAACCTGATCCAGTAGGCCAGCATGAATGAAAAATATACGACCAGGCAGTCCAGAAGGACTTTTACCAGGGTCAGCATGATTTTTATTCTTTTAGTGTTCATGGTAACGGATTTATTATTATATATCAAAAATTACGGAAAAATCTATATTTCAGTAAAATCCGGACGGCCGACAGCGCATCCCCGAAACCGATCTTTTTCCCTTCCTTGTAGCTCCTGCCCTTATATCTTATGGGCACATTCGCTATCTTTATTTTCCTCTTTAACAGCTTGGCGGAAACTTCGGCCTCTATATCGAATCTTTCTTCCTCCAGATTCAGCGACCTGACCAGCCCGAGGGGGATGACCTTGTAGCACGTCTCCATATCCTTTATCCCGCTGGCAAAGAGCAGATTCGTCAATACCGTCAGTACCCTGTTCGCCAGCCACTGCTTGAAAAACATGTTCTTTGCCCCCATCGGGAACCTGTCTCCGTACACGGCCCCGGCCTCGCCTTTAATAAGCGGCTCCATGAGTTTACCGTAATCGCCCGGGTCATACTCCATATCGGCATCCTGTATAAGTATATAATCCCCGCCGGCCATGCCTATTCCGCACCTGACTGCCGAAGCTTTGCCCTGGTTTTTATCTTTTATGAACACTTTCAAGTCGGGATGAGCGATACCCCTTAGTATCCCGGCAGTAGAATCCGTAGATCCGTCGTCTACTACGATCACCTCTTTATCGATCTTGACCGCCAGAACCTTCTCCAGGATCTCCCGGACCGTGTTTTCTTCGTTATAGACAGGTATTATCACGGAAAGCTTACCCGGCACCCGACACCTCCATTACCGCTTTTTCGACCTCTCCGGCCGGGATGTTCTCCATGCATTTCCTGGTGCTGCACCCGTATTCATGACCGAGGTACAGGCACGGGCTGCACGGCAGTCCGCTGGTAATTACCTTGTGACCCTGCCCGACGGGCCCCCATTTCTTCCAGTCAGTAGGACCGTGAATGGCTATGCACCTGGTATTGAGCGCGGCCGCCAGATGCATCACCCCGGTATTTCCCGATATAACGAACTTCGCGTTTTTTATAACAGCAGCGAGTTCGCCCAGAGATACGGCTCCCTGAATGTTAACCGGCTCTTCTTTAAGCCGCGAAGCCACCTGAACAACGGTTTCAGCCTCGTCCAGGCCGCCGGTCAGCACTATCTTATAGCGGTATCTGTCTGTGATAAAATCACAGATTTCCGCGTATCTTTCCGCAGGCCATTCTCTCTGCCAGCCGTGCGGTCCGCACCCGGGATGCACTACGGCATAACCTTTAATCCTGCAATCGGGACACTCGGCTGCCAGGATCCTCTCCGCGCTCGTGGCTTCATTATCGTAAACGGGGAAAAAAAGAGACCTGTCCGTGACCTGCGCTCCCGCCATGCGGGCAAGATCGATGAAGAGATCGGTTTCATGGATTTCCGGTGAATGTTCGAGCGATCTTGTAAAACCCGTATGCCTGTACTGCCCTTTCGTCGCAAATCCCACCCTGACAGGGGCTTCCGAGAGCAGACCGATCAGAACCGAGATGCGAAGCCACTGGTCGAAATCGGCGCTGATATCGAATTTTCTCCTTCTTATCCCGGCTGCAAAACCGGCAAGATAAAACGGATTCACTGCTTTATTCACATCCAGCTTTATTATCTCATCCACATTTTCGTTCCTGCCCCACACCTCGGAATTCACGTCCGAGCAGACCA
This sequence comes from Elusimicrobiota bacterium, assembly GCA_016934855.1. Classification (GTDB taxonomy): domain Bacteria; phylum CG03; class SLGR01; order SLGR01; family JAFGSA01; genus JAFGSA01. Next base: position 35,933 of record JAFGSA010000024.1, read on the forward strand.
CGCTTATGCGCGCCCCCGGATAAGACTGCCTGATGCCCTTCACCGCCGGGTAAAGGAGTATAGTATCTCCCATGGCCGATAACTTGATTATGAGTATGTTTTTCGCTTCTCCGCGCTTTTCCCGCCCGAATATCCCTTTAAACTTCACGCAGAGCGACAACAGATACACCAAGGGCACCCCGATGTACCTGTCTATTATCTTAAACAGCCTGTTTCCGCGCATTTTCTATTATCTCCGAGAATTCCGCTATCCGCCTCTCCCATGTATTACCCGCGGCGAATTTTATCCTCTCCTCTCTCATAACCCGGTTTTTTTCGTTTAAGGCTTCTTCCAGCCTCACGGCGAATTTTTCCCTGGAAGAGGCGCTGTAAAAATATCTCTCATATTCCTTGAGCGATTCTATCATGACCGCCACCACGGGCTTTCCGGTAGCCAGGTATTCGAAAAACTTCATCGGGAACATGTTGTTTGTATATTCGCTTATCCTGCTGGGAAGTATACAGACATCGAAACTGCCCAGGTATTCCGGGAGCTTTTCATAAGGCCTGGGGCCCAGAAAATGTATATTGGGGATATCCATGAGTTCCGATAAATCCGTTTCCTTCTCACCCTCGCCGGCAGGGCCTATGAAGACAAAAGATACGCTGCTCATGGCTCTTGCCGTGTATTTTATAAGTTCTTTATCGAGCTTGTATCCGGAGACTGCTCCCACAAAACCCGCTACCGGTCTTTTCACGTAAGACATATCCTCAGGCACCGCCATCCCCTCTGCCGACGCCTTGTTGAAATGGTTGAAATCAGCTACGTTCGGAAGATAATGCACGTTCCCGGAAAACTGCGATTTCGACCGGTACAGCGGGCTGGATGTCACGAACACGACATCGCAGAGATCCCTTATGAAATCCTCTTCCAGCTTGCGCATTATTGACGGTATAAGAGGGTTGGATGACAGTTCGTCGACACAGTGGTATACTACCAGCTTCCTCCTGATTTTCCGGATTAGACCCGATATGCCGGGCGTATAGGTCCATATGAGGCAATTGCGCATCCCGAGCGCCGCGGTTATACACTTTATCATCAGTTCGAGTATAGCGCTGTTGAGTTTTCTTACGGCGCTGTACCTGTATAGAGGTATCACCAGCGGCGAGAACACATACAGGTTCCTGCCCGCTTTGCGCAGTACCATCATGCCTTTGATAAGCCTTCTTGCTATCCTGAGAAGATCTTTTTTCTGCATAACCGGCTGCCTTAGCCCGAGAGACTCGACGAACAGGACCCGGTTTTCCGCCGCCAGCCTTTCCATTACATGATGCTGGTTTGTCCTATACGGGTTATCCCAGTCGGCAGTGCCGAAGCATATTATGTCATTATCTCTGAGCATGCTCTTTAATCCTGTAAAGCGAACAATCGCGGCTGACCGCCGCCAGATCGAAATATCTCTCCATATTGCTGTTTTCAAGGAGAGGGGTCCTCCTCTGATGCGCGCTGAAATACCTGCTTCTGTTTACCATTATATATTTTATATTCCTTTTTTCTAATTCGGAAATAATATCCCGCACATTATCCATAGTATGCACGAAAGACCCGGCCACTACCTCGTGGCTTACGGCAAAACCGGCGTTGAAATAGTATCCCCGGGTCTCATTGAGGGAAAGTATCATGTCGCCTCCCGACAGGTTTCTGTTTATATAATCGGCCAGGCCGTAACAATCCAGCTTCCTGGCAAGAAAATCTTCTTTCTTTTCCGATCCGATGATCACTTTCCGGTTTTTTACGGCGCCGTATGCCGTCTCGTACATACGGTTACCCAGCCCCAGGACAAGCACGAGAACGGATAAGACCCGCACAAGACTTTTCTTTGACCCAGCAGCCCTTAGGTAGACCGCTGCGGAAACCGCGGACAACAGTCCCAGCGCGGGAAGGAAAAACCTGTATATATGAGGCATCAGGGATACCCCGGCGGCTATATATGCCGCCGATATCAAAAAGAAGATCCAGGCGGCTCCATGGCCAGAACCGCGGGGTATGAGCAGGATAAAAAAAGCCGCGATAGCAAGCGGTGTATGTTCGAATATCTTTGCCGCGAATCCCGTATTTCTTGCAGCCGTTGATTTCTCCCCGCCATTCAGATGTGAACGCCAGTTCTCTTCCAGATAACCGTTCCAGTTATCCCCTCCCAGTCTGCTGTACATAAAAGGAGATACGGGGTTGCCCGTATTGATGTAGTTCTTTATGAGCCACGGAGATATTAGCGCGGCAAAAAGCAGTAAGGGCATGGCATAAGCCTTTATGCTCCCTATTCTGAAATCGCTGTTTACCCGGCTCTTCCAGAATACCGCCGCGGGAAACCACAGAGCCGACAGTATCCCGGTATATTTTATCGAAAAACTGAAACCGCAGAAAGCCGAATAAAGCAGGAGCCATCTATTATCTTTTTCCTCTATCCATTTCAGCGCAGCGTATCCCGCCAGGAAGAAGTAAAATGCTATGCCCAGATCAATCATCGCCGTCCCGGAGAGGCTCCTTACGACCGGCGAAAGGTAGAAAATCAGCATTCCCAGGTACCCGGCCGGCCGGCTGAAATATCTGCGGCCCAGATCATAAAGTGCGAGCGCCGCGGCTATACCGAAACCCGTGTGTATCAGCCTTGCGACTGTATCGTTTCCGACGACCATGCCTGCCATGAAGAGCATCTCCATGAACTGCGGAAAAACGGAATATCTTATTACCCGGCTTAGATCCAGGATTCGCCCTTCATATATATAACGGGCCGGGATCGAAAGATGGTACTGAAGGGCATCGCTTTGAATGGACGGCACATATGATCTCGATATGTTTAAAGCGGCGGATAAGATAAAAGCGGATAGCATTATTTTTTCGGCCGCGGATAAGTCTTTTATATTGAACTTCAATCTGCGGATATACTTGACCGAGAATATCGCCGGCAAAATGACCGCGGCAGCGAAAAAATACCTGTTGATAAATGACAGCGCCCCCGAAACAAATATGATAAGCGAGAATATCCCCGCGCCTGTACCGAAATCCAGCAGCAGCCGCCCGGGATACGTATCTTCCCTGATCCCGAATATGTAGCCGTTCGCGATCTTCCCGATAGAAGAAAAAGACAGTACGAACAGAACCAGGAGGAGCAGCTCGATCATCTTTTCATCAGCTCCGAGCATGCATCTATTACATCCCGGACCCCTATCCCTTCCATGCATTCCGGACGGGCGCAGCTTATGCGGCCGAAATCATAGCACGGGCTGCACTTCAGGTCTTTCCTGAGTATTTTATATCTTGTACCCCAGGGATGGTTTTTCCAGTGCATTGTAGGTCCGAACAGGGCCGCAACAGGCACGCCGAAATTCGCGGCCATATGCATCAGCCCGCTGTCATTGGTCACGAACAGGGAGCATTTCCCTATGAGCGCTGCCGTCTCCTTGACAGAAAGCTTTCCGGTCATATCTACGGGTTTATAAACCATCTTCGAAGCTACGGCCGCTCCCAGCTCTTCTTCTCCGGGACCGCCGAAAAGGACCACATCCGCCCCGTATCTTTTTACCAGTTCATCGCCTAACTCCGAGAATCTTTCCGCAGGCCATCTTTTAACAGCTGTGCGTCCTATATCCGTTCCCGAGCCCGGATGAAACCCTATAACTGATCCTCTGTCTTTTATAAAACCGTCCGCAAAATCCGCCGCCTTCCTGTCTATGAATATCTCGGTCTTTTCGGTGACCGAGCCTTTATGCGGGAGTTTTTCCAGAAGCCGCAGGTTCTGGCGAACTTCATGCTCCCTATCGCCCGGGCACGCCCGGTGGGTATACAGAAAGCTGAGTATTCCGGACTCGTATCCGATTCTTATTCCGGCACCGCTGAGCCATGTGAATAAGGCAACTTTCGCGCTCCTGTCCAGGTAAGACGTGATCACCATATCGAATCTTTCTTTTCTTGCTCCCGACAGAACCCTGAAATATTCACTGCGTCTTTTTTTGTCTATCACCCAGATATCCCCGACCGCATCCGAACCGGAGACTATCATCGAGGCGGCCCTGCTGCCGCATAAAAGCGTTATCTGCGCCTGCGGATACCATTCCTTTAAAGTTCTTAATACGGGAGTGTAGAGGATAAGGTTCCCTATGCCTGTCGTAGACACAGCAAGTATTTTTTTAATATCCTTCAATGGCTTCCCTCCATGACGCAGTTTTCCCCCTGATCAAAGCCGCGAGTTTCTCCAGCCCCCTGTAGCCGTCTTCCATCTCCCAGGTCCAGTGAAGCGTTACCGGGGCATAGCCGCAGACATGTTCGCGCATATCGGTTTTCCCCAGGTATTCGCATATGTCTGCAGCTTTCTGGTAAAGAGGAGGGTATGATGGTATATACATAATATTCTCAACCCGCGCGATTCCCCACAAAAAACCCAGATACTTTATCGTTTCCTCCCCCCCGGTGACCGCTTTAAAATACCTTCCCAGCACCCTTATACCGTTCATATCGACCGTGTTAAAAGGCGGTATGAATACTTCGGGTCTTATATCCATTTTCCTGAAGACTTCCAGCCCGAGACGGATACTTTTTTCCAGCTCTTCTTCATTCATACCGACGAGCTCGCTTTTTACCTTGCCGGTCCTCGCGTGCGAAAAACCGTGCATCGCTATCTCAGCGCCTTCCCCGCGTATTTTGAGTATCATTTCTTTTTCATCCGGTTCAAGGCCTCTTTCCCCGCCATACCCGCCGGACAAATATACTCCGGGAAAAGGTATCACGCCGAGAAGATAATGAAGGCCGTTATCTCTCATAACGCGGTGGAATTTGCCGAACTCCCCGGGAGAATGCTTCCAGTGGGGAAAATCGTCTACCCTTATTATATAGCGGGGAGTATCGTTTCCGGGCCCTGCCGGACCCTGCCGGAACATGCTGACAAGATCCGGGGACCTTAGAAGCAGTTTGCTCATGAGTTTTCTTGCGTAATATCCGGCTATATGCTTTTTCTGAAGCGCACTCTTCATCTTATATATTCCTTTATCCGGCCCAGTATCTCTTCACCGACGGAATTCAGGGAGAACTTAGCCAGGGCCTTCTCCCTGCACCTTTTTTTTATAAGGGCGTTCTCCTGCGGATTTTCCAGAATATACTTTATTTTGTCTGCCATCGATCCTATGTCACCCCTGCCGTACAGGTACCCGTCTTTGCCGTCTTCTATTATATCATCTATACCCGGGTATATCGTACTTATCACAGGCAGGCCGCTGGCAAACGCCTCCAGTATCACATGAGGAAGTCCTTCGTCGCAGAGCGTCGGGAAAACGAATATGTCGGCAAGATTGTATATCCCGGGAAGAGCGTCATGTTCCACCCTTCCCAGCAATTTCACTCTGTTTCCAAGCAGTCCGTCGTGCTCCGCAATATCCGATATCCTGCTCCTGATATTCCCGTCCCCGACCAGGACGAGCTTCAGGTTACTGTATTTTGTCAGGAGCCTCCTGAAACCTTCCACCAGGTCGAGAACGCCTTTTTCCCTGTCGAGTCTTCCGACATTCAGTATGACGCGGTCATCCTCCGCGAGTCCGTATTTCGACAGCGCCGCGGGATCCTTGCCCCTGACATCGAATTTTTCCGTATCTATGCCGTTATATATAACGCTGACTGCCTTGCCGGGGTACTTCCTGCTGAAATACTCCTTAATATCGGAACTTTTTGCAAATATGGCCGCAAGCCTAGGATAAAACTTTTCGTCTATGAAAAAATAATTGAATACCTTGTATGCCAGCGACAGCGGGAGCTTCAGGTTAAAACCTTTCCTGAATGTCGTCCTGATCTCCTTCGGGAAAAAACCGGGACAGAACGAGAATACCGGGAGTGGATGTTCTTTGTCGATTCCGAACTTGAAGTATGCATACGCGGCGACGCTCTCGCTCAGGATAATATCGAATTTCTCATCCGCAAGCAGCCTTTTGAGCATCATGCCGGACTCCTTCCACCATCCCCCGTAATACTTACCCTGCAGCGTTCTCTTCAGATATATTGTCCTTACGCCGCCTGCCCGTTCCTCTTCTTTACCTTCAGGGTGAGCTGTTGTGACGACCGTAACTGAAGATGTTTTTGCAAGGAAATCCACAGTAGTCCGGGCGTGCTGCTGCATTCCTCCGCTGGCATGCACAGGCAGGACTCTTGTAAGAAAAAGGATGTTCATGCCTTCCTGGTCTCCAGCACTTTTCTATATATATCAAACGTCCGGCGCGCAATACTGTCCCAGGAATATATTCCGGCCGTATCTCTGGCGCCCGCCCCCATGGAATGACGCAGGCTCCGGTCCCGCTTCAGTATTTTTAATTTTTCGGCTATTTCATACGGATCCTGCTCGTTTTTAAGCAGCAATCCTGTTTTCCCGTCTTCTATGAGTTCGGCGGCGCCCGCCTTTTCGCTGGTGACTACCGGAAGACCGCTGGCCATGGCTTCAAGGATAACCAGGCCGAAAGGCTCATATTTGGTAGGCAGGATGAATATGTCACTGGCCGCATAATAGTCACTTATATCAGATACTCCCCCGGTGAAGATTATTCTGCCTTCAAGCCCATAATCTCTTATCAACCTGCCATACGGAACCGGGTCGTCTTTTCCCACCGCCATAAGATAGAGGTTCTTGTCCCCCAGGATCGAAAAAGCCTCTATTATCTGCCCGAGCCCCTTGCGCCTGAACTCGTGCGCCGAAAAAATAGCCAGGACGGATTCATCCGGCACACCCAGGCGTCTTCTTACTTTCTCTTTCGCCTCCGGTCTTTTATCCGGGTCAAACTCGCCCATGTCAACGCCGTGCGGTATTGACGTTATCTTTTCCCGGGAAACACCGTAATTCCCGGACAGGAAATCGACTTCCCTGCGGGACAGCGCTATTATGCTGGAAGATCTCCTGAGATTGTCTTTCTCAATCAGCAGTATCAAAAAATGCAGCGGGTTGAACGCAGATTTCTTAAACCTTTCGATCGGCCCCAGTTTTTCCCTGTTAGCAATATCGAGCCATGCCCTGTGGCAGCTGTGCGCGGTATACACATCCGCTGCCCCCATATAGTCTCCCTGGATGTGCACTATATCAAAATCACCCCGGTTTATCCTAAAACGGGAAAAAAAGAGAAAACTCGCCACTTCGAACAGGTTGTTGAGCGCATGTTTCTTGAGTTTTCTCAGTATCGAGAAATCGAGCATGGGGACCTTATGGAAAGTGATATTTTCCGTTCCGACGTCTCTCCACTGGGAAGCGAACACATGCACTTCGTTCTCCAGGGCATACCGCTCGGCCAGCTCCGCCACATACCTGGATATACCCCCCGTCCTGGAATACTTTTTTAACACGAACGCTATTCTCATCCGTTCACTCCCACATACCTGAAAACGCGGTATTTGCCCGCTTTACCTTCTTCTTTAAAGTTTCGTTCTATTTCTTTACGGATATCTTCGGGGAAGCTCTTCTTGTGCTTATACATGGCGATCTCATACCTCCCGCCGGATATGTCTTCCAGTATTCCTCTTTTATCCCAGGACGCGATACTATCCAGATAAAAATGATACTCTATCTGTTTGCCCGCCAGCGCCACCAACGCATAGGAGCCCTTTATCAGCACCCTGCCGGCGGTATTTTTTATAAAACCGTACAGTTCTTCATAAACGGGAATATCTTTTTTTTCGGGCTCCGCCACCCTGGACTCGTACGCCATTTTTAACCTGTATCCCGGCTTACTATCATACTTAATATGGACCAGGTTTGCGAACTGCAGTAAGATAACGAGGTTCACGAGAAATCCCGTTTTCTGATTATCCTGTCCGAGTAACCAGCCGAGCGCTATGCCTGAAGCTATACAGGATGCGATGACAAGATCCCACAGATAATTCACATACGCGCCTTTGGCTCCGACCATGAATGCGACAAAAGCGGCCGCAAGCAGATAGAAGACGTATGCAGAATAATTCCTTCCCGAGAGTGATTTTACCAGGTAATAAGCCGCCAGGAAGGATATCGCATAATAGTGCAGTCCGAAATCCCCCATCCAGCCGACCGCCTTTATCAGGGAGAATTCCCTCTTAACGGTATACGTAAATATATGGCGGTAAAACTCCCCGGCAGTAGCCATGTTGACCGAGAGGAACACGATGCCTCCGAGCAGCATCATGATACCCGAAAATCTCATAAATATCTTTCTGTCGTAGAAAAAAAGAAAGATAAGGGCTGCGAACGTACCAGCTATCCAGCTCTGCTTGGTGTAAAGAGCAGCCAGGAGGATCACCGCTCCGAAATAAACGGCTCTCGTGTCCCTGAACCTGTCTACCCAGTACAGCCCCAGGACTCCTAAAAATATCGACATCACCCCTATAGTGACATACGCTATGTTCTCATACACATACCAGGACGCGAGAAAAGAGACGCAGGAGAAGACTGCCGCAAATACCCGGCCGGTCCTTCTTTTGACTATATCGAATATCAGCACTGCTATGCCGACTGTGGATGCGACGGATATCAGCCTTCCCGGCAGAAAAGACGGGTGCCCGCATATTCTCAGGATCAGCCCGTACAGGAGCTGATAGAAGAACGTATAATTCCCGATGTAGTATGGGGCATGATTTATATCCTTGTATATGTTTTGGCCGCGGGCCAGCAGGTTCGCTTCGTTGAGAAGGAATCCTTCGCTGTAGTCCGCGTGGAAAGGATAAGCAAGCACTCCAGCCACTCTTCTGTAAAGAAGATATACGCTGATCACGAACAACGCGTATATCACGGCTCTAAGGAGAGTGCTGACCCCATATAATGAGTTCCCTATCCTATCTGCCGTAACGGCCGTCTTCCAACCCGGTATTCCGCCCAGCCAGGCAAAAAACAGGAATACGGCTGCCGCAATCGAAACGGCCCAGGCCGAGAATCCGCCGGACCCCGCTATCGCGAAAGCTATCATAAAAACCAGAAAAAGGTCCGGTTTACTTTCCTTTAAGTCTTTCATAAAATCTGCTTATATATTTCCAATGTCTTCACAGCCGTGTTTTCCCACGAGAATTCCTTAACCCTCTCGCAGCCCTTTTCTATCAGCTCCGTCCTGTAATCCGCATCATCTAGCACCCTGAAGATCAATCCGGCCAGTTCGGCTTCATCATCGGGGTCAAATGTCGTTCCGGCATCCCCCAGTATTTCCGGGAAACACGTCGCACGGCTGGCTATGACAGGGACCCCGCACGCCATGGCCTCCAGAAGCGGCATACCGAAACCTTCGTATTTTGAAGGGAAAACGAAAACATCCGCAGCGCCGTAAAATACCGGTAACGCTTCTTCCGGCACGTTTTCATAGTAGCTCACTTGCCGGCCCAGGTTCAGCCTGTTTATCATCCTTTTTATTCCTGATGAAGGGGTTCCGATCCGCACCAGCCTGACCGGGCTTTTCTCTTTCGCTATCAGCGCCAGGCCCCTGATCAACACACCTACATTTTTTTTCGGAAGTTCCGTGCCGGTATAGAGAATAATATGCTCTTCCGGATTAAGCCCCAGTTTTTCCCTGCATTCTTTTTTATCTGAATGCCCGAAGACAGGGCTCACTCCGTGATACACGACTTCTATCCTGGATCTTTCTACGCCCAGCATCTTGATCAACTTCTCCTTTGTATACTCCGAGACTGCGATGATCATTTTTATTTTATTTATATTGTCTTTAAGCAGCTTCCTGTGAAGCGCGGAAAAACCCGCGAACATCGAGACGGATTCCCTGAACGTCTCCCCCTTCAATTCGAAGAGACCCATATCATGGACTGTCAATACCGAGTTCTTCTTATCCGCGACAGTCCTTATCAGGAACGGATTCGTGGCATGATAAATATCATATCCGGGGGGGATATTCTTCGGATAATACAGCTGCCAGTTCAATGTCCTTTTAAGAACGGGTGCGCTTATCCCCGGAGGTATAGATATAACACCCTCATCGCGCACACTTCCGGGCGCTACGCCTGTCGTCAGCCCCAGCAGGTCCGTATCAGCGATCTTCCTCAGGTTCCTGTATAATTCGAAAGTGTATTTGCCTATCCCGCTCTTTTCCCGCTCTGCGTGGATCTCATCTATTATGGCGATCTTCATATACGCGAATCCGTGCAGGTATTCATCATCCTGCTTTAAAAAACTTCTTTCTTAATGTGGAAAGCAAATATCCCGATTCCTCTATTTTCAGCATTTTCGAAGACAGCAAGTACACACACACTGCGGCGGCAAAAGAAACGGCCAGGGCCGGAAGCTGATACGGGATTTCGTTCAAATCGGATATGGCCCCCGACAGTTTATAGAGGGCACCCGCAACAAAAACCGATACCGCAGTAGCGCATACGATTTTCAAGAATGTCCTGGATATATCGGATACATCGAGCACCCTGGACCTGTATACCAGGGACAGGAACAGGATGGCAAGCAATGATGTCTCCGATATGGACTGAGCCAGGGCAAGTCCGCTGTGCATAAGAAGGTTTTTGAGTATGTACCCGGCCGGTATCATTATCAGAAGTCCTGCAACCGTAGCTTTAAGAGGGGTGAGCATATCCTTGAGTGCGTAAAAAACCCTTATCACGACGTAGTTCAGGCTCACCGCCAGGGCTCCTGGAAGATAAAAAAGCAGTGCGGAAGCCGTCAGTGCCGTAGAAATGCCTGTGAAATTGCCTCTCTCGAAAATAATCCTTATTATGGGCACCCTGAATACCGCCATCCCGGCGCAAAGAGGAAACGTGATAAAAAAAATAATCTTGACCGCGCGTGCTACAGAAGCCCTGAATTTTTCCATATCGTTCTGCGCGGCATGCCACGTGATAAACGGGAAAATGGCGGTCGCCAGGGTAACTCCGAATATCACTATCGGCAGGTGTTTCAGCCTGTATGCGAAATGGAGAGCCGCTATCCTCCCTTCCGGCAGGGTCGAGGCAAACATTTTCAGTACGATACCGACCGCATTGCTGAATATCAGCGCCAGAAGCAGGGGCATCCACATACCCGCGATATCCTTGAGCCCCGGATGATCCGTTCTTATGGTAACCCTGTACCTGAACCTTCTTTTTATCATGGCCAGCGCAAGCATTATGAACTGTATAACGCTGCCTGCGACAAACCCTATGGCCAGGCTCTCAATTTTGAATGAAGCGGATAAGAACAACGCGGAGATTATTATCGAAAGGTTAAGCACGGCCTGTTTCATAGAAGGCAGAAAGAATTTTTTGACCGAATTTAACACACCGCCCAGATACGACGCGAGCCCCATGAACAGTATCGCCGGCAGTATCGTATACGACAGCCTCACCGCGAGCTTTCTCGTTTCTTCGGAAAAACCCGGAGCGACAAAACGGACTATACCATAAGCGTTGATGACGGACAACCCGGTAATAAGCAGGAGCGCGATAAAAAGCATATTGAATATCGACGAGAACAGCCTGCCTGCTTCTTCATAGTCTTCTTTCGCGAGATATCCCGAGAAAACAGGGATGAACGCCGAGGTAAGAGCCCCGCCTGCCAGGATATCTATAAAGAATTCAGGGGCCGTCAGCGCTATAAGAAAAGCATCCGTCTGCACCGAGGTCCCGAATTTCAGCGCTATTACTATATCCCGAACGAAACCGAGCGCTTTGCTCAATATAGCGGCGCCTGCGACTATCATCGCGGCCCTTGATATACTGCTTTCTTTAACTGTCATTTTCTACCGGGTACTCGATGAAATGATACAACCGCTCGGGAGACACCTACCTGGGGATATCATCTCCGCCTGCGGCTTCTTTTATCCTTATCAGGGCCGAATTCAGCCCCAAGACCGTCCAGAACATCATACCGAACTTGATCCCGAACAGATAACTTGTAAAAAGACTCTGAATGGCAAACCAGACCCACAGCATACAGAAAGCTGCACCGAGACTTTTCAGGAACCTGTCTCTGCTGAGATACACCCTGTATGAACCCATAAAAGCCATCAGTATCACCGCCATGAAGGCCGCAAGCCCCGGAATACCGAATTCCGCGGATGTCTGAAGGTAATTGCTGTGTGCCGGTCCCTCGTACATCTCCCTGTCAAGGAAAAGGTCGTAATTGCCCGGGCCGGTGCCCAGAAAAGGCTTTTTCCTTATCACATCCATCGCTCCGGACCACAGTTCGCATCTCCATACCACTGAATTTTCCGTCTTGTCGAACCTGTTTACAGCTTTCGTCCTCACAGGTTTCAGGATGACCCCGGACAGGAATATGATTAAAAAAGCAACCAGTGCTATCCATAAATATTTCCAGCCCCTTTTCCTTATGATCAGCATGAGTCCGAATATCAGCACCCCGGACATTCCCAGCAATCCTCCCCTGCTGAAAGTCAGGATATTTACCGCGGCAAGAAGAAACACAAACGGAAGAATAACGGCATTAAGCGGTTTTTTCCCGGAAGAAAGCAGCAAGCCTGCCAGCAGGGGAAGAACGAGTCCGATGTACTGCGAAAAATTATTTGCGCTCATAAATGAACCGAATGCCCTGATGTTAACATCCGGCCTGTACCAGTTGAACCCGTGCTCCTTTATCTTATGAGCGAGCGTCGAGGGCTCCATTATCATGGAGAAGAGCCCCTTGTGCCTGCTTATTATATTGAACATCTCCTCGCTGGAATAGGTGTACTGCCATATAGCCATAGCTGAGAGTATGGCCGCGGGGATCAGCATGACCAGCAATGCGTTTCTTAATTTCTCCTTTGTATCCACAATCATCATGACCGGGAAATACACCAGGATGAAAATACTCCATTTTATCATATGTATAGCCGCGGTCCTGATATCATCGGAACATACCGATGAGACGAGCATGATGAGAATCAGCACGGCGACTGATCCGGCTATGGTATCCGCTGTTATCGCGGTCCGGATTTTTTTATGTCCCGACGCGGCCAGCAATATAAGAACGACAGCGATAAGCTGGGCAAGCGAGCCGGTATAATCCCCGTAGATGTCGAAAAAAAACTGGAAGGGGATGATTATTATCAATAAAAGCAGTAATTTCATTTTTTCACCTTAAACACGTCATCAAGGTATATATCGCGACGGTACTTTTTGTATTTATGAGTCATCCCGTTTACCAGCTCCACCCACAACCTGTGGGGGCCCGGTGTGAAATCCATGGCTATTTTATAGTGCTGCTTATGATCCGAAGATACATATATTTTCCTTATCTCTTCCTCGTCAACGCCCACCTTTATTATAGGCCAGACATCGAATCTCCTTATTCCTTTAACCCTGAAGAATATCACTTCGCGGCCGGCCGCAGTGATATCTGCATACCACCTGTTATCCGATACGATCTTCCAGGTATTTTTACCCTTTCCCCAGTCTTCCACTTCCGATACCCAGCCCCTCCTGTCTGCGACCAGTATAAGATCGTCATCCGCCCTGTGTTTCTTAAATTCCCTTCTTTCATCTTCAGGACCTATTTTTTTCTTCTCCCTGCAGTTCTTATAAACTCTTCTTAAATATTTGGACCGGCTGCTGTAATCTTCCAGCATCTGTCGCGCTTTCCTGTAATAACCGATCCTGTACCAGAACAGGGCTTCTTCAATAATATCCTCGTCGCTTTCGGGTTTTGCAGTCTTCATCTGCGCTATGGCCTCCGAAAAAAGAAACTTATTTTCCAGGAATCTTATAATTTCCAGGTTCTGCCTGATTCCCAATCCCTTTACTGGCAGTATACCCGCGCCGGGTATATCACCTAGCGTTCCCGACTCCATGCATGCTTCAGCGTATACTCTTTTCATATTCTGGCCGGCGGATCCGTATGACATGTAGTCTGTTATCAGCTCTTTGGCTTCCGCATACCTGCCTTCGGAAAAGAGCAGCTGCGCCAGGTCACCGCACGCAGCAGGATTGCGCTTACTGATACTGAGTGCAATGCTGTAAAGTGTTTTTGCTTTATCCGATCTGCCCTCTTTTACCTTTTTTTCAGCTATTGCGCTAATCCCCCTTGAAACTGCCCATCCGCCCGCCGCGAGCACGATGACTGCGGAGATTATATATAATGCGTCCTTTCTTGTTTTTTCCGAATCTCCTTTCATGAGATTCAGGAATACATAGCCCGAACACCACACAAGTATAACAGACCATAGATGCGGCTGCGCGGCTTCTCCGAAGACCTTTATGAATACTGCGTACCCGGAAAACACCAGGCCCGACGACAGCCACGCCAGCGAGACTGGATCCTTTAGCCTCTCCGGCTTGAGTAATACCGGGAGATTCAGCAGGAATAATACAGCTACTGCTGCCGAGATCATATATGAAGCTATGCGCTCTCCGTATCCGATACTGACTATATACAGCATTACTGCCGCAAATATATACCCGGCCACATAGCCGCGGCTCCTGACAAGAACCAGAAGGACAAGAGCGATGCCGATAAAAGCATAGTCTCCGAGGGACATATACGGGATGAGCAGCAGAGGCAGAAGCAGGATGAATCTGCAGAGCCACCTGTTTAGAGTTTTTATGAGCATCTACGTCCTCTCATAATCATCCTCGACCCTGACTATATCATCTTCTTCTATCTTCTCTCCTGTAGCAAGTTCAAGTATCATCACGCTGTCACTTCCCCTGTTTTCCGCCCGGTGGAGTTTTCCCGCCGGTATCCTGAGTGTTTCTCCGGGTTTTGGCTCTATTGAATCTTTATCCAGCGTTATAACGGCATCTCCCCTCATAAGGGTCCATGACTCATCCCTGTGTCGGTGCTTCTGCAGGCTCAGCCGCTGCCCCGGATATATTTCGAGTATCTTCACCTTGAATCCCTTGCCCTCGTCCAGCACCCTGTAATTGCCCCACGGCCGGTAATCCGTCATATGACGCATTGCCACTTCCCTTCCGCCTATCATATCCACGATGTCCTTTACTTTCTGTCCGGAACCCCTTTTCATCACAAGTATGGCATCTTTCGTATCGACCACGATGATGTCTTCCACGCCTATTGCGGATACGAACTTCCCCGGTTCCGTGCAGATATAAGTATTGGACGTGTCTATCATCTCTCCCTCGCTGTTAGTGCTGTTGCCGTCCCTGTCTTTTCTTACGACGGCATGCACAGCCTCCCATGATCCCAGGTCATCCCATCCTCCCCTGTACGGCACGACCGCGGCTCTGGCCGTCTTTTCCATCACGGCATAGTCTATGGAAATAGCCGGCATCTTTTTATACAGAGATGGCACATCGGCGTCTTTATTTTTCATTTTTCCGAACATCTCATAGATAACAGGGTTTAGCCTTTTCATCTCCGCCTTCATAACCGACGACTTGAAAATAAATATACCCGCGTTCCAATAGTATTGCCTGGATTCTACATATTCCCTTGCCGTCTGGAAGTCGGGTTTTTCCTTGAACCTGTCTATTCTCCACGCGTCTTCACCTATTCCGGCCGCTCTTTTTATATATCCGTACCCCGTGGAAGGATACTGTGGCTCTATACCTATTGAAACTATATAGTCCTGTTCAGCTGTCCTGATCGCCTTTTCGACCGCACGCCTGAATTCTTCCTCCGGGCGTATGATGTGATCGGCGGGAAGGACTATTACCATAGTATCATCTTCGAAATCCTTTATACCCATCATTATAGCCGGTGCCGTATTTTTTGCTTCCGGCTCCGTAACTATACCGGCCCTGCCGAACCCGCTGTTTACCCGCCTGATATCCTGCTCGATGAGATGGGCATTCTCTTTAAGCGTGACGATGTATATGTTTTCATCGGAGGTTATCTTCCTCGCCCTTTCGTAAGCGCTCTGGAGCAGACTCGAACCAGAATCGAATTTCAGCATGAACTTCGGCCATTTTTCGCGGCTCATGGGCCACAGCCTTTTACCCGACCCACCAGCCAGGATCAGCACCCTAATGTTCACGACAGCTCTCCGTACGCGCCCAGGAGGATGTTCTTCTGCTTATCGAAGGATATCTTTTCATATTTTTCTTTTGCCTTTCTTATTTTTTTAAGGAATATTTCCGGATTACAGCTAAACTCGATTATTTTATCGGCAAGTTCTTTTGCGGAACCCGGACTGAAAAAAGTCACTTCTTCTTCGGAAAAGAACTCCACCGTCCCTTCGGTCCTGCTTATTATCACGGGTTTTTCCATGATTACATATTCCAGGAGTTTTGTGGGCAACACCGTATCCATGAAACTGTCTTTTTTATTGGGCACTATGCACAGGTCGGCTTTCGATATGATATCGGGCATATAGTCTATCAGGTAAAAACCTTTTAAGAATACCTTTTCCCCAAGCCCGTATTTATTTATCATCTTCTTGAACATGGTTTCGGCATCGCCGCTCCCGTATATATCAAGCCTGAAGCCTATCCCCTTTCCATCCAGTATCTTAGTAGCTTCTATGAGCGTATCTACACCGTAACGGCTCACGAGCGTACCATGATACAGCAGCTTCAGGTATCCGTCTTTCACGCGATCCGCGTTCCCCCTGATATAGAAATACCTCTCATCCGCGGAATTGAGTATCACGTCGATCTTGTTTTCCGGATATCCCTTCTCAACAAGCATTTTTTTATAGATGTTAACCGCGACTATTATCCTGTCTGCGAAATGTATCGATATCTTTTCTCCGAGATTAACCAGGTTCTTGATCATCTTGTTGCTCTTCGCCTTGAATCTCGATATAAAAAGGATCGGGACCCGGTCATGGATATCAAATATTATCCTGGCGCCCAGGAGTTTCGGTATCAATCCTACGAACACAAGGAGATCGGGCGGATTATGAACATGTATTATGTCATACTTCTTCTTCATGAACAGCTGGAGGAGTTTAATGGTGCATAAGACGAAAAAGCTGAAATATTCCGCTATATATATGTATAGCGGATGCCCCCTGTGGCGCCTGACAGGCAGACGGTGTATAATGATATCGTTCCACACATCTATGCTTTTTTCATTCTTCTGCTTCAGGCATATGACATCCACATTATACCCGTTATCAAGAAGCGCCTCGGCCTCTCTTCTCACACGGAAGTCCTTGGGGTAATACTCGTGGACTACCATACAGACTCTCTTTCTGGCGGTATCACGGCTATAGACATATCCCCCGAGCACTTCGTCATAGACTCTGTAAAGATTGTATTTTTCGTTATCCCAGGATAATTCGTTCTTTATCCTCTCGTACCCGTACTTTCCCATACTTTCTCTTCTGGAAGGATTGTCTATGAGACTTAGGATGTTCTCGGCCAGGTTAACAGAATCGTTAGGCTCCGCGTACAGAGATGCGGCCTGTGCAGTAGCCCTCCCTTCCTTGAGATTGAACTGGACTATCGGTTTGCCGACAGCCATGTATTCCATTATTTTATTCATGGTGGACTTATCGTTCATCTCGTTGTATTCATCGGGATTAACGCAGAGATCCGAAGTGTTCAATATCTTTATCAGCTCACGGTCCGGTATCCTTCCCGTGAATGTTATGTATTCCGATATTTTCTTCATCTTAGCATAGCGCACTACATTATCGAAATCCGGGCCGCTCCCTACGCAGACAAATTGTATGTCTTTGCGATTCCTAGCATAAACTATGTGCTCGATTGCTTCTATAAGGTAGTTCAGCCCCTCCTGCTTGCCGATAACCCCGACATAACCGACCAGGTAATCCCTCCCGTTCCTGTATCTTTTGTCAGGAGGGACATTCTGGAGCCTTTTGAGGTCCGGCCCGCTTCTGACGACAAAAACTTTTCCCGGGTCCATCCTGCCGCGGTTTATGGCTATTGATTTATATGATTCGTTGGTTGCTATGGAATAGTCGGCAAATCTGAAAGTCAGTTTTTCCAGCATTATCATCAGCTTGAAAATCAGGTCCTTCTTTTTATATTTTGCCAGGAATAATTCGGGATTGATATCATGATGATCGAATATAAATTTCGTTCCGAACAGTTTAAATGGCAGAGCGATAAGGAATATGAGATCCGGCGGATTGCAGGCATGTATTATATCTATTCCGCATTTGAAAAATATCCACCACGCGATGAAAAATTCTCCGATAAGCGCAGAGATATACTCAAGCGGGTACTCCCACCTGGTTACCGCTTCTTTTATGAGCCTGTGTCTGTATATCTCTATCCCGTCGATGGTCTCTCTTTTCCTGCTGTACTCGCCGGAAGTAGGGCAGATGATGAATACTTCTGCTCCTCGTTCTTTAAGAGCCAGCGCTTCCTGCCAGACCCTGCGGTCAAAAGGCACAGGCAGGTTTTCTACGATAATGAGGATCTTCTTTTGCTTATATATATTCGCCGTGTTCATATCTTTATGGCTATCAGGGATTTAACCAGGAATAAAAATCTCTCTTTTACTATCATTGAACCCGGGAAAAGATATTTCAGGTTATTCATGCCCAGCAGATTACACGTAGGGATAAATCGGCTTATTCTCACCCGTTTCAGGATTCCGTATTTCCTGATCATTTTCAGAATCTGCATTAATACCGGACGAGGCATGTAATTTACGAGAGGGAGCCTCATATGGGGTTCGAATGGAAAATATTTATTCGGCGTCTGCACGAAATATTTCTTACCGACCCTGCTTATTTCCTTCGCAAATAATTCCTGCTTCTTCAGCGCTTTTTCACTGAACGTCCTGCCGCTATGAATCTGCCATGCCATATTTTCGTCTATACTCACGTGTTCTATTACCGAACTGCAAAATACTATATCAAAAGATTTATCGGGAAAAGGCAGCTTCTCTCCGCCGTCTATTAGCACCGTTTTAAATCCATATTTCTTCTCCGCCTGGTCCAGGGCACTTCTAGAAATATCTGCTACCGTCACGTCGTTTTTCTGCCCGAGCACGTCCGCTATATGAGCCCCGTTATTGCCGCCCAGGTCCAGAATACGGTCATTCTTATCGGGGGATATATACCGGTCGAAAATATTTTTCCTGTGCTTTCTTGAATTCTTCTGGACAGACAGGAAAAGCCGCAGCGTGATATTCTTTATCCTATCACCAGCACAAACCTTCATAATTTTCTTCTCCGGACATGTCCCTGCATATGCCTATCAGATCTATTATTATCTTCGTATTCAGCTTTTCCCTGTTCTTATCGATGTAGTCGGCAAAATATTTCTCTTTATTCACGATAACGACAATTTCTGATTCTTCTATCAACTCGTCTATCGAACCAGTCAGTGCTTCCGTAATATGCGGGAACTTGTTAAAAAGATATTCCTTGTTCTTTCCTATGAGCTTTGAGAGGTTGATATTCGAATCGTATATGCAGACATTATACCCTTTCCCTATAAAATATTCGCCAACCTCCAGCGCGGGACTGAACCTCAGGTCATCTGTCCCCTGCTTAAAGCTGATACCGAGAAACCCTATCTTACGTTTGTTTTTTTCCTGTATCGTCTTCTCAACCATTTCCATATGCTTTTTATTGCTAGCCGATATACCCTCGATAACCGGTACTCCCACCCTCGAATCCAGTGCCATGGAATTCAGAGCATTAAGGTCTTTGGGAAGGCATGAGCCGCCATACGCAAATCCCGGCTTAAAATATGCCTCTGAAATATTCAGCGCCTTGTCTTTACAGAATATCTCCATGACCTCGAAACTGTCAACGCCGAGTTTTTTGCATATGCGCCCTATTTCATTTGCGAAACTAACTTTCAAAGCGTGATAAGTATTGTTCACGAATTTAATGATCTCGGCGACTTTAACATCCGCGCGTATTATCTCGGCCTTTATAGGCCGGTAGAGTTTCTCGATTATCTTCAGACCTTTGGCACTTGTGCCGGCTATCAGTATATAAGGCGGGTTAAAAAAATCATCAACGGCACTGCCTTCTCTCAGAAATTCGGGATTCGAAACGACCGCAAAATCCTTATCGTGTTTTTTCGCGCTGGATGCTTCTATTATCTGAACTATCTTCGCGTTTGTCCCGGGCATCACCGTACTCCTGACCGCAATCACGTGAAAGGCCTCTTTTTTCTTCATTGCCTTCCCTATGTCTTCCGCGACCTTGTATATATGCTCCATATCCAGGTTGCCCTTCTCATTATTAGGAGTTCCAACGCAGATAAAGGACAACTCGCTGTCAGCCACGGCTTTTTCGGGATCCAGGGTAGCCCTTATCAATCCTTTCTTTCTCGCCCTGGCGATCAGCAAGTCTATATCCTTTTCTACTACGGTAGGAGTGCCTGCGTTGATAAGTTTCACTTTGTCCGCTGCCACATCCACGCCGGTCACGCTATGCCCCATATCCGCAAGACAACCCATTCCCACGCATCCTACATAACCTAAACCGAATATTGATATCTTCATAATATTATATCCTTTTTATATATACTGCCTTTTTTCATTGTTTACCAGAATATTCCCTTACTCCGCCGATAAACCTTATCGCCATGACAGATGTATATAGCGCGATTATCACAAAAGACATTTCGCGCAGCCGGCTGGATGACGATTCGCTGTTCATCAGCGCGATAATGAGAGGAAGTATTATAAAATGCATTGTGTCGCTTTTAAAAAGTTTAACATAGAGATTTACCATCAGCACTAAGATTGATTCGGACCGGGTTTCATCAGTATCCTTTCCCGTATCGAGAAAAAGGCTGAAGAATTTCCTTTTCGCGGTTATCGGTGCTGTTTCCGATTTTTTTTCCTTAAGGGCGCACCCGAATTGGTGTATGACCCATTCAAGAAATACGGTATAGGGAATCATGAACAGGTTACCGGAGAAATAACCGAAAAGAGCCAATATCATTCCTGCCCTGACAGGCCTGTCGCTGAACGAATCAAGTTTTTCACCCAGAAGAGACGGTTTCTCCTGCGCTCGCGCTATAGCGCCATCCGCATAATCAAGTACTTTAATAAATAATAAAAGCCCCACGGCCGCCAGCCTTAATGCAAAATATTCATTTCCAGCCAGGGTGAGCAGATAAAAACAGCCCAGCATTATAATCACTCTTAATATAGAAACAGCATTGGCAGATAATCCTATCCTATAAAAGATAAATCCCAGCACAAGCCCGACGGGCCTGTATAACAGGGATATGAATGTATAATTTCTGTCTTCATCCCGTTTGCTCTGGGGATATGCTTTTATTTTGAATTCTGAGTAATTCACGGCAAGCTGTCCTCTGGTTTTTTTGCTCTCAGCACAATGGAATTGACCAAGTAGAGTGCAGAACTCAACAAGATCATTGTCGTCACACGCGCTATTAATGGCCCGATTATAAATATCATGAAGTTTTCTTCGTACGGAGAGAAAAGATACATGATCCTTTTTACACTGAAAAAGCCGGGCCTCTTTTCTGCCGGGAGCTCATCCATAGCAGGGAAATCCGTCGTGCTTGGCGGTTTTATCCTTAATATCTTTTTTATAAGAAAATGATTGCCGTAGTGTACCGCAAATAGCATGATGCCAAGTACTGTATGACCCTTTATGAAATAGAAAGAATAAAATACTCCCAGAACTACCAGCAATTTGCCGTACGCATTCACCAGATGGTCCAGTTTCGCCCCGAGTTTCGACGGCTGCTCCCTCATCCTGGCCAGCTTGCCGTCCGTAAAATCCAGGATTATGGCAATATAGAAACACATTGAACCGGCCAGATACTTTCCGATCATAAATGAATATGACGAAAAACAATAAGAACAAAATCCCAGAACTGTAACCAGGTTAGGATGTATGAAACGCAGTTTATAGAATATTACGGCAAGCGCCATGGAAGGCGGTTCTATCAAATAAAGCGGAAACAGCCAGGTTCTTGCTCTGCTGCTCTTTATTATCCGGTCTTTCATTATTCTCCCCTCCTGCCGTTTTTTTCTAATACCCATTTTATGCAATTCATGAATCCGGCGGACATATTTCTGATGTTTCCCTTTTCTTCCATAGTCCTTTTCGCTTCTTCCGAAAATTTTCTATAGACCTCATCATCATGGAGAAGATACTCTATCTTCTCTCTTAACCCCGATATATCTCCCCTGGGGACCATGAACCCGTTCTTGCCCTCTTCCAGATAGAATATCTCAGGACCGTGCCAGACATCCTCGGTGACCGTGGGGAGGCCCCAGTAGAAAGCCTGGTTTATGCCCAGTCCGTTCGCGCCAGGTATACTGAACACATCCGACATCTTGAATATCTCGTTTACCGCGTCAGGTTCGAATATAGCGCCCATATACTTCACGTTATTCATACCTTTTATCTTATCAAGCTGATCTTCCCTGATATCCGGACCCACTATTACCAATCCTATATTATTATCTATATTTTCGAAAGCTTCTATAAGATCATCGAGCCTTTTCCTGGGCTGTATGCGCCCGACAAAAAGCACTATCTTGTCGAACTGTATTCCGTATTTCCTGCGCAGATCCTTTTTACCCGCGGTGATTTCCGGTATCGTATCAAAATTCAACGTATTGGGAGCGATGAATATCCTGTCATGGTTCTTCTTTTTTATGTACTTTTTCTCATTAGGCGAAAATAGGATTATTCCGTCGGATAAATTATGAAGATGCCTGAAGAATAGGTTCTTGCAAATACTATCCCTGTCCTGCAGGTTAATGCCGTGCTTCCAAATGACACAAGGTATTCTTTTTATTTTAAGCCAGTATATCAGCGGAAAAAGAACTGTATCTTTAAGATGAAGACCGAACATCACGGCTGAAGGAGACTCCTTCTTTACCAGTGAAATACATGAACTAAGGTTCAGCTTTGTCTCGATGCATCTGAATTTTATTTCACTCTTCTGGTCATTGAATACTTTTCCCTTAGGGACTACCAGGATCAGCTCGTAACCCGCCTTTTTCGCGTCTTCCGCCAGGTAATTATTGATAGGGATGCGGTAATGCCTTATCTTATTTACAACGTACAATATCTTCTTCATACTGCTTCCTCTTTTTCAAGTTTCGCCGCTGCCACTACCGATATAGCTATCGGCAGCGTTGCCTCGAGATAACTTAAATAGCTCCCGGTCAGGCACATTATTAACAGTGCCAATAATTCCGAAAACACGGTCAGGTAAAGCGCATGCATACGGTTCGATCTGCTTCGGAAAAATAGCGACTTTCTAAAAGCCGACAACATCATGGCGCCGAGCAGGACCAGCAGCGCGGCTACCGATATCACTCCTCCCACGCTGAGAAGTTCTATAAAATAATTATCCCCTTGCCTGTCGTCTCCGTAACCGACGCCGAAAAGAATCTTCGGAACACTTCTCTTCCTTACGGTTTCCAATATAAGTCTCCAGGTACTGTATCTTACCGACATTCCTTTCACATCTTTTATACTGAAACCGGTTCCGTTTTCCACATCTGCGCGGCCGGACGCGCCTTCTTCCTCCTTTACAACCATATTATTCCTGGATACGGTTAATTTCTTTTTAACTCTGTCTGCTATCTTTTCACTGTAAAAAGTGCTCAGTATCAAAACTCCCGCAATTAATATCATTCCCTGCTTCAATATGGCGGCTGAATTTTTATCCCTTTTCTGTATTATAAGCAGGCTCATACAACCTGCCGCGCATGATAAGATAGACGTTATTGATAGCGACACTATCAATCCGACAAATATGACAAGTTCCAGGATATATATTTTTACTTTCTTACCTTTCATTAACGGCGCCATCCCGAGAATGTATATCATCGCCATGCTCATATATGCCCCGAAAGTGTTGCCCGTTTCTCCGAAAAATGCGGGTACCTTCCTGTGACTTATGAAATTTGTAAGATGCGGCGTGCCGTAGATATAGTATTTTTCCGCAATCTTCCAAAGGATATCTATATCAAGCGCCTGGCCTATTCCGACTGCCGCCGCTATGATAACCCCGACAAGATAGGCGGTTGTAATATTTTTCAAATCTTCTATTTCGGCCATGAACCAATACATGAACACCGCGATAAAGACCACCTGCATGAACCTCAATCCTTCCGTTATTCTTCCGGGATTAGGCGAATCTCCGAAGATGAATGCAGATACTGTAGGAAAGAACGAAGCCGTTATGAATACGGATACGAATAAAATAAACAGCCCGTTTACATCCCTTATCCTGATTTTCAGTCTTCCTATACCGAATAGCCCCGCGAAGAAGATAATCATAAAGAATATATTATCGATCCCGATCTTGCCGTATACCTTGCATGTCAGCCGGTCTATCAGCGGCAATATCGCAAGATATACCAGGAATATATTAAATGCTATCTTTTTTATATTTATCTTTTCCGATATTTTTAATATTCCATTCATTTTTTCCTTATCCTGCCGTGCCGTTTATCATTTCAGCGTATTCATCCACCACTGTTTCGGCCCTGTATTCTCCGGATTTTTTTTTGTTCTCTCTTGAGAATCTTTCACTCAGAGCGCGGTCGGAAAGAAGCCGGCATATAGCATCCGCAAGCGCCTGCGGATCTTCTTTCGGAACTATAAACCCGTTTTCACCGTCCCGGATCAACTCGTGAACCGATTCCGAATATTCAGTAGAAATTACCGGTTTGCCGCAGGCCATCGCTTCCAGGAGCACGTTCGGGAGCCCCTCCCACAATGATGAAAGAACGAATATCTCAGAACCTTTTATATAGCTATATACGTTTTCCTTGAAACCCGGCAGATCTATACTGCCCTGCAACTTGAACCGCTCTATCATTGCGGAAAGCTTTTCCCTAAGGCCGCCTTCGCCGAGTATTATCAGCCTGCATTCTGTCTTTTTCACTACTTTTGAAAAAGCCTCGATCAGGTATTCAAAGCCTTTTGCCTTCTTGAGCTTACCCGCGGCGATGACTATGGGAACACCTTCGCCGTACCAGGGGTGAACCGGCGGTTCCGCCGACAAGGTGTCTATCCTGTCTATTTCCAGGGGATTTTTCACCACTTTTATCCTGTCTTCGGATACATTAAACGCATTTACCATCTCGTCTTTTGCAGATCGCGAATTAGTGATGACAAGGTCCGCATAATTATATACGAACCTGTGTATCCCGTATCTGAGGAAGAACAGCCCCTGTAGTCTTATTTTCACCAGTATAAGGTTCCTCACATTGGCAATGAATTTCGCGGATGATCCGGTGATCTTTTTTGCCAGAGCCGTTACTGTATTGCCGCTCCCCATAAAACTGACCAGAATATCCGGGTTCTCATTTTTTATTACGCCGCACATCCTTAAAACAAGGCCCGGGAAAGAAAAAAACGGCTTTCTTTTCTTAAAATCATATATTTTTATGTCGCCCATAAACTCATCAATTCGGCTGCCTTGGGCCTGCAGGAGCACGAGTACGGGATCGAACCTCTCCCTGTCAAGATATTTCAATATGAGTAAAATCACCTTTTCAGCGCCGCCGGGCCTTAGCGAGTTCACAACAAAAATGACCTTTTTTTTCATAAATAAATATGGAATTTTTATTAATAATATACGCTATTTCACACTATCTTGCAACCTGCCCAGCACCTCTCCCCGCATGCTTTTCAAGAACACGATAAACCCGAGCAGCGCATGCAAATACAGATATAAACGCATGTAAAGTATAATCCCGTATGCCGCATCATACTTTTCTATAACAGAAAATACGATGAGCAGTACCGCTATATTGTCTTCCCTGCACAATATCTGCAGGCCGGTAACCGCCCTTTTCACATAACGGTTATTTATCCTGAAATATACCGCTTCCTTAAGGCTCCTCAGCTCCGGGCTCACTTTGAATACTATTGCCTTATAGCTGGACCTCGTATATCGCAGGTATATACCCAGTAGAGCTGTTGCCGAACCGATGGCCAGGGGATGAAGTCCGTTTCCCCGTAAAGCCATGCCGATACCGACAAGGAACCAGCAGAGCCTGTATATAAAATGATACTGCGAATCGAGGAAAACCCCCCTGAGGCTGAATATGTTTTTTATTCGCGCCAGTTCTCCGTCGACTTTATCGAGCACGATCGACAGATACAGCAATACAGCGCCGGCTAGATAAGCGCCCCTGAATAACATTACAAGACCGGCAATACATACGGCTAATACCGCGTAAGATACCGTGTCGGGTTTTGTGCCCGGGAAAACCCTCAGAATAAACCACGTAATATATGGCGAAATCAGTCTGGGAACCCATCTTCCGTATTTAAATGTCATCTTCTGGATGACATTCTCATATTTAAGCCTTTTCGCCTTTTGTCCGAGCTCCCTGACCTGCTTCAACGTATAAAATTGACTCATCTGTTCCATCTCCTGTTAAATGACACCAGCGGCAGCAGCTTAACCGAATCTTTTATTATCTTCTTCCCTATGTAGAAATCTATCACCCTGTCTCCATCATGCCGGGTGTAATGCGGAACCGTCAGGGTCTTAAAACCCCCGAACATCTTTATTTCGTGAACAAATATCTCGGTAAACCTTCCCCTGTCATCTTCTTTCTTTCCCTCGAGGTATTTTCCCAGCCCGTGTTCGGCACTGTCCAGGCTTTCAGCGGAAGATTCTCCCGGAAGGACAAGATACGACGGATGGTCATTCATCCCCGATATAATAGACCACCTGTTCCTGTAGTATTTTACGACATTATGCCGGTAGATTATTTTGCCGTCTTCATGTCCGAAATCTATATCGTTGTGAGTTCCTTCCGCTACTGGAAGGAAATTCCCCGATATATCCTCGCCGAAAACTTCTTTTACCGCATTTCTAAGCCTCATATACAGACATGCGCGCCTCAGGGAACCGAGGTTCTTAAGTAATCCCACGGCCTCTTTTATAACATCATACATCTTCTCGTTAGCCCTTATGGGCCTGTAATAATCCCGCAGGATATACTCATCCGCCATATCCTTTCTTAACATAAACTCGAGCCTGTTGCCGCAAAGATGCGCCATGACGGCCAGTTCCCCGGCTTTCAGAGACTTATTATTCATTCCGGGACCTTGAACTTCCTGAAGTTCCAAAAAGTGGTTTCCGCCGAACGTGTTCCCGATAAAACCGTTGCTGTTATATTTCGCCCCGTTTTTCCAGACATCCGAGTAAAATTCCTTAAATTTCAAGGCACCTCCGGCATGATTACCATCGGCCTCAAAACTGCCTTCTACTGTCTGCGCGTCTTTCTCCTCCAGGTGCATCCTGAGATAACTGCCTATGCCGCCCGAATACGCTTTTTCCCACTCGTCCCTTCTTATCCCGTACCTGCCTTTTCTCCAGCCGCCCGGATTCAGCTTCTTGTAAAGGCGGCTCGCAAGAAAATCCTGCTTGAATATCTTCTTAAAAATAACCTTGAACCTGTGAATATTCTCCTGCGTCGCTTCAAGCCCCGTTCTGAACGCGATCATTCCGCAGCCTATTCCCCTGGACCGAAGCTGCGGATACAGCAAGTCATCCGTCGACCTGATCGCGACCCCAGAAGGCACGCTGCATTTATACCCGGCATCGACATATTTGGCCTTCATGCTGACGTCCGGGAAAACCGCGACCTTCTCCACGCCGGGAAGAAGTGCGATCTCGTCAAGATATGCGCTGATATTGTCGATATCCGTGCCAGGGATAAGACATTTTATTTTATCCGAGATCATTTGTTCCTGTCAGCCTCCCAATCTGACGCGGGGTATACGCTGAAACTGCCTCTTCTGGTATCGGCAACCAGATTATGCAGAACGTTCAACTTCAGTCCCCCGATGTAATCGAACCAGGCCCTGTACCAGCCGTATACTTTTCCGGGATCTTCGTAAGCATCCAGGATCGCTGTCAGCCTTCCCGGGATATCCTTTGACGCTTTCGAGTAAACATATTCGACAGCCTTTATTTTCCTGACAAGCCTGAACCCGGGAAGATCCAAAAGCACTTTCACTATTTTTTTAGCCTTTTTTTTCAGACCTTTTTTCTTTCTTAATATTTCTCCGTTCATCAGCTGTTTCCTTAACTTTGAGGGATCGGAATATATCGTTAAAAACGATATTTTTTCCGCGTTTTTAAGTATATCAAGCGCTTCATCGCGGTCGTGAGTCTTGGCGCTGCGGCCATAGGGACGCAGAAAATCATAATGCAGTATTATCCCTTGCGAAAAGACCGAAGAAACGCTGTTCAGCTGGCTGGACCCGAGATGCAGCCATCCGGAAAAATCACCCACCCCCAGCTTTTCCGAGACTGCCGGGCACGAATTGGACATCATGCTTTTTATCAGAGTGGTCTTGCCGGAGGAAGTAGGCCCCGACACTACGACAAGGTGGCCTGCCCTCCTCTTCTTTGCTATCACCAGGAACCTGTCTTTAAAACCGGTCTTATAGAATCTGACATCTCCGAAGCTGTTCCGCTGGTACAAGAGCAGGTTTTTCAGGGCTTTCTCCGTAAAAAAGAATTTCTTCTGTCCGCTCAGTTTTTTCGAAGTTGCGCCCCGGCCAACGATAACTGCCGGCGAACCCGATATAATGCTGCTTCTGAAACGCGACAGCCCAAGTTTCCTGCGGTCATGCGCGCCGAGTGTTGCCACTTCAAGCACCAGGGTTTCCCGGGTAATGCGTATCAGTTTATCCAGCACCGCGATCGGGTCTTTCATGTGATGAAGCAGATTAAGGCACAGCACGAGGTCATATTTTTCTCCCGGATCGTCTTTCTCTATATCTCCTTTAACATATTCTATATTCAACCCCTTGATCTCGGCTATGGTCCTGGCATTATCAATGCTCTCTTCGTTTATCTCCCACCCCAGGACCCTGGACGCGCCCCTTTCTGCCGCCTTGATGCAGAAATACCCCAGATAGCTGCCTATATCCAGTACGGATTTGCCTTCAACGCCGTCAGAGAATATCAGATCGCAGGTTTCCTTCCTTTCCGCGCCCGGTGTTGAAAGACCATAAGGAAGCTCTATCTTCTGATATTTCAGACCGGGTCTCCCGAGGAACTCCTCTATCCTGCTTTTACTCCAATCTCCCGAGTTTTTAATATTCATCAATATGCTCCCCGCATCACCTGTTATTTATTATTTCCTTTAATTTACCCACAACGAATGCCGCTATGCCTGCATCGGACATCTCTCTGCGGTATTTTCCTAGTGCCGCTTTTTCACCCGCGCTGAAAAAACCCGAGCAATATAGCAATACGGGGAAAAGCGCCATCAGCAGTATCTTGAATATAATCTGCAAAAGTATGCCATGCCACGGGATCAGGAATGATGCCGCATAGGCCACCCCGCCGACTGCCGTAATATGAAATATCCTGCCGTTCTGGAAAACCAGTCCGTAGAACCTGTTTGAAAAATAGAGCCGGAGGATATTCCACACAATATATGATATAAGCGTCGCTATGGCTGCGCCCATCATTCCCCATATAGGGATGAATAAAAAATTCAATCCTATATTTACCGCCGCCGCGGCCAGAAGATTGCCGGACCTGTGATACGATTTATTTTTCATGATTATTCCCCAGTCGAAAAAATATCCCAGTCCATGCTGGATGTATGAAAACCCTATTACAGGCACTATGATCCAGCTTCCCCAGTATTCTTTTTTTCTTGCAAGCAGCATTATCGCTTCTTTGGAGAAAAGAGAAAGCCCCAGAACTGCAAATATTCCTGCAAGATAGAAATATGTAGCAGATCTTTTAAGGAATTCCTTCTGCTGGTCGGGATCATCTTCTTTTTTCAGGACTATCGGCCAGAGGGCATCTTTAAGGGGCTCTGCCAAGACCATTTTTATAAGGTTTCCTATCCTGTATCCGAAGGAATAAAGCCCCACCGTCTCTACTGCTTCGAATATCCTTAAGACGTACCTGTCTCCGGACTGTATGAGCCAGTTAGAATAACTTGCAACTATCTGCGGGTACCCGTATGCAAGCGGCTCCTTTAGTATCTTATAAGATATTTTAAACCTGATATCCCTCATGATCAGCGGGATTACCATCAGTGAAAGGAATAGAAGACCGAACAGCTGTCCGTAGGCTAACGCATATACTCCTATCCTGAGTTTAACAAGCGACCAGACTATCACAAAACTCGACACGACCAGCTTCGTCAGTGACACGAAGACATAATATCTGGCCATCTCCTTAAGCATCAGATAATCCAGCAGTATAGTAGAAAAGCATTCAAGGAAAAGTATTATGGAAAATATTTTTACTATCGGAAGGAATTCCCTTTCTCCGATCAGCGTGTTGCATAAGAAATTGCTCATACCATAATATACTGAGGTCAATATTAATGCCTGAATGATCAGGAGTAAAAGTATATTGAACAGCAAAACGTCATTCTTCTCGATATAATCAGGTTTATAATAATACCTCCTGAATGCCTGGTTCACCGGTGAAACCAGTTTGGCTATCAATGTAACAGTAACCGTAAGCAGGGCAACTATTCCGAAATCCTTCGGGTATAGGTATGATGTATACAGCGGCAGCAGGATGATCGTGAGTATATTCTGCGCGACGTTACCTATGGAATATATACTGCCGAGAAACAGTAACTTCTTATGCTGCTTTCTTATACTCATGCTCCCGCCGCTTTTTTCAGGATCGCCACCAGCTGTTCTTTGCCGATCTTCTTAGGACCCTGGTTTATCTTGTCGTATTTCAATATTTTACCGGCTATCATTTCGGCGTTGAACCCGTCTATTTTCGCAAAATCAGACAGCTTCCTCAGTTTTCCCACCAGCTCTTCCGTGGAATTCGCGCCGAACAGAGGAAGGAGCCCATCATAATCCATGTATTCGATGAAAAAAGGAAGCAGCATGCCGCACGCGGTCCCGTGATCTATGCCGTATTCCGTCGTAAGCGGATAGGATGATGCGTGTATCACATTCGTCTTCGAAATAGCGATAGCCTGCCCCGCAAGGTTGCCCGCCTCTATAAGCAGATATGTTTTTTCCCTGTTCCTGAAATATTTCATTATAAGCCCTATGGCTTTTTTGCAATACTCCCGGCTCTCTTTTGTGGCGGCTGCTGACCAGAACGACTCGACCGAATGCGCAAGCGCGTCGAAGGCCGTCGACTGTATAACTTTTTCAGGGAGGTCCAGGGGGATGTCTCTCTCTATTCTCAGGACAGGTATTTCCGTAGAAACGGAAGTCTTTTCCCTGCCCCATACGGTCGCATAGGGAGTCACCGCGGCACCCGATGCGGTAGTCGGTATGGCAATACATCTTTTATCTTTCGAGATTATCTTCGCCGTATCTATGACGCTCCCTCCCCCTATGCCTATTACCACATCTTTGTCCGTTTTTATCTTTAAAACTTCTTCGGTCGGCGGACGGGTGACCTCCAGGAACTCTACGTTCCCGTACTCGCGGGCTATTTTTTCTGCGTACACCCTGGTATGCCTGCTATGTATTATCAGCGCTGATTGCATTTCTGAACCTCTCTGTTATCTCCTTCGGCGAAAAAGGTATTCTGGGTGAATCTCCCTTTTCCTTGCTCACGATTATAACTTCCGTGTTGGGTGCCAGGCTGGCGAAATCCACCATATCCGAACATGTCGGCTGTCCGCCGGTCGTACTGTGGCACCCGTTATCAAGTATGTAGTGTTTTAAGTTGCCGGGATCGAGTTTCTTGTGGAGAACCATGGTCCCCAGGGACATGAGAGCCGCCCCATCGCCCGATATGACGATAACTTTATGCTCCGAACTGATCGCTATACCTAGGCCTATCCCGAGTGCGTTACCCATACTGCCCATCATGTAGAAATTCCGCGGCCTGTCCTTGACATGATGAAGTTCCCTTGATATCATGCCGGTTGAAGCGATGATAACTTCATCGGTCACATTTTCCATAATCTTTTTTATTGCATCTATTCTTTTCATTGTTCTATAAGCTCATATTTTTCATATTCCATCAGTTCCATAAGTTTCCTCGTGATGCTCCCCATGAGCGCATGGTGCTCCGGCTTATGCCTGACACTGATCAGAAGGTCCACCTCTATTCCGTAAGGCTTATAGAGGGATGTTATTATATCGACCATATTGCCCAGTCCGCTGTTCTGCAGGAATACCAGCGGCTCTTTTCCCGCCAGGTACGCGCCGGCAGCCAGGGCGGCCGCTTCGTCTTCTCTTGTACACGGGATGTAATCCTTTATATCGGCTATAAAATCCTTCAGTTTCGAGCACGGTACGCCCGCTATTAAATCATATTTTGCCTTCATATTGATTTCCTTTCAGAATTCAGGTACAAACAGGATCTGATATCTGCTATCCGGAACCTGGTATCTGTTATCATATCTTATACCTCTTTTCTATTTCCTTGACCTCGTTTATCGGGGTGAGATCCCTGAGGTCATCCAGTGTTGCAGAAAGCTCGTTCTCTATCGGCAGCACAGAATCATTGTCTTTGATAAGTTTCAGCCCTTTCCTTATGGCTTTTATCTTGAGCCTTTCCGTCTGGTTAGCCAGTATGACGAGCGAAAACCCGCTGTCAAAGAGCTGCCTGTTGGTTATCTGCGGAAACTTCGTCGGGACTATTACAAGCGGGATGTCGCGCTTCCAGTGTTTTGGTATATCCAACGCCTCTCGGCCGGATTCCTCCCTGCTGTGTATCATTATCATATCTGCCCCGCATTGGACATAGTGCTCCGCCCTCCTCAGCGCCTCTTCCATGCCGTATCCCCTGATAAGGGCTTCCGTTCTCGCGATAATCACAAAATCCGTGGTCTTCTGAGCATCCTTGCCAGCCCTTATCTTCATCCCGTGCTCTTCCATGGACAGCAGGGGGACCTTCCCGCCCCATAGAGAATTCTGCTTCGGGAAAATATTATCTTCCACGGACAGCCCCGCCACCCCCGCCTTCTCGAATTCCTTTACGGTCCTTATGAAATTATGTATGCCTCCGTACCCGTTATCCGCGTCGACTATCACGGGAAGCGTCGTGGCATCCACCACCGTCTTGGCGGCGTTCAGCATCTCGGTCATCGTTATCTCGCCGTTATCTGCCATACCCATCCGGGCAGACGCCTCAAAACCGGATATCCATATGCCGTCAAATTCCGCTTCTTCGATGAGCTTTGCGGTTATCGCATCCCCGGCCGACACTATAACGAGCTTCTTCTTCTCCTGAAGCAGGCTCCTGAGGTTTTTTGTCTTCCTGATCTCCTTAAGGAGTTTCGTGGTAGATATATAAGGATAACTGGGCACCTGCACCACGTCGCATATCTTCTCATCCCTGGCTCTTTTATATAACGGAGGCAGCCAGTCATCGCCGTGCACGGCTACGTCGACTTTATATTTTTTCAGGTTCTCCAGCATGGCGGGAGACCTGAAATCCATACAGTCCTCGACTACCATATCCACTTCCTTTACAGCCTCGAGGATCGTCTTCCTGTCTTCGAAAGATACGATCGGCGGCCGCTTATACTTTTTTGCAACGTCGTCGGGATGCAGTCCGATGATGAGATAATCCCCCTGCTCTTTGGCTTTCCTTATGAACTCCAGGTGTCCCCGGTGGAACAGATCCCCGACCATGGTAGCGTATACTGTTTTTTTCTTTTTCATTTTATTCTCCCGTTTTTCTACTTATAATATTTGTTCCATATGTACGTCTACTCATAACAATATTTTTTAAGTTTCGTATATATCTCATCCATATCTTCTTTGTTTTTATATTTTTTCCATAAACCTATGTTCTTTTTCGATACATCGGGATTAAGATACTGCTTTTTATAAACATGGTGCGCTTTTTCTATCCCTGAAAATGACAAAATTATATCTATCGATCTTTCATAGTCGAGGATCAGATTCTCAAAATTGATTCTCATTACTTTTTCCTTATTTATCTCTTCCTGATCAGCCCTGTCCATCAGACATCCGTACCATTTTATAAAATCCCCTACATCCCGAGGGATGAATTTCCATTGTTTTGCCGCTGACTCCGCAAAAATATCCCGCGGATCTCTATGTACTACGATAATTTTTGGCGAGTTGAAATAGCCCAATATTTTGTTATAATTCAACGACGCGTATCCCGCGTCGAATACGACATGTTGCTTTCCGTGTTTCTTTTTCAACGAGTTAATGATTTCGCTCGTATATATCCTCGTCTGCCGATAAAAATCCTCTTTCGGGTAACTGATATATATATCCTTATTGAATTTTAATACCTTTTTACTGAAGACTATCCTGTTTACAGCATGAATACACAAATTAAGAAAATCATCCGACCCGTACCAAATGCCCCTGTAACGGAAAAGAACCAGACTGTCTGCATAATTCCGGGATATCTTTCCGAAATCTCCGATGATCTGCTTGTTGTAGTTGACCCTGAAATAAGGGAATATATGGAATAGGCCTTTTTTACACAGGTTAATTACCAGTTTTCTGAACCTCTTTATGGCAACATCCGATTGATAAGGCGACCAGTTGTCTATTAGTGCGCTCTCCAGGCTCATTATCCCGTCCGGGTCAGTGAATATTCTGAGCTCGGTGCCTACAGGATGACAAATATCAATCTCTTTCATAAAGTCATATAACGCACCGGACCCGCTGGCGCCGAATCCGCCTATAATAATAGCATCATTATTAACATCCGCCATAACTTGTTATTTACCTCCCGGCACCAAGAATATACTCAATACTCTCAATATATTTACCCGCAACTTTCTCTTCTGAGAATATATCCAGGCTGTTCTTACCCAGGAATTCTCTTACATTCTCCTTATATTGTGCGCTTTCCCTGGATAGTCTCAATACGGCATCCGCTATATTTCCCACCGAAAAAGGGTCTACCTTGACCCCTATATCATCGCCGAAATATCCGTCTATACCTGTGTTTTTTGAATAGATAATCGGCAGCCCGCTGACCAGGGCTTCGACGTAAGCTACTCCGAACGTCTCGGGATAGCTCGGCATGATAAAACACTCATAGTCACCTGCATAATTATTCATCCTGTTCCTATTATCATATACCTTGACATCAACCGCGGCTTCCAGGCGGTATTTTTTTATCATATTTTTCACATCATCTACAGCGTTACCTTCGCCGGTTATATCCAGGCATATACCCGGGTTCCTTTCTCTTGCCATCTTTACCGCCGAAAGCAGCCTTCTCACATTTTTAATTTTCATGTAATTCTTCTTTATTTTAAATACCGACAGAAATTTTTTTTGATCGCCGTACGCGCGCCGCACTCCCTGTCCGTTATTCCTGTATTTAACTATATCGACTATACTGCCCAGTAAAAGTATTTTACCGTCAATATTGTTTATTTTTTTACCATACCACTCCAGCACCCTTTTCCTCATCCACGGAGATACTAAATATATCATTTCCGCATTTTTCAGGATTCTCCCGTAATAACCCCTTAAGTCGGGCCTGTATTTCCACATCTTTATGTCTGACTGCCTCATTGTGATTACATACGGAATGCCGTATTCTCTTGATATTTCGTAAGCTATCGCCCCTTCGTAGCTCATCTTATGGGCATGTATCACCCGGATATTTTTCAGTTCTACTTTATGCATATCATTCAATTCTTTTATTTCATTGACGGTCCTTCGTAAATAATTCTTAAAAAGAATACTGAACGGCAAACTAAAATTATCGAAAGCGATTATTTTATCATGAACAAGCATTTTTTTCCGCAAAGACAATGTCCTGTTGAGGCTCAGTATGGTGTTATTGAAAATACGATCCGTAGATTCGCATAATTTCTCTATGTTCCTCGTCTTATAGGGAGTCAGCCCGGTTGGATAATCATAAGTTACATGCAGTATATTGGTCTTATTGATCATAATTGAGCGGCTTCCTCCAAATTGGCCGCTGAGACCGACAACAACATCGGAATAACTACAGGAAAATACGATATATAACTTCCGGTAATGCACATTATCAGTACTGCCGCAAATATCATAACCGAAGTAGAATAAAGCACAGATTCATCTTTTTTCTCTTTTCTCAGTATTATATAACTGCGTATACATCTGCCGATTATGGCCAGTGACAGGGATATGAACACGGCCAGCGATACCATCCCTCCGGTTCCGAGCAATTCAATGTAATAATTGTCCTTGGCGCTGGCGCCGGCGTAACCTACCCCGATCAGTTTTCCGAGATATTCCCTTTTATCAAATTCATCCTTTATCGCTTCATCCCAGCACTCCGCTCTCCTGTTCAGCCCCCTGACGATAAGAGGGTTTTCCTTTTTCATGGTCAGTTTATACTGAATTCTCTTGTTTATTTTTCCCGGGATCAGGATATATGTTAAAACCAGTGCAGCTAAAATGCACAGCCCGGCATTTACCGCGTACTTTTTTCCGAAGTTTTTCGCCGCAAAATATAGTACCGCCGGCAAGACTATAAAAAAAGCGCCTATCGAAGTAAAAGATATGGACACAAGCATCCCTGCGGCAAGCAATATTATCCATAACCCATACTTTTTAAAAACATCCCTTCCAAATCCCATAAGCATGATTACGGAAACCGCCATGTATGAACCGAACGTATTGCCGCTCTCGGGCCAGAACGAGACAGCTTTAAGGTGTGTAGCGTATGTCCAGAGCCGTCTTGATTTGTTAATTATATGATAATACCTGTCTGCGATGTCCCAGAACATGTTAATCTCGACAGCCTGGCCGAGACCTAATAAAACGGCTATTGCTGCGCCGTACAGGTATGCCCTGGATATCCCGCGAAAGCTTTCGTAATTTCTCATTAATTTATTAATTATCACAATAAAAATTATCATCTGGAAATACTTCAACCCCATTGTAACACTGTACAGCGGAACTCCGCTGTTAAAAATAAAAGAAGATGCGGTGGGGAAGAAAGACGCCGTAAAAAAGAGAGCCATAAACAGCTTTTCATTCAAATTCAGTGACAGCTTATTTTTGTAAGTCAGGACAACCATAATAAATATGATAAAAAATATTATATTATCCGGACCGATCTTACTGCTGAACAGCTTGATATTAATATGGTCTATCATCGGAAGCATCACCATATAGATAAGCATTAGTTTATATGAAAGCTTTTTCATCATCATTCCGAATATACAGACTCGATTTTATCAGATAACTTTTCCCACGTAAATCTGCCCCTGTCTTCTACTTTTATTCCTTCTCTTTCATCCGTTAATTCTGTTACAGCGCGGGCGATGCTTTTTCCGCTTACTTCCTTGATAAGCTTTACACCCTTTATATCATCTATAATATCTAGCGCGGGCGTACTATTCGCTATCACTTTAAGCCCTGCCATTATATAGTCGAATATCTTGTTTGGTGCGCACAGGTAGCTGTTTATATCCTTATTGTCGTAAAACGCCATTGCTATATCTCCTATACACAGGGTCTGCAACATATCTGCGGGCCTTACCTTGCCGTACATAAACACCCTTTTTCCCAGTCCGTAGCGTTCAGCCATATCCTTCATTTCCTTCTCGTAACTTCCCAGGGAAAACCCGATCAGGACCAGAATATATGCCTCGGCAAGGTATTTTAACGCCTCTATCATGTCTTCTATATAGCGCTTGCTGCTTATAAGGCCCTGATAGATGATGACTTTTTTATCTTCGAATCCCAGCCTCTTTTTTTCCCGGAGCCCTTTTTCCCGGTCTATTTTCGTATATTCGGGAAAATTATTTATAACCAAGGGAACTTTATCCAGCCCGTATTTCCTGCGAAGATATTCCGCTCTGTTTTTTTCCGGTACTATGATATGATCCGCCCGCTTAATTGCAAACCTTTCGAGTATACCCCATATCAGCCTGTTTGATTTCTTCATCTGCTTTTCGGGGAACAATTCATGCGCGTCATATATGTATTTTACGCTTTTCCACTTTTTAAGAAAATATACAGTTATGAACGTATTAAGATCGTTAAAATGACAATATCCCGGCCGGCTTTCTTTTATCTTACGCGCGGCAGCGAGACAGAATCCTATGTTACACCATAACATCTTTAAAACATTTCCGGGAAGCTTTCTGTTGTTTATTACCAGATCGACTATCTCCAGCCCTTCCTGGCTGTACGAGGAAGGCTCCCAGCTCCACGTTATAAGCTTGACCCTGAAACCCCGTTTCACCAGGCTCCTTATGAATTTCTGGACCCTTGCATCGTAATTTACATTTCCTTTAAGCAGCATTATAACGCTTTTCATATATCGGCACCAGCACACATATCAAAATGCGCTTCATAGGGCAATTCCGATTCTACTTCCGCAAAATACCTGCCGGTTATTACCTTCGCCCCGTATTCACCGGAATATTCTATCTTATCTTCCCGCAATGCCAGGGCCGTTACGATCTTGAGTCCTTTGCCGGGCGACTCCGGAGGCCGCACAAATGACCACTGCAGCTTATGCCTGCCGGACCCTTCGAACACGTCGGATATATAAAGGTGCCCGTTTTGTCTATCGAGTCTGATCTTTCTGCGGTGTTCTACCGGCCCGTTGAGCCTGCAGAAACCCTTGTGTTTTCCTTCGAAGATATCTTCTGCGCTTTTGCTTTCCCAATTAAGGCATTTAGCCATGGAATCATCGCTCATTTTGAACAGATATTTACTATCGATCCTGTTCTGCTCTTCATTATCTATCATTACCGTATTATGATATTCCGTGCCCCTGAACCTGTTCCTTTGCTCCGGTTCCGGTGTATAGACATAACTCCCGGGATCTACCAGTAGGTCCTTGCCGTTGACGCATAATTCGAAACTCAGCTTATCGTTATGCGCGTGCCCTCCGTTACCTGACTGACCGTTGGGACCGCATGATATTAGACAATAATTCTTCTTACTGCGCATAACGTACCAGCCGGCATCACAGAAATTCCGGGAGCCTATATTCTCAAGAAGATTCCAACTCAATGAATTCCATATATTTATCCCTTCATTCCCATAAACAAGGAATATTTCTGAAATATCCAGGCTTGCCCGGAAGTATTCCCTGATCTTCCATCTCTCTTCGCGGAAGAACACCGCCCCCAGAGAAAGAAGATAACGCATATCCAGCACGTCCCTGGCATAGAATCTCAACAACTGCCCTGAATCATTATCTCCTATCTGAGGCATATTCCCGTTTGGTTTTAACAGATACATCACTGCCTCAAACATATTACGCGTACATGCCATATATTTCTTCCCGAATATGTTTTCCGCCAGACATACATGGTTTTTCCCGTCATAATCCGCATGATTTATAACGCAAATGAGCATTGAAAAAAAGAATATCTCCAGAACCAGCCGGTGGTAGCAGGTCGATGCTTCGAAATCGCATCCGTCTTCGTATACCTGTTTTATTATCTCTTTTTTCAGTTCGTTTACTCCGAAATCCTTCCACTTCCCCGCTTCTTTAAGCTCGGGAAGCAGGGTCCCCAGGAAAATAAGCCCCGCAAGGTCCGCAATATAATGATTCGAATTTACTCCGCCTGCCCGGCGCTCGAGATTATTCATGATGAACCGTCCGTGTTCCAGGCAGCTTTTCACAAACAGCGCTGCGAATTCATGGGTCAAACGGCCGGACCGGCTGAAATAATAGTAAGCGTTCAGCCAGTTTACCGCCCGGATAGCTGTATCCATGGTACATCTCCAGTTTACACCGTATCCCGCAGGGTTTTCCCTTATCCATGATCCGACCTGGCTCATAAATTCTTCTGCGTACCGTTCATCGCCGTTTACCGCATAAGCCTGCCCGAGCACCGCGAGATGCTGAAACCTGGATAATTCCCACGGCACCTTTACATCTGTCCCGCGGATATTACCGTACTCTATGTCAAAATAGTATTTCCCGGGCTCCCACCTGTACCCCGAGTTATGATCCTTATGCCAGTCAATTTCGCCGGGAAGATTATATTCTTTCCCCAGGATCCGGAAATCATGCCTTACGACCTTATCGGCATCAGCTGTCACGCAGTCCGTGATTTCCGGCGGCAATTCGATATTCTTGCCTTGTATATTTTTCACGCTGGTCCTTGCGGAACTCCTGAAATACCTGCCTACAGATTCCATATTATCTAAATCCAGCCCGGCTTTAAAGCCGCTTTTAATAAACTTTTCGTCGGTGATATGGGCTCCGAACAAATGCGGATTCATCCTGAACAGCAACCTTTTCGATTCACGCACGGCTTTCCCTGTTTTGGCTGAAATCAGCTTATATATGCCGGAACCCATACTGCTTCATCCCGCCTAATATTTTTTTCGCGTTTCCATCCCAGGTATATTTACTGATAGCAATTTCTCTTGCCCGCTTACCCAGGCGCTCCCTGAGTCCGGCATCCTCAGCAAGCCTTAAAATACCCCGGACCAGCTCTTCCACGTTACCGGGCTCGACAAGAAGGGCAGTCTCGTTATCTTCAAGCACATCGCCTATCTGACCCAGCCT
Organism: Elusimicrobiota bacterium; assembly: GCA_016934855.1. Lineage (GTDB taxonomy): Bacteria > CG03 > SLGR01 > SLGR01 > JAFGSA01 > JAFGSA01. Next base: position 76,149 of record JAFGSA010000024.1, read on the forward strand.
GCTCGCTACTATGCCTTTTCCCATGGCCATATATTCAAAAAGCTTGGTGGGAGACCCGAAGAACTCCCTCCCGTCGGGATGGGGGTTATGCGGAGACATGAGTATATCGCAGACCGCAAGATAATCCGTTATCTCCGTGTAGGGGATCTCACCGGTAAATGTTACTTTATCATAGGACTGCAGTTTTTTCACCATGTCTTTTTTAAGGTCGCCGTCGCCGATAATAAGAAAATGCACCTTTCCTGAAAGTCTGTTTTTCGATATCGTCTCTATGGCCTCGGTAAGCTGGGGGATTCCGTGCCAGGGGCCGAAAGTTCCCGTAAATCCGGCCACTATGCATCCGTTTTCTATTCCAAGTTTTTCCTTAAGTCTGCGGATTTTTTCCGGATCGGTATTCTCCGGGCTGAATTTAGCGGTATCGACGCCGTTAGGCACTACCAGTATCTTTTTTTCCGGTATGCCCATGTCTATAAGGTCCTTTCTCAATACCTCCGATACGGTAACGATCATATCAGCATTTTTCAGGTTATACCTTTCTATTATCTTCACTATGCCGTATTTAACCGTGTTCCTGCATATCTGCTTGATGATGCCGATATTTACCGACCAGTGTTTTATCTTCCAGCTGTCAAAACTGTTGAATTCCAGTATCAGCGGAATTCCCATTTCTCTGGCCAGCCGCACAACGAAATATGTCAGCCCCCGGTACCTGTGATATATGACATCCGGACCGTATTCCTTTATCAACGAGCGGTATCTCCTGCAGGAATAAATATTGTAAAACAGCTCCCCGAGCGGTTTTTTGAATTTAGGCTTGATCAGCACTGTTTTATCATCAAGTCCCAGAAGCCTATCATTGCTGAATACTTTTACCGCGCAGCCGGCATTTTCAAACCCGCGGATCATGCCCTGAGTATGCCCCACGGATCCGCCTGCTTTTAAATTGAAACTGAACTGCGTCCTTATATATGCTATTCTCTTTCCTTTTTCCATTTTCTTTTACGCTTTCCCTTTTCGTGCAATTTCACGGATTGTATTCCGCTGCGAGACGAACACCCGCAGCATGTAAAGCGAAGCTATACATACCATTATAAATTTCATAGTCAGCGCCGTACCGAAACGAAGAGTCGGAGAGACAAGGAAAAATACGACACAGCCGGCCATGAGAATTATAACCGGCAGCAGTTTCCCCCAGTCATAAGGGATAAAGTAATCTCTTTTTGCCAGCTTGTATTTTACTGCAGTAAAAACGGCGAAAGATATCGCCGTCGCGTAAGCGGCGCCGTACATGCCGTATTTCGGGATCAGCAGGAAGTTGAGGATTATATTCATAACTGCGCTTCCCACACCCATGGAAGCGAATATTTTTGTCCTTTTTGCCTGTATGAAATAAAGATTCACTATTCCACCTGCCTCGTTAAAAAGGTACGCGAGTACTATCAGCGGGATTATCCTGTATGCCTCGTAATACCCGGGGTTCCTTGCCAGTAGATATGTCATCTCTTTGGCGAATAAAGCTACACCGAAGAAAAGAAAGATGGTTACGAACTGGTACACCGTATTTGCATTATACAGCACTTTAGTATTTTCCGGCCCTTCGCTGGCTTTCTTGAGAAAATACGGGCTGTACGCGGTCCATGCCGCTGCCATTATAAAAAGGGGGATACTGGCGAGCTTGTAACCGAAAGAGTATACACCCACTTCCTTTAAACTGAAAAACCGTTCTATGAATATCCTGTCCGACCAGTTCAATACCCAGCCGGATGCCACCAGGGGTATGAGCGGCAGGCTGAAATGGAGCGCACTTTTTGCCATATCCATGTTAAATCTGAATGTCGCGTTCCTTATCAGCACCGAGCTCCATACGAATATAAAGATGAATTTTGTTACCATCAGCGAAGAAAGCACACCGACAGCGCCCATTTTATACTTTACGACAAAAAGGACGGTCAGTGCTGTAGATATGACAAAACTGAAGAAATTTATGGACAGGAACCTGCTGCCCTGTTCCGTTACTATGTAGTAAGCCCTCGGCACGTTAGAAAATACCGCGAAATATTCTGTCAGCAGCGCTATGGCAAAATAAGGATAAAACGGGATGGATTTAAAAGACATCGCCACATATTTACCAAAAACGAAGAAACATAAAATGAAAAGTGAAGAAACCACGAAAACTGATATAGCCATGGTGCCTATGAATTCTTTCTTCTCTTCATCGGTCTTGTAATCGAAGTACAGCCTGTTTATAGATCTGGCCAGCGAAAGAGTGATTACGACCATCAATATGTTCCGCAGTATGTTCATCGAATTAGTTATACCGTATTCGGCCGGTGAAAGGTATTTAGTTATAATGGGCAGCAGGATGAATCCAACTGTCCTGGGCAGGACATTGCCCAGTGTATAATATATGGAATTTTTGATCACTTTCGCCATTATCTATTTCGGATACTTTGCTTTTTCCCCTGAAAACACCAGTTGATTGAAATTCTCGAAATAATACCGCAGCATCTTCTTGTGATCCTGCGAGAAATTCAGACAGGATTCATACATTAATGCATCCGTTCTGGGAATCTCTGAGCCTATCAGCTTCTCCCTGACACAGGTGTCATACAGGGTACACCCCATGTAGGGCGCAAACACAGCGATACTGATGCTGTCCGGTTCGCATTCCCGGTTTACGGATATCGTCTTTTTAATATGCTCTTCGGTTTCGTGAGGGAACCCTATTATATTGTTCGCAGTCGTCCTTATCCCGGCTTCACGGCACCATTTAAATACCTGTTTCAGTTTTTCGTTTGTATAGCTGCGGTTCAGCATTGTCCGGCGGAACTCTTCATCTCCGCTCTCTATCCCGATACTGACGGAAACACAGCCGGCCTCCTTCAACAGCGCCAGTTTTTCCGGGCTTACCGTTTCGACGCGTGTCTGAGTCATAAAAGGCAGATTCACAGATGCCTTCCATTTTCCGGAGAATTCCTCCAGGTCAGGCTGATTCAGAAAATTTTCATCGCAGAACGAGACAAGGGTAAGGCCGTACTGCTTTTTTATCAAACTGACCTCATCTATAAGCTGGTCTATGCTGCGGCGGCGCATACGCCCTTTTTTCCCGTACAGGCCGTTTATCTGCCTATTGGCGCAGAAAGTGCATCCGTAAGGGCATCCCCTGGTAAGTTCGAAATATCCCGTCTTCCAGGTCTTCCCTATAAAAGGCCGCCACAGATGCTCTTCGTCGAAAATAGAATAATCATGAGGGGGCAGTTTTTTGAGCTCTACGGGTGATATGACAGGATTCGCTATAAACTCACCGCCGGAAATATATGCCATATTCGGAACATCATGAGGATTCCCATTCCGGGCTATACTATCTGCGAGATCTACTATTGCTTTCTCCCCTTCTCCTATGATGACAGCATCTATTTCCATATCTTTCAATAAAAATTCGGGCGTCAGCGTCGGCATTATCCCGCCTGCCACGACGAGCGCCTTCGTGTGCTGTTTTATTCCCTTCAGCAGAGACCTGGTAAAATGGAAATTATCCTGGAGAAGACTTATACATATCATGTCCGGTCCGAATTCCCTGATCTTCTTTACGAAATCCTCATGCACATCCGTGCTCTCATAACGCCGGTAATGAGACGCCATATCCACTTTTATTACAAAACCGAGTTCCTCCCTCCTGTCGTTATCCGTATCGGTCTTCTGGTAGAACGTCGCATCGAACAGTTCTACGGTATGCCCTTTCTTTTTTAAACATGCAGAAAGTATGGAAATACCGAGAGGGATCCGTCTTATACCGCTCACATTAGGATATACAAACAGTACTTTTGTCTTCATGTGATTTCTCTTTCCGGTCTAATCGGCTTCCATTTACAAAGCTGCCTGGAATAATGCTCTTTTAGATCTTCGACTAATTCATCATAGTATCTCAGAAAATATTCCGCAGGCATTTCAGTCAGGTTAACAGCCATCGAGTATATGTTCTTGTGTTTCTGATAAAAATCTTCATCGTCCCTGATAAGACCCCTGGAAAGCGCGTATTTATATATCTCGGTCCCGGGATACGGGGTGCAGAAAAACGGCACTCTCCACTGAAAATCTCCCCATGCCAGCTCTTTCAGCAGCTCGAAGGTCTTTTTCATGCTCTCTTCAGTCTCCCCTATATTTCCCACCATGCAGGGGTATTCCATGAAGATGCCTGCCCTGCGTCCAGTTTCGATGGCCTTCCTGGTCTGCTCGACTGTGGTTCTCTTGTTCATACGGTCGAGCATTTCCTGGTCGCCGGATTCAAGGCCGACATTAAGCGTTCTGCAGCCCGCCCCATAGAGCATTTTGACAAGTTCCGGCGTGACGACATCGGCCCTGGTAGTTGCCGAAAAAGTGATATTTATATCGGCTTTTTTCAGCGCCTCGCAGAATTGACCGATCCTCTTCTTGTTAAGAGCGAAGTTCTCATCCATGAAATTGACCGTATTTACTCCGTAATTTTCTATCAGGTAGAGCAGTTTTTCGATAACAGCGTCAATTTCCTGGTACCTGGGTTTTGAAACGTTGTAGCAGAAATTACAGCTGAATGGACATCCGCGCGAAGTATCAACATCGGCTACTATGCTGCCTTCGTCCTGCGGGTAAAAATACTGCGCTGTCAAGCGCGGCATCGGAAACAGGTCATAAGCAGGCATGAGTAATCCGCTCAAATCGTCTATTATCTCTCCTTCGCCCGTATCCGATATCTGGCCGTCCTCATTCCTGTAAACTATACCCTCCACATCCGATATCGAGCCTGGATCGTTCTCGATGCAATCCATAAGGTTTGTTACGGTCAGTTCGGCTTCTCCTTTTACCGCGATGTCAGCGCCGGTCTTCCTGAGTGCGAATTCAGGCTGCGTAGTTGCAAGAATGCCTCCGAGCACGACTTTAGCATCGCCACGGATAGCTCTTATATTGCGCACCATCTCTATCGCCAGGTCTATCTCCGGATACATGGCCGTGATGCCGAAGACCTGAGCTTGTGATTCGTATATTCTCTTGAAGATATGCCCCGGATCGTAATGGAGGGTTTCGCAGGCCATTATATCAACTTCATGACCGGCTTTCACCAGGTACGAAGCAATATAACCCAGACCCAGCGGCATATGGGATTTTCCCCTCTTTGTATCGAGATAAATCAGCTGAATTTTCATTGTGCCGACGGCATTTTAGTATTACTGATATAACGATATAAGGCTTCTCCTACTATCCTGTTCCCCAGAGAAGTCCAATGTCCGTCATATGAATAGTATAAATCTCCTGATCGTTCTTCGGCCGCTTTTTTTAATACAGAATTTAAATCAAAATATTCGATCCCTTTTCCTGCGCAATACATCTTTATCCTTTCCTCCAGTCCTCCGAGCGGTATTATCGCATCTGCAAACATATAACACCTTCTCCCCACTTTATTTTCGGTTTTAGATATATTCCACCCGAACGGAACTAGTGTCACGATTAACCTGATGTTCTTTTCCTTAAGTATCACGGCTATTTTATCCAGATAACCCAGGCTCAGGTTAATATTGTTTTTTGTCCCCTCCTCCCATAATGAAACAGGACGCGACATCCTTATTATATCCTTTACGGTGTTTTTTCTCCTGTGAGGAGGCAACATTTTATTCATTTTCTTTTCAAATCCTGAAATTTCGGCCGACAGCAGAAAATCGACTTCATCCTGCGTTAATTGTTCTGTAAAATACCTCTCTTTAAAAAAGGGAATCACATTCCGGCGGATGAATCTAAAAAGCCGGATACCCGGCACGCCTCTTCCTTCCATGCTCCTGTCTGCAGGAACATTGAATTTCACGGGAATAGAATTCTCATCAAATACAGCCTTTTTCGTAAGATTCACATCTGCCCTTGAAACGTGCGGACCATGAAAATCATTCTGGCACAAGAAGAGCACAACAGTATCCGGCTCCAGGGTCAACCCTTTTTTATTAAGCCAATTCAATTCCAACAATGGACTCCAGCCGCCCATTCCGTGAGAAATTACCTCATATCCGTTGTCAAGCATCCCCTGTAATACCTGCCCTGCTGACCCCCCATATCCTACTTCTTCAGCCTGGATAAAGGAATCACCCAGCATAAGCACCCTCCTTTTCCCTGGCTCTTTCCTTCCTATCTCAGGTCCGCGTATACTGATGCTGTTTATATGATTCACTACAGACTTCATTTTATCCGCCGCAGAAAAAGCCCTCCGGATAAATACCTGACTAGGCCTGTAATCAAAATAATATTCAGGAGAATATATATATATACTTTCTCCGTCTTCATTAATGTTGTCTTTCTGTACTCTCTTTTCAGCGATCCTGGTCATTATTTCGAGCATTATAATAAGCGCGAGTATCGAAACAGCCGCATAATAGAAGAACTGCAACTTTATTCTCTTCCTTAAAAGCACTAATACAGTGCCTGAGAACAAGAAGATCAGATTAAACATCCTTATGATAAATATATGGAGCATAGAAGAAATCCTGCCGTCAGGTGAAAACAACTCCATAAGCACCCATTCATTTAATAACGTACCGGACAATATTATAAACACACCCATTACCAGGATTACACGTTCTGTGTTCTTTGTTTTTTTATCAGCGTTGTCTGCCATTATAACTTCTTGCGGTCCTGCCTAAGAGAATCATACCACTTAACTACATCTTTAATTCCAAAGTCAGGATTCGAAGGGTAAAGATCCCTGTATAATCCAGCTATGAATTCATATTCCTTTTCCGTATCCACCGCCAGCCTTATATCGGGCCTGCGGATATTTTCAGGGCACCGGACCGTTCCCACTGTATATTTCTGCGGATCAGGCAGTTCATTCCTATAATAGTCATAAAAATAAAGCGTCAGGTGCTCTTTCAGCCTGGTGTTGCCCTCATCTCTCCATATTTCCTCCAGGATATCCATACTGAACACCTCCGCACCGATACCTTCCGGGTAGCCGTTTCCCATGATATTGCAGAGATTTGATGAGAAATCATTCCCGTTATCCAGATGATGTTTTATCATCCTGTCTATCTCGCCTGGCTCGGGGACAGGATTATCAGCAGGGAACCTGACTATAACATCCGCATCATATGCCTTGGCGGCAAGGTATATTCTGTCTACAACATCATTCTCGGAACCGCGGTATAAACCCGTATTGTATTCCGCCGCAAGCCCGCTCAATCCGTCGTCAGCCGCCGAATCCGTCGTAGCGAGGACGATACCGTCGGGCACCTGACACCTCTTGAGCCTTTCTATGATACGGCCGGTGAGAGGGGCTCCGGACAGGTCCATCATCGACTTGCCCGGCAGGCGTTCTGAACCCATCCTGGCCTGTATTATCGTTATTATTTTACCTTTTATCTTATACATCTCCCTTCTTTTTCACGGGGGCTATGGACACCCGGCAGTTCCGGCACGCAAGTGTCTGGGATTCAACCGGGCCATTTACCGTACTACGTATCTCCTGCATATTCTTGCCGTTCCATATATCATAGACTGACTCCCTGTAAACATTTCCCACTATGTTCTCGTACCAGTTACAGCAGGAGAGCGCATCCCCGTTGCCTTTTATCAGCATGCGCCTGAACGGGGCGGCGCATCTGAATCCGGACGAGACTTCTTCGTCATACAGGCGGAGAGTCTCCTCTTTCTCTTCGTAATGAGGGTTTATTCCTACACATGGATTCATAAAACTCTGTATACCGACGTAATCGACCCTGTCTATCCAGTAATCCGCAAACTGTTCGACCTCGTCTTTATTTATCTTGTTACGCACGAACGAGACACGCGTTACGGGAAGCTGTTTTTCCATTTCCTGTTTAATTTCCAGAAAACGGTTTATCTTCTTCACGACACTATCCAGGTCGCCGCCCCTGAGTTTCGCATACGTCTCTTTCCTGAAGGCATCCAGTGAAAACATTATACGGGTCAGCCCTGATTCTACGAGCTTGTAAGAAAGATCTTCCGTAAGAAGATGGCCGTTTGTAGTTATCATGATATCTACGACATTGGCTGCCTTTATATACACAATATCATCTATTACTGATCTGCTAAGCAGGGGTTCGCAATGCGGCCCGTTAAGCGCTACCGAATACAGGTTGTGGGTGCGCCCATCATCGATTACACGCCTGAAAATATCGTCACTCAGCTTCTGTCCGGTGTTTCCCCATGAGCGCACATGTTCCTCAGGCAGGTCGTGGATGCAGGTCCTGCATTTGAGGTTGCAGCCGAACTGCCTTTCTATATCAATATGCACTGGAAAATCCTGTGGAAGGACACATCCTGCCGCCTTGTCCCATTTCTCCCGGTATTCGCTGAATCGTCCGCCCAGTTCGCGCGCAAGAAGTTCGTTCAGATCCCCTTCCCGGGCCTTTAACCTTATTATATTGGCATCCTGCTGCTTCCAGGTTTTTTTCTCGCTCATTGCATATCCCTTTCTTCTCCGCAGATACGCAGCATCATTCGGCATCCTCCGCAGGACGCCAGTAACGCAGCTTATTGGCCACCTTTCGCTCTTTTTCACCGAAAACTTTTTTACCGTCTCCCAGGAGCATCGGAAGTCTTCTTATATCCCTCACTACATAATGCAGGCCGTGTTCTTCCAGAGACGCCGCCTGGTCGGAACCGTACATGGTGCGATTTACCGTTATATGACGCTCTATTGCTACAGCGCCCATGGTTACTGCAAGTACCGAAGCCAGAATACCTGTTTCATGCCCGCTGTACCCCACTTCACATTTATATCTGTCTTTTAACGTTTTAATACAAGACAGGTTAAGCTCGTCATCGGCTGCCGGATATACCGAAACGCAATGCATTAACACGAATGGGCATTTTTTCTTTTTAAAAACATCCACTACCCGGTCAATATCTTCCAGGGTCGACATACCGGTGGCGATAAAAGTCTTCTTCCCTTCGGCCGCGACCGCTTCGACAAACTCCATATGGGTAAGCATGGTAGAAGCTATCTTGTTATATTTGAGATTATACTGACGGAGAAACTCAAGAGACGCGATATCCCAGGCGGAAGCGAACCATTCTATCCCTATCTCTTTGCAGTACCGGTCGATCTCGTCATATTGCTTCTTCCCGAATTCCAGCCCTTCTTTCTGAGCACGCTGGGTCGTCCCCCAGGGGCTTTCCCTGTAATGGTCCAGCATTTCTTTTGTATATACCACATCTATAGTACGTTTTTGGAACTTGACCGCGTCACAGCCGTTACGCTTTGCAATATTAATGAGCTCTTTGGCAATATTGATATCTCCGTTGTGGTTAATACCCAGTTCCGCAATGATAAATACCGACATTTGTATACCTCCTTGCACCTGAACAGTGCCGCTTTTTAATATCCGGTAGGAACTCCCCAGAACTCGCACCTGGAGCATAGTTCCACTCTATTCCGCTCTCCCCTTATATGATGATCGATTATCTTCTTTCTCTTTTCCCCCGTCCATATATCTATCAAAGGCGTCTTCGTGCAGTCTCCTATCACGCCGAGACCTTTAGGATCAAACCTGACGCATATCGAAATTTTACCGTCTTTCCTGATGACCATATGATTCAAAAGGTCAAGGCATATTCCTATTTCGGGAACCGTCGGATTTTTCGTGTATTTAAAACTCCCCATGGGTGAATGGAGTATTCTTGTCGCTATAATACAGCCGAATTTCTTATATTTTTCAACATCCACCTGCCCCAGACACCTGATTATCACATTCGGTTTTCCGGAACCTTTTTTCTTCAAAAACTCTTCTATTATCCCATACTGGGATTCGGCTTCTTCGTCATTTTCGAATGTCGAGATTGTCAATGTATCCAGGTTGCCTATCACTTCGTCAGCTTTTTCCATCAGAAGAATAGCGTTAGTATCCATACATCTTATCTGTTTACTGAAAAGTCTTGAAGCTTCGCCGAACCGCGGGTAAAGCAGCGGCTCTCCGTTGTTATGCAGCTGGACCACTATTCCCTCAGGAAGCTGTTTTGCTACCGATTCCACGAGGCTGTACTCCATATCACCGTAATTCATCTTTATCTTGGGGTAATCCCTGTCCACCTTCCTCCTGCCGCACATCCAGCAATTCTTATTGCACCTGCTGGTAAGTTCCACATTTACCGTCGTTAATCCGTTAAAACACCTAATCATTTACTGAACCTGTATGGTGTTGCTGCGGATGTCCCCTTTCCCGCATCTATTTCCTTATTGAATTTTTTTATCTGGGCAACTATATCGACCCCGACATTTTTACCCCATTTGTCCAGTAACCGCCTTGTAGTTTTCCCCATTTTACCGTCGCCTATAGTGATCCCGTTAAGCGAAGTAACCGGGAGAAGGCAGAAAGGAGTTCCGGTCATGAATGCTTCATCTGCAGTATGGACATCGTATGGTTCTATATTATTTTCAATACAGTCTACTTTCAATTCTCCGGCAAGCTCGAATATATATTTTCTGCTTATCCCGCGCAGTATATTCCTTCCTTCCGGCGTTATCAGCCTTCCATCTTTGACAATGAAAAAATTATCTCCGGTACCCTCGGCTATATACCCGTCGGGATCGAGTAACAGCGCCCAGTTGTTCTCGCCTTCATACTGAGATACTTCAATGTTTGCCATCTGGTAATGAAGGCGGCTCCTGTTCTTTATCTTGGGATCCAGGAGGTTTCCCGGAATCGCCCTCTGCGAAGGTATAACCGCGTTGATGCCGTCATCAAACAGCTTCCCCATCCCGGCGACCGTCCATTTCAGCGGAAAGTCAGCTATTACCACCGTCGGCTCGATCTTCCGGTCGAAAACATGCGCATATATACCCAGCGGGCCACGGCTCACGTTTATCATCAGCCGGTGTTCGTCGGACGCGGAAAATAACGGATCATTTTTATCTATGACCTCATAACAGGTCTTTTCCATGTCTTTCATAGATATCCCGAGCGGTATCCTCAGTATCTTTATTCCCGCATACAGTCTTTCGAGATGCTCGCTTAATTTAAACTGTTTTTTGCCGAAAGACCTCGTCATTTCAAATACCATATCTCCAAACATCAATGCCGAATCATATATAGATATATTCGCTTCCTTTTCGGGCACATATTTCCCGTTTATCCATACTAACCTAGTATCCTTCACATCGGCCTCCTTTTCAATTTATTTTTATACTCTCAGAAGAACACTGAGTCTTATCTTTCATGACAGCATTCTTTCGAGTTCCTCATATGACTGTGGAAAAAGAATCTGTCCTCCCGATGCCGCGCTGAAATAATCCTTGAGTTTCGCTTTAGTGACGGTATCGGTCCATTCCAAAAGGTCCATAAGTGATATAACTTTTACCTGCTTCATCGCTGCTGCCGTCAGTAGAGATACCGATACTACCGACAGCACCGCTTTATTTATATTGCCGAATGTGAGTTCAGCCGGTATATATGCCGGGACGTCTTCCCATGCGGCAAAATATCTACTGAATTCTCCGCGCGCGGTCTTGCTGTCGCTGCGCGCCAGCGGATGCGCTTTCATCAGTGCTTTTTCTTTTAACGCCGCGATCTCTTCGTACATCTTTTTTATTGAATCTTCTGTTATCCATATAAGCAGGTCTGAATCTATAAAAAGATAATCGTATTCTCCATCTATAACCCTGTTGTTCCTGATGGCTTCCATCTGTATTTCAATGTGGTCTTTGTCCGCGGCCAGTTCATCTATGCCGTACTTGAGCCTGAATTTCTCTATATCCACTCCCGTCGTTACTTTCCAACCCTGGAATCCCTCATACAATACAAGGTTCAATCCGAATACCATATTTTCCATGCATTTTATTACCACAGTATCCCTGTAGTTGAACTGCCTGGCACTGTGTTTTGTAAAAGGCCTGCATTCCGCGTCAGTAAGCCCGGGGCGGCGGTAATAAACGCGGCATTTCTTCGAGAGTTTTTTAGCCAGATACAATTGAAAATAATCCATCACATGACTGTAGAAAATAAACGAATCATCGCGGGTTACGGCAAGTTCGCGCACAAGGACGTTCAATCTTTTTTTTGCATCGATCAGGATTTTTAAACATACGGGTATCCTGGACAGCGCTTTAGCGGATCTTATAATATTCTTTTTAAATACTTCCAAGGAAAACGGCTTCGGAATAAGAGGATACGGAAACCCCAGGTTTAATCCCCGGCGGCTTATATACTTATGCTCGATACCCATATGCCCGCACAGTTCCGTCACGGCTTTGTTGTGCGTTATTATGCATATAGGCTCTCCCTTGCTTTTCAGGTACAGAGCTACCAGAAAAGACGTATGCGCGGCGCAGAAAAAATAATTCATCCCTTCCTCCTCGTCTTTATATCCCTGCAGCTATCCAGCAGTTTCCGGATGAAATACCATTCGCATATCTCTTCATTTTCCATATTATCTATTTCCCAGGCCTGCCAGAATTCCATCCCGTAAGTACTTATCTTCCCCCCGAGCCTGTTTTTATATTCGAACAAGATTTCCGGTTTAAATACGTAGATCGAACCGTTTTCGACATACTGCGCCTTTCGGTCCTGCCGTCTGCCGCGGTTCCTGTAATCATAATTGAAACTGCGGTAAATCCCGTCCTTTTCCTCCCATATCAGGAAATCATCGAGCTTGGCGGAAGAAAAAAGCGAATCCGCCCCGGCTTTAATTAACTTTTCAACGGCATTGTCTATGTCGGACAGATATCTCAGAGGGGATGTAGCCTGAAGGAACACGACCAGGTCTATCTTGTCGGCGGTCTTTATATTCCCCAGGGCATGAATGAGCGCATCTTCCGAAGAGGCCGTATCAGAGGACAGTTCCGCGGGGCGCTCTATGGCGGACGCGCCGTAACTTTCGGAAACAGAAAGTATCTCGCTGCTGTCCGAAGTTACATATATTTCTTTTACACAGCAGCTCGACCCGGCCTGGAGTATGGACCAGGCTATAAGCGGCTTCCCGCAGAAATCCATGATATTTTTGCCCGGGATACTTTTTGACCCTCCACGGGCCGGTATTATGGCAACAACGTTTATATCATCTTTCTTCATTTTTTCCTTAGGCCGGTACGGCCCCCAGAATATCCTCTACCATTGCATCCGATTTTCCCCGCAGTATTTCCAAGGAATAACTGATCCTGGAATTATTTACGGCTTCTTTCTTAAGATTTTCCAGTCTTTGTCTGTCGATTACAAGGCTTTTAAGGACATCTGCAAGACCTTTTTCATCTTCATACGATAAATACGATGTTATGAATTCGTCCTGTATATTATACCATCCCGGTACTATTGCCGGTTTGCCGTATTTTATGGTATCCGAAACCAGCCCTGCCGGGCCCGAGTATGAATATATCTCCCTCTTTCCTCTCGCCCCGCAGTACATGTGCATCGGAGATATTATAACGTCTGCCCTGCGGAACGCTTCGTCAAACTGGCCGGGAGACAGGTATGCGCTGTAATATGTGATGCTGTAGCCCCGGCTTTTCAGCTCCTCGCAAAAAGAGACTACCTTTTCTCCGTATTCGCCTACCGGCCGACCCAGAAGACACAATTCCACTTCATTCTTATATTCGCTCAGGTACTTCTCAAAAACCCGCAGGACGAGCAGATAGTCTCTTCTTATGTCTTGTATCATGCCCGGCACGACGAACTTTATCCGTCCGGAAAGCCCGTCAAGTCTGCCTTCGAAGGCCGCGTGCGATAGCGCATATATCTTTTTCCTGTATCCCGTATTTTCAGCCAGCCATTTTTGCACGCCCGAATCTATAGTATATAGGGCCTCGCTCTGCCGGACAAATATCCAGGTCCTCATAGCTATTAACACATATGACAGGATCGTTCGTATATCACCCAATCTTCGCGTTCTGACAGCCGCACGCAGAGCGTTGCCCAGAAGACGCATGGGCATCAGATAAAATATCCCCTGCGGCACCCATAAAAGCAGCCTGCATTTCGGCCAGAAGAACCAGTACACGAGATCCTTATCCAGGGACCTGATATTAAGAAGATCAATACGCTCGCTGCAGATCCGCTCTGCCCTTTTCATAAAATCCTTTTTTTTCTCATCTTTGCCCATGACGATCCACTCAAAGGAATGCCGTTCTTCTCCGAGGATTTCCCGTGCCTGCTCGTATATCCTGTCTATCGTGAACACCGTAACGCTTGTCTTATCGGTCTTTATCACGCGGCACATCTCAAGAAGCCCGTGATTGACGGCGTTTATCTCTATGATACCCAACCTGTAAATATGCCCGTTCATCGTCATGAAAAATACCTATTGATCTTCTCGTATCTTTCGGGGGTACCGATGTCCATGAGTTCTCCTTCGCTTACATAGCCGTAACAGCCTTTTTCAATCAACGAAGGTATCACTTCGTATTCAAGGGATGTTTTTTTATTGCTTTCAATATACCCGAATATCTCTCTTTTCATGAGGTAAATACCCGCGTTAACAAATGCATCACTTATACCGGCGGATGTCTTTTCCATAAAACTGTTTATCCTGCCGTCATCATCCATTCTCACTCTTCCGGTGTCTCTTCCCCCTCCGGACCCGGTCAGCACCATACTGAGAATGCATCCCCGGGCTACATGAAAATCATAGAAGTCACGGAGCCCTGTTTTACACAACGAATCTCCGTTTACGGCGAAAAAAGAAGGGCTTTTTATCAATGCTTCCGCGTTCTTTATCCCTCCTGCCGTGCCCAGCGGGCGTTTTTCCTCGGAAAATACGATATCGTAGTCAAGGCCCGCAAAATAATCCCTTATCTGTTCCGCCAGATAACCTGCGCCCAGGATAAAATGCTCAAATCCCTCTCTCCTGAACTCATCCATTATAACCTGCATAAACGCCCTTTCCCCGACAGGCATAAGCGATTTCGGTTTTTGCCCGCTCACGGAGCTGAGCCGGCTGCCCTGGCCGCCGCATAATATCAATATATCTATATCCATATCCTGTTTTCAGAAATTCGTCGGCGGCGCATAATATATTATCTGGCTCCCGAGGTTTTCGAACCCGAAAGGCACATGGAGAAGTCCTTTAAGCCGCTGTTTAACCTTTTCCTGATATTCGGATTTCACGAAAAACAGCATGAATCCGCCGCCGCCGGCCCCCAGGAGTTTTCCGCCTTCTGCTCCCGCCGAAAGACCCTCTTCATATATCTCGTCGATCCTCTGGTTCGAGATAAGGTCGGAAATATCCCTCTTTATCTTCCACTGTTCATCCAGCAGCTTGCCGAATCCTTTGAATTCCCTGTCATCCGAGTTTATTATTTTAAGCGCCTCGTCCGTTATCTCCGTCATCCTTTTCAGGTCTTTGTTTTTCTTGCCGATCTTCTCGATCTTATCGGCCGCCACATCGGACGCTATCCTGGAAAAACCGGTAAAAAAAAGCATAAGCTTGCCTTGAAGCGAAGCCAGCTTTCCGTGTTCCATCGGGATGGGAAAAACGGATATTTCCTGGGGACCGCCGAATTCTATCTTGTTGAAACCGCCGAAAGCGGCATGAGTCTGGTCCTGGGAGCCGACGCTTTCACGGATTATATCCTGCTCTACATGAATAGCATTGAGCGCAAGCTGCCTTTTCGTAGTCATCCTGCCTTTAAGAGCATACAGGGCATTCAGGAGACCCACCGTAAAAGCGGAACTCGAACCCAGCCCGGACATCGCCGGAAGGTCCCCATTATGCTGTATCTCCACACCGCGCTCATATTCGAGGAACTTCAGGCATTCCCTGACAGAAGGATGTTTGATCTCCGGTATGCTCGATGTCTCTTCGCGCTTTGTATATCTTATCCTGAACTTGTAATCGAAAAAAGGAGGAAGATACCGGCACGTTATATAACAATATTTGTTTATCGTGGCACCTATAACGGCTCCTTTATGCTCTTTATACCAGACAGGGTAATCCGTCCCGCCGCCGAAAAAAGAGATCCTGAAAGGTGTCCTGCTTATTATCATTAGTAACTCCTTGATACCGTTATTTATATTCCTGACGGCAGCCTGCTAGCGTATGACATCGGACTGCACCAGGTGCCACCTGCCTATGTCGTATAACCCTTTATACCTGCTGTTTAAGATCTTAAGACAGAAAAAATGCGACTGCCCGTCATCCGTGAAGCCTAATTTCCTGGCGACGATATCGAGCTGTCCTCCGGGTGATGCCCATACAGTTATATTATCCGCACCCTTATCCCTTAGATGCCCGCAGGCAGCCGCAATGAGTCTTTCGAGTCTTTCCTCATCTTCCAGGGGGCATTCCAAATCGGCAATATCACCATACTTTATTCCAGAAGCGGGATCGATGAATAGTTTTATAACGGCATATTCTCCGGACGCGGCGTTTACGATGGAAAAATCATAAAGCTCATGCATGGCGTATCTCCACAAACGGTACTCATGTCCGTGCTCAAACATAACTGTGCCTTTTTCTGATCCGGCGCTTTTCCCGAATATGGTATTATTACTAACAGGTTCACATTCCGAACCGTACAGGTCGAACTCTCCTGCTGTCTTCAATACAAGGGTACTGATCCTTCCTGGCGTCTTATAGCCGAAATTCCTTTCCAGGGCCGCCTTTCCCGGGACGTTGGGCATGGAACACAGCATATCCATGTCGCCGAAGTACTCGGACGCTTTATGCCCCAGCATAGAAAAATAGCCTTTTCCCCTCCATTTATCGTCTATCACAAGGTGGCTTGCGATACCGCAACTGGCGCCGTTGGAAAGGGTTCTTTTGTGCAGCATGAACATCCCGATAATGTCTTTTCCGTGATACGCGCACATCGCTACGGCAGGCACTGCCGAGCCGAAAAGTATCCAGTAAAAATATCCTTCCGGTTTATACGGAGCCCAGCGCGGATTGATCAGCGACATTATGCCGGGTATATCGCCTTCATCCGCTTTCTTTATTCTTATATCGTTTACCGTCATTTTTAACTTATTCATCTTTATTTCTTCTTCAGAGATCTTTTGCGAAGATCGTATTCTTCATAGGCTTTTTTCTGATAAGCCATGAGGTCTTCATCGCTTACAGCGGACAGGTTTACCGCCACGTGCTGATAACATGAATAATAGAAAAATTCGGAGGCATGAGACCCCCCTAAAAAACCCTTCTTTAATGCCAGATCGTAAAGATGCGTACCTGGATACGGGACGGCTATCAGGAATTTCGCCTGTTCTGAATCAAGCTCTTTTGCAAATTCTATCGTTTCCCTGATCGTCTCGTGCGTATCCCCGGGATGACCTATTATAAAAGAAGTGTATACAGGCATCCCTATATCCTTCAGCATACTTACTGTACTGCGGAGCTGCTCCTTTTTTATCCCTTTTCCCGTGCTTCTCAGAATATCTTCATTTCCCGATTCGACTCCTATATATACTACCAGGCAGCCGGCCTCTTTCAGGGCAGCAGCAATCTCCCGATCGATCGTATCGGCTCTCAGGGACACGTAAAATCTTATTTTAAGGCCTTCTTTTTTTATCAATTCGCATACTTTCAGCGCGCGCTTACGGTTGACAGTGAAAGTGTCGTCGTAGAACATGAATTCTGATATATTATAATCCTCTACGAGCGTCTTAATCTCTTTTACCAGGTTCTCCGCCGACCTGAACCTCACTTTACCGTTCCAGATGACCCTGGACGCGCAGAAATTGCAGTCCCAGGCGCAGCCCCTCGCCGAGTTTATCCCCATATAGTGCGAATTGAACATGACTTCGTCGTTATCGTACAGTGACAGCGGCAGGAGATCCCACGCGGGAAACGGCAGAGAATCGAGATCCTTGATAAAAGGGCGCCGAGGATTTACAACGATCCTGCCGTTCAATCGGTAAGCAAGGTTGGGAATTGCGGTCACGTCCCTACCCTCCTCGAGATAATCCAGGAAATCTTCCAGGGGCTCTTCTCCCTCCCCTACGACAGCATAATCTATTGAACTGTCGTCGAATACAGATTCCACGGCACCGGAAACATGAGGCCCACCCAGGAGAATAATGACCTTGCTGTCAATATTTTTGCAGGCAGCGGCTATATTCGCGATGACGGGGTAACGTGGCGTCAGGCATGTGAAGCCTATTACCGGGGTATTATCCTTCATAAGCAGTTCCGCTATCTGCTTTACATCGTCAATCCTCTCAGCCTCCAGATCGTATATCTTAGGCTCATGTCCTCTTTCCCTTACATAAGCCGCCAGGCCCGCCAGGTTTATCGGAGGGCGGAATGTGCCCGTATGTTCTATATTAGGAGGATTTACAAGACTTATTCTCATGACTTATTTTTTATCATCTGTTTTTCTTATACCATTCCAGAGTTCTTTTTATACCTTCTCTAATATCAACTTTCGGTTTAAAACCGAGCATTTTTTCCGATTTAGAGGTATCCACAAGCCTCACAGGTATCATGGAAGGCTTGGAGCTGTTATATATTACCTCCGCATCATCATAGCCTTCCTCTTCGAGCATGATACCGAGTATTTCTTTTACAGTGTAGCCTTTTCCGCTACCCAGGTTGACGGGATCATACGTATCTATTTTTTCCATGGCAAGGATCATACCGTCAACAAAATCATCTATATATATGAAGTCCCTCACGTCATTCCCGTCACCCCATACTTCCAGAGGCCTCTGCCTTTCCGCGACTTTCTTGATCAACGCAGGCAATACGTGTGAAGTGGCTGGATCATAATCGTCATAAGGCCCGTACATGTTTGTCGGCCTTATCACGATCGAAGGCATAGCAGGCCTGAGCATCTCGCTGTAAGTCCTGCAAAGTATCTCCATGTATCTTTTCATCCAGCCTACGA
The DNA here is from genome assembly GCA_016934855.1 of Elusimicrobiota bacterium. GTDB lineage: Bacteria > CG03 > SLGR01 > SLGR01 > JAFGSA01 > JAFGSA01. The sequence goes on from JAFGSA010000024.1 coordinate 94,942, forward strand.
GGAAATATTTCGGGTAAGGCTCACCGTCAAATATCTGCTCTTCTTTGATAATGCTGTCTCCCATATCGGGATAAACCGTCGTGCTGCTTAAAAACAGGAACTTCTTCACTTTGGCGAAATACGCCGCTTCCAGAAGCTGCGAAGTCATTATAATATTGGGTGTTACGTGTATAAGAGGCGTTTTTTCCATGACGGCAGCGCCGGAAGTATTAGCCGCGCAGTGGAATACATAGTCGACTCCTTCCACGAATTTCCTGCAGTCCTCCATTTTCGTAAGATCACCGGCAATATATTCTATCCTGTCGTCGCTGTGCCTGGGCTTGTTCCGGTGTACGGGCCCCATGACCTTCGCTCCCATAGACAGCAGCCGGTTCGCAAGATTCGTTCCGGTAAAACCAGTTATACCCGTTACCAGTACCTTTTTATTTCTGAACATATCCGCCCTCCTCGTCTCTTTTTGAAAGTATGGGATTCTTAACAGGCCAACGCATATTGAACTTAGGATCATTCCATTTGATAGTGAACTGTGAATCCGGATCGTAATAAGTCGACTGCTTATAATGAAAAATAGACTTATTGCTGAGACACAGGTGCCCGTTTCCGTGTTTCGGCGGCACCAATACCTGATGCTTGTTTTCTTCTGACAATACGAACGCCTGCCATTTTCCGAAGCCTTCTGATTTTTCATCATAATTAATTACGACAAGGTGAATTTTGCCGTGCAGACACGAAATAAGTTTCCATGTAGACTGGTTACCATGAACGCCTTTAATTACATTTTTTCTGGATATAGAGATGTCATCTTCCACGAAATCGATGTTTATTCCTTTTTCCTTGTATAATTTTTCATTATATATCTCGATGTATTCTCCACGGTGATCCTTGAAAAAATCCGGCTTTATAAGCAATACCCCTTCAAGCTCTGTCTTCTCGACCTTAATCATAAATCACTCCTTGAAATAGTTCTTTTTTTTCTTATATTCGTCACGGTTGCTGATAAACCAGTTCCAGGTCTCTTTCAACCCGTCCAGCAATGACGTCGTCGGATTGTAGTCTATAAGCTCTCTCGCGAGAGAGATGTCCATTACCCTCTTGGGGAAGCCAGACGGCTTGTCAGCATCGAACTCATAGTTAAAATCCAGGAATTCGTTCAGCGTCTCGACCAGCTCCTTTATACTGTAACCTCTGCCGCTGGCGATATTGACGAACTTCGAACGGGTGCCGTGATACAAGGCCAGGATGGTCCCCTCCGCGGCATCCCTGCTGTACGCGAAATCCCTGATCGCGCTCCCGTCGCCCCAAACCACGACAGGATCCTCTTTTTTATATATCCTGTACATCAGCGTAGGTATGACCATAGCGTTCTCCGGATCGAAATTATCCCCGGGACCGTAGACATTACAGGGCCTTACAATCGAAAAATTCTCAAGCCCGTACTGGATACTGTATGCCTGCACCTGCAGTTCAGCCATCCTCTTTGCCCAACCAGGAAACATATCCATGGGCGGACCCTCTGTATTCTCTCCTTCTTTGAACACTTCTGCGCTTGAATAAGCTCCGATGGAACTTGTGTATACTACCTTCTCTACCTTGTTCAGCCTGCAGGCTTCCAGCACATTCGTATTGAACATGATTAGCGGCACGAAAAAACTGGCGGGTTTTTTCTTTGTCACTTCGATCGACCCTTTGATGCCGGCCATATGGAAGACATAATCCATGTCCCCGGTCACCTCTTTGCAGAGATCGAAACTGGTAAGATCGCCCGTGATGTGTTCCGCCCTGTCATCCACTGTTATACTGTCAAGCGAGACTATCCTGACAGAAGCTCCGGCGCTGCACAGGTAATCCACTACCTGCCTTCCTATCAGCCCGGTGCCCCCCGTGACCAGGACATTTTTTCCCTCAAAACTCCTTAGTACTTCGTCTTTTATCATATTAATCTCCAGACGGCCGAACAGGCATCAGAACGGCCCCTTGAACTTATGTTCGTAACTGTAGAATACTTCTTCCGAAAGATCGGCCTCCTTCAATTTCAGCGTTTTCTCGGCGGTTTTTATTATATTCACAGCACTCGGATAAAAACAGTTTTCCAGGGGCCTGGTGCAGGGGCACGGGGCCGGCGCAAAACCGATCCTGCTGACGGGAGACTTAAGAGACCCGAAACATTTTTCGGATACCCGGGCGGCGATCTCGGCGCTGAACCCGCAGTGCAGCCAGTCGTTGTCCGCAACGATGCAGTGCCCGGTCTTCCGGGCCGAATCTACGATGACACCGTCATCCAGGGGAGCTATAGCCCTCGCGTTTACTATTTCGGCGCTCACGCCGTGCCTTTTGTTCAGAATATCCGCGGCTTCAAGCGCCTCTATGTTCATCCAGGACGTGGCGACTATGGTTATGTCTTTTCCCGGACGCAGCACCGCGGCTTTCTCCAGCGGCAGCGTGAAAGGTTCTTCCGGCACTTCGTCCTCCGCGTAATAAAGCCACCTGTGTTCAATGAATATGACCGGACTGTCTTCCCTTATCGACGCGATGAGCATCCCCTTGGCTTCCGCGGGCGTCGTAGGCATCACGACCCTCAATCCGGGTATATGGGCAAAACATGAATGCATGGTCTTCGAATGCTGGAAAGACTGTCCCCATCCCCGCCCAATGATAGCCCTTATTACCATAGGTACGCTGAGTTCGCCGGCGCTGGCGTATCTATAGCTCGACACCATATTGGCGAGCTGGTTCATGGCCAGGAGCATGAAATCCACCCTCATATGGACATGTATCGGACGCAGACCGTTGATAGCCGCGCCCAACCCGAAACCCGTCATCGCGTCTTCTGACAAAGGCGTATCGAAACATCTCTCCGGGCCGAACCTTTCTACCAGGCCGTCCGTACTGCCGAAGATCCTCTTGTGATCAGGCACTCCTATACCATAGGTGAACACGCGCGGATCCCTTTCCATCTCCTGGATAAGGGCCTCGTTTATAGCCTTGCAGTAACTGATCTTTCTTGAACCGCCCATCACAGCACCTCTTTCTCTATCTCCCCTGCTCCGGGAAACGGGGCAGACTGCGCCGCTTTCATGCTGTTAATGAGCCTTTCGGCAATGCCGTCTTCTATTTTATCGAGCTCTTCTTCTTTTATTCGCTTTTTTATCAGCTTCTTTCTCTGCTGTTCAACGGGATCCTTCTTCCGCCACTTCTCGAACTCTTCCCTCGAACGGTAACCGCTCTTAAAATCTTCGCTGACACCGACATGTTCCAGGTACCTGTAATACCTGAGATCCAGAAAACACGGACCACCCGATCCTCTTACCGCGCCTATAGCCTTTTCTGCCAGGCGGTAAATAGTCTCCACATCGGTGGACTCTTCCTTAAAAACCCGGCAGTTAAAATCCGCGACGATGCTGGATATGGATCTGTAACCGTGCCTTAAGGATTTCGGCGTATGCACTGCCAGCTCGTTATCCTCGCATACGAATATGACCGGCAGCTTCCACAGGCAGGCGGCGTTGAGGCTCTCCCAGAAGACGCCTTCATCTATCGCGCCGTCTCCGAAAAATACGGTCACGATACGCCCGTTACCCGCCATCTTGTTGGCAAAAGCCGCGCCGACCGCTACAGGTATGGCGCTCGCTACAATAGCCGACGATCCCATAAAACCGTTATCGGGGGAACACAGGTGCATGGAGCCGCCCTTCCCTTTCAGGAGCGCCGTATCTTTGCCGTAGATCTCGGCAAAAAAATCCTCCACGTCCCCCGTTTTTGCCAGGTAGATGGCATGGGACCTGTACGTCCCGAATACCTGGTCGTCGTCTTTCAACGCATGGCAGATGCCCACCGCAATAGCCTCCTCGCCCATAGACATATGCATGGGGGTCTTCATCTCGTCGTCGAAATAACATTTTATTATCTCTTCTTCGGCCCTTCTTACAAGGTACAGCTTTTTATAGAGCTCCAGGTTCAGCTTATCCATTTTTCCTGAAATACTCTCTCCAGTATTCTAGAGTATCTTTTAATGTTATCTCGAATTTAATCTCCGGTTTCCATCCCGTGGCTTTTATGAACTTTTCGACCGAAGGGATCTGAAGCGTAACATCCGAAGGTCTCAGCCGTGCCGGGTCTACCTCAATTTTTATATCGTTTCTTTTTGAAAGCTTCAGCAGCCTGTCCAGCATATCCCCGACAGTCATCGTTTCTATACCCCCTATGTTATAAACTTCGCCGGGAGGACACTTGTTAACGAGGAGCCAGTATGCCTTTACCGCGTCCCTGACATCAAGGAAAGTCCTCACGCTGTCCAGATTGCCGACTTTTACCGCCGGCGGCTTCAGCCCCGCTTCTATCTCGGCTATCTGCTTGGCGAAAGTTGACACCACGAATACCTCGCCCCTCCTCGGACCGGTATGAGTGAACATCCTGGTCCTTATGGTCTTAATCCCCCAGGACAGCCAGTATTGCTGAGCCAGCATGTCTTCCCCGACCTTGCTTACCGCGTATGGCGATGCCGGCCGGAAAGGATTTGATTCTTTTATCGGCACTTCGTCTTCTTTTACCTGGCCGTATACTTCGGAAGAACTGCATACATGTATGACGGGATCATATGAAACATCCGCTTTGAGTTCTCTTACCGCCTCGAGCAGATTCGCGGTGCCTATGACGTTTGCCTGCAGCGTAGCCACCGGGGCCAGGAAACTGAAATCTACGTAAGACTGGGCGGCAAGATGGAATATTATATCCGGCTTATGTTCCGCCAGTATCCTTTTAAGAGAAGGGATATCCACCAGATCTCCGTAGCAGAAAGCTATCTTATCCGCTATTTTCATTATATTGTCCTTCGGGGCACGCCAGCGCAGAAGCCCGGCTATTTCCGTTTTCGGAGATTTATCCAGTATATATTCCGCCAGATGACTTCCTACAAAACCCGTAATCCCTGTAATTAAAACTTTTTTTATACCGCCCACAATGCCTCCTTTTATACCGCTGATATTAATTTTTTTAGTTTTCTGAATATTTTTTTATTAAATGTAGCTTCAGGATATTTCAATTTAATTAAAATATTGTATTTTGTTTTTCTTTCCAAATGCTTCAATTCTGTCAGAACTTCCTTTGTTAAAGACCCCCCCGGCTTTATATAACTTTCCTCTCCAGCGGGCGCATACGTTATTACCGGTCTGCTGCAATCAAAGCCCAGTTCAGCGCAGACCTGTTTCCTATTCTCAGCAGTATTCAATCTTAACAAATCATCTGCTTTGGGATATCCTGCAATTATCGCTCTTTCTTTCATGGGTCCGAGCAGCATTCGCGTCCTTTCCTGGCCTATTTTCCCCGCAGTTATATGAAGATCAATCATAGGAAAATAATCATGTTCCATGTAATCTTTCATCGAATATTCAACATTGGCGGTGCCTTTGCCTTTTAGTCCATGATCAAGATGAACCTTATAACCTTTTTCTACGTGTGCCAAACCCTTAAAATGTGCAGCAATAAATATTAAATTCTCCGCCTTCTTAAAATCCCCCTTTATTTCTGACACAAATTCAGTAGAGTATTTCCTCTTTTTTGCCTCCTCCTCCAGCGGCTTGAGATTCGTCTGTTTTACTTTATCCCCCCCATGTATAAAAACAAAATACGGATTATCCAACCCTGAATACTCAAGAATTTTATCCAGTACACTTCCCGAATTGTTGCCTCTGGGATTACTAATTGTCGCATTTAACCACTTTTTTCTTGCTTGCGCAAACTCATCCGGCTCAGCAATACTCTTTTCAATGGCCCGTTCCAAGCCGGGCAGATCCGTCTTTATACCTATATCCGGAAAATTTTCACGCAACCATTTATTTGCCAATAATACTATCGGCCTGTTAAAGATAATATATTCATAATTAGTATCGGACATATCTCCAATTAGAATATCTGTCATTGCCAAATATTTTGGATCCGGACTGCCTATCTGTTTATATGCCATTATGTCATCTATTGCCTGTTAAATAATTTCTTTAATAAATTAAAAGACGGCTTTCTCAGCAAAGTCGATACATATTTTTTAAAAAACATCGCCGGGTTCCTGTATATAAGCGAACTATTAAAACTTCTATTGAACTTCTCAACCAGTTTCTCAATATCTCCCCTGCTCATATCAGGATGGGGAATACTGGCTTTTCTCAAATCTATATCATCGAATTCGCTCATATATTTTTCATATATGCGGCTGCCTGGCAACGGGGAAATAATATTGAATGAAGCCGAAGTGAATCCCATTTCCTTTGCGAATCTGTAATCATTATTCATTTCTTCACGGGTCTGTTCGGGAAACCCGCATATAAAAAAAGCATGCAGGTCTATTCCTATTTTCCTGCAGATATCGACAACAGGCTTGACCATATCAAGTTTCGTCGGTTTATTAATTATATCCTTCAATATACGAGGCGTGCTGCTTTCCACCGCCAGCGACAGCTGATAACATCCCGATTCTTTCATCAGATGCAGCATTTCCTCATCAAGTCCCCCGACCCATATGCCGCCGGGATTCGCCCATGATATACCTAGCTCTTTCAAACCCGTCAACAGCTGTTTCACCCAGACTTTATCAACAATAAAATTTGAATCAATTATATCCAGTTCTTCTATCCGGTACTTATTTTTCAGAAACTTTACTTCCGCCAGGCAATCATTTACTTCCCTCTTGCGGTATCCCGCCCTGAACTGGGTAGTCGCGCAGAAGGAGCAATTGAACGGACAGCTTCTGGTAAATTCTATCTGCGTCACCCTGTTACTAGGAGAAAATACGCTTGTCGGCATATTTATACCGATATACTTTTCCATAGGTAGCAAATGCCGGGCAGGCCAAGGTAATTTTTCTAAAGAAATATCATCGCTTCTTACCATGCCGGATCTTTCTCCTTTGACAATAGCGAGTATAGCTCCTTCCCCTTCCCCGATTACAACATTATCCACGTTTGGATCCGCTATAACAGCTTCAGGCAAAGCGGACGGGTGACAGCCGCCCATTATTGTCCGAATGCTTTTATTTACATCTTTTGCTATCCCGCATACTCTATGCGCATTATGCGCCTGTCTGGAAAGAAGACACGACACTCCTACGAAATCGGGATTATATTCCCTGATTCTCTTTTTAATTTCATCATCTTGTAAGCCGAAAGTGATTTCCCCGTCATCATGAGAGACTTCCGTATTGTAACCTTCGACAATACAGTCAAGCACACACACATCTATCCCTTCTTTTTCGAGGACAGCCGCGAGATAACCCAGTCCGAGAGGAAAAAGGCATCTTTTCATGGCCTTCTTCGACTGAGTGAACGCCGGCATTATCAACATGCATTTTGCTTTATTATTATTTTCGCTCATCGCTAACGACTATTGACTACCCCTTCAATAGGAAATCAATGAATTCATAATTTTTCATCATTGTCCTGCCTCTTTCTTCCACGGCCCGTTCGCTGAAGCTTTTTACATCGTCTTTTTTTATTCCTTCGCCGTAAACAAGATAAGGAACCAGTTTATCGCTATGCTCCCCGTTCTCCAAGAGAGTGTAATGGTCCGGCAGGATAGTCATTCTGTACTTTCCGGCGTAATTATCATCAAGATATTTTTTTAGGGGCTTTACGACTTCCCTGTCTATTTTCTCTATTATCCTTATCTTCCCCTCCAGATTACCGCTGTGAGACTCTTCATCCGGAGCATTCAGATGAAGATATATAAAATCATTATATTTAAGAGCGTTAATAGTATGCCTGAGCTTTTCTGCGATGTTTGTGTCGCTGTGCCCCGTAGCGCCGTGGATCTTCTTTGCTTCCATCCTGGCCGCAATAGCTATACCGCGCATGAAATCCAGGCCGGCTATGACGGCGCCGTCAACACCGTACCTTCCTCTGAATGAAGGCAGGCGGGGCTCTGAGGACGGGCTCCATAAAAATATCATATCGGCTTTGGTTCCCATGCTCCTGTTCATAGCTTTTATCTTTTCCGCGGATTTCATTATATATTCATTAAGTTTACCGGATATCTTCTCCGCCGAGGGAGTTTTGCCTTTCAAGAGCAGTTCCCTGACCGGTTTCCCTATGTTCATATGCGGTTCGGAAGACGAAATCTCACCGGCATTTATACCGGCGTTCCTTAAAATAAATAAATTGCGGTACCCCTGCCCTGGATATATTTCTATATCTTCACCGGGTATATCCAGTCCCTCTATAATCTTTTTGCCTTTATCATAATCGATATTTTTCGCCGTAAAATCCCTCAATATCCCGTCAGAAACGGATACCAGGTTGCACCTGAACGCTATATCGCCTTCATCCATGAATATATCCTGGGCCAGCGCCTCGAACGAAGCCCGGCCGTTGGGATAATACCTTAAGGGGTTATATCCCAGCATACCCATATTGGCCACAATACTTCCTACCGGAAGCCCCGGATACATTGTCCTCATAAGGCCGGTCTTCCCTTCCCTGGCCAGTTTATCTATAGAAGGTATATCCGCCGCCTCCAGCGGAGTCCTGTTGCCCAGTTTCTCCTGGGGCATATCCGCCGCGCCGTCTATTATTATAACCACATGCTTCCTTGACGTGAATATCTTCTCCACCCTTACTAAATCGTCGAAACTGTCAAGTTCCGCCCATTTTAGTCCCGTTATATCATGAACATATAAAGGAGCGTCTTTAAGGTGTTCCGCAATAACCAGATCGTAATATATGTTTGTATTGCCTTTTTTAACCTCTTCATCGAGCCAGCGGGAGAACTCTCTGCCGTATTCGCCGGTGAGTTTCAGCACCCCGGTCGATTTAAAATAATTGTCTTTATATTCCGCGAGCTGTCCGCGTACTATCTTTGTCTCTATTATCCGCCCCTTCTCATCCGAGACTGACAGGCTCCCGTCATAATCTATTCTGAACCTGTCCAGCACCCAGAAGCTCTTCTCCGCTTTTCTTTCCATAACCGAAGAAAAAAGTTTTTCTTCAAAGAAAGTGTCTCCTTCGATAAGGATCGCACCCTCTTCCAGGTATTTTCTCGCCAGCCAGGCCGAGTACATGGAATTTGTTTCGTCGTATATATCGTTCCTTATATATGAAATACTCATATTGCGGTACTTTGTTCCGACTTTTTTCTCTACTATCTCACCAAGGTATCCGATCACTATAACCGTTTCCCTAATGCCGTTTTTCTCGAGTATTTCAAGTGTCTGGTTTATTATAGGTTTGCCGTGAACCTCAGTGAGACACTTGGGAACTTCATCCGTGAGTGGTTTAAGCCTGCTGCCCAGGCCGGCAGCCAGAAGAACGGCCTTGTATATTTTCCCGGTGTTATCTTCCATCGGACAACTCCTGTTCTACCTTGAAGCTTATCATCGTAGCCTGCACCAGCTGCCATAATGGGATAGGGTACCCGTCTCCCTCTTTTACCGCCGCGCCGAATCTTTTTAGTTCCTCGAAATGCCCTTTATCCTGAACAGCCGTCTCCAGTCCTTTTTCTCCGGAACCGAAGACGGTCAGGGTCTTATAGTCGTCAAGAGAGAGTATCCTCCCGTCCGAATATACGTCCATTCGCTCCTTGGAAACATCCCTGCTTCCCAAAGCGGTGTATATAAGGCTGCATACCGATCCGTCCGCGTATTTGACGGTGGCGATAAAATTATCGTTTCTCCTGAATTTATCGTTCCGCGGCGTGATCGAAGAAGCGGTAACGGATGATGCCTCTGCCTCAGTCAGAAAGTTGAACAGGTCGTATATATGGCAGGCCTCTCCTATATTCCTCCCTCCGCCCTCCTGCGAGTGGACCCAGTGTTCGGCGGGGATAAATCCCGCGTTCATCCTGTAGTTTACTATCATAGGATTAATCCTGTCCTTTACTATACTTTTTATCCTGGCGGCGAAGGGGGAGAACCTCCTGTTAAAACCGACCGTAAACGGGGTTTTTTTCTCTTCCAGGATACCCGTAAGCTCTTCCAGCTCATCCGAGCTAAGCGACATCGGTTTTTCCGTGAATACCGCTTTACCCGCCCGGGCCGCAGCCATCGCCATTTTCGCATGAAGGTTATGCCTGGTAGTTATAAAAACAGCATCCACGTCTTTATCTTTCATCACCTCGTCGAAATCCGTCGTCGCGTACGAAGCCCGGCACAGTTTAGCGGTCATCATGGCATTGCCGCCGGCCTTATCAACGACCGCGCGGATATTATACATACCTGAGAGCCTCTCCAAGTTGGGGATGTGCATGCTCTTCGCGAAACCGCCGGCTCCTACGAGCGCTACGTTCAGCACATCGCGCCCGGCTTTTCTTGCTGATACGACTATCTTCCTGTCCGGGGCAGGATCTCCTTCGTATCTAAGAAGCGTTATAAGCGGCCTTCCGGCTCCGCTCAGATCATTAAAAGCCCTGCCCGCATCTTCGACAGGGTATATCTTCTCGATCAGCGGCGCGATATCGAGCGTTTTCTCGCAGAGCATACGCAGGTAATCGGCCATATTCCTGTTCTCCGTCCACCTGACGTACCCGTAGGGATAATCGATGCCGTCTTTCTCGTACTTTTCGTCATACCTGCCGGGACCGTACGATGTGGATATGAGCACGTCCAGCTCTTTCTTATAAAAATGCTCTCTCTTCAGGTCCATCCCCACGGCGCCCACTATTATCACTCGCCCTTTTCTCCGGCACATTTCCATGGCCTGGTTGATTATCCCGCTGGATGCGGACGCGGCGGTTATTATAACGGCATCCGCCCCGCGGCCGCCGGAGAAACTCCCGACCTCCTGCACACTGTCCGCTTTGCCAGGATCTATGCTCCTTGAAAGACCGCAGGAAACGGCAATATCGCCGCGGCGCCGGTCCGTATCTATGCCTATAACCCTGCAGCCCGCGGCCCTGAGCATCTGAACAGTCAGCTGTCCCAGTATTCCCAATCCTATGACGACGGCTATCTCACCTATGCCGCAGCCGGCTCTTCTTACCCCCTGAAGGGCAATGCTCCCGAGCGCAACAGTAGCCGCCTGCTCCATCCCGAGGTTATCCGGTATTTTTACCAGGAGATTCCTCGGGACCGAGATAAACTCGGCATGATTTGCGATACCCGTTCCCGCGCATGCGACCCTGTCGTGCGCTTTTATATCGACAATGCCTTTACCCGCCTCAATGACCGTACCTGAGGCGGAATACCCTATGGGTGACCCGGCATTCAGCCTGCCCTTTATCTTCAGTACGGTATTTCCTATACCCTGCTTTTTTATCATCTCGAGCAGTTTCTTTACATTCTTCGGTTTCTCTATAAGCTTCTGTATGGGTGATTTCCCGGAGGCCCTGACACTCGATGATTCCGTGCCGGCCGATATACATGAATAAGAGACCCGCACTAGCACTTCGTTATCCGCAGTTATGGGCGCAGGTACTTTTTCAAAAAACGCTTTTCCCCTGCCAGCGAAAACCTGTTTCATAGTCTTTCCTCCAGCACTTTTACTATTCTGTCCGCAGTCTTGCCGTCCCAGTATCTGGGTATTCTTCCTTTCTTCTTCCTCCCTTCCATGATCCTCACCGCCTCCCTGGCTATCCTGTCCGGGTCATCGCCTACAAGTATATTTGTGCCTTCGGTTATGGTGACAGGCCTTTCCGTATTCCTGCGGAGAGTGAGACAGGGCACGCCCAGCACTGTCGTCTCCTCCTGGATGCCGCCGGAATCGGTCAGGACCAGTTTAGCGTTCATCACCAGCGACATAAAATCCATGTAACCCAGCGGTCCCGTTAGTATAAGGTTATCCATTTTTTTTATTTTCTTTTTTATTTCCGGATTACTCATACTGTTCATCGTCCGGGGATGTACAGGAAAAACTATCTTTATCCTCTTCTGTATAACGTCAAGAGCTTTAAGTATCCCGATAAAGGTTTTCCGGCCGTCCACGTTAGAAGGCCTGTGCAGGGTCAGGAGAGCGTATTCTTTTCCGTATTTCTTCCAGTATCCCGAATTCCCGATCCTGGGTTTGAAGGTTTTTAAAGTATCTATCATCGTATTCCCGACAAAAAATATTTTTTTGCCTGGTATACCCTCATTCAGAAGATTTCTTTTTCCGTCCATGCAGGTGACAAAAAGATAATCCGATATCGCGTCGGTTATAAGGCGGTTTATCTCTTCGGGCATCTCCCGGTCAAAACTCCTGAGTCCGGATTCTATATGGGCAATCGGTATAAGAAGTTTTGATGCCGTCAGCGAGCAGGCCAGGGTGGAATTAACGTCTCCCACGACTACGACTATATCGGGTTTTTCGTCGAGACAGACTTTCTCGAATTCCATCATTATCCTTGCAGTCTGCACAGCGTGCGAAGCGGAACCGACGCCCAGGTAAATATCCGGCGCGGGGAGCCCGAAATCCTTAAAGAAATTACCGGACATATTACTGTCATAATGCTGCCCGGTGTGTACGAGCACGGGTTTGAACTTCCCGTTTTTTGCAAGAGCTTTATACACCGGGTATACCTTCATAAAATTGGGCCTGGCCCCCGCTACAAGGATGATTTTTTTCGCAGCCTTCATGTTCTCTTATGCAAAACTCTCCACGGTTCTTTTAATACCATCCCCGAAATCCACCTCCACCTTATAGCCCAGAAGCTTCTGGGCTTTGGATATATCCGCCTGCGTGTGCTTTACGTCGCCGGCCCGCGCTGGCAGGTGCTCGAAAGGCACTTTTACGCCGAGGTTTGCCAGTATCCCGTTAGCCACGTCGAGTACGCTGTACCGGTTGCTGCATGCGACGTTGAAGAGCTGTCCGGATACGTTCTCGGCTTTCGCCGCTAGCAGGTTGGCGTTCACCACGTTCTTCACGTAGGTGAAATCCCGGGACTGTTTGCCGTCCCCGTGCACCGTAAGCGGTTTTCCCTCCTTCGCCTGCTTGATGAAGATCGGTATTACCGCAGCGTATTTCGACTCGGGGCTCTGCCTGGGCCCGAATACGTTGAAATACCTCAGGCTCACCGTCTCCAGTCCGAAAGTGTGCGAGAAAGCCCTGCAGTAATGCTCGCCTGTCAGCTTCGAGACAGCGTAGGGCGATATAGGAAGAGGCCTCTGCGTCTCCACTTTAGGCAGCGCCTCGGTATCGCCGTAAGCCGAAGAAGAGGAAGCGTACACAACCCTTTTTACGCCCGAATCCCTGGCGGCAATGAGAATATTGAGAGTACCGGTTATATTTACGTCATTGGTCGAAGCCGGATCGTCTACGGACCTGGGAACGGACCTGAGCGCAGCCTGATGAAGTACATATTTGCAGCCCCGGCAGGCTTTCATAACCGTCCGCATATTCCTTATATCCCCTTTTATGAGCTCTATCCTGCCCTTCAGATGTTCAAGGTTCTTCCTGAAACCAGTGCAGAAGTTATCCAGGACCACCACCTCTTTTCCCTTTGTGACGAGTTCGTCTACTATATTAGATCCTATAAAGCCCGCGCCGCCCGTTACGAGATATCTTTCATTCGCCATGACTATATCCTCACTATTTTTGCTTTACCCTTAAGGTCCAGCGTCACACCCCTGCAGTCTACGACAGCTCTCGCTTCCCTGACCATCTTTTTATAATCGAATTTTTCATGATCGGTTATTACCAGCACGCAGTCAAAGTTCCTGAAATTGATATTCGAATGCGGCACCCTCTTTATCCCCTCGAACGAAGCCACGTACGGGTCGGAATAGCTGAGCTGCGCCTTGAGCTGCTTAAGTATCTGGGCTACTTCGAACGAAGGTGATTCCCTCGTATCCCCGACGTTTTTCTTGTAGCTGACGCCCATTATGAGTATCTTCGAACCGTTGACGCTTTTTTTCATCCTGTTGAGCGTAGTTATGACTTTCTTCGCCACGTAATTGGGCATACTCGTGTTTATCTCCTCGGCGTGGTCTATGAACCTCGGGTAGAACAGGTTGCTCTTAGCCTTCCATGACAGGAACTGCGGATCTACGGGGATGCAGTGCCCCCCGAGCCCCGGGCCGGGATAGAACGCCATGAAACCGTAGGGTTTGGTCGAAGCCGCGCGTATCACGTTCCAGATATCCAGGTCGAACTTACTGCACAGCATGGTCATCTCGTTTATCAGCCCTATATTCACCGCCCTGTATGTGTTTTCAAGGAGTTTTACCATCTCGGCTTCCTCGCAGGAGTTCACGGTCACGACCCTGTCCACCACCTGGGAGTACAGCGTCTTCGCGAGATTCAGTGATTTCTTGTCGATGCCCCCCACTACTTTAGGCGTGTTCCTGATGCCGAATCTCTCGTTGCCGGGGTCCACTCTTTCCGGGGAAAACGCAACGAATGCATCGACCCCGCCCCTGAAACCTTTCTTCTCTATCTTGTCCAGCAATATGTCCCTGGTAGTCCCCGGATACGAAGTGGATTCCAGTATGACGAGCGTATCCCTGGAAAGGTATTTTACCACTTCATCTGCGGCATCGACTATGTACGAGAGATCGGGCTCGCGGGTCTTGCGCAACGGTGTAGGCACGCAGATTATGATCGCGTCCTGGTTCTTTACCGTGCCGTACTCGGACGTGGGATGAAATTTCCCGGCCTTTATTATAAGGTTAACCGCCGACGATTTCACGTCTTCTATGTAAGACTGGCCCTTCAAGAGCCGGCTTATTTTATCCTTCGAAGTATCTATCCCCGTGACATTGTACCCCGATTCGGCAAATTCGACTACAAGCGGCAATCCCACGTAACCCAGCCCCACGATACAGATCTTAGCCTTTTTATTCAGGATCTTTTCCTTCAGGTTTTTAGAATTCATAGTTACTCCCGTATAGTTTTTCGGCCTCGGTCCAGATATCTATCTGGCTTTTAAAGCCGTTGGCGCTGTCATGCGCCGTATTGAAGACGACTGCGTCTTCGCCGTTTATATTTTCCTTGCTCACCCTTCTTATCGTGACATCCTTAAATTTAAGGGATCCCAGAACGAGCTCGGTTATAAAGGAGAGCTCCCCTTCCCCCAGTATCACAAACGACCTGCCCCCCTTATTATATTCTTCAATAGCGTAATGCTCTATCCTCTTTTTAAGCTTGTTTATAACTGAGAAACTCCGCATCATGAACTTGTAGGATTTCCTGGTCTTCTCTTTCAGACCGCGGGCGGTAATGAAATATTTGATCTTTTTTGCGCTGAGTTTGCGTACTTTGACATAGCCTTTCTTTACCAGCCGGTTTATGAGGATGTTGGTCATACCCAGGGACAGGCCCACGTCGGTCGCTATATCGCGCTGCGAGGGGTTATTGTTCTTGGAGATACTGTTTATTACTTTAAGTTCTTTTGTTGTTATTTCAGCCATTGTTCAATTTTTGAACAATGGTACCAAATAAACACAAGCATGTCAATATCGGCATGTGTCTTTCGGAGCCGCTTAACGCAGATTCTGAAGGTTATTACTGGGAGTTAATTCGAGCAGGAATTTTTCTATAGGAATACATGATATGTCATTTCTGACAAGTCTCTCATTGCCCCTGTATAAGAACAGCACATTTGCCTCGGGATATTCTTCCCGAAAACTCTTTAATCCCCTGAAATCAGCATTGCGTATTCTATCGGTGTTTTTTACCTCCAGCCCCCATAATCCGTCTTCACCGTATATAACAAAATCAACTTCTGTCCCCGCTTTTGTTCGCCAATAATACATATTATTTGCCCTGTTTCGATAATCTATCCATGCGCGAATATGCTGGGCGACTAATCCTTCCAACGCCTGTCCTTCAATATCCCGGTCTCTGTCAAAAGGGCCCGAAGGCCGGAGCGACCTGAAAATCCCGGGATCGACAAAATAGAACTTGGGATGCGAAACCAGCTGCCTTTTAGCTCTTTTTGAGAATACCTGTAATTTAAACGAGAGGAGCAGATCCTCAAGTATCTGGATATAGGATTCAACTGATTTACGCCCGACTTCGCTTTCCCTGGCTATATTACTCATATTAATAACGGAAGAATGAGAAAAACTTACCGCTTCCAGGAACCTGGAAAATCCGCCTATAGATCTTACGAGGCTTTCCATCTGAACTTCTTCCCTCATATACAATGCAATGTATGATTTTAAGGTATCCCCGGGACTATTAGAAGCGGTAATAAGAGGAATCATACCCGTTTCCAGAGCCTTGTTAATATCGAACTGCCGCCCGAGTTCGGCAGCCATGAAGGGATGCATATTGCTGACTATTGCGCGCCCGGCCATCAGGTCAACACCGGCGCGTCTTAATTTCCTGGCGCTTGACCCGGTAAGAATAAACCTGCTGGACCGGTCCTTTTCTATCATTTGATGGACAACATCGAGAAGCTGCGGTACTTTTTGCACTTCGTCTATCACAATTATACGCGATGCCGGGTTGCCTGCTATAATTTCTTTCAGTATTTCCGGTTTTCCGCTTAATCTGCGGAATACGTCCGGAGAAAGCAGATCTATAAGAAGAGCGTCCGGATAAGTCTGATTAACCCATGTGGATTTACCGGTTCCCCGGGGCCCGAACAGGAATATGCTCTCATCTGCTGTATGAAAAAATCGCCTTATAATATCCATATATACTGCCTTTATGGATATTGTAGCTCCATATTTACATTATGTCAAGTTTTGAACGAGAGATGCTGTTTATTACTTTAAGTTCTTATGCTGTTATCTCAGTCATTGTTCAATTTTTGAACAATGGTACAAAATAAAGGCAGGTTTGTCAAATGCAGGCTGCCGGCTCAAATTCCGCTTTTTATTATATATTTTTCTCTTTTATGGGCAGTTACGGTTATACCCACTATCAGCGCTATCAGAAGGAGCTGGACGCCTATCAAGAGGAGCAGTATTCCTAAGTGAAGGAGCGGTCTTGACGACAATCCCCGACCCTTGAACCATAGGCAGGTGAGATACGCCAGTATCCCGAATCCGGACAGGGCGGACAGGAGACCCGATACCAGTATGAAAATAAGCGGCCGAGATGTATACCTGACGAGAAAAAAGAGGCTCAAAAACTCCCCGAAGCCCTTAGGGACCTTTTCCACGCCGTACTTGCTCTTCCCGTGTACACGAGGGCTATGCTCGACCGCCAGTTCCGTGACCCTGTACCCGTTCCAGGAGACTATTGCAGGCAGGAACCGGTGGAGCGCCGGGGAATCCGCCATATCATCTACAGCCTCTTTCCTGAACACCCTCATACCGCAGTTGAAATCATGCAGTTTTACGCCCGTAAAGAGCCTGGTCATCAGGTTGAAGAACTTCGATGACATGACCTTGCCGAACGGGTCCCTCCTCTTCCTTCTCCACCCGTTTACAAGGTCATATCCCTCTTCCATGAGCTTTATCATACCCGGGATCTCCCCCGGTTCGTCCTGAAGGTCGCCGTCCAGAGTAGCTATTATATCCCCCCGGGCCTGCTCAAATCCCGCCAGGAGGGCCTTGGATTTACCGTAGTTCTTTCTAAGCTGTACCGCTTTTATCCTGCAACCCTTTTCTTTTAGCTTTCTTAAAACCTCGAAAGTCGTATCACGGCTCCCGTCGTCTACGAATATTATCTCGTGATCTCCGTCAATTCCCTGCATGACCGGCGCCAGCTTCTCATACAGCGGTTCTACGTTCTCCGCCTCGTTATAAACCGGTATGATTACGGATATCTCCATTTAATACCTTCCTGTATACTTCCAGGGTCTCGATCGCTGTCTGCTCCCACGAATATAAAGCGGCTCTTTCACTGCTCTGCTTTTTCAATTCGCGCAGCCTGCCGCCGTCACTGATCAGACTTGCGATACTCCCGGCTATATCTTCCGGTTTCAGGCTTTCTATATACTCCGCGGCACCGGCCGCGACCTCTTCGGCAGTCTTGTTCCTGTATGTCAGTACCGGGAGCCCCGAGGCCAGCGCTTCGAGCACTGCGAGCCCGAAGCCCTCATACAGCGATAATGATACGAAGATATCCGCCGCGGCGTACAATAGAGGCAGTTCTCCGTCTTCTATGTCTTTTAAGAAATGCACAAATCCCGAAGGCACAGCGTAATTCCCGCGGCCGGCTATGACCAGGTGATGCAAAAACCCAGAATCTGTTTTTGCCTTAAGGAAACCTTTAACCAGGAGCGGGATGTTCTTCCTCTTCTGCGTCGTCCCCACCGCCAGCAGATATTTTTCCGGAAGAAGACGCTTTTTGCGGAAATCTTCTATAACGGTTCTATCACGCCGCTGCTTAAACGCCGAATCAGCAGCCTCGTATATCACGTTTATCCGCTTTTCCGGTACGCCCAGTATGCGGATGAGATCGTCTTTCGTCGTCTCTGACGGCACTATCACCGCATCGGCGCGCCTGG
This sequence comes from Elusimicrobiota bacterium, assembly GCA_016934855.1. Lineage (GTDB taxonomy): Bacteria > CG03 > SLGR01 > SLGR01 > JAFGSA01 > JAFGSA01. Next base: position 113,236 of record JAFGSA010000024.1, read on the forward strand.
AGGCGTTCCTCATGTTGATATGGTGGTCGATAAGACGCAGCGCGCCGAAAGTCCCGGGATATATAAACGGCGCCAGATCGTGGATCGTAGCCACTGAACGGCAGGGTATTCTGAAAGGGAGCACGTTCCTGGTATCGTGAAGGAGGTCTATTTTATATCCTTTCAGAGCCTTGGGCAGGAGAACGTTATCCCAGTACGGCCTCATGTACCTGCCTGCGAGCGGGATCTCGACCCAGGACGCATCCTTTAATCCGCTTCCAGTCCGTCCACGGTCGCTGAGAATAAAGTACTCGTTATCCCGGTCGACTCCAAGCAGGCCCTTTATCAGGTTGAGAGCATAGGTCCTGGGCCCCCCCGTATTGCCCTGTATCAGCACGATGCCTATCTTCATATTACTTTGTACCTAATAATACCCTGTGTAATGTGTAAAGATGATGGAGTAAGCGCTGGCATAAGCCAGATGAAGCGAACGACTGAATGAACCGAATGTGTAATGAAAATTGTATCTCGCATCTAGTATCTAGCATCCCGCAAATCCATCTGAACCCCTGCCAAGTCGTAAGTTATAAGCTATAAGCCGTAAGACTGCCTGCTTAAAGCCCGCCAAAATAAAAGAGATGGTTATATTTATCTGGTATCTGGAATCTGACATCTAGTATCTTCTCTTATAACTTAAAACTTACAACTTATAACTTTCTTACACTAGCAACAAGCAACTTACATTCGTATCTCGCATCTCGTATTTCGTATCTCGAAAATATCCAGCACGCTTCACGCTTCACGAGATACGCTTCACGTATTACTAGCAACCAGCAACTATATTTTATGTTCCCAGCGGGCATTTATGCGCACTATACCCCTGTCCCAGGCCTTTTTTCCCGTGACGAGGAACTTATACATCCTGTCATGGTGGTCGAACGGCTGTTTCACCATATGATCGTAAACCGACACTGACAGAAGGTATTCCCCGTCATAAAGCGGCAGGTTATCAATAATATAGTCGATATATCCTTCTCCTTCGGCATACTCTACGGCATATCCGTCTGCCCTGGTATTCGGGCCGTCTATCTCCCTGCCGTTGATGTCGTATACCGCCAGCCCGAACACAGGGGCTTTTACCTTCCTCTGCGCATTGTAATGCATCCTGACGACCATCTTTCCGCCGTGATAAAAGACACCCGCCTCTTCACCGCCCGCACCGAGGAGCGCCACTTTTTCTATCTTCACTTCCTTCGTACCCCACCTGAGCATGCTGTTTTCCGATTTCCCGGGCACGGCGCTGTCTTCGCCGGCGCTTCTTTCCGAGACCATTCCAAGGTACTCGTCTATAACCTCCCTTACGCTGCCCGTCTTCCTCACCCTCCCCTTATCCAGCAGCACGAGCCTGTCGCAGAAAGAGGCTATCTCGCCGAGCCCGTGGCTGACTACCATTATCGTCTTCCCCTGCCTTCTGAACTCGCTTATCTTCTTATATGATTTTTCCCGGAAAGCCTCGTCTCCCACAGATAACACTTCGTCAAGCAGGAGTATATCGGGATCCACATTGACCGCGACCGAGAACCCGAACCTCAGCAACATCCCCGAAGAGAAGTTCGCCAGCTTGGTCTCTGTAAAATCCTCTATCCCCGCAAACCTTACGATCTCGTCAAACTTCTTTTCCGTATCCCTGTTCCTTATGCCGAGCATGGAAGCGTACAGGAATATATTATCGCGCGCGCTCAGCTTCGGCTTGCAGCCGATACCAAGCCCCAGTATGCCCGAGACCCGGCCGTTTACTTCGATCGCCCCGGTGTCCGGTCTCAGGATACCCGCTACCGCGCTGAGGAGAGTCGTCTTGCCGCTCCCGTTCTCGCCTATAATGCCTACGGCCTCACCTTTCTCCACCGAGAGGTTCACTCTTTCAAGGGCATAAAGAGGCTTATATATGTATCTTCTGAAAATACCCCTGCCGGGACCGGCGTGCGGGGTCCTGAACCTGATACCCAGATCATGCAGCTTTACCGCTGTCATCGTCAGACGAGGCCCTTCGGGAAATCATGCTCTTTCCACCTGAAAACGGCGTATCCAGCCGCTAGGATCACCGAAACCGAGATCAATGTTACGGTAAACCCGCTTATAGAAGGAGGGGTATTCTCATAAAGGGCCTTCCTCGCCATAACGATAATCCCGGTAACCGGATTCAGCAGATAATACCCGAGTACTTTTTCATTCACCCTGCTTAATGGATAGAACACCGGCGTCGCGAAAAAACCTATCTGAAGGGCTATCCTCCATATAGGCAGCAGGTCCCTGAAAAAACAGTACACCGAAGACAGGATGAGCCCGGTGCCCAGCACCAGGAGGAATTCCAGGATGAGCACGGGGAGGACCCACAGCACATATACCGATATACTTTTAAAGACTACGACATACAGCACCATGAATACGGACAGCTCTATAAGACAGTTTACCAGCGAGGCCAGGGAAGCGGAAATAACCAGTATTATCCTGGGAAAATTTATCCTCCTTATCACATCCATATTATCAGAGATGGAAGAGAGGGCCTTGGTGGTTCCGGCCGAGAAGAACCCCCAGAACACTATCCCTGAAAGCAGGAACATGGCGTAATGATCGACCTCGCCTCTCATGCTGCGTGAGAATACCGCGTAAAGTACGACCATCAGCACGAAAGGATAGACCAGAGTCCACATGAATCCCAGCAGAGTGTTCTTATACATGAGCTTCATGTCCGTCACTATTAGGTTCCTTATAAGATCGGTATATCCGGCGATTTTACGCTGCGTCATGACTTTAGACCGTACTGCGCGCGAAAAGCCTGGGCAGTTTCAGCACAGCCATCACGAACCCCGCGGCAAAACCCGGGTCGCTCTTCCCCGGCACGGTTGAGAACAGGCGAAGGGCGAGATTGAGAAAATGCTCCGCGAGCAGTACCGGGTCCCCCGTGTTCTTCCAGTTGATCAGTATATAATTCGTCTTGACAGCGAGCTTTATCATGTACGCGGGGAAATTATCTTCGTTGTTGGTTCCCCTAAACTTATGATGTACAACGCTCCGCGGCTCGTAAATTATCTTCCACCCGTTCTCTTTAGCCCTCATGGAAAGATCGGTGTCCTCGTAATAAAAGGGATTGAAGAGGGTATCGAACCCTCCCAGACACAGGAATTTTTCCCTGGATACGGCCGATGAGCCTCCTGAAAAATAGAAGATCTCGCCAGGTTCTCCTGACCGGGGCTCTTCCTGCCATATTTCCAGAAAACCTTTTATGAACCTGCCCCTGGTACAACCGGTCTCGTTGACAAGGTATCCTCCCTCCTTCCTGGGCTCCATCCTTATGCGGGAACTCACGGCAAAAACGTCCTCACCGCGGAAATGATCCAGAAGAGGCCTTATGAAATCCTCTTCGACGATCATGTCGTTATTGAGAAAAATGACTATATCGTTCTTCGCGTATTTCGCCGCGATATTGTTGGCGCCGGAATAATAGAGGTTGCGGGACAAGGCCAGTATCCTCACCGAAGGAAAATTTTCCCTGACGTAATCTATACTGCCGTCATCAGAACCGTTGTCCGCGAGTATCACTTCGTGCCCGGACCCGTCGTATTCTACTGCCTTGATCACTGACGGCATGCACGTCTCGAGAAGGTGTTTCCCGTTATAATTCAGTATTATTATGCTGGCTGTCACGGTATCATGTGCGCGGAATTCGCATATCTTCCGTCTTTTCCCGGCAAACATCCTGCCTGGTATGACAACGGCGGATATCAGGACCGATACGAATCCGAGGAAGACGGATACGGGATAGAACAGTACCGTCATGCTTTTTTTCCCACAAGGTCGGGAGCCCGGCGAGGTTCATCCAGCCACTCAAGCACAGGCTGCATGGTCAGTCCGGGACTGAGCTCTTTTTTCGCGTATTCCGCGGCCCTTTCGGCATACCTGCCCATCTCCTCCCTGTTGCCGTAAAAATAAAATATCTTTTCAGCCAGGTCCCGGGGATCAGAACACCTGTAGGTCAATACGGCTTCTCTCTCGTCCAGGAGAGCAGAGAGTTCCGATACCCTGTTCATTATAACGGGTATGCCGGCGGTTACCCATTCAAGGACCCTGTTCCTGCATCCGAGCAGTCCCTCGTACGTATCATACTCTGACAATACTGCAATATCGGTTTCTTCATATATCTTCTCAAGTTCTTTCCTGTCCACCCAGCCTCTCAGGTCAAACCTTTCCTTAAATCTTGAATTATTCACCAGCCCCATGACCCTCCAGTACGTGTTCTCGTCGTGTCCTTTCACGCTGCCGCCGGTAGATACGAACTTGAGCCGCGGGATCTTTTCCATGGCTATCTCGACGCCTTTTACAAGCGTATCGGGGTCGGCCCAGTTATTGTATGAACCGCTCCAGAGGACGACGAATTCGTCGCCGCTGCCGCCGCGTGTTTTTATCCCCTCGGCTCCTAGTTCCGCCGCATTCCTGATGGTCCTTACAAGATCGTATCCGAAAGTCCGGGAATTCAGGCGGCCCTGGGTCCCGAGCTCTCCCAAAGTCGCGTGCCTCTGCGCGTCGGAGACCACCGAGAACACGTCAGCTTTTCTCAGGACCTCTCTTTCGTAACGCCAGAAATGCCTTATGTACCTGTCACTCGAGTAATTCGCGCATTTAGCCTGCGCTTCGGTCATGAAGTGGCCGTTTAAGTCCGCCCACACGGGGATACGTCCCGCCGCAATCCTGCAGGCAGCCAGCGCCGAATACACGTTCACTCCCACGACGGCCCTGGGCGCCGCTTTTCCCAGCGCCGACGCGATATCCTTCAGGCTGAAGCGGTCTTCCCTGACAAAATACACCCTGAAGCGCGGGTTCAGTTCAATGTACCCGGTCGACGGGCAGTCGTCATACGACGCGGCGGATCTCGAACATATTAGAGATACGTCATACCCGCCGTCGGATACCGCTTTAGCGAACTGCCACGTCCGTCTTCCGAGAGCATTATGCATTCGGGCTTCCTCGAAAGGAAGCGGCGCCATACCGATTATAACGACGGTGTCCTGAGAGGATACGGGTGGTTTATCCCACCTGAGCGTACCTGTCCTCACGGAGTTTCGCATAAAATCCTTGAGCTTCATATATAAATAGGAGGCATCCGGCAGTGTCTTCATTTTAAAGTAAATTATAGTCTAAATCGGTAATCTTGTCTAATTCCCTGATATGTATTTTTTTGTTATAATCTGGTCATGAAAAAATATCTCCCGGGACTGCTTTTTATTTCATTGAGTTTTATCATCTATTCGGGTTCGCTAGACAACCGGTTTGTATACGATGACAAAGAACTTATAATAGAGAATCCTCTTATCAAGAGCCTCTCGGGCATACCCGAGATACTGAACCCGTCATCAAGGCTCGAGAAGAAAAGGCCCTACAGGCCCGTAAGGGACCTGTCCTACGCCCTTGACTATTTCGCATGGGGGGAGAACCCCTCAGGATTCCATATAACCGGTATCCTGCTGCACGGGATGAACGGATTCCTGGTCTTCTGCCTCCTGGGGCTCCTGTTCCGCAATAACATGCTTTCGCTCATAGCGGCACTGCTTTTCACGGCTCACCCGGTGAACAGCGAAGCCGTAGCCTGGATATCGGGCAGGAAAGAGATATTATACACATTTTTCCTCCTCCTTTCTTTTATCGCGCTGCTGGAATTCGCGAAGACCGGCAGGAGGCTTCTCTACGCTCTTTCCCTTATATCGTTTTTTTTATCGGTCCTGGCGAAGGAATCAGGACTGGTCCTCGTGCCCCTTCTGATGCTGTATAATGCTCTCTGCGGGGGAGAGAGCCCCCGCGGCGGAAAGATGAAAGAGAGATATTATGTCCCGCACCTGTTCATAGCCGCCGTCCTGACTGTTTTTTTCATAAAGACAAGAGGCGGGGGTATAATAGAAAACGCTTACCGCGGCGGTTTTCTGAACACGATGATGACTATGCCTTCCGTAGTGATCTACTACATCCGCATACTTGTCTTCCCTGACGTGCTCAAGGCGGAATATGCCCCCCGCATTATCTCATCGTTAAACGCCGGTTTCCTATTAAGCCTTATCATCCCGGCTGCAGCCGCGGCCCTCGCGATAAGGAACCTGAAGAAACATAAAGAGGCGTCTTTCGGGGTCCTGTGGTTCTTCCTGGGGCTGATACCCGTTTCCAACATACTCCCGCTCACCAACATGATGGCGGAACGGTATCTTTATCTTTCATCAATAGGTTTCTGCCTTTTCATCTCTTTCATACTGAGTCACCTGATAACACGCAAAAAAGTCATGGGGATAGCGCTGGCTTCGGCGGTAATACTCCTTTATTCCATCCGCACCTTCCTGCGTAACGACGACTGGAAAGACGATTTCACACTGTGGTCCAAAGCCGTAGAACAGACTCCCTCAAGCGCCCGCGCGCGATACAACCTGGCCGTCGAGCTGATGCGCCTCGGAAGGCTTGACGAAGCGGAACTTAATCTTGGAAAATTCGCCGAGGCGGACCCCGGCGACCCCTACCTCTACGTCAACCTCGGCATGATAAGTCTCTGGAAGAAAGACACCGGCGCCGCCGAAAAATATTTTCTGAAGGCCATCGCACTTGATCCCGGAAACGAGGAAGGATACAACAACCTGGGCAACATCTATTTTGCGGAAGACCGGGCAGAAGACGCCGAGCGGATGTATAAAAAAGCCCTGGAACTGGATTACTACCTGCCAGAGACCCATTACAACCTCGGGAACCTGTACTTCGATAAAGCCGAAGCCCTGTTTGACGAGAGCAGGATAAGGCCGCTCGCCGGACTGCCGCTGGAGACCCTGGCGAAGAACAGGTACCTGCTGGAACTGGACAGGTTGAAATCTCTGGCCGAGAACCATTACCTCGCGGCCCTGAAACTGTCCGGGCACGCCGGGGCGTGCAAAAACCTGTCCCTGGTCTACAGGAAGGAGAGCGGCATATACTCTCTCCTGGGGTATAAGGATATCGCCGAAAAAAAACTCGGAAAAGCCGCTAACGTGACCGGCCACAGATGAAGATCTGCTATTTCGGCACCTACGAGAAGGATTACCCCAGGAACAGGCTTTTGATAAACGCCCTCTCCTTTGCGGGCGCCGAGGTATCCGAGTGCCACGAACCTGTCTGGGAACTCACACGGGACAAGACCGGCGATTATTTAAAACCGCGCAGTCTCATAAAAACGGGGTTCATGCTCATCAGGGCGCATATAAGACTTCTGTCCGGGTTCATGTCAATTAATAAACCTGACCTGCTCATGGTCGGATACATCGGGACGCTGGACATGCTGCCCGCCAGGCTCCTCGCGTATATCAGGGGTATACCACTAGTTTTTAACCCGAACATCTCCCTTTACGAAACGCTGGTCACGGACAGGAAAATAGTAAGAAAGAATTCGTTTAAAGCCGCTGTCCTGAGGGCGCTGGACCGGCTCTCTTTCATCCTGGCGGACGCCCTTATAATGGATTCCCGGGAAAACGCGGAATATTTCAGGAAATCCTTCAAGCTGGGCAGGAAAAGACTTATCACGGCGTACACGGGCGCTGACGAAGAGTTCTTCTGCCCGGGAGAAACCGCAGACAGCAGCAGTGATGACGGTTCTGTGGAGGTGCTTTTTTTCGGGAAATTCATACCGCTTCACGGCCTGGATATAATACTCAAAGCGGCAAAGATAACGGAACGCGAGGGCTTGAAGTTCACCGTCGCCGGAAGCGGCCAGCTTTCCGCGGATATAAATGCTCTTAAAGCGTCGCTTGAGCCGAAAAACGTCACACTGACAGGCTGGGCAGAACGCGAGGAACTGCGCGGATACGTCAGGAGAGCCGATATATGCCTGGGCATCTTCGGGGATACGGAAAAAGCCCTAAGGGTCATTCCCAACAAGGTTTACCAGGTACTGGCGTCGGGAAAACCGCTTGTTACGGAAGACTCGCCCGCGGTAAGGGAGATACTCACTAACGGCAAAGACGCCGTCTTCTGCGGCAGAGGAGATCCCGCCGCTCTCGGGAACGCCCTGCTTCTCCTCAGGAATGACAGGAAACTGAGGGCTGCCGTATCGGAAAACGGTTACCGGACATACAGGAGAAGTTTCTCCGCGCCGGTCACGGGAAAAGCGCTCTTATCCGAATTAAGGAATCTTACTTCCTATCGATGAACCTTATGCGGGCCCACCCTGCGTGGTCCCAATCCTCATTTCCTGAGGGTCCCGGCTTTGTCACCAGTTCGATGTCGACCTTATCCTTATAGTATTCTGACAGGTCCAGCTCATACCTGTGCCATTTCCTGTCGGAGACCTTATTTTTCGGATCAATATAAACCGAAAAAACGGATTTCCTTATTTCTCCGCTGCCGGCCCTGCCTATAAACAGCGCGAATTCCGTTCCGTCACCTTCCCTGTTCCAGCATTTTTCGTCTATTCCCGCGCTGAATTCCAAATATTTTTTCCCGACGGCCACATTATCGTACCTGATCGAGGCGGGCGGATGTTCGAATATTACCGCGGCAGGCTCGTTATTTACGCTGATCAGGTCTATTTTTACCCTGCTATCCTTTATCCCGCCGGGCTGGTTCACGGCGGCAGCTTCAAAGTTCTCGAGGAAAAATCCCGGTTCGGATACCCTGAATATATGAAAACGCTCCTTTTGACCTTTGCCGAAGGAGAAAGAAAGCGGGGTCCTCCCGTCCCAGTCCGAGTAGAGACAGCCGTGAGTCTCGAAGGAAGAAGTCTGTATCGGCGAATCGTGCATATAAACAAAGGATTTTGTTATATCAAGCTTTTTCAATAAAAGAGGGTCCAACCCGGCATAGGACGGCATCCCCGCGACCACGACGATATCGCCGTCGTCCTGTTCCGGCCGGTCTTTAAGTATGTACCCGAATCCCTGCTCCTCCATATAGTATCTGTAACCCCATTCCCCGCTGAACCATACCTTTCTGTTCTGCACGGCGGGTTCCTTTCCAAGCGAACCGGCGAAAGCCCTGTAAACGGCCACGTAATCGTAGTCGCTTTTCGCGACTAACAAACCGGTTACCGCAGTCAGAAAGACCATCCCGTAGAGGAACACCCTGCCCCTTGTTCCGGGACTCCTTACAAATGAAATAACTACCGCGGGAAATACCGGGAGCATATACCTGACGGAACCGTACGGCAGAAATACCGTAGCGGCGCACATGAAGCCCAGGTACCATATACCCAGGAATATATCGACACCGTTCTTATTCTTCGAGATACCATTCACCAGTAACCCGGCAAAATGCCATGTGACTAGCAGACCGGCCGACACCGACAGGACAAGGAGCATCCTGTTGAGAGCCGTATAATCCTGCGCGTACAGCAAGGATAACAAAAAGACTGCCGCTGACGATGTGAACAGGAAGAAAAGAGACCTCCTATTTTCCGCCCCGAATACTATGAATATGCCCAATGGGAACACTGTGACCTCTCCTATGACTGCCGTGTTATAGATGAATTTTTTCAGATGATGCGCAAAGTCGAGCAGCGGGTTATTTACGGTCGCCTGCATTGCTTTTGAAATCGCGAAGGCCCCGTTTGCCCCGAATATAAAAAAGCACCAGGACGCGCATACGATTAACGGAACGATCCAGGGAATTTCCGTATAGAAGTTCCTCCTCTTCGATGTAAAAACCGGATAGAGCATGAAAAAAGGGATGAGAAAGAGCCCCTGATACGAGATGAGAAACGCCGCCGCGGCCGACAAGCCGGATATGACAAACGATCCGCGGCTGTTCTTCTCCATGGCATTCAGATACAAAGCGGCGGCGAGAAGGAACATCGCCGTAAACGGCAAATCCGCAGTGACATTATGGGAAATGACAAGGTAGCCCGGGAAGGATAAAAGTAACAGGCTGCATAGAAGCGGATCCTCCGTCAGCCTCTTGCCCAGAAGATATATACCCATAGCGCACAGCAGCGAGAAGAAGAGAGTGACAAGGTGAAGTTTTTTTTCATACGGTTTTTCGAAGACGGAAACAACCAGGCCTGTAACGGCATGAAAAAGCGGGGGGTGGGTGACGGCATCCGCTTCTATAAGCCTGCCCTCAAACCCGAGGGTTGTCTTCCTGGCTATTTCGCCCAAATCGAAACCGCCGGCGGCCAGTATCCGTCCGCCTGTAATATAGGGATACGCGTCTATGTGAAAAGCCTTGTCCAGGAAAGGTACCGCCAGGACAAGCGCATACGCCGCTATGATACACGCGTGTACGGCTGTCTTTCTCATCCGGCTTTCGGCAGCAGCAGAACTGTCATGAGAACGCCCGCCGCCAGGAACGCTATCCTGCAGGTATTGCGGTATGCATTTATGCCTGCGGGTTCGAGGCCGCCGCGGTACGCCTTGCCGTAGGCAAGCGCGCACACGATATACACGGGGATGATGACCGGGCCCAGGTACCAGGGGACCATCCCCAGCACAGCAAGCAGGACAAAATACGTCGACGCGGCCGACAGCAGCATGAACCCGGCCAGCGAAGCGGCTTTTTTTCCGTAATACGCGGCGGACGTGTTTAGGCCGTTCATCCTGTCATATTCGTAATCCGCCGTCTCGTGGTTGAGGTGCCCCGAGGCCAGCAGCAAGCCGAAGAACATGCCCACGAGCAATCCGGCGGGACCCTTATCTCCTCCCGGTTTCATGTATCCGAACATGAACCCGGCTGTGCCCGCCAAAAAATGCAGCACGGTAGGAATCACGGGGCGGCCTTTAAGATGTACCTTCGGATGGGAATACAAAAATGATATCAGAACATAAATGAGAAACAGGAAGAAATGCCCCCTCGAGACGGAAAGGAACATGCACCCGGAGACAGCCAGAAGGGACAGGGAGAACAAGCGCAGCCCTTTTACGGAGAGCCTTCCGGAGACGAGCGGCATATTTTTTTTATTCTCATCTATCCTGTCGTGGTCCAGTCCGCACAGCTCGTTGAACACGGCTATATGACCGTAGAGGAGATAAACTGCGGCAAGGACCCTGAAGACCGCGGATATACGGGCATAATCCGCCTGCCGGGAAAAGACGAGGCCCATAAGAGCGATCCCGCTCAGGTACGCGATCTCCCCTGCCCGCATGGATTTCAGGTAAGGAAAAAGCTTCTTAATCATCAGCGGACCCGTCGTAGGTTTTGGGCGTATATCCTGCTGATTTGAGTACTTTCTTATGCAATGAACGCGGGATTATCTGAGGTGCCAGTTTATGATCTTTGCCTTCTCCGGCAGGCCCGGCGACGGGAACTCGTTGAGATAAGGATCGTAATGGAGCGTCCAATCACCGACCTCCGCGACATGATGCCCCCTGTTCCTGGTGCCGTAGAGGTCGTAATCGTTATTATCGGTATCGAGCTCGGAATTCGACGTATCCTGCTGATAGAAAGACCCGTGGACCTCCATGGCGCCGGTCTGGCTCACGTAATATATCTCGTATATCGATATGCCGGCAAACGAGTCGTCTTCTGAAGCGCTGTGCGTGCCGTTCGCGTAGAAAAGGTCGTTACGCACCTTCAGCCGCTGTGCGACGACGGTAACCCTCCCATGAACCGTCCCCTGCACGCGGATGTTGCAGTTATCTCCGTATATTATTATACCCCCTGCGGGTATAGTGATGGTATCGAGCCCCCCGTTCACGTCTATCGTGCCGTCGGCGTTGAACGTCAGGCGGACGTAATCGCCCGGCGACTCCGTGCCGTCTTCATCGGCCATCTGGTCGGCCGCGGTATATTTAACATGATAATGCGCCTCGTAGTAATCCAGGTTTATCGTATCCGGATAATCTCCCAGCGGGAAATAGTTATAAGAGTTCCCGTGGACCGTGATATTCCCGCTCCTGCTGCCTCCGTAATATAGGTCACCGAAAATCTCTACGTCGCCCCAGCCGCTCGTGCTGATGTCTTCCAGCACGTAGACGTTTCCCATGCACGTGCAGTTGTCCCCTGAAATTTCCCAGTCGCCGTTCCACCACATGGGCCCGTCATACACGGCGTCGTCCCCGGAAG
>JAFGSA010000025.1 GCA_016934855.1 Elusimicrobiota bacterium
CCGGAAAAAAAGATGTTATCGGTGTAGATCTCGGCACCAGTAACGTAAAAATTCTCGAATTAAAAGTATCAGGCGGCAAGATAACCGTTGCAAATTTTGCCAGACTGGATATCTCATCCTATGACATCATGCACCGCGCCCCCGAAGAAAGAAGGCAGGTCTACACAGATATACTCAAACAGCTCCTCGGAAAGTGTAAATTTTCCACGAAGAACGCCGCGGTCTCGATATCCGGAAGCTCCGTCATAGTCAGGTGCGTGAAATTTCCAAAGATGACGCCCGCGGACCTGCAGAAAGCCCTTCAGTTCGAAGCCGAGCCGCACATACCTTTCGATATCCAGGAAGTCGATATGGACACGTATATAATCGGCGACGTAGAGGAAGAAGGGCAGACCAAGATGGAAACGGTGCTCGTTGCCAGCAAGAAGGATACCATCGGCGAGAAAGTCGATATAGTGGAAATGGCGGGACTCAGGCCCGCCATAATTGACGTAGACGCTTTCGCGCTGGAAAACGCGTACGGGCTGATGCATAAGGACCTCGAGAGCAAGATGATGCTCCTCATAAATATAGGGGCCAACACGACCACGATAAGCATTGTTGATAAAGGCGTCTCGAAAGTCGTCCGCGACCTTTACGCGGCGGGGAGCAACCTCACAAAAGCTATTCAGAACAACATGCAGATCCCCATCGATAAGGCCGAAGAACTCAAGATGAGGTACGGCATAAAAGGCGAAGAAGACGACGTAGGTCCGCAGATCAAGGACATACTTTATCCGACGGTCAAGGAGCTGAATTCCGAGATACAGCGTTCCATAGATTATTTTACCGGCCAGCAGACCGGCAGGGAGATAAACATAGAAAAGATAGTCCTCGCTGGCGGCGGCGCCAAGCTCAAAGGCCTGGGGGAATTCATCAATTCGGAACTCAATATACCCGTCGAGGTATTCTATCCGCTTGAGAACGCGTCCGTTTCCGCCAAGAACGCCGATATAGACCTTTCGGACCCGGCGCTGGCCGTTGTTACGGGTCTTGCCCTGAGAAAGATCGGCGACCACAAAGCAAAATGATAAAAATAAACCTTTTACCTAAAGAGATAACCGCGAAGAACCAGGCCAGGAAGAGGAATATGCTCATAATCGCGGGCATCGCCTGTGTTATCCTTATATTCGCGGGCATATTCGTGATGAAAATCGCGAAAGCTGCCAGGATAAAGGCTCAGATCGCCGGTGTCGAGAAGGAACTCAAGAAGCTGGAGCCGATAGTCAAGAGGGTCGACGAGATAGAGGCAAAGAAGGCCCAGGTAGACCAGAAGATCGGCGTGATAAAGAACCTGATGCAGTCGAGGCTATATTACCCGATTTTCATGGAAGACCTTGCCGGGATAATGACTCCCAAGGTATGGCTCGCCGATTTGAAGACTCGCGTGGAAGACACAGGCGTAATGGTCAGCGTGAATGCGTACGCGAGGGATAACTACGGTGTGGCGGAATTCGTCAACAGCCTTGAGCAGGACAAAAAGTTCGTGGAAGTCCGTATTTTCGGGGATACTTTCGATTCGAAAAAGCTGACCGGAGTGGAAACGGTCACACTGGAAGGCGAAGAGGTCAGGAAATTCGGGCTCGGGTGCATTTATTATCCGTCCGGCGAGATCCCTAAAATAGAAAAGAAACCTCAGGCTAAAAAGAAGAGCACCGGAAAAAAGAGGAGAAGGTAGGGAGAAATAATGGCGGAAAAGAAGAAAACTCAGATAACGCAGCAGCAGAAGATAGTCCTGGGGATACTGGGCGCAGTGGGGCTTTTCATGCTCTATTCCAAGGTATACGCTCCCCTGGGAGGAAAGATAAAAGCCGCGGAGGACGAGCTTAGCGCCAAACAGGCTAAACTCGCGGATATGCGCAAGAAAGCCAACAGGCTGGATAAGCTCGAGAAGGAATACAGGGATCTCGAGGATCTTCTGAAAGAGATTGAAAAGAGGCTTCCCAAAGACAACGAGGTGCCCGCTCTTATAAAGACGATAACCGATACGGCGCAGAAATACAACATGGAGGTCCGTACTTTCAAGGAGTCGGCTGCCAGCGAAAAGAGTCTTATAAAATCGGATAAATTCTATGAGCCTTACCCGTATGATATGGAATTCACGGCCGATTACCACACCCTGGGGGCTTTTTTCACGGAGATCGCAAGGCTCGAGAGGATATTTAATATCGGTAAGATGGATATGGTCCCTGTGAAAAACAGCGAAAAAGACGTGCAGGTCAAGTTTACGCTGGTTACATATACTTTCAAGGAGTAAAATGGCAGATCCGAGAAAATTTTCGATACTTCTGGCGGGCGTGATCGTCCTTCTGGGATCGGGGATATGCAGGTCGGAGGAAAAGGATGCCGGCAAAAATACCCGGTCCGGCGAAGCTGCCGCAAAAGAAAATAAACTCCAGGTACTGGAGATGCCGGATTATAAGTACACGGGCGCAAAGTACAAGTCGCCTTTCATACCCAAGAGAAAAGGGGCCTCTTCCACTGTCGCCATATCCGGCTCGAATAAGCCCATACAGATATCCGATGTGGATACCGATATACTGAAAGTCACCGGGTATTTCTCGGATTCGGAGGGCGCGTATGCGATACTTTCCGGGGGAGAAGTCTTTTATATAGCAAAGAAAGGGCGGCTGTATACCGAAGACGATGTGGCTGTAGTCGGGGCGGCGGCCGTGATAAAGAAAGACAAAGTACTTCTTATCAGCGAAGATAATACTATTTACGAATACTCTATACCCAAGTAAGCAAGAGGAGTGATTTAATGAAAAAAATAATACCGTTGTTAAGTATAATCGCGATATTCATGTCGGGATACGCAAGTTCCCAGGAGAAGACGCATCCGTGGGAGGAGCTGATAAACGTTAAAGTGGCCGGGAAAACCGATACCTCCGTGAGGGCGGTCATAGAGACGACCGGCAAGGTGAAATTCCATGTTTTCAGGGTCTCGAATCCGCCGCGGCTGGTGGTGGAGATGGTAGACGTAGTTCATAACTGGAGGACCAAGGACCTGGACGTGGGGGGTAATATAATAGATAAGATAAGGTCGGGTCAGTACAAGGACGATCCCGTGAAGATAACCAGGGTTGTAATGGATATGGCGGTCGATGATTACTATTTTGACGAAGTCACCACCAACAACCAGATCACGCTGGCTATATCGCTTACCGAGGAGGGGATAGAGAAGGCCGGAAAGAAGGAGAAGGAGAAAGAAAAAGAAAAGAAAGAGAGACCCTCCCAGGCCGAGACGGCCAGGGCCCAGGAAAAACCTAAAAAGGCCGCCGGTAACATAGAGCCGAACGTGGAAACCGCTGAACACAGGCAGGAAGTAGATAAAGTGCTTACCGAGAAGCAGAAAAGAGAGGAAGAGAGGAAGAAAAGGCTGCAGGGTATCGCGTCTGGAGAGACCGGGCCCGCGGGCGCAAAAGCGGCGCCGAGGATGGCCACCCAGCTTTTCAGCGACGAGCTCGTGACTTTTAATTTCAAAGAGGCCGATATCCTCGAAGTCCTGAGGACCTTCGCCATAAAAATAAACAAGAACATAGTCCCCTCGGAAGCGGTCAAGGGAGAAGTGACCCTGCGCCTGAACAACGTGCCGTTCAACGAGGCGTTCCAGATGGTGCTGGACAGGCTGGACCTTGTCGCTATACTCAGGAGCGAGAATGTCATAGAGATAATGAAGCGTTCCGAGATGCCTACAGAAAGGGAGACGTTCCACCTTATAAACAGGAATGCCAACGAGGTAAAGACTACGCTGAACAACCTGCTGACCGACGACGAGAGCAAGAACACCAATATTGCCATTGACGATACATCGAATTCGCTCATAGTGACCGCGACGCCGGAGGTACTGAACAAGGTGGACGTGCTGGTTAAGCAGCTGGATATAAAGTCCCCTCAGATAAAGATAAAGGCGAGGCTAATAGAAGTGCAGGCAGGAAAAGATTTCTCGCTGGGCGTGTCGTGGTTCAACAGGGTGAGTTTCACTAACCCGGAAGGCATCCAGTCTATAAGGGCCACCAAGGACGAGGGCAATTTCACCAGGGACAGCGACGATGACAACGTGATCGACGGCGTATCCGTATTTCCGGAGGGCGGCTGGATGGACATATCCGCGGTGCTTGACAATACACAGCTCTACGGCGTGCTTAACCTTCTTGCTTCGGATTCCCAGTCAAAGACGATATCCGAGCCGACGATCCTGACGGAGAACAACAGGAGCGCCAAGATACATATAGGTCAGAACCTGCCCGTGAGGACGCTGCAGGTGACGGAGACCGGTACGACCCAGATAATAGAGTTCATCCCGGAAGGTGTCGATCTTGCCGTTACGCCCGTGGTCTCCCCCGGCAGCGACCAGATATCGCTTAAAGTCAATATCAGCATATCGGAGTTCGTGTCGTTCGTGGCTGACAGCCCTGTGACTTCCGAGAGATCCGCTCTCACCGAGGTTACGGTGGAAAGCGGCAAAACCGTCGTGCTGGGCGGACTGATGAGAGAGAGGATCACAAAGGATTCCTCGGGCATACCGCTTTTGAAGGATATACCCCTGGTGGGATACCTTTTTAAGAACAAGTCGGATACGAAGAGCAAGACCGAACTTTTAATATTCCTGACCCCAGAGATATTAATTGACTGATAATCTTCCATATAACGGAAATCCCGTAGAAAAAGGCAGAGTACTTCTTTCTGAAGACAGGCCCGGCGAGGCCCTGAAAATATTGCGCGCCGCAGCCGGAAAGGACCCGGATAACGCCGAGATACGCTTACTGATGGCCAGGACATACCTGAAACTCGGAGAAACGGAGGATTCCAGGGCCTGTTATCTGCTGGCGGAGGAGGAACTGCGCAGGAACATAAAGTCAGATCCGCTGAACCTCCGGTACCACGACCTGCTCATCGAGACAAAAAGGCGGCTGGGGAGCCTTCACGAACTGAGCGCCGAATATAGGAGAAAGCTGGAGAAGGAGAAAAACGGGATCTACGAAAATCTGTTGAAAAAGATTTCCGCAATAAGTATATTATCAATACCCGCCAGGGAAAAGAGCGCGAGAAGGCGCGGCAGGTTTTCGACGGCTGTAAAATATATAATCATGCCGTCGGTAGCCGCAACGGGTTTCGTCGGGCTGATGATGAAGGTCAGGGCGCTGTGGATGCCCGTTTTTACGGTGCTGGCGGCTTATTTTGCGGTAGGGTCATATATGTATCTATCGAGAGGAAGGCAGAAATGATAGGACCTCACGGAGGAAGACTGGTAAACCGGGTCGATGAGTCGGGCGCCGGTAAAGTCGGGAAAACGAAAGCGCTTGATATATCCGATGAAGATTACATGAACCTGGAGAACATCGCGACGGGCGTTTACAGCCCGCTCGAAGGGTTCATGCGCAGGGAAGATTACGAGAGCGTCATACATAACGGGCGCCTGGCCGACGGTGCGGCGTGGACCATACCCATCCTGATGCACGTCGACAAAGGTCAGCTGAAGGAGCTGGGAAAAGGGGAAAAGGTGTATTTCAGGTACCGGGGGGAGATCCTCGGGTCGATGGATATAGAGGACTCATTCGGCATAGATGCCTCGCTCCACGCGCGCAAGATATACGGCACGGAAGATGCCGGGCATCCTGGGGTAGACAAGATAAAAAATAAGCCGGGGAATGTCATAGGCGGCGCCGTCAGCCTTTATAAAAGATACCGTAACCCGGTTTTCGGACAGTACCATCTTATCCCGGAAGAGACACGCCGCGTGTTCGAAGACCGCAAATGGAAGACGGTAGTCGCTTTTCAGACCAGGAACGTTCCCCATATCGGTCACGAATATGTCCAGAAAAGCGCGCTTACGCTCATGGACGGCCTGTTCATAAATCCCGTGATGGGCAGGAAGAAAAAGGGGGATTTCAGGGACGAGGTCATTCTGAGCACCTACAAGATACTCCTCGAAAATTATTATCCCGCCGAGCGCGCTTTCATGAGCGTGCTGACATACGAAATGCATTATGCCGGCCCGAAGGAAGCCATATTCCATGCCATAATGCGCCAGAATTTCGGCTGCACGCATTTCATAGTGGGGCGGGATCACGCGGGCGTAGGGAGCTTCTACGGGCCGTTCGACGCGCACAGGATATTCGATGATTATCCCGAGCTGGGCATAGAGCCGGTTTTCTTTAAATCCTTTTTCAGGTGTAAAAAATGCAACAGCATCGCCAACGACAAGATATGCTCCCATACCGGGGAAAACATAGTCAATTTCGCCGGGACTTCCATAAGGAGCGCAATAGTCGAAGGCAAACGTCCTTCCGAAGATGTCATGAGACCCGAAGTCTCGGAAGAGATACTCAGATATGACAACCCCTTCGTGGATTGAAAAACTGAAAAAGAATTCCTGGATACTGATAATACATCACTGGGACGCCGACGGGATATCCAGCGCGGCCCTGCTTACCCGTTATCTCGAGAAGCACGCCGGAGGCCTGAAGATAGAGTACGTGGTGCCGGAGATAGGCACTTATCATCTGCATCCCCTGAAACTCGGAAAAGACGGGAACCTGGATATACCCGACAGAAGATACACCCTGGCTTTTGTCGTGGATTACTCGGTGCCAGAGGACGATATAGTCAGGCTGCACGAGTTTTTGGGGATCCCCCTGGTCATATACGACCATCACCTGAGAAAACCCGTGAACAAGGAAGACATATATTACTATAATCCCGTGTCGTCGGGCGACCCGGGGTTTGACTGGCCTTCCTGCACCTGGGTCCTGAAAAAATATCTGGATCTGAAAATATCCGATTTCGTGGTCTTCGGCGTGGCGGGTGACTACGAGGAAAGGTTCCTTCCCGAAGGGTTCGAAAAGTTTCCCGAAATAGATGAATACCTGAAAAAGACCGGGATGGATTACACTTTTTACGTGATGACTAAAGACCTTATAGACATACATTACAAGGAAAACGACATGGAAAAGCTCAAAAAGCTCGCGCGCATCCTCCTGGACATGGAAGGCGATCCCAGGAAGATAGCCTCGATGGACGAGTGGGCGCAGAAGCAGTTCCTCCATGACAAGGAAATAAAGGACATGCTCGAGACGGAACCTGCGCACAGGGTCGCTGACAAGCTGGAAATATACATAATAAATTCCAGGAGGAATATCATATCGACGCTTACCAGGCGGCTCGCGGCCAGGACCGATGTCAATTACGTGATGGTGGTCAACATGGGGTTCTTTTCCGACCGGGCGCAGATATATGTCCGCCGATCCAACAGGAGCGACCTTAACACAAAGCAGTTTAAGAAGATCGCCGGGGAATTCGGCGCGCAGGTCGGCGGAAAAGAAGACGTAGCCGGCATAATAATGGATACTGCGCACGTCGACGGATATATCGAAAGGCTCAGGGAGTACTATGGGTAAAAAGATTATCCTTATAGGATGGGACGCGGCGGCGCCGCGGCTCGTTTTTGACAGGTTCAGGGATTCCCTGCCCAATGTCGGGAAGATAATGAAAGCGGGCCTGTGGGGAAACCTGCGCACAGTTTTCCCGCCTATCACCATCCCGGCATGGAGGTGTATGGTCACCGGGCGGACCCCCGGCGAACTGGGGCTGTGGGGGTTCAGGCACAGGAAAGGGTATTCGTACGATGATTTTTCCATAACGACGTCCGTAGACCTGGAGCACAACGCCATTTGGGATGCCGCCGGCGCCCGCGGAAAAAGTTCCATATGTTCGGCTGTCCCTCCCTCGTACCCGCCGTACAGGATAAACGGCAGCATGATATCCTGTTTTATGACACCGGATACCTCCGGCACCTTTACTTATCCCGCGGATCTGGGAGAGGAGATAAACAGGGCGGCTGGCGGGTACAGCGTCGATGCCGATTTCAGGATAGAAGACAAGGACAGCATACGCAAAAATGTCTTCGAGATAACCGGACAGCATTTCAAGGCTTTCGAATACCTGGTCGGGAACAAAAAATGGGATTTTGCGATGCACGTGGAAATAGGACTGGACAGGATACAGCATGCGTTCTGGCGTTATTTCGACGAAGGCCACCACCTGTATGAAAAGAACAGCCGGTACGGCGATACCGTACTTGAATATTACAAACTGCTCGACGGATGGCTCGGCCGGTTCATGGATCGCGCCGACGAAGAAACGCTCGTCATAGTGGCGTCGGACCACGGCGCAAAGGCCATGAAAGGCGCGTTCTGCGTAAACCAGTGGCTGGAGGAGACAGGATACCTGAAGTTCAGGCGCAGGCCTGCCAGGGGGCAGAAGGTACAGGAAGCCGACATAGACTGGAAGAAGACGAAAGCCTGGGGATGGGGCGGTTATTATTCGAGGATATTCTTCAACGTCCAGGGACGCGAGGAGCAGGGGTGCATTAAGCCTTCCCGTCTTGCCGGCGAGATGGAAAAACTCAAAAAGAAGATAAAGGCTCTCAAGGGCCCTGACGGGGAAGAATGGAAGACGCTGGTCTTCAGGCCGGAAGAACTGTATGAGAACCCCGCGGGAGAGAAACCGGACCTGATGGTCTTCTGGGACGATCTCAACTGGAGGTCGGCGGGGACTGTCGGGAATGATTCCGCGTACCTGAGGGAGAACGATACGGGTCCGGATGACGGGGTGCATGACTGGGAGGGTATCGTCATGTGCTGGAAAAAGGGATGGGATGGCGGAGCAGAGCTTAAAGGGACCGATATACTGGATATATATCCTACGGTGCTTAAATATATGGATGTGGATGCGGGTTACCGGGGCAGAGGAAGGATCATAAAGGAGTTTTTAAGATGAGCGACAGGTCAAGCGAGGGTTTTGTATTGTGGTTTACAGGTCTGCCATGTTCGGGAAAGACCACCGTAGCCGATGCGGTTGCGGAAAAACTCAGGGCAAAAGGAAGGAAAGTGGAGAGGCTGGACGGGGATATAGTCAGGCAGTCACTGACATCTGACCTGGGGTTCTCGAAAGAGGACAGGGACGAGAATATAAAAAGGGTAACATTCGTTACCAAGCTTTTGTCCAGGAACGGTGTCGCAACGCTGGTGACGTTCATCTCTCCGTATATAAAAAAGAGGGATGCGGCAAGAAGAGAGACCACTAATTTTATAGAGGTATTCGTGGACTGTCCCCTGGAGGAATGCGAGAAGAGGGACGTGAAAGGGATGTACAGGCTCGCCAGGGAGGGGAAGATAGAGAATTTTACGGGCATATCGGATCCTTACGAGAAACCGCTTAACCCGGAGATAACCATAAGTACCGGTACGGAAAGCGTTGAAGAAAGCAGCGCGGTGATAATGGGATACCTGGAAAAAGAAGGTTATATAAGGTAAAGGAAGCATATAAGAGGGGAGTAAACATACCATGAGCAGAAGCAGATTTTTCGCGCACGCCACGGCAGAGGTGGAAGAAGGGGCTATCATAGGAGAAAACACCAGAATATGGAATTACACGCACGTGATGAAGGGAGCCGTGGTGGGTTCGGGATGCAACATCGGGCAGAACGTGTTCATAGGGGCTAAAGCAGTACTGGGCAGTAACGTAAAGGTGCAGAACAACATATCGATATACGACGACGTGATAGTAGAAGACGACTGTTTCCTGGGGCCTTCCATGGTTTTTACGAACGTGATAAACCCCAGGGCTTTCATAGAACGCAAGAACGAGTACAAAAAGACGCTTGTGAAAAAAGGCGCGACGGTAGGGGCGAACGCCACCATAGTCTGCGGCGTGACCCTCGGGGAATATTCGTTTGTCGGGGCCGGCAGCGTAGTCACTAAAGACGTGGAGCCGTACGCGCTCGTGTACGGGAACCCGGCCAGGTTCAGGGGATTCATCTGCATGTGCGGGCTGAAACTCAAGGAACCGGGGCAGAGCAAGATACTGGAGTGTTCATGCGGCTCCAGGTACAAGCAGGTCGGGGACCGGGAGATAGACCCTTTCTAACCCGGGACCGGTAAAAAGAGTATTGACAATAACACAGGGGTATGTTATAATACGTTTAGAACGTACTAAACGTTATGAATAAACAGAAAAAAACTGATTTTCAAGTGCAATTCGCGAACGCGGCGGGTATGCTCGCTTCGCGGTTCAGCCTCAATCCGACCGTGGGCCAGATATACGGGCTGCTGTACATGTCCAACGGCCCCGTCTCCCTGAGCGAAATGGTGAAAAAACTCGGCATCAGCAAAGGTTCCGCCTCGACGAATGTCAGGATACTGGAATCCTGGGGAGCCGTCCGCAAGGTATGGGTGGACAATTCGCGCAAGGATTACTATGAAGCCAATCCCGATACGCTGAACATAATCATCAACAGGGTCAGGGAAGGGGTGGGCAAAAGGCTGGACGAAGCAGAAGAGAAGCTGAAGAATGTTGAAAAGGGCCTGGCATCTTCGGCTGCCGCAGCAGAAGATAACGCCGGTTTCTACGAATCCAGGATAAATAAGATAAAAGAATCTTACGGACAGATAAAGGACCTGCTGCAGTTTTTCAGCCGGGAGGACTGATATGAACCCTAAAATAGCCGTTATAGGCGCCGGTAACTGGGGAAAGAACCTGGTCAGGAATTTCATGAAGCTGGACGCGCTGTACGCAGTCTGCGATTCCACGGGCGATGTGCTGGAAAACGTGAAATCATCGTGCCCCGGGGTTAGGACTACAGGCGAATACCCGGATATACTCAAAGACAGCAAGGTGGACGGCGTCGTTATAGCCACGCAGGCTCACCAGCATTATGAACTCGCCAGGGAGGCTCTTCTGGCCGGCAAAAGCGTATTCATAGAAAAACCGATGACGACAAAAGTGAAGGACGCGGAAGCCCTGGCCGCGCTTGCCGAGAAACATCCGGCTCAGACTGTGATGGTGGGGCACCTCATGAACTATCACCCGGTAGTCGCGAAGATGAAACAGATAATAAACGCCGGCGAGCTCGGAGAGATATACTACCTGTACAGCACCCGCATAAATCTCGGTGTCGTAAGACAGGTAGAGAACGTCGTCTGGAGCCTCGCAGTGCATGATATTTCGGTCTTCATAGACCTGATACCGGGCGGGATCAGGTACATAGACTGCCAGGGCGGGGCTTTCATACAGGAGAGCATAGAGGATGTGGCTTTCATTAACCTTTATTTCGAGAACGGCATCATGGGCCATATACACGCAGGGTGGCTCGATCCCCTCAAGATCAGGAGAATGACCGTCGTGGGGAGCGGCAAGATGGCTGTATTCGACGACATGCTTACCGAGGAAAGCCTGAAGATATACGACAAGGGGGTTATGAAGAATAACCCGGAAAGTGCGGCGCAGTATTCGGATAACATCAAGATCAGGTACGGCGACATACATACACCGCGTATAGACATGAAAGAGCCGCTTGGGATCGAATGCGGGCATTTCATCGATTGCATGAAGAACAGGAAGAAACCCTTATCCGATGTGTACAAAGGACTGGAAGTCGTCAGGATCCTGGCCGCCGCGGACAAAGCTCTGGAAAAATCGGCTAAAATAAAGATATAAAAGGAGAAGCCATGCACGAAATAAAGGGAAGCAGCGTTCTCGTTATCGGCGGCGCGGGTCTCATCGGGTCTCATCTTGTCGAACAGCTTGTCAGGGAAGACGCGGGGAAGATCATCGTGTACGATAATTTCTGCCGCGGGTCGCTCGATAACCTTTCCGCCGCCCTGAAAGATAAGCGGGTGGAAGTTTTCAGGGACGGGGGAGATATACTCCGGCAGGACATACTCGACAGTGCCATGCAGGGCGTCGATTACGTGTTCCACCTCGCTGCTCTGTGGCTTCTGCAGTGCTACGAGTATCCCGCTTCGGCTTTCGAGGTGAATATAAGGGGAACTTTCAACGTCATGCAGGCATGCGTGAAGAACAAAGTGAAAAAGCTGGTCTATTCTTCGTCGGCGTCCGTTTACGGTGATGCCGTGGAAATACCCATGACCGAGGACCATCCTTACAACAACAGGACCTTCTACGGCGCCACAAAGATATCCGGTGAGCATATGCTCAGGGCTTTCAGCGAAAGATACGGACTGGATTACGTGGGGCTCAGGTATATGAACGTATACGGGCCGAGGCAGGATTACAGGGGAGCCTATATCGCTGTCATGATGAAGATACTCGACAGGATAGAGGAAAACCTGCCGCCGGTAGTCTACGGCGACGGTTCGCAGAGTTATGATTTCGTCTACGTGGAAGACGTAGCCAGGGCCAATATCTGCGCTATGAAGAGCGACGCTACCGATTCTTTTTATAACGTCGGTACAGGATTGAAGACCTCGGTGAAGGAGCTGGCCCATCTGCTTCTGGAACTCACTGGGTCAAAGCTGGAGGTGGAGTACAAGGAGGAAGGAAAGACCTTCGTCACCAACAGGATAGGCTCTACCGTGAAAGCCGAAAAAGAGATAGGGTTCAGGGCGCAGGTGCCGCTCAAAGACGGCATGAAAAGGCTGATAGAATGGCGGAAAAAGGATAAGACGGGCCTGGAAAAACGAAGATGCGCCCAATGAAGATACCCATAACAAAACCGTATTTCACGGAAGAAGAAAAAGACCTGATGTGCAAACCCCTGGAAACAGGATGGGTGGTCCAGGGGCCCTACGCGGAAAAACTGGAAGGGCTCTTTGCGGAGTATACCGGAGCCCGGTACGCGGTCGCTTTCAATTCGTGCACGAGCGCCCAGCTCGCTGCCTCGGCATGTATCGGGCTTGAACCCCGGGATGAGGTGATAGTCCCGGCTTTTACCTGGATATCAACCGCGAACGCGGCAGAGTTCAGGGGGGCGGTGCCGGTCTTTACGGATATAGAGCTGGAGACTTTCAATATAGATGCGGAAGGGATACGGGATAAGATAACGAAAAAGACGAAAGCAGTCTTCCCTGTCAACCTTTTCGGGCTGCCTGCCGACCTTGACCGGATCAGGAAGATCGCCGGAGGGAGCGGCCTTAAAATCGTCGAAGACTGCGCCTGCTCCCTGGGCGGTTACGCAGGTAAGACACATACCGGCACTTTCGGGGACTGCGGATGTTTCAGCATGCATCCCCGCAAAGCGATAACCACCGGGGAAGGTGGGATGCTGGTCACCGGTTCGAAGGAAATCGCCGGCCGCGCAAGATCTTTCAGGAACCACGGGGCCGCGGTCACGGACCTGTCCAGGCACAAAGATTGCGAAGGATACCTGCTCGGCAGTTTCGATTCCCTGGGCTATAACCTGCGGTTGACCGATATACAGGCGGCCCTCGGCGTCGCCCAGTTCGGGAAACTCGACTATATATTGAAGAGAAGAAACGATATCGCAGCAACATACACAGAAGAGCTTTCGCAGACAGGCCTTCTTAAGACTCCGTCGGTTCCGAAAAATATGAAGCACGGATGGCAGTCGTATGTCTGCCTTTTCATGTACGATGAGATATTAAAGATAAAAAAGAGCCGCGATTACGGCCGGATAGACGAACTGCATGAGAAGAGGAATCTCTTCATGCGGAGGCTCGCGGACAGGGGCATCGCGGTCAGGCAGGGCACGCACGCCGTGCATATACAGGGATATTACAGCAGGAAGTACGGCATAGACCGGTTCGGGTTCATAAATTCGTATATAGCAGACAGGCTGTCTCTGGCGCTGCCCGTGTATCCCCAGATGACAGAGGCGGAACAGGGGTATGTAATCGACAGCATCAAGGAACTGGCAGGCGGTAATAAGATATGAAAGAAAAATTCCTGGATTTTCTGGTAGACCCGGTAACCAAAGGCAGACTGGAGCTCGTCGAACCGAAAAAGGACGGGTACGGTATAAAGACAGGCAGGCTGAGGAACGCTCAGGGGGTGGAATACCCTATAGACGGCGGTGTACCCAGGTTTATCGGTGAAGATTACCTTAGAGAGGGAGACGGCTCAAAAGACGATAAGCTGCAGACGGCCAGGAGTTTCGCGAGCAAATGGTGTTCGAAGCTGTGCGAAGCGGATAAAAACAAGGGCGATTCCAGGGCAGAGCAGTTCCTGGCGATGCTCGGTGTCGGATCACGGGATCAGCTGAGGGATATCTTCCGCGACGGGATGAACTGCCTGAATGCCGGCTGCGGTCTGGCCTGGAGTGAGTATATGTTCAATGATAATCCTAAAGTCAACCGGTTTGCCGTGGATATCTCGCGTAGCGTGGACGTCGGGTACGAGAGGACAAGGGACCTGGATAACGTTTTCATAGGCCAGGCTGACCTGTTCGGACTGCCGTTTAAGAAAGAGTTCTTCGATATTATTTATTCCGACGGGGTGCTTCATCATACAGGCGATGCCGTGAGGGCATTCAATGATCTCTCAGGATACCTGAAACCGGGAGGGATAATGGGGATATATATATACTGCGTCAAACCTTTTCTGAGGGAGCTGGCGGACCGGGAATTGCGGGAAGTCACGACCCGCATGAGTTTCGAGGAATGCCTTGATTTCTCGGAGAAGATAGCACTTCTGGGCCGTTCGCTTCAGAGGATAAAGGAGCCGCTGGTCATTGATGAGGATATACCGCTTATGAATATAAAGAAGGGGGAGTATGATCTCCAGAAGTTCATATATGACCATTTTGTTAAATGCTACTATAACGATTACCAGGGGATGGATATGTCTGTTATAACGAACGTTGACTGGTATCATCCCAAGTATGCCACACATCACACCAGGGAAGAAGTCGCAGGATGGTTCGAGACGAACGGTTTCGGGGATATAAAATTCGTCCAGCCTAAGGGCTGGGAACATTCCGGGTTCTTCGTATCGGGCAGAAAAAAATAAAAAACCGATGTGCGGCCTCGCGGGAATAATCAATATTGACAGGGAAAAAGCAGACAGGAAGATACTGGCGGATATGCAGGCCAGTATAGTCCACCGCGGGCCCGACAGCCGGGGGTCATTCGTCAGGGGAAACGTGGGGCTGGCGCACAACCGCCTTGCCGTGATAGACCCGTGCCGTGAATCCGATCAGCCGATGGTGATAAACGGCCGGTACGCCATTGTTTATAACGGCACTGTCTATAATTACAGGGAACTGAGGGAGGAGCTGAAAGGCCGGGGCTGTTCTTTCAGGACCAACAGCGATACCGAGGCGGTGCTCTATTCGTATATCGTATGGGGAAATGAATGCGTGGAAAAGTTCAACGGCGTTTTCTCTATCGCCGTCTATGACAGGAAGAAAAAAGAGCTCTTTCTCGCCAGGGACAGGTACGGCGCAAAACCCCTTTATTATTACCATGACGACAAAGTTTTTTTGTTCGGTTCGGAGCTGAAGACTTTCACCAGGCATCCGCGTTTCAGAAAGAGAGTGGACCTCTGCGCGTTAAAAGAGTATTTCGCTTTCCAGAACGTCTTTTCGGAAAGGACTCTGCTGGAAGGAGTGAAGCTGCTGCCCCAGGGTCACCGCGCTGTACTGGATACAGAAAAGAACAGTCTCAAGATATCAAGGTACTGGGATTTTGACTTTTCGGAGAAACTGGATACGGACTATAAGTCAGCGGTAAACACGTTAAAGAACCTGCTTGATAAGGCGATTACCGGGCAGCTCGTAAGCGACGTCCCCCTGGGAAGCTACCTTTCCGGCGGCATGGATTCGTCGACTCTCGTGGCGGTCTCGAGCGGGAAACTGCCGTCCATGCCCACCTTCACCGGAGGTTTCTATATGAAAGGCATAGAAGGAAGAGAGGCGGAGTTCGACGAAAGGGAAAAAGCGGAACAGACCGCCAATTATTTCAGACTCCCTAATTACCAGGTGATAATGAATCCGGGAACAATGCCCGGAATACTGGACAGGCTGGTTTACTACAATGACGACCTCAGGGTAGGGCAGTGCTGGCAGAATTTCACCGCCGCGCACCTTGCTTCAAGGTTCGTTAAAGTCGTGCTCTGCGGCGCCGGCGGCGACGAGCTCTTCGGCGGCTACCCGTGGAGATACGGCATAGCCGGCCAGTCTGACTCCGAGGAAGATTTCGAAGAAAAATATTTTTCTTACTGGCAGCGCATGGTCAGGGAAGAAGATATGGCCGCGTTTTTCGCGCCTGGTATTTATGGCGGGATGAAGGATTACAGTCTGCGCGACGTATATGGATCCGTGTTCCGCGGTGCCCCGGGGGAGTTCAGGGACAGGTACGACAAGATGTTCTATTTCGAGCTGAAGACATTCCTCCAGGGCCTGCTCCTGGTAGAGGACAAGCTGAGCATGGCGCACGGGATGGAAACCAGGGTGCCGTTCCTCGACAACAGCATAGTGGATTTCGCCGTAAAACTGCCGCATGAGTACAAAATCGACGACAGCAGCTGCGGCGGAAAGAAAATATTAAGGGAAGCGCAGAAGGACCTGCTCCCTGTGCAGGTATACGGGCAGAAGAAACAGGGTTTCTCTCCGCCTGACGAGAACTGGTACAGGAACGAGACCGCCGGCTATATCAGGGGCAGCCTGCTCGGCAAAGATACGCATATTTATGATTATATCGACAGGAAGTATATCGGGAAAGTCCTGGAGGAACATATCTCCGGAGTAAAAAACAACCGGCTCCTGATCTGGTCTCTGCTTAATTTCAATCTATGGCTGAAAGGATTCACTAATTGATATGAAAAAGGTAAACATTCTTATCCCGACTGCCGGCAACAGGGTGCAGATAATAAAAAATTTCAGGAGCCTGGAATCCGTAAATAAAGTCGTTACTGCAGATATTGACGAACTGGCGCCGGCCATGTATTTTGCTGATAAGTGCTACCTGGTCGCAAGGACGGCATCGGACGAGTATCCCGGACAGATAAAACGAATATGTATGAAAGAAAAAATAGACTGGATATTTCCTCTGAGCGACCTGGATATCCTTTTTTTTGACAGCAAAAGGGATTATTTCCGGGATACCGCCGGCATATTCATCGCCCCCGGGAAAACTATAGAGGTGTGCGCGGATAAATATGCCACATGGAAATTACTCGGAGGGCAAGGGCTTTCCGTGCCTAGAACGGTCCTTTTAAGCGGGTTTCACAGAGACGAGTGGAAATACCCGGTCTTCTTGAAATCCAGGCATATAGGAGATAAGAACTCGGGTAAATATATACTCTCGAAGATAAAATCCGACAGGGAACTCGAGTATATGCTTGGCATGATAGAAGACAGGGACCGCTATCTGATACAGGAATATCTGGCAGGGCAGGAGGTCAACGTGGATTTCTTCGTGAACGGTTCGGGGAAACTCGTCGACTATACGCCTCTTAAGAGACTTCAGGCCGGACTGGGAGGCGGCATAACAAGGGGGGAGACGATAGAGTTCGGCGAGCTAGAAAAAACGATCGAGGCGCTAATGGGATTGATGGATTTCTACGGGCCGTCCAATTTTCAGATATACATGGACCGGGACCGTACGTATAAGATCACCGAGATAAACCCCCGCTTTTCAAATTCAAGCATACTTGTAAGAGAGGCGGGAGTCGATTACTACGATATGAGCGTAAGACTGATAAAAGGCGAAACACTTAATAAAGCAGCCGGAAAGTGCGCCAAGCTCTATATGACGAGCGCGTATATACCGGTTTTTCTCAGCGAAAAGGATATATCGGGAAGAGTCAGGAGCCCGGACGGTGAATAAAGGGGATAAACTCTTTATCCTGGGGCTTGACTGCCTCGCGCCGGAACTGGTTTTCGGCGAATCGGCGAAAGACCTTAAAAATATATCGGGGATTCTGGATAAAAGCATTTACGGCGAACTGAAAAGTACCTGTCCGCCGATAACCGTGCCCGCCTGGATGTCTATGTTCACCGGCAGGGATCCTGGTGAACTAGGTTTTTACGGGTTCAAGGACAGGAGATCATTCGGATACGGGGACAGTTATCTGCTGAACAGCGCGGCAGTAAAGGAGCCTGTCTTATGGGAATACTTTGCGCAGAAAGGAATGAAGTCTGTCGTAATAGGTGTTCCCCAGACATATCCTCCGAAACCTTTCGGGGGGGTTCTTGTATGCAGTTTTCTGACTCCCGATACGGACCTGGAATATACCCACCCGCCATACATCAAGGAAGAGATTAACAGGATTACCGGCGGGAAGTATATGATTGATGTAGATAATTTCCGCACGCAGGACAAAGATGCTCTGCTTGATCAGATATACAGCATGACCGAGAACAGGTTTAAGGTGATATCCGATTTTATAGGGAGCAAAGACTGGAATCTATTCATCGCTGTTGAAATGGGCGTGGACAGGATCCATCACGGTTTCTGGGGTAAAGACGGGCAGAACGACAGGATAAAAGGGTATTACAGGTATATCGACGAACAGATAGGGAAGCTCCTGGAAAAACTTGACGACAGGACCGGGCTCATGATAGTGTCCGATCACGGTGCCAGGAGCAACCGGGGGACATTCAATATCAACAACTGGCTTATTGAGAACGGTTACCTGGTGCTCAGGGGCCGCCCGGCAGAGCAGGGAAGGCTGGACCCGAATACTGTTGACTGGAAAAAGACGCGCGCGTGGGCTGAGGGCGGATATTACGGGAAGATATTCCTTAATGTAAAAGGCAGGGAGCCTGTCGGAAAGATTAAAAAAAAGGAAATCGCTAAGTTCAAGGAAAGACTGGCGTGCGAACTGGAAACGGCAGGTGCCGGGGAGGCAGAGTTAAAAAACAGATGTTTTTTCCCCGAACAGATATATCGCAGGGTAAACGGCATTCCGCCGGATATAATAGTATATTCCCGGGATCTGAGCTTCAGGGTATCGGGATGCACCGGCGGCGGGTTGTTCGTAAAAGGTGCTGCCGATCTGTCCGACAGTGCAAACCATTCAGAGCACGGGGTTTATATAGATTATCTGCCTGGAAGGACCTCCGGTAACGGGTATAAAGAGGGCCTTTCCATCTATGATGTTGTGCCCACGGTGCTCGAGAGGTTCAAGATGGAGGCCGGAAGCGGTTTCCGGGGCAGGGTGATCCCGTGAATGAACAGAAAGTAAAGGTGAAATATACGGAAGACGGAGTGGACTACAGCCTGACAGAAAAGGATTTTATTAAGGTGGAGGAATATTGCGAGAACGAATGCATGGGGTACAGGTTCCTTCTTAATGCCGAGATACTCAGGAAGATGATAAGGAACCTCGCCGGCCAGGGAGCGCCTGCTCCATACACGCTGGATGACCTGGCAGACAGCACTAAATATGAAACCGGGCCCGGCGAAGAACTGATAAAGGAAATAAAGAGCAAGTTAGGGACCGGCGATCTGAGACTTGTGGCAAAAATTGTTATTAAACAGACCTACAAGTTTCTTTATAAAATATAAGGCAGGTTAACATCATGAAAAAAGACAGGCCATTGGTTTATTTAATAGGTTCGAGCATAAGGAATATAGCGGAAGAAAAGGACATAATAGACGGGGTCAGGTCTCTGGGCAGCGAGATGTACCTTTATGAATATCTTGAAAAAAAAGCGCGGTCGGGCGGTATAAGTAATTCGGAAGGCGGATTGATCGCCGCCGCGTACGGATGCCTGAGGCGGGATGTCAGGATGGAATACCTTAGGCTCAACAGGTATTTCAGGGAAGACGGGAGCGCGACCGGGGTAGATGAGCTTATAGACAGGATCGCTTCATGCACAGGCATGATATTTTCGCTGCCCGTGTATTTCGGAGACCGCTCCTCGCTCTTCGAGGAATTCATAGAAGAGTGTGATAAGAGGCAGTTCACCCTCGATGGCAAAGTCTGCGGTTTTATATCGGCGGGAGCAAAAAGAAACGGGGGACAGGAGACCACTAATATATACGCGATAAGCGATGTGGTTAATATGGGCGCCCTGGCTGTGGGTAACGGCCCGCCTACCTGCCAGTACGGGGGCACGTGCGTGGGCGGAAACAAGGGGACTATGGCGGATGATTATTTCGGCATATTGACATCTATGGGTACGGGGAACAGGGTCGCTTCGATTTCCGAGGTAATCCGGGCCGGCGCCGGAAAATCACAAGACCGGGTCAGGATCACTTTTCTTATCATGAAGGAAAAAGGGCAGCTCGTCAGAGACCTGGTCTCGCGGATATCACAAAAGTGCGCAGGTCGGGCCGAGTTCAGGACGGTCGATCTGAATGAATATCATTTTTCGAGGTGCCGTGCATGCGATGTGTGCCCTTCGCTCAAGGAGAATAAAGACTACAGGTGCATAATAAACGACGATGATATGAAAAAGATACAGCCGTTCCTTACCGACACGGATGCCCTTGTCGTATGCGGAGTTTCCACAGCCTGCCGGTCCGGAGTGGAGTCTGTCTATCAGAGGTTCGTGGAACGGTCAAGATATCTCAGGAGGGACGATTTCAGGCTGACCAACAGGCTCTTGTCATATATATCGCTTCAGGAACTGGATGCGGCCGTGGATTTCGGCATAAGGGCCAAGACGTCGTTTATCAGACATAACATGATACTGGTTAAAGGTGCGGATCTTGTGATCTCCGAGAGCCGCATACTGAATGAGCGTCTGGCGGCAGCGGCCGTGGGCAGTTTGATAGAAAAAATTCAGATAGTGAAAGCGGGGCTGGGAAAATGCGAGCTGGAAGAGCCCAGATACGCAGATGTCGGGTATGCCGGCGGCAGGAAATAGAAGCGTGTCTGCGGAAGAGATAGATAGAATAAAAGTATCAAGGATAAAAATACCTCTGAAGGCGCCCTACCGCCTGTCTTACGCGACACTCGAATATTTCGATACGTTTCTGGTAGAGGCAGTTCTGCGTGACGGGAGAAGAAGCTGCGGTGAGACCACTTTCCTGGAAGGGTACAGCAGCGAGACTGCGGGAAGATCGGCGGGTGAAGCCGAAAAGATCATCGGAAGGATTCGGGGTATCGGGCTGGAAGGGGCCTTATCACTGCTGCGCGGTTATACGGAAGATATGCCTTTTCTGATATCGGGAATTATTACGGCTTTGGAAGGGTTCGGCATGGACTACACGGGGGAAATGATAAGGATGCCGGTTATCGCTTTAATGAACGGGATGGATGAAGAAGAGATAGAAAAAGAAGCGGAAGGGATAAAAGGCGGCGGATATTCCGCCGTGAAGATCAAGGTAGGGTTACAGGCGCTGGAGAAGGATATAGACAGGATCAGGATGGCCAGGGAATACCTTGGAGAAAATATGAGAATAAGGGTTGATGCGAACCAGTCTCTCTCATTCGGCGAACTCGAGACCCGCATAAAAAAGCTCGCGGATCTCGACATAGAATATATAGAGCAGCCTTTTCCCAGGGGTGCCTGGGACGAGCATGCGCAGCTTAACGGGCTGTCCGGCGTCCGGGTGATGCTGGACGAGTCCGTCTGGACGGTCAGAGATCTGGAAAAAACCGCGCGGACGGGCGCCGCTTCGCATGTAAAACTGAAACTGCAGAAATGCGGCGGATATAAAGGTCTGTGCCGCATGATAAAAGAGGCCATGGAGAAAGGCTTGGAAGTCATCATAGGAAACGGGGTCCAGACGGACCTTGTGAATTTTATGGAGGCCCGCGCTTACCGCGAGAACATGCTTATGCTCCCGGGGGAGAACATAGGGTTTACCAGGATGAGAAAGCGTCTTTTAAAGAGCGCTGCTAAAGTGAAAAACGGTATGGCGGAATTCGCGGATGAACCGCCGGTCCTGTCCGGAAAATTCCCTGCGGGCAGCGAGGATACGCTGTGGACCTGAAAAAGAAGCTGGAACTGAAGAAAATATATCTTTACAGGCGTTTCTATTCTTTCTTCGAGCGTCCCAGCGGATACGAACCGTACGATTTCGGTATTTACGAGGAAGCGCTCTCCGGCATGAACGGCTCGGGTAAATATAATTTTATAGGCATGGAGCACGTGCGGGAGAAAAGAGACGACAGGATAAACGTGATATTAAGGCATGATATAGACCGCATGGAGGACGTCGGGATGCTGGAGACCTTCCTGGAATACGAGCTTGAGCGCCGCATGTTCTCGAGCAGTTATATAAGGGTGGACGGCGAAAAGTACAGCCCGGCCGATATACTGGAAATAGTAAGGAAATACGCGGGTAAAGGCCATGAGTTCGGGCTGCATAGCTCATGTTATACCCATGACGACTGCATGGGCAGGTTCGAATGGGAAGCCGGGGAATTCCTGCGGGTATTCGGTTTCCGTCCCGGGAGCTTCACTCAGCACGGGATGGGCAGCAGGTTCATAGAGAGAAGACAGGAGTTTAACGGCAGGCTGGATGAAGCAAAAAAAAGAACCGGTATAAGTATGACCGACTGCTGCATGAGCGACGTCCTGTATCATTTCAAGGTAACTGACGCGAATTATGACTATAAGAGGAAAGCAAGGTTCCTGGGGTCATATTTCAGGTCGTTTCCCTATGTGCCCTATAGCAGGGGAAAATGCTACCTGGTGCTGACGCATCCCGGATACTGGAAGAAGCAGAGAAATGCCGGCCGATAAAAATATGGATTTCAAGGACAGGGGAGTGATAATAACCGGGCACGCCCGGACCGGAACGACGCTGCTGGTGAGTCTTCTGGACGGCCATCCGGGGCTAATGGTGATACCGGTAGAATCCAAGTTCTTCAGCGCCATAGAGAGCGGCGATTTTTACAGGTATATATATGATATCAGGTGCTTTTCCAGGTTCAGGCAGGGGGAAGTAATAAGGGGCGGATATGAACCTGAGATAAAATACGAGGATATCACGGCCGAGTTTGAAAAGAACAACGCCGGTTACGGTTACAAAAACCGTTTTATCGCCGTTCTAAAGGCTTTCTACAGGTTCTACGGCAACGATAATGCCGAGATGTGGGTTGAGAAGACGCCGGCCCACTGGCTGTACTGGCCGCTCTTGAAAACCTGGTTCAAGGGGTTGAAGATGGTGCATATGTACAGGGATCCGCGGGACGTTTTCGCCTCGTGGTCAAAGAGGAACCCGGGCGCGGACGCCGCTTCTTTCTGCGGAAGATTCATGAAGATATACGATACGGTAGAAGAATACAAGAGACATACGGAAGATATAGTCACTGTCAGGTACGAAGACCTTGTTGCAGATACCGGGGCTGTTATGAAGCGGATATGCGGTTTTCTCGGCATAGACTATTCGGACAGCATGAAGAAACCTACGGTGATGGGAAGGGAATTCGGCTCCAATTCTTCCCATTTCGACGGCGTGCGGGGTATAAGCAACAGGTCGGTAGGGATATATAAAAGCGCTCTGCCCGGGTCTTTGGCGGAGACAGTGGAAAAACTGACCCGCAGGTTCATGGATAACGAGGGATACTCGGATCCGGAAAGGCCGCGGAAACATGCCGGAAGAAATATACGCGGGCTGGTGCTGGGCCGGTTTCCCGTTCTTCTTTCGGCCGGATTATTCCTGAGGGGCCGTATCTCGTTTTTCAGGAATCTATTCGTGAGGAGGCCCGTATGAACGGCATCTGGCCGGTCATCATCGCCGGATTCGCGCTCAGATTATGGCCTCAGTTCGCCGGTATATATTCCGACAGCGACGTATGGTTTCACCTGTGGTGGTCAGGCGAAATAAAAAATAACGGGTTCAGGGTCCCGAAGGCCAATAACCAGTTCATACTGGGCGGGAGGACCTGTTATCCTCCCCTGCTGCATTACCTGGTCGCGCTGATTCCCGGTACCTTCAGGAAAACCGGAGCTAAAATAATCAGCCCGCTTTTCGATATGTCCGTCATGGTTTTCTTTTTCATATTGTACGGAAAAAGCCTCTGGCTGACCGACAGCACGGGTTTTTACTGCGCGGTACTGCTGTACAGCTTTTCGCCGCTTCTGCTGAAATTCCAGGCCAACAGCGTATATACGCTCAAGGCACGAACTATGGGGCGGTTTTTCCTGACGGGATCGCTGGTATGTTTCTATTTATACGTTCAGGCCGGCGGGCTGCTCTATCTGGCGGGCGCTTCGCTTTTCTTCTGTCTGGTGCTCCTGTCTTCGAAATTCACCCTGCAGACATACGCGGTCATAACGGCGTTCATGCTGGCCTTCTCGGTGAAGATCCTGCTGGTGCTGTTTCTCGGCTTCCTGCTTGCGCTGGCGTTTTCGGGAGGCTTTTATATATCCGTCCTGAGGCAGCATATCGAACATCAGAAGATGTATTTCAGGAAAGTGAAATACTATTCCGCGCCCAGCTGGATGAATAATACCGAAGACATAAGATATATACTGAATCCTGTCAATATCTTCAGGAACCCGGCCGGATATTTCGACAAGATACTTTACAGGATCACTTTCACGGGCGCCGTTTTCTATATGCCGGTTTTTGCATATTTTATTCTGCGGCTGGCTTCAGGGGCTGTAGTGCTGGGGCCGGGCGCCGGCAGTTTCCTGGTATTATGGACCGGCGCTTGCCTGTTTGCTTTCCTGGCGACCTCGTTCAAAGCGCTTATATCGCTGGGACAGGCGGACAGGTACCTGGAATACTGTGTATTCCCGGCCGTAATCATAATGATGAATTCCAGTTTTAAAGGTACTCTGTATGAAAACCGCATTTTCGTTGTCATCGTACTGCTGGCGTTCTACCTGGCGACCAATTTCAAACATATATATGTAAACATCAAAAAGAGAAAGATCCCGGATGATGACTATGACCGGCTGGAGCGATTCCTCGCGGGATCGGATCCCCTCAGGATACTCTTTATACCCATGAAGACCGCCCTGCGGTTCGCTCATATCCATAAACACATGTTCCTGTGGGCCAGCCCGTTCGTGGAGCCGTACGTGAAGCCGGGATTCTGGGACGACACTTTCAAAAAAGGCCGGTTCTTGTTTCCCTCCTCGATCGGCAGTCTGAGGGATAAATATTCTATAGACTGCGCCATACTCGACAGCGCGTATGTCGAAGAATACACAAGCGATCTGGAAAGATCGGGTTTCGGGTTTCGCGAAGCAATAGGAAGATACAGCGTCTTCGGGCTTCAGAAAAAGGGGGACACGGCATAAGATGGCTATGGAATTAGAAGTAATGAATCACGGCCTGGTCGGGTATTTGAAGGCTTATGCTATTCAGGAATCGCTCGTGATGAGGAAACTCGAGGACCGGGCCGCGTGTGATTATCTGATCATGCTCGAGCATCCAGCTGTTGTCACTCTCGGTAAATCTGCGGATGAGGGCGATATAATAAACAGGGAAGAGCTTGTCAGGAAGAAGATAGAAATAATAAATACTGACCGGGGCGGAGGCGTGACTTTTCATGTTCCCGGGCAGCTGGTGATATACCCTGTAATGGACCTCAGGAGAAAGAGGATCACGGTGAGGGATTACGTGCGAGGGCTCGAAAGCGTTGTCATAGATGCGCTGAAGGAATTCGGCGTCGAAGCGGAAAGAAATCCCCTGAATAACGGCGTCTGGTATGACGCGTGTAAAATAGCGTCGATCGGTATAAGGCTAAGAAGGGGGATATCCTTTCACGGTATAGCCGTGAATGTGAATAATGACACGGATATCTCGGGTTATATCAATCCGTGCGGCCTTAAGGATATACGTCTTGTATCATTAAAGGAAATAACGGGCAGGCATGTGCCGGAAGAAAGATTCAGGTATATCATCGAAGAGAAGTTCCGGGATTCTTTCGGTTACCCGGCCGCCGTGAAAACGCGTATGGGAGCATCAGAAACAAGATGAAGACGGAACATAAGAGGCTTATAGGAAAAGGAGCTGTATATTCGGTCGGTTCTGTGCTGGAAAAAGCGCTTACCGTAGTACTGCTGCCGGTTTATACCAGGTATCTATACCCCGAAGCTTTCGGGATAATAGCCATAATGCTTGTCACCGTAGGCCTTATAAACAAGCTTCTTATAGCCCCGGAGACCATGGGCCTGATCAGGCATTATTTCGCGCCGGGTTTCGAAGAGAAGCAGAAAACGCTGGTCTTCAACCTGTTCCTGATAATACTGCTCAAGACCCTGCCGTTCACGGTCCTGTTTTTCGCGTTCGCCGGGCATATAGCGGGATTTTTACTTGGAGAGGAAACGTATACCGGGATAATCAGGATATTCGCGTTCGTCATATTGTTCCAGTCTGTTTCCGGACTGGGGCTGACGGTACTGCGTATGGAAGAAAAAGCGAAAAGCTTTATCGCGGTCTCGATAATCGGTTTTCTGGTGTCCGCGGCGGCGGTCCTGGTGCTGTTGATAGGCTTCAATCTCGGGGTAACTGCGCTCGTCTGGGGGTACCTGATAAATCCCCTGGTGGTATTTGTCCTTCTTCTGCCCTATATTATGTCGAAGATAAAAATCAGATGGGATTTTGATCTTATACTGCCGGTGCTTTTTTACGGGTATCCGCTCCTGGTGAGCGCTTTCTCCAATATGCTTATACAGGCGGGGGACCGGTACGTGCTGAAGGCGCTCGGTACGCTGAGCATGGTGGGGGTCTACAGTTTCGGCTACGCAGTGGCAAGCATCGTCAATGTGGTCCTGGTGGTCCCTTTAAAACAGATCAACGGCCCGGTTATATTCAAAATGGAGAACGACGAGGAGAAACTGAAAAAGTTCCTGAGAGATTCCACGACATATATATATTTCGTCATGATGATGTTCGGGCTTCTGCTCTCATTGTTCTCCGGAGAGACTATCAGGATACTGGCTGCAAAAAAGGAGTTCTGGGCGGGATGGGTGATAGTGCCGATCATCGTTTTTTCGTATGTGCAGCACGGACTCGGGGCTTGCGTCAGTAACGGGCTTGTCCTGGCAAAGAAGACTTTACTGTTGTCGGGGATGATACTGACGGCGGCTGTTCTTAACATAGGCCTTAATTTCCTGCTGATACCGGTATGGGGTATCGTCGGCGCTGCACTCGCGACGATGATATCCTATATAGTCTGGAACTCGCTGAAAATATATTTTACGGATAGATATTTCGGACTT
Organism: Elusimicrobiota bacterium; assembly: GCA_016934855.1. Classification (GTDB taxonomy): domain Bacteria; phylum CG03; class SLGR01; order SLGR01; family JAFGSA01; genus JAFGSA01. The sequence continues at coordinate 26,882 of JAFGSA010000025.1, forward strand.
AAATTCCAGAACGGCAGGCTTATCCACATCACGGCAGCGGCGGCAGCGGTGTATATGGTATCGCTCTTCGTGGCGCCTGAGGGGAACAGCCAGCTTCTGAATATACTGTGGAAATGTCTTCTTTTCGTGAGTTTTCCCGTCCTTATGTATTTTACGGGATTTTTCGAGAAATGGGAGAAAGAGCGGCTCAAAGCTCATTATAATTCGATGAGGAAAACAGGTCTTGCAGGTTTTATAAAAGAAAGGATAGATTCGATAAAACAGTCCTAGCGGCATGGAGAATAGAAAAAGGAAAAACATAATTATAGGGCTCGACGGGGCAACGTGGGATGTCCTGGACGGGTTCATCGGACGCGGGCTGATGCCCAATCTTGCCAGGTTGAGACAGGAGGGGTCATGGGGCGGGCTCAGATCCACCGTGCCTCCTCTTACGCCTCCGGCCTGGGTATCCTTCATGACGGGATGCAATCCCGGTAAGACCGGTATATGCGGATTTACAAAACGCAGCCTGGACGGATCCAATACCTATTACAGGGAGTATATAAATTCCGGAGATATAGGCGTCCCTACTGTCTGGGATATACTTTCCTCCTTCGGCAGGAAAGTGATATCCGTCAACGTTCCTATGACGTTCCCCGTGTGGGAAATAAACGGCTGCATGATCTCCGGCATGATGACGCCTTCTGAGAGCGAAGTATATACTTATCCCGCCCGGCTGAAGGAAGAGCTCGCGAAAAACGGCATCAGCTACAGGATAGATTACATGCTGCACGGCCGCGCGGAGAAGAAAAAGGACAGTGCATACCTGGATAGGATAGATGCCTTCGGGGCGAAACTGTATTTCGATGATCTTGCGGATCTTCTCAAAAAAAGGATGGCTGCCGTGAATTACCTCATGGTCAACAGGGAATGGGATTATTTCATGTTCGTCATCGTGGGGATGGACAGGATACAGCACCATCTGTGGGATTATATAGCCGATGAGTATAAAGATCCCGAAGTGACCCGCAACATCCATGCATATTACGGGGAGGTGGATAACTGCATCGGAAAGATCATGGCTCAAAACGGTGAAGAGGCCAACTATATAGTGCTCTCGGATCACGGGTTCGCGAAGCTGGAGGGAAACCTGGGGCTGAATTTCTGGCTCAGGGAGAAAGGGTACCTCGTTCTCGATAATAGAGAAAAAGGAAGGGCGATGGTTAAGAATGTCATCTCGAAGCTGGGTATAAACCCGAGAAGACTGGCCGAAATGATATTGGGAAAGCGTAAAACTGTCAGTGAACAAAAGAAGACATCGGGAGTTGACTGGAAGAATACGAAGGCTTTCTCCAGCGACAGGGACTCGATAACGGTTAACCTCAAGGGCAGGGAAACGGACGGTATAGTGGAAGAGAGTGATTATCCCTGTCTTGTCGCGGAGATCATATCGGCGCTCAAGAGCGACCGGCTTATAAGCGAAAAACATATATTGAAGGATATTCACCGCAGCAAAGATATATACAGCGGAGACCGGGCGGTCGGTTTTCCGGACATGATACTGGAGTTCGGCGGTCCCGGCGGTTCGGCAAGCAGCCCGTTTAAATCCTACAGGGAAAAAAACCTCTTTTCCAGGGACGGATGGTCGCAGGGAGAACACGCCAGGGAGGGTATATTCGTCATGAAAGGCCCTGAAGTTAAGCGGAACCGGGGGCGGCTGCTGCTGGATATAACGGATCTGCTTCCCAATATACTGTATCTTAACGGGGAGAATATACCGCGGCATCTCGACGGCAGGGTGGAAAACTCTCTTTACGCCGGCGGTTTCACGGAAATAAACAAGCCTCGATACGCGGAATATGCGCCCGGCAAACCCGGCGGCCGGAAATACGGTTACTCCGAAGAAGAAGCGAAAAAAATAGAGGCCCGGCTGAAATCGCTGGGATACATGTAATGTGCGGGATATGCGGTATACTCTGTAGAGACGGGCGTACTGCCGATGAAAACCTGCTCAGGGAGATGACGGGGCTTATGGTCCACAGGGGTCCCGACGACGATGGATATTATTTCAGCAGTCAGCCGTCAGGCTCAGGATGCCAGGCGGGTCTGGGGATGAGAAGGCTGAAGATAATCGACCTGGAGACCGGTCACCAGCCGGTCTATAACGAAGACAGGTCTATATGGATAATATGCAACGGGGAAACATATAATTACCGCGAACTCAGGAAAGAACTGAAGAGCAGGCACAGGTTCTATACAAAGACGGATGTCGAAGTGATACTGCATCTTTACGAGGAATACGGGACCGACTGTCTCAGGTATATGAGGGGGATGTTTGCTTTCGCTATCTGGGACTCGAGAAAAGGGAGGCTTTTCCTTGCGCGGGACAGGCTGGGGCAGAAACCGCTCTACTACATGACGATGGGCGAAAATCTATATTTTGCCTCCGAGATCAAATGCTTTCTGAAAGTGCCGGGTTTCGAAAAGGAGATAGATCTTTCCGCCATACATGATTATCTGACTTACCAGTTCATACCGTCTCCGAAGACGATATGGAAAAACGTATACGCGCTCAGGCCGGCTTCCTTCATGCTGGCGGACGGAAACGGGATTTCCGGCCCGGTCGATTACTGGGACCTGGATTTCACAAAAAAAACAGACCTGAGTTTCGAGGAATCGAAAGACAGGCTCAGGTATCTTCTGGAAGAATCGACCAGGCTCAGAATGATATCGGATGTGCCTCTGGGAGCGTTTCTGTCGGGCGGGCACGACTCTACGGTGATAGTCGGCCTCATGAGTAAACTGTCTTCCAGTCCCGTTAAGACGTTCTCTATAGGTTTCAGGGAAGACGAGTTTTCGGAGCTCAAGTACGCCAGGATAGTGTCAGAGAGGTTCAAAACGGAACATAACGAGTTCATAATTGATCCCAGATATACCGAAATGCTCCCGAAGATAGTATGGCACTATGACCAGCCCTACGCCGACTGTTCCGCCCTTCCGAGTTATTACGTAGCGATGGTGACCAGAAAACATGTGACCGTGGCGCTCAACGGCGACGGCGGTGACGAGAACTTTGCCGGTTATCTGAAATACAGGGCGATGAAATTATCCCAGGTATTGTCGCCGTTTTTCAGGGTGCTGCCGAAAAACGCCGTTAAATCCGTGATGGGCCTTCTGCCTATGAACGAATCAAAACGCGCCAGAGGAAGCCTGCGTTATATCCACAGGTTCGTCAACGCGCTCGCGGATGCACCTGCTGTCAGGAATATAGTCTGGCGGGCATATTTCACGAAAGACCTGAAAGAATCAATTTATTCCGATATGATGAAGACCGGTCCCGTAAAGGATACTTCATACGAATCGCAGATAGAACTGTTCAATTCCGTGAAGGCGGATAACAATATAGACAGGATGCTGTATTCCGATATCCTGACATACCTGCCGGACGACCTGCTGGTCAAGATGGACATAGCCTGCATGGCCAACTCGCTGGAGGGAAGGTCTCCTTTCCTGGACCATCATGTCATGGAATTCACGAGCAGCCTTCCTCCCGGGTGGAAGCTGAAGGGGCTGAAGAGCAAATATATACTCAAGGAAGCTTTCAGGGAATATTTCCCTGACGAAATAATCGGGAGGAAGAAGCAGGGGTTCAGCATCCCTCTCGGAAAATGGTTTAAAACCGAGCTGAAAGATTACCTGTATGATGTCGTCTTGTCCGACAGGGCGCTGGGGCGCGGCTATTTCAGCCGTGCCGGACTGGAAGCGCTCCTGGAAAGCCACATGGAAGGGAACAGGGATTACGGTTTCTGTCTCTGGGCTCTGCTCATGCTGGAGCTCTGGCACAGGGAGTTCGCGGATGCCTGAACGCAGAGCGCAACCTCTGAAAAAAGCCGTAGCAGAAAGAGCCGAAAGGAGAAACCTTACAATAACGCTCGATAAGATGAGGTATGCGCTTGAACACTGGATAGGCCTGGTGGAGGATAAGCAGAGGGCCCTATCTGTAGGGTGCGGCAACGGCCACAGGATATGCCTGATGGGCCTCGAGTACGGTTTTTCCTCAATAGTCGGAGTGGATCCATACATAGCATCCGACGGGAGCAGCAGCGAGGATTATCAGAAACTGCTCGACCTGATAGCCGAACTGGGGCTGTTCGGGAGGATCGAGATAGTGAAAAAGACCGCGCAGGATTATCTTACAGACATGCGGGATAACGCGAAGTTCTCCCTGGTTATGATAAATGACGCACTGCATTACATGTATAAAACGAAGAAGCTCCTGCATGAGGATGCTGTCTGCTACAGTAATTTCGTGGGGTTCCTGGCCGATTTAAGGAAGGTCATGAACGATGGCTCGCTGCTCATGATCGAAGAAGTCAAAAGAGACCGTTTAAGGAGTATGCTGCCGATGTTCAGGAAAATGGACTATTCGACAAAGCAGCCGGCCCGGGAATGGAAAACAGCTCTGGAGGACGCCGGCTTCTATATACTTAGAACCGTGACTTACCTGCCTTATCTTTTCAGGAAGTTCAGGATACTGATAGATAATCCGCTGGGGCGTATTCTATGCTCCAGGTACTTTATTATATGCAGAAAATGAATAAAATAAGTAAGCAGCAGACAGGAGAACCGGACTTGTGAAAAGAATAAAGATATTATTTGTGCTGGATTCGCTCCATATAGGCGGTGCGCAGCGCGCTTTCATCAATATACTCAGGTACATAGACAGGGATATGTTCGAAGTCGGCCTGGCACTGGTAAAAAAAGCGGGAGAACTTACGGAGCTGCTTCCCGAAGACATAGCGGTTTACGATATGAACTGTCAGGCAGCGCGGTATGCCCTGTTCAGGACTGCAGGGATAATACGTAAATTCTCGCCCGATATAGTATTCTCTACTCTTTCCTATATCAATGAACTGGTCTATCTTTCTAGAAAACTGGTCAGAAATCCTCCTCCTGCCGTGATGAGGTGCGCAAATTTCGAATCGATAAACCTGGGCACGGAATCCTTCCTGACAAGGATGCTCATGAAGAAGGCGTACGGTTCCGCAGACAGGGTCATAGCGCTGACCAGGACCATGAGGGAAGACCTTTCGGATTCTTTCGGAATAGACGGCGGGAAGATAAGCGTGATATCCAATATGGTTGATTCGGCCGCTGTCGGAAAAGACGCGGAAGAAGATGTGGAAGAAGACCTCTTCAGGCACAGGAGGGAAGTCCCTTACGTGATAGGCGCGGGAAGCCTCACGAGGCAGAAAGGTTTCGATTACCTGCTGAAAGGATTTGCCCAGTACCGTAAAGAGAAAGAGATGAAGCTGATAATAATCGGCGAAGGGGAGATGAGAGACGAACTGGTCAAACTCGCCTCCATATTGAAAATAGAGAACGACCTGTATATGCCGGGGCAGAAGGCAAACCCTTATAAGTACATAGCAAAGTGTGACGTGTTCGTTTTGTCTTCGCTGTGGGAAGGATTCCCGAATGTCCTGCTGGAAGCCATGGCCTGCGGCGTGCCGGTCATATCTACCAGCTGCCAGTCGGGGCCGTCTGAGATAATAACGAGCGGGTTGAACGGGATACTGGTGCCTGCGGAAGACGCCGATTCCATAGCGCATGCCCTTAAAAGAGTAGTGGAAGATTTCGAATACAGGAACGAACTGGCCAGAAATGCAAAGGAGACCGTATCCGGATACAGCCCCGATATCATCATCAGGGAGTATGAAAAAATCTTCAAAGAAGTAGCTTTCAGCAGATGACGGCGTCCTATTACGGGAACAAGATAGACACGCTGAAAGAGATATTCGGCACGGAGGATATAGAGATCGGCGGAACGCAGCTGAAGGCTGGCGGAAAAGTGTATCCTGTCGTAGACGATGTCATAATACTGCTTGACCGGCCGCACTATACAGCGCATCTGAAAGGAAGGCTGAAGGCTGAACAGGTCCCGGGTATCCCTGCGGAAGATTTTGCCGAAGACATCCAGTATTCTTTCGGGGAAGAATGGAAGAACTATAAAGATATCCTGCCGGAACACTCCGGCGAATTCTTCGGGTATTTTGATATAGTCGATATGCCTGCGCTGAAAAACAAAAGGGTCTGCGACCTGGGCTGCGGCAACGGAAGATGGAGCTATTTCCTCGCGGGCGGGTGCAGGGAAATAATACTGGTGGATTTCTCAGACTCTATATTCGAAGCCCGCAGGAACCTCAAGGGCGCGGATAACTGCCTGTTCTTCATGTGCGATATTAAAAGACTGCCTTTCAGGGACGATTTCGCGGATTTCATCCTCTGCCTCGGAGTGCTGCACCACCTGCCGACGCCCTGTCTCGAAGAAGTACGCGGGCTCGCCAGGTTCGCCCCGGAACTTCTGGTATTCCTTTACTACGCGCTGGATAACCGGCCTTTCTATTTCAGATACATATTAAACTGCATTACTCTCGTAAGACGGGTTACCGCGGGCATCAGGAACGCTGTTTTCAGGAACGTCTTCACCGGACTGGTCGCCGCGGCGGTATACCTGCCGCTGGTCCGTCTGGGCAAGGTGATGGAAGCGGCGGCAGGCGCGGGAAGCGGCGTGCCGCTTTACGACGCTTACAAGGATAAGAGCCTCGCCAGGATCAGGCAGGATGTTTATGACAGGTTTTTTACCAGGATAGAACAGCGCGTTTCGCGCGTCGATATTATGAAACTGGAAGACACTTTCTCGAAGGTCGCAATATCCCCGAACATCCCTTACTGGCATTTTTATTGCGTAAAATAAAAGCCCGCTGTGCGGCAAATGTTGATTTAGTGCCGATAAATGGCTAAAATTACAAAATATACTAGATTATAATATTTTTAAATATTTAAAGATGAACATATTTTTTATAACACTGCTCCTGCTCCTTTTCATAATGATGAGCCTGATAATCTATAACCTGGTCGGCAGGATATTCAGGCAGCGCAGCCTGATAAGGTTCAGGAAGAAGATAATGGAGAGGGTGGAGCCGGTTTCCGGCAGCGAGGCGAAGCTGTACGAGCAGGTGGTAAGGAAAAACAATGTCGACGCGGCCCTGCATGCCTGGGGATGTTTTCTCCTGCTGAGGTATTACCGGAATGTGATGGATACGGATCCTTCCTTTATGCCGAAAGCTATAGAGTACGGCGAGATAATAAGAGAAAAGCATAAGCTGCATTCTTTCTACGAAGATGCGATGTTCATGCTCGGGAACATGTATTTTTTCAACACCAAGGAATTCAGTAAAGTCATAAACGTCTACCAGGAGCTTGTAAGGAATAATATAAACAGCAAATGGAGAAGCATCTGCGTGAACAGGATAAAACTGATCAAGGAGAACGCCGACGAGGAAGCGCTGAAGCTCTACGTGACGGCGGAGAGAAACTTCGAAGAGTCCAGGTTCGAAGAAGCCGAGGTATACCTGAAGAAAGTGATAGACAATTACCCCGATACGAAACTGGCCCTTTCGGCTCTCTATTTTCTCGGCGACATCAACTACTATAAATATAACGACCTGGATAAAGCGATAAGATATTACAGGAAAATAGTGGATAAATCTCCCGAACATACAATCGCAAGACGCTCTCTTTATAAAATAGGAGAGATCTGGCGCAAGAGGAATAAACCCGAGAACGCTATAGACGTTTACAGGGAGTATATCGATAAATTCAGGAATTCGTCATATATTGACGACGTTTATTTTTATATAGGCGAATGTTACCAGAAAATAGGCAAGCTGAGAGCCGCAAAGAACTCCTACAGCCTGGTCCTGGGCGATCACCCGGACAGCAAGTGGACGGAAGTCATTTACTATAAGGTCCAGGAAATAAACAAAATCCTGAAGGAGCTCTGATGATATTCCTGATCCTGCTGTTTGCCGTATCCGTTGTCTTGTCGCTGGCCGTCACTGGGATATATTACAGGCTCGCAGGCAAAATAGGGCTCTATGACATACCTGACGGTACGCTCAAGGACCATGCCAGGCCGGTACCGTACGCCGGGTCTTCTATTGTTCTAGCTTTTATTATAATTGTCCTGGGACTAAGAATATTCACTCATTTCGAGACGGGTACTCTCCATCAGCTCAGGGGTATTTTCTTCGGCGGCCTGGTCGTTTACGTGCTTGGGCTGCTCGATGATATATTTAACCTGGATTTCAGGGTAAAATTTTTCTGGCAGATAATCGCCGCGGTCATTCTCATCCATTACGGGATATACATAAAAATGTTTCCGAATATGATAGTCAACGTAACACTCAGCATATTCTGGCTGGTCCTGGTGGTTAACGCAGTCAATATAATAGATATCCTCGACGGGCTGGCGGTGGGAGTGTCCGCCATAAGCGCGCTGGGATTTTTTATGATAACGCTTCCTACGGAAATGCTTTATGTGAACCTGGCGTCTATAATACTCTGCGGGATACTCGTAGGGTTCTGGTTCTTCAATAAGCCGCCCGCAAAAGTGTTCATGGGCGATGCTGGCAGCCTTTTCGTAGGTTTTATACTGGCTTCGCTTTCAATGGGCGCCGATTACAGCAATATAAACATGATCGGGCTGTTTTCTCCTCTTTTGATAATGGGTATACCGCTGTTCGATACTACACTCGTAAGCTGCCTCAGGCTCAAGAACAGGCAGCCTGTGTTCCGCGGTTCCAAGGACCATTATGCGCTAAGGCTCACTATAGCCGGGTTTTCGCCCTGGCAGATAGACATCATATCCTACGCCATATCCGTGTTCCTGACATCGGCCGCCTTTATCATGACGATAGTTTCCGATCAGTACGCGTTCCTGATTATGGTCGCGGTTTTCCTGCTCAGCATGGTGGGAAGCAGTATGCTGAGCAACATCGATGTCAAAGAAAAATGAAAATCGCGGTAATCGGCGCCGGCCTTACAGGGCTTAGCGCGGCAGAAAAGCTTAAAAACGGCGCGGAGGTAACTGTTTTCGAAAAAACAGGCCGCGCCGGCGGACTTGCCGCGACTATCGAACACCGGGGTTTCCGGCATGATTATACCGGGCATTTCCTGCATTTCAAGGATCAGGACGTCAAGAACAGGATCCTTTCCTTATTCGACGACGGGTCCCTCCTGGAAATCGAGAGAAAATCCTATATTTACTCCCACGGGTGCTATGTTCCCTATCCGTTCCAGGCCCATACCCACTACCTGCCGGAGGAAGTCAGGAGGGAATGCCTCGTGGGGTTCCTGGAAAACCTGAAGTCTGAAGATGCCGGTGTGCCGGGGAGTTTCTATGACTGGATGAACAGCCAGTACGGTCAGGGCATTGTAAAATACTTCATGCTTCCCTATAACAGGAAGATGTGGGCGGTCCATCCGTAAAATATCACTACGGAGTGGATGGGACGTTTCGTGCCGAGACCGTCTGCCGAAGAGATAATAGCCGGAACGGTCGGCGCGGGCACCGCGGGTTCGGGGTATAACGCAGTTTTCCATTACCCGGAGGGAGGCATAGGCGGGCTTGCGGACAGGATGCATGCGGGCCTGATGGGCTTGGTGCGTATGAACACGCAGGTGAAAAGGGTCAACTGGAAGGATAAGATTGTAATAACGGATAAGGGCGAATACGGATACGATAAACTCATCAACACATCTCCTCTGGGGGAATTCGTCTCGGATATACTGGAACCTGCCGACAGCAAGCTGGTCGAAAATGCGGGAAAACTGAGACACACCGCGGTCCTTTTTTTCAGCGCGGGCTGGAAGGGCGGCGAGGGTGCCGGTTTGCCTGAAGGCTGTCACTGGATATATTTTCCCGAAGAGAGGTTCAGGTTCTACAGGGTAGGATTTCAGTCCAACGTGTCGAAGAAAACCGTACCCGAAGGATTCAGCTCCTGCTATATAGAGATATCGTATCCCCCGGGGAAGCTGCCTGAAAAAGACCGTATCGCCGGCATAGGGGAAGAAGCCATAGCGCAGCTTAAGCAAGAAAAGATAATACCTCCTTCGGCGCAGATGGATCACATACTCCCGGGGTATATGGATCCGGCTTACGTTCTATACGACAGCAACTGGTCAAAAGCAAGAAGTCACATACTCGGCAGCCTGAAGAAAAAGGGTATTCTTTCGGGCGGAAGGTACGGCGGATGGGAATACTCGGCGATGGAGGAAGCGGTGAAATGGGGGTGGGAGCTGGCAGAGCAATGCCTGTCCGGATAGTACATACCATAACAAAGCTCGAACTAGGCGGTGCACAGCAGAATACGCTGTATACTCTTAGTAATCTTCCTGAAGGTTTCAGCGGCTACCTGGTCTGCGGAGAAGGCGGATATCTTGATAAATCAGCGGAAGAGCCGGGTAAAAAATATGATATAAGATTCTGTCCTTATCTGAAAAGGGAAATAAACCCGGTAAATGACTTTAAAGCTTATAGATGGATGGTCAGTTATTTCAGGGAGATAAAACCCGATATCGTTCATTCCCATTCATCAAAAGCCGGTATAATATCCCGCTGGGCGGCGAAAAAAGCCGGCGTTCCGGTGATAATCCATACATTTCACGGGTTCGGATTTACGCCGCTTCAGCCGTGGTTTATCCGGAAATTTTTTATCTGGCTGGAAAAAATCACTGCAAAAATATCCACAAAACTTATAACAGTCGCACATGCGAATATTGAAAAAGCTCTTGATAACGGAATCGGGGAGAGAGAGCAGTATGTGGTTGTAAGAAGCGGCATCGACCTGGAAGCGTATAAGGATGCGCAGTCAAGGAGAGGAACGGATTCTTCGGACAAATCATTTTTCGGATTCGGGCCGGAAATAAGGAAAGTAGTGGGGAATATATCGTGTTTCAAGCCTCAGAAAGGACTGCGTGATTTCGTAGACGCCTGCGGCAGGCTTGCGGCGATAAACAAGAATATCGGGTTCGTGCTGGTGGGGGACGGCAGGCAGCGGCGGGAACTGGAGGAAAGAGCGGCAGCGCGCGGGCTGAAAGATAATTTCAGGATGTTGGGTTGGCGGTCGGACATGGCTGATATAATCTGCGGATTCGACGTAATGCTCCACACGGCGTATTTCGAGGGGCTGCCCAGGGTATTCCTGGAAGCCATGGCCTGCGGCGTGCCCATAGTAGCTACCGATGTTGACGGAGCGGAAGATGTCATAACACACGGAGAGAACGGTTATCTTGTCAGAACAGGCGATATCAGTGCTATGGTTGACTTTACATATATAATATTACAAGATGATACAATAATGAGGAAAATGTCTTTATCTGGAAGGGAAAAACTCGGACCGGAATTCAGCATAAAAGTGATGTCCGAGACACTTAACAGGTTGTATGACGATATGGTCAAAGGAAAGGTAAAATGAGTAAAAAAGAACCGAATTTATATAGAGATATATTCCCGTACAGCAGCGTGCCGTACATAACGTTCGACAAGGAAGCCGCTAAGATGAATATGCCTGAAAACATATGGCTGACCGACACCACTTTCAGGGACGGGCAGCAGGCCAGGGCCCCGTATACGGTAAACCAGGTGGTGGACCTGTTTACTTTCCTGCACAGGCTTGGCGGGCCAAAGGGCATCATCAGGTTCAGCGAATTCTTCCTTTACAGCAATAAGGACAGGGACGCCGTAAGAAGGTGCCAGGACAAAGGTTACAAGTACCCCATAATAACCGGGTGGATAAGGGCTACGAAAAACGATTTCAAGCTTGTAAAACAGATGGACCTGAAGGAAACAGGCATACTAACCTCCTGCTCCGATTACCATATCCATCTTAAACTGAACATAGACAGGAAGAAGGCAATGGATAAGTACCTGGAAGTAGTTGACGCGGCACTGGAGAACGATATCATACCGAGGTGCCACCTGGAGGATATAACGCGCGCCGATTTCAAAGGGTTTGTTATCCCGTTTGTCAGGAAACTCATGGAAAGATCCGAAGAAAGCGGTATCCCCGTTAAGATAAGGGCTTGCGATACCCTGGGTTACGGAGTGCCTCATCCGCAGGCGTCTCTTCCAAGGTCGGTACCCAAGATAATAAGCACGCTGGCAAAGGAGTGCCAGGTGCCGTCCGAGAATCTGGAGTGGCACGGCCATAACGATTTTCATAATGTAGCCATTAACGGTTTCTGCGCTTGGCTGTACGGCGCGTCCGCCGTGAATGCCACTTTGCTCGGATACGGCGAGCGTACGGGAAATCCCCCGATAGAGGCTATGGTTATTCATTACATGAGTCTAAAAAAGACGAATGACGGTATGAATACCAAGGTGATAACCGAAGTCGCTGATTATTACCGGAAAGAACTATCCGAGATAATCCCGCAGTCATACCCGTTCGTCGGGAGCGAGTTCAATACGACTAGGGCCGGTATACACGCGGACGGGCTTATCAAGAACGAAGAGATATATAATATTTTCGATACGAAGAAGATACTCAATAGGCCCATGAACATCGCTATAACCGACAAGTCCGGGACGGCCGGCATAGCCCTCTGGATAAACAATTTCATGAAGCTTCCGGATAAGAAAAAAATAGACAAGAACGACGAGGCCGTGAAGAAGATGTACGGCGTGATCATGGACCAGTATAACAACGGCCGCATCACGGCCCTGTCAAACGAAGAGATGAAGCTCCTGGCGAAGGAATACCTGCCCAGGATATCCGAATCGGAGTTCGAAAAGCTCAAGAAGAAAGCCGGGCAGCTTGCGCTGCATATCGTGGATGAACTGGCGGAACGGGAAACGATACGTTCGATGGATTCCGAGAAGCAGGAACTCGAGATGGAAAACATGAGAAAGAAGCACGATTTTATCCAGTTCATGTATGTGGTAGACAGGAAGGGCGTCAAGGTCACAAGGAATATAATAAACCCCGAGTATTCTACTGACTTCGAGAGGAAGGATGTCGGGGTGGTATATTCGGACAGGGCGTGGTTCAACAAGCCTCTCGAAACAGGTTTATCGTTCGTATCGGATTTTTATATCTCGAGGATGACGGACCGGCTCTGCATCACGGTCTCCGCTCCCATAAGGGACAAGAAAGACAGGATAATCGGGGTTGTCGGGATAGATATAAGTTTCGAGGATCTGGCAAGGATATAGACCGGTGAGGATAAGCGTAATAGGCGCGGGGGCGGTAGGGGGACAGGTCGCGTTCAGCCTGGCCGTCCGCGGGTATGAAGTGCGCCTGCTGGACATAGCCGAAGGCCTGGCAGAAGGCAAGGCGCTTGATATAATGGAGTCCGCGCCGCTTTACGGTTTCACGGGCAGTGTCAGGGGCAGTACGGATATGGGACTGCTGGCAGGTTCGGATATAACAGTCGTTACCGCGGGTAAAGCAAGGCAGCCGGGGATGTCCAGGGAAGACCTGCTGAAGATAAACGCGAAGATAGCCAGAAGCGTGGCCGGCGAAATCAAAAAGCGCGCGTCCGGTACCATAATCATAGCGGTGACGAACCCGCTTGATATCATGACAAAGCTCATTTTCGACGAAACCGGGTTCGATTCAGAGAAAGTGATGGGGATGGCAGGAGTGCTGGACACCTCCAGGTACAAATATTTCATATCTCAGGTCACGGGTTCGCCGTACGGCAAGATAGACGCGATGATACTCGGTCCGCACGGGGACCGGATGATCGTATGCGACGATGTCAGGGTTTCGGGCAGGCCCCTGTCGGAATTAGTGGACCCGCAGGCGCTTGGAGCCCTCAGGGAACGCGCTAAGAACGGCGGAAAAGAAGTCGTCGAGCTCCTCAAAACTTCCAGCGCCTTTATAGCGCCCGCAGCGTCCGTCACCCGGATGGTGGACGCTATCTCCGGAGATACCGGAGAAGTCATGCCGTGCAGCGTACGCACCCTGGGAAAATACGGGCTCCCGGACGTTTTCATAGGACTTCCCGCGCGGCTCGGCCGCCGCGGAGTCGAAGAGGTAATCGAAAAGGAACTCACCGAGGACGAGATAAAAGGTCTCGCAGCCGCTGCGGAACAGATACTCAGCAGCCTGCAGGGATTATGAGCAGGCTCTTATTCGCATGAATATTATAGAAAAAATACTGGAACCGCATATAGTGGAAAGAAATACTGCCGAAGGAGAACTCGGCATCAGGATAGACCAGACCCTCACTCAGGATGCTACCGGAACGATGGCTTACCTGGAATTCGAGGCAGTCGGTCTGGACGATATCAGTACGGAGCTTTCGGTCAGTTACGTTGACCATAACACCCTCCAGGTAGGGTTCGAGAACGCCGATGACCATAAATACCTGGAGACGGTCGCGGCAAGGTACGGTCTGTATTTTTCCAAAGCCGGCAACGGCATATGCCACCAGGTACATCTGGAGCGGTTTGCGGTTCCCGGCAAGACCCTGCTCGGGTCGGATTCTCATACGCCCACTGCGGGTGGCATCTGTTCTTTTGCCGTCGGTGCCGGCGGACTGGATGTGGCGTGCGCCCTCGGCGGGGAACCTTTCTATATGCCGGTGCCAAGAGTGATAAAGATCACCCTGGACGGAAAGAGACCGGATTTTGTTTCGGCCAAAGACATAATACTCAAAATACTGGGTATCCTGACTACAAAGGGTAATTCGGGTTATGTGATAGAATATGCCGGCAGCGGGATCGGGGGGTTGTCCGTCCCCGAAAGGGCCACAATCGCGAACATGGGCGCGGAACTGGGCGTCACTACTTCCGTATTCCCTTCGGACAAGGTAACTATGGAGTTTATGAGGGCGCAGGGGAGAGAAAAGGATTTCAGGGAGATTACGGCTGATGCCGGCGCTGTTTATGAAAAGGAGATAGATATAGACCTTGGCGGGCTGAAACCGATGGCTGCTCTTCCCCATTCTCCGGATAATGTCAGCGAGGTCGAAAAAATAGAAGGGATCAGGGTAAACCAGGTCCTTATAGGCAGCTGCACCAACAGTTCATACAAGGATCTTTACACGGTATCGAGACTTCTTAAGGGGAAAAAGGCCGCCCCGGGCGTATCTTTCGCGGTGGCTCCCGGGTCCAGGCAGGTTCTGGAGATGCTTTCGAGGGGCGGGTTTCTGTCCGATATAATATCTTCGGGCGCCAGGCTGCTGGAATCTTCGTGCGGTTTCTGCATAGGAATAGGGCAGTCGCCCGGGACGGACGCCGTGAGCCTCAGGACCAACAACCGTAATTTTCTGGGCCGAAGCGGCACGATGAGTGCGGGCGTTTATCTGGTGAGCCCCGAGACGGCGGTCGCGTCGGCGCTCACGGGCAGGATCACCGATCCCTCAAAATACTTCGGAAAAGGTATCGCATTCAGATCCCCGAAAAAATTCATAGCGGACGATTCTCTTGTCATCAGTCCGCCGCCCCGGGAAGAACGGCAGAAGGTAAGGGTAGTCAAAGGGCCGAACATAGGACCGCCTCCCGAGAATTCGCCTTTGGAGAAGGATCTTAAAGCGCGGGCGGCCATAAAGGTAGGAGACAAGGTCACGACCGATCATATCATGCCGGCGGGCCAGTACCTGAAATACAGGTCCAATATCGGGAAATATTCGGAATACGTCTTTGCGGGACTGGACAGCGGGTTTTCCGGGAGGTGCGCCGATAACCGGTCGGCCGGTTTCGCGAATATAATAATCGGAGGGGAGAGCTACGGCCAGGGGTCAAGCCGGGAGCATGCCGCTATCTGCCCTATGTTCCTGGGTGTGAAAGCTGTGATAGTAAAAAGCATAGAACGCATTCACCGCGCTAATCTGATAAATTTCGGCATAGCCCCTCTTATATTCGATGACAGGGCGGACTACGACAGGATACAGCCGGGTGACCATCTCGAATGTGCCGGTTTCGCCGAAAAGATCACGGGGCCCGGGACCATCGAGCTGGAGAACAGGACCCGCAGCGAAAAATACCTGTTGAGAAAAGATTTCTCCGCGAGGGAGGCCGGATACCTGGCCGCCGGAGGAAAGCTTAATACATTGAGGAAAAAAACACGGGATTAATCTTCAGGAAGGAGCACAGGTGGCAAAAAAATACGATATAACGCTCATACCGGGCGACGGCACCGGTCCGGAAGTATCCGAGGCCGCGAGGATCTGCATTGAAGCTTCCGGCGTCGATATAAACTGGGATATACAGCATGCAGGAACGGATATAATCGAGGAAGCGGGCACGCCTCTGCCCGACTCGGTAATAGAGTCCATAAGGAAAAACAGGGTGGCTATAAAGGGGCCTATAACGACGCCCGTGGGATACGGTTTCAGGAGCGTAAATGTATCGCTTAGAAAACAACTGGATCTTTACGCCTGCGTGAGGCCAAGCAGGTATTATGAAGGAGTGAAAGCCCCTTACAGGGACGTCGATCTTGTCGTTATAAGGGAGAACACGGAAGATCTGTACGCCGGCATAGAATACGAAAACGGCTCGGCGGAAGCCGGGGAGCTCCTGGAGTTCATCCGCAAAAAGGGCGGCGTTGTAAGGGACGATTCGGGGATAAGCATAAAGCCCATTTCCGTAACCGGTACGCGCAGGATCGTACAGTACGCGTTCGATTACGCCAGGAAGTACGGGCGGAAGAAGGTGACGGCCGTTCATAAGGCTAATATAATGAAATTTACCGACGGGCTTTTTCTCAGGGTGGCAAGGGAAGTCGCGGAAAAGAACAAGGATATAGAATTCGAAGACAGGATAGTGGATAACATGACGATGCAGCTGGTGCAGAAACCGCTTCTTTATGACGTCCTGGTACTGCCTAACCTGTACGGAGATATAATATCGGATCTCTGCGCGGGGCTTACGGGCGGTCTGGGAATAGCTCCGGGGGCCAATATCGGGGAAGAATATGCCGTTTTCGAACCTACGCACGGATCCGCGCCCAAGTATAAGGGGCAGAACAAGGTAAATCCGACGGCTACGATATTATCCGGCGTGATGATGCTCAGGTACCTGGGAGAACATGAAGCGGCTGACAGGCTGGATAAAGCAGTGGCAGCGGTTATCCGCCAGAAGAAGCACGTAACTTACGATCTCAAGGAAGACAGGGACGACCCGACCGCGGTGGGGACGATGGAAATGGCTGAAGCCATATGCAGGAGGATGGAGGGCTGATCTTTATGGATGCGGCGCTTATCGAGAGGACTATAACCGACGAAGCGGTCAGGGCTACATATATGCTTCCCTCCGGGCTCAGGCGCGCCATCGCAGACGCGGCGGGGAAGTCCAGCGGTCTCGAGAAAAAAGTTCTCGACAGCATAGTCCGAAATATCAGTATAGGGCAGAAGTGCCGAATACCTGTGTGCCAGGATACCGGAGTATTCGAAGTGTGGGTGAAAATAGGTTTAAGGAAGAGGGTCCCCTGCATCAATTTTTCAGCCATAGTAAGAAGGGCCGTGAGAAAAGCTCATGCCGAAGGCAAGCTCAGGGCTTCCATGAAGAAAAGCATCGAACCCGTCGTACACATAAGCTTTAACGATACCTGTTTTATCGAAATAATAATAACGCCGCGGGGATTCGGCAGCGAGAACTACAGCAGCCTTCACATGATGAATCCCGAATCCGGCTTCGAAGATGTAAAGAGAACCGTTATAGAAGCAGTCGCGCGTGCCGGCGGACACCCGTGCCCTCCCTATCTGGTTGGAGTAGGTATAGGGGGGACGGCGTCGAAAGCTATCGAGATGTCGGGTGAAGCCCTGACTAGAATGGATTTCAGACATAGCGCGAAGGAAAAAGAGCTGCTTGCCGGCATCAATTCTCTGAAGACCGGCGCGGGGGGTATGGGCGGCAGGTTCACGGCGCTGGGTGTCAGGATAGTCGAGTTTCCCCAGCATATAGCCGGCCTTGCCGTCGGGGTGCGCATCGGATGCTGGTGCAACAGGGTAAGGAGATTCAGAATTGAAATACCTTGATTTTCCTCTGAAGAACCGGACCGCGACAGGGAAGCTTAAGGCTGGACAGGAGGTCATGCTGAGCGGGATAATATATACCGCCAGGGATAAAGTACATTCTCTGGTATCTGACGGAGACGGTGAATGGCCGTTCCCGCTGAAGGATAACTGCATATTTTATTCGGGACCTACTCCCAGGTCTGAAGGTTTTCCGCTCGGTTCCTGCGGTCCGACTACATCGGCCAGAATGGACGATTATACGCCGGGACTGTATAGAAAGGGTCTCGCGGCGACTATCGGTAAAGGGCCCAGGAGCGAAAAAGTCCGGGAAGCTATAAAACACAGCGGCGGACTGTATCTTGTGGCATACGGAGGCTGCGGTGCGCTGTACGGGAGCCGGGTGACCGGTGCACGGGTGATCGGTTTCGCCGGGCTGGGGCCCCAGGCGGTCTATAAAGTAAGTATAGAGGATTTTCCAGTTATCGTCGGAATCGATTCATACGGCGGCGATATTTTCAAAGAGGTATGATGGAAAAAACTCTTATAATAATAAAAGCGGATGCTTTCACTAAAAGACTTGTGGGAAAAGTAATATCGAAATTAGAGGATTCCGGGCTGAGGATACTGGGGGCGAAGATGATATGGTTCGACAAGGCCCTGGCGCGGGAGTTCTATATCGAGCACAAGAGTAAGGATTTCTATTATCCGCTGATTAACTTTATAACATCAAATCCCGTGATGGTGATGGTGGCCGGCGGTGAAAACGCGGTCACCGGGTCGCGAAAGATCATAGGGGCGACCGACCCGGCGCGGGCACGGGAAGGCACTATCAGGAGGATGTGGGCCCAGGACGGCAGGCATAATATCGTTCACGGATCGGACTCGCCGGTTTCGGCGAAAAGGGAGATCAACCTGCTTTTCCCCGGTGAAGAAGGGATATATGAATGGGAGGACAAGGAATACAGATTATGAAAAACGTTTTGGTTCTCAACTGCGGCAGCTCGTCGGTAAAGTACGAGCTCATGAATGTGGAAAACTCCAGGGTGCTGGCCCGGGGACTGGTGGAAAAGATAGGTATGGAAGATGCTGTGGTTAATCATCATTATCTTAAGGGGGAAGACTACAGCGACGTAAAACTGGTTAAGAACATACTGACACACAGGGAAGGTATAAGGATAGTGGTGGGGCTTCTGACGGACGCGGAAGTGGGGGTCGTGGGAGACCTGGCTGATATATACGGCATCGGGCACAGGGTGGTCCACGGAGGCGAGGCGTACACCGACCCCGCGTACGTGACGCAGGAAGTGAAGGACGATATAAAAAAGTGCATAGAACTCGCTCCTCTGCATAACCCGCACCACCTTGCCGGTATTGAAGCCTGCGACAGCCTGATCCCCGATCATCACCAGGTCGTCGTTTTTGACACCGCTTTCCATCAGACGATGCCCAAGAAGGCCTATATATACGGCCTGCCGTACGAGATGTACAAGAAGTACGGGATAAGGAGATACGGATTTCACGGGACTTCGCACCAGTACGTAGCTCAAAAGGCGGCCCAGATATATAAGAAGCGGATAACCGATCTTAAGATAATATCATGCCATCTCGGCAACGGCGCCAGCGTGTGCGCGATAAAAGACGGCAAATCTATCGACACCTCCATGGGGTTTACGCCGCTGCCGGGCCTGGTGATGGGTACAAGGACTGGGGATATAGACCCGTATATAGTCCTTTACTTGATGAACAAGGATGCTCTTTCTTTCGCCGAAGTAAATACTCTTCTCAACAGGCATTCGGGGCTTTACGGCCTTTCGGGTATTTCCCGGGATTTCAGGCAGATCATAAAGGAAGTAAAAAAAGGTGACGAGAGGGCCAGGCTGGCCGTTGATATTTTCGTCTACCGGATCAAGCATTACATAGGGGCCTACACCGCAATAATGAACGGACTAGACATTCTTGTATTTACCGCAGGCATAGGAGAGAATTCCATAGAGCTCAGAGAGATGGTGTGCAGCAATATGGAGTATCTCGGAATAAACCTGGATGAGAAGAAAAACAGGGAGTTCAACAGCCAGGAAGCCGTAATATCGAAAGACGACTCCGAGATAAAGGTAATGTGTATACCTACCAACGAGGAGCTCCTTATAGCTACCGAGACGGCCCGGGTAATAGACGGTATGAAGAAAAGCTGAGCTCGGGAAAACATGAAAAAGAATGAAATGAATGAAAAGAAGCAGGTTGCAGGCAGGGTCCTGGAATGCCCTAAGTGCGGCAAAAAGACAAGATCCGCAAAAGACAATTTCTGTCCCGCTTGCGGCATCGAGGTGTTTACTCCCGAAATAGACCTCAAATGGAATATCAGGACGATTAGCCTTATTATAGTCATCGTCGTCACCCTGTATATGCTGTATCTGGTCTTCAAGCCCGTTCTTTATTACTGGCTGGACCAGATATAGGAAAATATGCGAGCACAGATTGCAAATATTGACAAAAACCCAAGAAACTGTTAAAAGTAAAAAAATTATTTTAAAAGCAAGAGGTTCAAATAATGGCAGTACCCAAAAGAAGACAATCACTATCAAGGACGAATAAAAGAAGGTCGGCAAAGAAGATCTCTAATATTCAGTACAGTATCTGCCCGCAGTGCGGCAGCACCAAGCTTCCCCATAGAATATGCGGCGAATGCGGATACTATAATAAGAAGCAGATCATAAACAAAGACAAAGAGAATTAAAACCATCGGGCAGTCAAAGGCCTGTACTGTTATCTGCGGAGGTTTAAAAGCATGAAAATCGCACTGGATGCTATGGGTGGGGATAATGCTCCGGGTCCCAATATAGACGGGGCTATCCTGGCCATAGATCCTGACAGCCGGGAAAATATATCCCGCAAGCATAATATAGAGATAGTGCTTGTGGGGAAGAAAGACATAATAAAAAAAGAACTCATATCCAGGGGCGCCCAGACACTGCCTTTAGAGATTCACGACGCGTCCGAGGTCATAGCCATGGACGAACCTCCTATTGAGGCCTGTACAAAAAAGACCGGATCATCAATAATCATCGGAGTAAACCTTTTACGGGACGGCAAAGTCGACGCCTTCGTTTCCGCGGGCAATTCCGGCGCCATCATGGCGGCGGCGGCAATCAACCTGAAGAGGATAAGGGGGGTGAGAAGGCCGGTAATAGCGTCATCTTTTCCTACTCTGGAAGAACCGTGCGTTATACTGGATGTCGGCGCTAACGCGGAGTGCAAGCCCAAACACCTGTTTCAGTTCGCAACGATGGGCGAGGCATACGTTAAATATGTCTTTAAAAGGAGGATACCGCGGGTGGCCCTGCTGAGTATGGGTAGGGAAGAAGGAAAGGGTAACAGGCTCGTGCAGGATACCTACCAGATGCTGCTTAAGAGCGATCTGAATTTCATTGGGAACATAGAAGGGAACGATATACTCAAGGGGATCGCCGACGTGATAGTGTGCGACGGGTTTGTCGGGAACATTGTGCTGAAATTCGGAGAAAGCGTTGCCCGGTCCATGCTGGAGCTGCTTCGCCAGGAGGTGGAAAAGAGCACGATCAGAAAGATAGGTGCCGGCATAATGCGCGGTGCTTTCAGGGATATAAGGAAAAAGATCGATTACGAAGAAGTAGGCGGAGCGCTGCTGCTCGGCGTTACAGGCACATGCATAATATCCCACGGCGTATCTAACGCCAAGGCAATTAAAAATTCCATAAATACGGCGGCCGAATTCGTCGAACAGGATGTCAATAAACATATAGAAAACGCTATTAATAAAGGGGGTTTGATGCTGAAATGACCGGACGCAGCATGGCATTTATCTTCCCGGGGCAAGGCTCGCAGAAACCCGGTATGGGAATGGAATTCGCGCAGGGGAACACATGGGCCGACAGGATGTGGGAAGAAGCAAACGACATTCTGGGATATGATCTGAGAGCGAAAATATCCGGTGGAACACAGGAAGAGCTTAACCAGACGCTGATAACTCAGCCCGCCGTATATATGACCGAGATGATTACTTTCCAGGCATTGTCCAATGCCGGCATCTCTCCCGGGATAACCGCCGGGCACAGCCTGGGGGAATATGCGGCTGTGGCGGCATCCGGTGCTCTTTCATGGCAGAAAGGGCTCGAACTCGTAAAATTCAGGGCCGAGACTTTTGAGGAAGTAGCCTCCAGGAAACCCGGGGGAATGCTCGCGGTAATAGGGATGGATGAAGGTGCGCTGGCCGGCATCGTGGGGCAGGCCGGCGGAGTATGCGAGATAGTCAATTATAACTCTCCCGGCCAGATGGTCGTCAGCCTTGAAAAGGACCTTGTCGGGACCATGGCCGCGAAGATAAAGGAAGCCGGCGCCAAGCTTGTTGTACCCCTGAAGGTAAGCGGCGGATTTCATTCATCCTTGATGGATGACGCGGTCGGGCCCATGAAGGACAAGATAGACGGGATGAGTTTCAACCAGCCTTCGGCGGATATATATGTGAACTGGACGGGAGAAAAAACGGGAACGGCGGATTTGATAAAAGAAGCGCTGGTCAGACAGGTCAACTCGGCAGTCAGGTGGATAACGGCGATAAACAATATTTCCGCCGCAAGTTGCGGTGATATCACATTTCTGGAGGTCGGTCCGGGAAACGTACTGCAGGGGCTGCTTAAAAGGATAGACCGTAAGCTGGATGTCAGGGGGATAGCCTTACCGGCTGACATTGATAAACTGATACAGGAGGGATGAACATGGATAATCGAGGCAGGATAGCCCTTGTAACCGGCGGCGCGCAGGGGATAGGGAAAGCTATTTCGCAGAGACTGTTCAAAGACGGCTGCGGGATTGTTGTAGTCGACATAAACGAAGACCTGGCGAGGAGCGCGGCACAGGAGTTCGGCGGGGATTATTATACTGTGGACGTCAGGGATATGGACGGGGTCGAAAAAGTCGTTGATAAGATAATTGAAAAACGCGGCAAAATAGATATACTTGTTAACAATGCCGGGATCACCAAAGACACGCTCTTGATAAAAATGAGCACGGAAGACTGGGAAAACGTCATTGACATCAACCTGAAGGGCGTATTCAATTTCTCCAAGCAGGTGGTGAAGAAATCGATGATGAAGAACAGGTCGGGCTGCGTGGTCAATATAGCGTCCATAGTGGGGATTATAGGCAATATAGGGCAGGTTAATTATTCCGCTTCGAAGGGCGGCGTGATAGCGATGACGAAGACCATGGCCAAGGAGCTGGCTAAGAGGAATATACGCGTGAACGCGGTCGCTCCCGGTTTTATAAGGACCGTTATGACTGACAGGCTCCCTGATGCCGTAAAGGAAAAATTCATGGAGAATATACCGATGGGCAGGCTGGGACTTCCCGAGGAAGTGGCGTCGGTAGTCAGTTTCCTGGTCTCGGAGGATGCCGGATATGTCACCGGGCAGGTCTTGAACATCGATGGCGGCATGGTCATGTAGGTATCAGCCGGGGGTACTTGTTTATACAAAAAAAATTTATATAATAAGAACGTAAAAAACGAACATTCAAGAAAGGAGAATATGGATATGGCTTCAATCGAAGAAAGAGTAAAGGAGATCATAGTTGAACAGCTCGGAGTGGAAGCAAGCGAAGTGACCGAGGAAGCGTCTTTTATAAACGATCTCGGCGCGGATTCGCTCGATACAGTCGAGCTTGTAATGGCCCTCGAAGAAGAATTCGACCAGGAGATTCCCGATGAAGAAGCGGAAAAACTCGACACGGTCGGAAAAGCTATAGAATATATTAAATCCAACGCAAAAGAAGGCTGAAAAATCGTATTACAGCGAAATATTGTCTCTCCATGTCGTGAAATGACATGGAGAACAGTATTTTATCATGATATAATCCGGAGATGATATATGGATAAAAGAAGAGTTGTTATTACCGGTATGGGCGCCGTCACTTCTGTCGGCAATAACGTGCAGGACTTCTGGTCGTCCCTGCTGGCGGGCAAGTCCGGTATAGGCAAGATCACCAGATACGATACGGCCGGGTATGACACTGATATAGCAGGCGAGATAAGGGATTTCGATCCCGTCGCGTTCGGAATAGAAGCCAAAAAGGCGAGAAGAGTGGACCTCTTTGTGCTTTTTGCGCTCGCGGCTGCCAAAGAAGCCTATGAAACAAGCGGACTCGATATAGACAAAGAGGATCCTTTCCGCTGCGGCGTGATAATCGGCAGCGGTATCGGCGGGCTTCTGACGGTCGAAAGGGAGCATATCAAACTGCTTGAGAAAGGACCCAAGAGAGTAAGCCCTTTTCTGATCCCGGCTATGATAGTAGATATTGCCGCAGGCGAGGTCGCGATAAAATACAATTTCATGGGAGTAAATTACGGCGTAGTGAGCGCATGCGCTTCGAGCGCCCATGCCATAGGAGATTCGTTCAGGATGATCCAGCACGGCGATGCCGATATAGTGTTATCCGGCGGAGCGGAAGCCGCGACTACGACCCTCGGGTTAAGCGGATTCTGTTCGGCAAAAGCGCTCTCGACCGCTAAAAATGATTCTCCCGAAAGGGCATCCCGGCCTTTTGACAGGGACAGGGACGGGTTCGTAATGTCGGAAGGCGCCGGCATACTGGTGCTGGAAGAACTCGAGCATGCCAAAAAGCGCGGCGCGAACATACTGGCAGAAATAATCGGCTACGGAGCCACGGCCGATGCGTACCATATCACGGCTCCTCATCCCGAGGGCGCGGGCGGCATCCAGGCGATGAAGGCTGCGATAAAAGACGCGCGGATCGATCCCTCGGATATACAGTATATCAATGCTCACGGCACCTCCACCCAGCTCAACGACAAAGCCGAGACTATCGTGATAAAAGAAGTCTTCGGAGACCATGCGTCCAGGATCATGATATCTTCTACCAAGTCCATGGTGGGCCATATGCTGGGTGCGGCAGGAGCCGCCGAGCTTATAGCAACCATTAAATCCATCAACGAAAAAGTAGTACATCCTACTATAAACTATGAGACACCCGATCCGGATTGCGATCTGGATTATGTTCCTAACGAGCCCCGCGAAGCCGAAGTGAAAGCGGCTCTGTCAAACTCGCTGGGATTCGGCGGCCATAATGCTTCATTGATTGTCAAGAAGTTTAGTGGTTAAAGATAAAGATAAGTCACTTAAAAATCTGTCCGATGTTCTGGGTGTCAAATTTAAAGATAAATCCCTGCTTGATAAAGCTCTTGTTCACAGGTCATATGCTTCACAGCATCAGATCGCGAAAGACAACGAGCGCCTGGAGTACCTGGGAGACAGCATACTGAATGCTTGCGTAACGGATTTCCTGTATCACAGGTTCCCGGAAAAGAACGAGGGGGATCTGACGAAGATACGCGCCAGGCTTGTTTCAAGGCGCAAACTCAAGGAATGGGGTGCGGAGCTGAATCTCAAGGATTATATATTCCTGGGGGAAGACGTAGAGAAGTACGTGGGCGAGGGATACACCCATATCGTCGAAGATACGCTGGAGGCGATAATAGGCGCTATTTACCTTGACCGGGGTTTCAAGACCGTCTACAGGTTTATTGAAAAATACATAAAACAGCAGGATTTTTACAGGATATTCGATTTTAAATCGAAGCTGCAGGAATATTCCCTGAACAGATACAAGACGATCCCCGCGTATAACATAATACGTGAGTCAGGCCCGCCGCATCAGAGGACTTTTGTCGTACAGGTGGAAGTCAACGGCAGGATCTGCGGGGAGGGTCTCGGCGGCAGCAAGAAAGAGGCCCAGCAGAATGCCGCGAAACAGGCTTTTGAGAAACTCGAAACAGAAAGAAATTAAGGAGGAATGAGATGATAAATTACGGTTTTACCGAACAGCAGATAATGATAAGGGACCTGGCTAGGCAGATAGCTCAGGAAAAAGTGGTGCCGGTCAGGGCCGAGCTGGATGAAAAAGGCGAGTTCCCGCGGGAGATAGTAAAGCTGCTGGCGGACAGCGACCTTTTCAGAGTATTCATCCCGGAAGAATACGGCGGGCTGGGCGGCGGCGCACTGGACCTGTGTATAGTTACGGAAGAGCTGTCAAAGGCCTGCGCGGGCGTGGCTGTCAGTTATGCCGCGTCGGCGCTGGGAACACTGCCTCTGGCACTCTTCGGAAGCGACGAGCAGAAAAAGAAATACATGCCTGACATAGCCAGCGGCAAGAAACTGGCGGCTTTCGGGCTCACCGAGCCTAATGCCGGAAGCGATGCCGGCGGAATAGAGACTACAGCCAGGAAAGACGGCAGCGAATATGTTTTGAACGGAAACAAGATATTCATAACCAACGGCGGCGAAGCCGAAATATATACGGTCATAGCCATGACAAACCGGGGAAAAGGGGCGCGAGGCGCTTCCGCGTTTATAGTGGACAAAGGCACCAAGGGATTCGATTTCGGGAAAGAAGAAAATAAAATGGGTATAAGGGCATCCGCGACCCGCGAGTTAATATTCGACGAGTGCCGGATCCCGGCAGATAATCTTATCGGGAGAGAAGGGATGGGATTCATAGTCGCTATGAGAACCTTCGACAATTCGCGGCCCGGCATAGGAGCGCAGGCCGTGGGTATCGCTCAGGGAGCTCTTGACGAAGCGGTGCGGTATGCTACCCAGAGAGTACAGTTCGGCCAGCCGGTATCTTCGTTCCAGGCTATCAGGCACATGATCGCGGATATGGCGACAAAGATAGAGGCGGCGAGAACGCTGGTCTATTATGCTGCCAGGCTTGTAGACAGCGGCGCTAAAAATATGTCCAAGTTTAGCGCGATGGCCAAGCTGTTTTCTTCCGATATGGCCATGGAAGTTACGACGAACGCAGTCCAGATATTCGGCGGCTACGGCTATATGCGCGAATATCCCGCTGAAAAATACATGAGGGACGCTAAAATAACCCAGATATACGAAGGAACAAATCAGGTCCAGCGGGATGTCATCGGGCTTGAAGTCATAAAGGAAAGCAAGAGAAACAGCAGATAAATCCCGGTTCAGGAGAGGAGTTTTTACGGATGAAAATAGTAGTTTGTATTAAACAGGTACCCGATACGACGGAAGTAAAGATAAATCCCGAAACGAACACGCTGGTAAGGGAAGGGGTGGAATCTATCATAAATCCGTTCGATATGTATGCCATAGAAGAGGGTCTGCGGATAAAAGAGAGGCTGAACGGAGAGGTAGTGGCGCTGTGTATGGGTCCGCCGCAGGCCGAAGCGGCGCTCAAGGAAGCCCTGTCTCTGGGATGCGACGGAGCGGTCCTTCTTACAGACAGGAGTTTCGCCGGAGCGGATACGCTGGCTACGGCTTACACTCTTTCAAGGGGCATTAAGAGCATTAAGGATGTGGACCTGATAATATGCGGCAAACAGGCCATAGACGGCGATACCGCGCAGGTCGGACCCGGAATAGCCGAGATGCTCGATCTTCCGTGCATAACCTATGTGGGAAAGGTGGAAGAAATAGACGATAAACATATCAAGGCATACAGGATGATGGAAGGCGGATACAATGTCATAGAAGCCAGCGTGCCGTGCCTTATCACCGTTGTAAAAGAGATCAACGAGCCGCGGCTTCCGTCTTTAAGGGGCAAGATGAATGCCATGAAGGCGCAGATAACGAAATGGAGCGCGGCAGACATAGCCTGCGAGGTCGACAGGATCGGGCAGATGGGTTCTCCCACCTGGGTAAGAAAAATTTTCGCGCCGCCTAAAAGGGAAAAGGGCATGATATTCAAGGGCGAGCCCCCGGATACCGTCGGGGGACTGTTATCAGCCCTGAAAGATAAAGGGGTGCTGTGATGGGTATAATAATTGATCAGAATAAATGTTCGGGATGCGGGTTATGCGTAAAATCGTGCCCTTTTGATGTCATACAGATAAAATCCAGGAAGGACGAGAACAAGCTGCATCCCAGGTACAAGAATATCGCCGTGATACTCGAAGGATGCACTCTATGCGGTGCCTGCGTGGAAGCGTGCCCGGTAGATGCAATAACGGTAACGAGGGAAAAAAAGGAACCAGCCGCAACTATCAAAGACTACAAGGGGATATGGGTATTCGCCGAACAGCAGGATTCCGTTGTTCAGGAAGTGGCGCTGGAACTATTGGGAAAGGCCAGGGACCTGGCGGGCAAGCTCTCGGCCGAAGTAACCGCGGTGCTTCTCGGCGACAAGGTCGCAAAAGAAGCGGACAGGCTGATCCACCACGGGGCGGACCGGGTCATACTCGTAGAAGACCCTGTGCTGAAGGATTTCCTTGATGAACCGTACGCCGATGTGCTCTGCCATCTCGTGGGGGAGTATAAGCCGGAGATAATCCTCATGGGCGCCACGACCATCGGCCGGGCATTCGCCTCGAGAGTGGCCGCAAGAATACATACAGGTCTCACAGCCGATTGCACGGATCTCGACATAGACCCGCAGAGCAAGATACTTCTTCAGACCAGGCCGGCTTTCGGCGGAAATATAATGGCGACGATCCATACCGAACATCACAGGCCTCAGATGTCAACGGTAAGGCATAAGGTCTTCAAGCCCCTGGAAGAAGATAAAAGCAGGAAAGGCGATGTCGTAAAAGTCGCCTATCCGGGTAAAATAGTATCCAGGTCCAGGATAATAGACATAATAAAGGACAAGACACAGCAGGTTAACCTGACCGACGCGGATATAATAGTGTCGGGCGGGCGCGGGCTCGGGAAGCCTGAAAATTTCGAACTCATAAGAGAGTTCGCAGAAGTACTGGGCGCAGCCGTCGGCGCGTCCAGGGCCGCGGTGGACGCCAACTGGATATCGTATTCACACCAGGTCGGGCAGACCGGCCGGACCGTAGCGCCGAAAATATATTTCGCGATAGGTATATCCGGAGCGATTCAGCACCAGGTCGGAATGAGGTCTTCCGATGTGATCATAGCCGTGAACAAAGATCCTCATGCTCCCATATTCGATATTGCCAATTACGGCATAGTCGGCGATCTTTTCCAGGTCGTACCCGAATTAATCAAACAGCTTAAAAAGTAACGCGCGGTCTCAATGCAGCCGGCAACGAAGAATCCCTCTAAAAGTCTGTTTCTCCCGGCGATATTCCTCCTTCTTGCCGGCTCCGTTCTCCTGCTGCACCGGCTGGGGTGGCATACTCTCTCTGACAACTGTTCCCCCCTGTCATGTATTCCCGGTAAACTGCCCGGAGGCGGAAGACTCGTGTTGGTCGCCGGGATGAATGATCCCGGTAAGTTCTTTTCGGCGTTCCTGCGGACCGGGGCCGGTTCCGCTTTGGCAGAGACGGATACAGTGAAGAACATACACAAGATACTACCCGGTATTTCGGAGGCAGCGGATACGGATGCCTGTACAGGGATGCTCGGAAGTTTTGCGGCAGCGGCGCTGTATGTTTTCGAGGAAGAAAAACCGCTATGGCTTGCTGTTACTGTCCCGGACGACATTCCCAAAATGGAGAGAATTCTGGCCGAGAGATACCCGGCTCAGGAGGATATTGTAACGGTGAGCGGCAATGTGGATATTTACGGGTCTTCGGGGATGTATTACGCCGTTACCAGGGGTAATTTTCTTATATCCAATTCAGCGGCGCTTTTAAAAAACGCAGCCGTTACATCCGAAAACGGAAAAGGGAGCTTTCATGATAAAATACAACACCTGGAAGACATAAAGAATCCCTCCTGCGATCTTTTTACCTACATATACAGCAGAGAACTGGCGGATCTTTTGAAAGTAATCTATAAAGACACGAACCTGTTCTTCCTGGCGCCGTCTGTTTCGGCGACAGTATACCAGGAGTACTTCTTCGGCAGCGGAATTAAGATCATAACATACATGTGGCCGGGAAAAAGGGAGTACAGCCTTAACAGGGAATCTGTTCTGGTAAATGCACTGCCCGAGCGCCCCATCCTGGCGGGTGCGGTTACCGGTATGCTCCGTAAGAAGGATATTTTGAATAACAAGAACAGCAGGATATTGAATTACCTGGCGGGAAAAGGTATAAAAATAAAAGAGTGGATGCCGGATTATATCGGGGACGAAGCCGGGTATTCGATACTGGGACCTTCTCCGGCCACGATCAACACGGCACTGCCGGGCATGATCTTCTATATAGAGATCGAGAGCAGGGAAAAGGCCGAACAGATATACAGTGAGATGGAAAACATGATCGGGATGAACATGAATGAAAAGACGCGCTCCGGAAAAAAATTCAAAGATATAGAAATACCCGTAATATTCGGTCAGAAGATACAATTATGCGTGTTCCCCGTAAGGATAAGGAAAAGGGAGTTTCTGTGTATCGTTACGTCCGAAGATATTGTTGATGAAGTTGCCGATATGACCGGCGGACGCCGGCGGGTGCTCAGAGAGAGCCCTTACTGGGCCCGCGTATCCGGGAATATGCCGGGAAAATATTCGAGTTTTTCGTATGCCGATATCAATGCGCTGTCCGCGACCGTAGGGCTTTTCATCGCGGATATCGGGGTGCCGGGGCTCAAAGGATTTCTGGCCACATCCCCTTTCTCCTGGATGGGTCCGGCGGTCAGCGCGACTGTAGAAAGTCCCGGCCATTCGGCTGTGCATACATACATACCCATAAGGGACCTGGACAGGGAACAGTGGGATGACATTTTCCTTTCTTTCGGAAAGCTTTCGGGAAAAAGCAGATAGTATGAAAGTCGTAGCAAAAGGATACCTGTTCATCCTGCTCTTCTTCGTCATCTTCCTCGGCAAAGTGACCGGCTCCGGCAGGATTTCAGAGACCATCATCAAAGTGGGGATATTATCCGGGCAGGACAGGATCCATGTGAAGTGTAACGAGAAATTCAGGGCAACTGACATATTCTCCATGGATGCGCTGGAACTCGAACCCGAAAAAGACTATGTCGTGACCGTGTCGGACGGCGGTCTTAAAATAGGCGAAAAAAATACATTCGGCAAAATAGTCAGGTTTTATTCCAACAAAAAAAACAGTTTTATAAGGATCAACGGACGCAGGTACAGAGATACTGTGTTGGCGACCAATGATAAGGGTAAAGTCACCGTCATAAACGAGCTCGGCCTCGACGGATACCTTTTCGGGGTCCTGCCTGTCGAGGTCTCTCCCGAATGGCCGCTGGAGGCCCTCAAGGCGCAGGCCATAGTCTCGCGGACGTATGTGCTCAATAACCTCGGTAAATACGACAGCAAGGGATATGACCTGTCGTCCGATATATTCTCCCAGATGTACAGGGGCGTCGAGGTGGAAAATTCCGCCACGAACAGGGCAGTCACGGAGACAATAGGGTTTGTGCTCACTTACGAGGGCAAACTGGCGAAGGCGTATTTTCATTCCAGCTGCGGCGGATTCACCGAGGACATCAAAAAAGTATGGGGTTCGGCATTCAAATACATGGAAGGAGTGACATGCCCTTACTGCAAGGATTCCCCCAGGTATCACTGGGAAGTCGACGTGTCCCCTGAACTGATAAAGCAGAAAATGAATGCGGAAGGATATAATATCGGTGATGTGGAAGACATAAAGTTCCTGTCGCGCACGGATTCCGGAAGAGTAGACGATATGGTTATTAAGTATGAGGGCGGGCAGCAGGTCTTGTCCGGTCACCGCTTCAGGATGGCAATCGGCCCGAACGTGATAAAAAGCA
The DNA here is from genome assembly GCA_016934855.1 of Elusimicrobiota bacterium. Lineage (GTDB taxonomy): Bacteria > CG03 > SLGR01 > SLGR01 > JAFGSA01 > JAFGSA01. Next base: position 58,336 of record JAFGSA010000025.1, read on the forward strand.
CCCTAATGTCCATAGAACGCAGTAGGCCGGCCTTCCATTTTTACGGAAGAGGATGGGGGCACGGAATAGGGATGTGCCAGTGGGGATCGAAAGGTATGGCCGAGAAAGGTAAGAGCTTCAATAAGATACTCAAATTCTATTTTCCCCATACCAGGATAGACAGGTGGTCTTATTGAATTCTGATGGCTCAGACGGACACCAGCGTAGCGGCAAGTATTGATTACAATCTTCCCCAGGACAGGATAGCTCTGTACCCGAAACAACCGAGGGATGCCTGCAGGCTTATGGTGGTAAGTCTTCCTTCCGTACGGGTGCGGCACGCGGTATTCAGGGATCTCATCGATTATCTTGAGCCGGGCGACGCGCTGGCAGTCAACGACAGCAGGGTCATAAATGCCAGGATAACAGGCAGAAAATCCAGCGGGGGGAAGGTCGAGTTCCTGCTCCTTGAAAGAGCCGGCGGGTATTGGCGAGCGCTGGGCCGACCGGCGGTAAGGTTGAAAGAGGATATGGAAATCATGGTGCGGAAGAACGGACAGTCCTGCAGCGTGAAAATAAAAGAGAAGAGACCCGGAGGCAGCTTCCTTATTGATGCCCCGGATAATATCCTTGAATACGGTTTCATCCCGCTGCCTCCGTATATCGGTTCCAAAAGATCCGTCATGGAAGAAGACTACGATGATTACCAGACAGTTTTCTCTCAGCACGAGGGATCGGTAGCATCTTCCACGGCCGGACTGCATTTTACGCCCGGATTTGCGGAAGAGATCAAGGCAAAAGGAATAAATATCATACCTGTGACTCTACACGTAGGACCGGGTACTTTCAGGCCTTCTTCAAGGCCCGGCGCAGAGAGATACAGCCTGTCGGGACCTTCCGCTGCCGGACTTGATGACGCCCGCAGGATATGCGTGTGCGGTACGACAGTGATGAGAGCGCTGGAGACGGCATATGACGGCAGCAGATTCAAACACGGGCCGGGCGTAACGGAGCTCTACATAGAACCGGGTTACAAATTCAGGGTCCCCGGCAGTTTCGTGACGAATTTTCACCTTCCGAACACGCCTCTGCTTTCCATGGTAGCCGCGTATATAGACCGGTTTCTGCCCGGAAGAGGGGTCGAAACGCTAAAAAGGATATATGAAGAAGCCCTGGCGGGACCTTATATGTTCCTTTCCTACGGGGATGCAATGCTGTTTATAGACGAGACCGCAATATGAGGCGCCGAATCCGGTGAAGTGCTTCAGAATATCCGGGAAGTCCGAAGAAAACGCCGGCAGGTCGGGCTCTGTGGCTACCGGACACGGCAAGTTCCGGACTCCCGCGTTCATGGTGGTAGGCACGCAGGGTACGGTAAAAGCCCTTACTCCCGAGATGATAAGAAGCACCGGCTGTGAAGTGGTTCTTGCCAATAACTATTACATGAATCTGAGGCCGGGGCTGGATGTTATAAAGAAGGCCGGAGGATTGCATAAGTTTATGGGATGGGACGGACCGGTGCTGACGGATTCCGGGGGATACCAGGTCTTCAGCCTGTGCGATATGGTGAAGATAAAAGAAGACGGGGTGCGGTTCAGCTCCCCTCTTAACGGTGATAAGCTTTTTTTCACTCCGGCGGATGTAGTCAGGTCCCAGAGCATACTCGGATCGGATATAATGATGGTGCTGGACGAATGCGTTGCTTATCCTCATACGCGGGCCCAGGCGCAGAAAGCGCTTGACAGGACCATAAAATGGGCCGGGGAGAGCCTCGATGAATTTACGAAGCTGAAGAAAACGTCGCTCACGACAGGCAGGAAGCAGCTGCTTTTCGGGATCATCCAGGGAGGCGTATTCGAAGACCTCAGGATAAGAGCGGCGCAGGAAACGGTGAAAATGGATTTTGACGGATACGCCATAGGCGGGGTGAGCGTCGGAGAGCCGAGGAAGAAAGTCAGGGAGATAATAGACCTGGTTATAAAATACCTCCCTGAGGACAAACCCAGGTACGTGATGGGGCTGGGCGACCCCTCGGACATCGTGTATGCTGTCGAATCGGGAGTAGACATGTTCGACTGCGTCATCCCGACCAGGCACGGGAGGAACGGCTGGCTGTATACTTCCAGGGGCCTCGTGGTGATAAGAAACGCTCCTTACAGGGAGGATTTTTCCAGGCTTGATCCTGAATGCGACTGCTACACGTGCGCTAATTTCACAAAAGCTTACCTGCATCATTTATTCAGAAGCGGCGAGTTGCTAGGGATGATGCTTAATTCTTTACATAATCTGCATTTTATGATACAATTAACAAGCAAACTTCGCCAGTCGATATCGGAAGGCGGATTCGGAGAGCTGAAAAGCAGAATCCTGAAATATTATGGAAAAAGATAGACCCGGACAGAATCTAACGCACGGACAGGAGCTGAAAGGCATGTATCTGGACCTGAAGAAGATGGCAGCCAGGCTGGCGGAAATAGAGGAAAAGTATCCGCATGCCGGGGAATTCAAGGCTGTTATCACCAGGGCAATAATAGAGCTGGAAGACGCTTCGCATTTGATTGACAGTGAAATAAGTACGGTAAAATCACTGGATTCGAAGATGAAACGGAAAGAGAGCGAGTAGAGGAGTATGATGATGACAGGATTACTATATGCTATGGGGCAGGCTCCGGCCGGCCAGCAGGAAGCGGCATCACCCATTTCCGGGTTTCTACCCTTAATACTGATATTTTTTGTTTTCTATTTTCTTCTTATCAGGCCTCAGAAAAAACAGGTGCAGCAGCAGAAAGATATGATAAACAAACTCAAGCGCGGCGACGAGATCGTCACATCAGGAGGGATCCACGGGAAAGTAACGGCACTCAAAGGCAAACAGGTAGAGCTGGAAATATCTCCGAATACCAGGATAATCCTGAACAAACAGGCTGTGTCTTACCTTAAGACCCAGCAGACCGCGGAAGAAAGCGGGGAGTGAGGGCCGCACTCTGAAAAAACAGGAAAAGAAAAGTCATGAATAAAGCAGCACAGTGGAAGATCACTATAACCCTGGCTCTGATCGCGGCGAGCCTGTGGTTTTTGTTCCCGACTATTAAATGGTACTCAGTATCAGAGCAGGAAAGGGAGAAGCTTTCGCGCGTGGACGACCCGATAATCAGCAAAATACTGAAACTCGGACTGGATCTGCAGGGCGGAATGCACCTCATTCTCGAAGTTGCTATAGATAAGATACCCGAAGACATGGAGAAATCCGAAGCCATGGCCAGGGCTCTAGAGATAATAAGGAACCGCGTTGACCAGTTCGGTGTGGCGGAACCGCTTATAGCCAGGCAGGGAGACAGGTGGATAGTCGTGCAGCTTCCCGGTATAAGCGAGCCCAGGAGGGCTCTTGAACTAATAGGCAAGACCGCGCTTCTTGAATTCAAGCTCCTTGCCGATACCGATGTCCTTCCCGAGTCGGGCGAGATGTCGGATGAGTACGAGGTACTGGAAGACAGGAATGACCAGAGATATGTTGTGAAGAAAGAGGCGGAACTCACCGGAGCTGCCCTCAAGACGGCAAAAGTCAGCATGGGCGGGGATTTTAACAGGCCGCATATCTCTTTTACGCTGAAAAAGGAAGCGGCCGATAAATTCGCCAGAGTCACGGAAATGAATATAGAAAAACGCCTGGCAATAGTGCTGGACGGAGTCATACAGTCCGCCCCCGTCATAAAATCAAGGATACCGGACGGCCAGGGTATAATAGAAGGGAATTTCAACATGCAGACCGCGAGAGACCTTGCCATAATACTGAGAGCAGGCGCTCTGCCCGCGCCGGTTGAAATAATAGAAAACAGGACGATAGGCCCGACTCTCGGGAAAGAGTCCATAATCACCGGGGTGACAGCGATGATAATCGGTCTCATACTGGTGCTTATATTCATGGCCGTGTATTACAGGATGGCCGGGTTTATAGCCGATATAGCGCTGATCATGAATATATTCTTTCTCCTTGGGGCGATGGCGTATTTCCATTTCACTCTCACTATGCCCGGCATTGCCGGCATAATACTCATCATTGGTATGGCCGTTGACGCGAACGTCCTGATCTTCGAGAGGATCAGGGAAGAGCTGGCGACGGGCAAGACCCCCAGGGTAGCTATCGACGCCGGTTACAACAAGGCTGTGACGACGATTCTGGACGCTAATATCACAACCCTTATAGCGGCGGTTTTCCTTTTTCAGTTCGGCACCGGGCCGGTAAAGGGGTTCGCCGTAACACTTTTTATAGGTATCGTGGCTTCCATGTTCACGGCCATAATAGTCTCGAAGACGATTCTCGATATAGTGACAAAAGACAGGCAGATCAAGGAGCTGAAGATATAAAATGCAGTTTCTTAAGAACACAAAGATAGATTTTCTGAAGATAAGCCGGGCAGCTATTATCGCGTCGGTCGTGCTTTCCGTATTGTCCGTCGTGATGCTGTTCGTGAAGTCCCCGAACTGGGGTATAGATTTTACGGGAGGATTGCTGGTCCATGTCAGGTTCCAGGGCAGGCCTGACATAGGAAATCTGAGGAACATGCTTGCCGAGTCCGGGATAGATAACAGCAGTATCCAGTCTTTCAGAAAATCCCAGGTCGTTATAATCAAGGTAAAATCGCTGCAGGAAGATAAAAATGTGGCAGACAGGATAGAAGAGATAATAAGAAACGGGATGCCCTCAATGAACTTCGAGGTGCTGCGCAGCGAAATGGTCGGGCCGGCCGTGGGCTCATACCTCAAGGAGAAAGCCGTCAAAGCTTTTATTTTCGCTTTCATGGGCATGATAATTTATGTCGCGTGGAGGTTCAAGGGAGGGGTCTGGGGTTTCGCGGCGGTGATCGCTCTTATACACGACGTGATAGTGACTTTCGGCATTCTGAATTTAATGAACGTGGCCATAGACCTGCCGGTCGTCGCGGCGCTGCTGACACTGGCCGGATATTCGATCAACGACTCCATAGTCGTCTATGACAGGATAAGAGAAAATATCAGGCTCTATTATAAGAAGCCGCTCGGCGAGATAATAAACCTGAGCATAAACTCCACCTTATCCAGAACCATAATAACGTCAGGAACCACTCTCATGGTAGTGCTGGCTCTTTTCCTGAAAGGCGGCGAAGTGCTTTACGGTTTCTCGACAACATTGCTCTTCGGTATAGTTATAGGTACATATTCCTCTATTTTTGTGGCATCTCCTCTGGTTTACGCCTGGCAGAAAAAGAAGTGAACCCTACTAGAAATAAGAGAAAAAAAGCCGACAGAGAACTGCTTTCCGACGGACTTAACAAGATTAAAAGGTTTAAGATAAGACTGAGAAAAAGGGAGATCCTGAGGATACTCAAATTCAATCCCGAACATTCCGTTAATACCGTGCAGATGGAAAAACATATACAGGATTGCATGGAATCCGCTTACGAACTCCTGTCGCCGTCGGTCGTGTACGAGACTTTCTCGTCAGTATCCGAAAAATACGGCCGGATAAAGGAAGATATAATAGCCGGCTCGGGTAAAGTAAGGGAGCTTTTCAATAATGCCGTGGCGTTCACTGTCATGGCAGTCACCATAGGACCCGGGCTGGAAGAAAGAATAAACGAGATCAAAGACTCGGATTTTACCGGCGCCGTCATCCTTGACGCCGTAGGCTCCGAAGCAGTGGAACAATCCGCCAACTTCGCCTCCAGGATCATAAAAGACGAAGCCGCAAAACAGGAATGCTATCTCAGCATGAGGTTCTCTCCCGGATACGGAGACTGGCCGATAGAGGCTTCAAGAAGATTCCTTAAATACCTGGATACGTCGAAAATACATGTGGAGCTGTCCCCTGAAGGAACCCTGATACCGAGGAAATCCATAACGGCTATCCAGACATGGATACCGGATTGATGAAAGTACACCGGATAGAAAAATAAGGGTAAAGTCTGATTAAATGGCAGATAACAGGTTGATAAGCAAAGGAGACAGAATAACTTTTCTCGACGGCGCCATGGGTACGTCGCTGCTGGCCGTAGGCGCTGATCCCACCCCTCTTTCTAATCTGAGGACTCCTGAAGCGGTCAGGGACATAACCGCGCTTTATATTGAAGCCGGAACCGATATAGTAGAGACAAATACATTCTCAGCCACATCCGCGAAATACGATAACTACCGGGAACTGAATACGGCGGGACTGAAGCTTGCGAGACAGGCTCTGAAAAGTTCCGGCGGGAAGAAAGTCCTCATTGCAGGCTGTGTAGGGCCTACGGGACTGATGGTCAGGCCCGTAGGCAAACTGGATTTCGAAGAGGCTGTAGGTATTTTCAGCAGCCAGATAAAAATCCTCGCCGGCGGCGCGGATCTCCTGATAATCGAGACAATGGATGATATATCGGAAATGCGCGCAGCACTTATAGCTGCCGGGGAGACGGCGCCCGGCGTCCCGGTTATAGCTTCAATGACATTCTCCGACGAGCGGGAAGAAACGGTGTTCACTTCCACGGGGACCCCGGCGGAAGCCGCCGCGAGGGTCATGGACAGCCTGGGTGCGTCTGTCCTGGGAGCTAACTGCTCGTTCGGTCCGGAACGCATGGTGAAGGTCATCGAAAGGATGAGGAGGGTTACCGGGAAACCCGTTATAGCCCAGGCAAATGCCGGGCTGCCCCGCATTGTAAAAGGAAAAACAGTATACCGGCTCGGCCCCGGGGATTACCTGAAGGAGGTAAAAGGGCTGCTCAGGGCCGGGGCTTCCTATATAGGGGGCTGCTGCGGGACGACACCTGAACACATCGGGCTTCTGGTGAGGAATCTGCGCGGCAGAAAACCCCCAAAGCCGCCGGAAAAGCGTCCGCTTGTGATATGCTCGCGTACCGGGTACCTGGAAATCTCCGCGGGGGGGTTCCCTGCTGTGATCGGAGAAAGGATCAATTTTATAGCTCATAAGGAGCTGAAAGAATCCGACGAAAAGGTCATCGCCGAGGGGTTAAAACAGAAAAACGCCGGCGCCAAGGCCCTTGATGTAAACCTGGGCCGGTACGAAGAGAGAACGGCGGATGTCGTAAGAATCCTGGCGGAAAGGGCCGATCTTCCTCCTGTAGTTCTCGATTCCCAGAATCCCGGGCAGATAACAAAGGCTGCCAGGTCCTATCCCGGAGTTATGCTGCTTAATTCCGTCTCCGGCGAAGAAAAAAAGATGAAAGAACTGCTTCCTGTAGCGAAAAAATACGGAATGCCTTTCATAGCCCTGTGCCTGGACGACAAGGGCGTTCCGAAAAAAAAGAAAAGGAAACTCGAGGTATTCGGAAAAATAGTGAAAAACGCCGAAAAGGCCGGCATAGACAGGAATGAGATAATAGCCGATCCGCTGACGTTCTCCATGGCCTCATCCGGTTATGGGGCGGTACAGGAGACCCTCGGGACCGTCAGGGAGCTGAACAAGAAAGGCATCAATACGGTGCTGGGTATAAGCAATGTTTCCATGGGAATGCTCTACCGGGCCGAGATGAACCAGACGTTCTGCAGCCTTGCGGTGAACGAGGGCTGTTCCGCTCTGATAGTGAACCCTATGGATACTGAGCTCATGGAGGGCATTCATAACGCGGCGCTTCTTTCAGGAAAAGACCCCGATTTCAAAAGGTATTTGGCGTATTTCAAAGGTAATTCCCGGACTTTTTCGTTCAAACACGCGTTGCCTCAGGCCATACTCGAGGGCAACAGGGCCGGCGCAGCCAGAGAAGCCGCCAGGACGCTGAAAAAGACGCCGGCCATGGAGATGGTGGATAAGTATGTCCTGCCGGCGCTGAACAAGGTGGGGGAGCTGTTCAGGACCAGAGAGATATTCCTGCCTCAGCTCGTCGAAGCGGCGCAGGCCGCGCAGGCGGGCATGGAAATAATAGAAGACAGGATGCGTAAGGAAGGGACGGCGATAAGGAAACGCGGCCGGATAATCATAGCTACGGTAAAAGGCGATATACATGATATAGGCAAGAACCTCGTAGCCCTGATTCTCAGGAACCATTCTTTCGATGTAAAAGATATGGGCGTCGATGTGGATTCAAAGAAAATAGTGGAAGAAGCCGCGGGATGGAAGGCGGATCTCATAGCCTTGTCTTCTCTCATGACCACGACCATGGACAGGATGAAGGAAGTCCGGGAGATGCTAGATAGGAAAAAACTCCGCATACCGGTCATTATAGGAGGAGCGGCGATAAATAATAAATACGCGGAGAGCATAGGCGCTTATTACGGAAAGGATGCAGTAGAAGCTGCAAAAGTCGCAGGTGCGGTCATCCGGGGATGAGAGCTTATTTCCTGGCCGTATTATTCACCTTGTATATAAGGTTCGTCGGATGGACGAGCCGTATCCGTTTTATCGAGGAATCGCCTCTTCCTGAAAAACCTTTTATCTACGTATTCTGGCATTTTCATATACTTCTTCTGGCTTATTCGCACAGGGGCCGCGCCGCGAGGATCGTCGCTTCAACTTCGAAGGACGGCGATGTTTCGGCCCTGAGCAACAGGCAGTTCGGGTACAGGATAATAAGGGGCACGGCGTCCTCTGCAAAGGAAGGAGCCAGGACGGCTGCTAAAATAATAAGGGTTCTGAAAGAAGGCAATACCGTAGCGCTGACTCCGGACGGGCCGAAAGGTCCCAGGCTGTCGGCCAAAAAAGGAGTAGCGCATATAGCAGGGAAAGTCGGATGTCCCGTAGTGCCGGTCGCCTGGGCCGCGAAGAAAAAGATCTTTCTTAAATCGTGGGACAGGACCATGGTCCCGCTCCCGTTCAACAAGGCGGTCGTGCTGAACGGTTCCCCTATGTATATAGATAAGAACGAACAGGTTGAAATATCCCTGAAAAAAATAGAAGACAGCCTGAATTCCCTGTATGCCAGGGCGACAGGATACCTGGAAAACACATGATATATATATATCAGCTGTTTCTCTTCACGGCCTCGGTCATAGCGCTCCCTTTTGCGGTCGGCTGGATCTATTTCAAAAAGGGAGCCATGACGGATCTGGCCGAAAGGTTCACTATATACGGCAGGGAAATAAGAGAAAGACTAAAAGGCGGGAATTACCGTCTTTGGGTTCATGCCGCGAGCGTCGGAGAGATAAAGCTGCTGCAGAAATTGCCGGGATTCACGGGCGCCGGCACCATGATAACCTGTACCACTTCAAGCGGCAAGAAGGTCGCCGGTCAACTCTTCCCGGAGGCAGCTGCTTTGATCATGCCTCTGGATTTCGTCTTCCTGATAAAAAGGCTGAAAAGGCTATGCGGCCCGGAAAGGGTTATAATACTGGAAACCGAGTTATGGCCGGGTCTAATCCATACGTTAAAAGACAGGAAGATATTCCTCCTGAATGCCAGGCTTTCTCCCGGTAAATTTGCCGTGTACCGCATGATGAAACCGCTGCTGTGCGGAATATTTGCTTCTGTGGAGAAGATATATGCGAGAACGGCAGGGGACAAGGCAATGTTCGAAAAACTGGGTGTTCCCAAAGGCAGGCTCAGGATACTGGGGGACATGAAATACAATTTTGCCAGGCCCGGAATAGATACGCGTGACCGGAGGTTCTCCAGGCCGGGATTCCCGGTCATCGTTTGCGGTTCCACCCATGCGGGGGAAGAGGATATCCTTATGGATATTTTCGAGGAACTGAAAGACAGGTATCGGGAGCTCAGTATGGTGATTTCCCCGCGTCATGTAGAACGCGCAGGCGATATAGCGTCGCGGGCCGGGAAACGCGCCCTGAAATACAGTATGTGGACGGACATGGCCGGCGCCATCGAGAAAAACGAGCTTATCATAGTAGATGTCATAGGCGAACTCGCCAGGATATATTCGCTTGCACAGATCGTTTTCATAGGCGGCACCCTGGTGCCTGCCGGAGGGCATAACGTAATAGAAGCCGCGGTCTGGGGGGTTCCTGTTGTCATCGGCCCGTATTTTGATAATATATTAGATACAGTAGAAGAGTTCAGGACGTCAGGCGGCCTTAGGGTGGCGGGGGATGGAAAGGAGCTCGGACGAATCATATTCGGTCTGCTCGGCGATCCGGGCAGGATGCGGAAGATGGGGCAGAACAATATTGACCTGGCATTCAGGAAAAAGCAGGGACTTCTGGACAGTATCGGGGACATAAAGAGTATAATATGATATTCAGGCGGTTTGTAATAATAATGCTGCTGATACTCATGGTTATTACCGCGGGTATTATCGGATATTCGGTAATTGAAAAGTGGGATCTGCTGGATTCTCTTTACATGACTATTATCACCCTGTCTACGGTGGGATACGAAGAAGTAAAGGACCTGTCCACGGCCGGCCGGTGGTTTACCATTGCGCTGATATGCGGCGGCATAAGCGTGATGACGATTGTATTTGCGATGTTTACGACGCTCATACTTGAAGGGGATCTCGGTGATTATCTGCGGAGGAGAAAAATGGAAAAAAAGCTGAAAACTCAAAAGGGACATATAATAGTATGCGGGCTGGGAGAACTGGGTGAAGAGGTTATCAAGAATCTGAAGAACATGGACGAGAGATTCGTCGTGATAGAGAACAGCCAGGAAGAGATAGACAGGGTGATGATATCACAGGGCGAATTCGTATATATATTGGGTGACGCCAGGGAAGAGAATATACTGGAAAAAGCGAATATAAAACAGGCCAAGACCCTTATCACGTGCGTCGGAGCCGACAGCCAGAACCTTTTCGTGGTCATAACCGCCAAGGAGGCAAACCCTTCGCTTGTAGTAGTAACCGAGGCGATAGACCCCAGCGTCAAGGAGAAACTTAGAAGAGCGGGGAGCGATTATATTATATCCCCGTCCCAGATAGGCGGTGCGAGGATGGCCAGCGTGGCGACCAGGCCGGCCGTAGTCTCGTTTTTAGACGTCGTCGCGTCCGGAGGCGATGCGGACCTGCATATAGAATCGGTTCCCATAGGCAAGCAGTCCTCGATCGCCGGCATGACGCTTGCCGAAGCGATGATACCCAAGCAGACGGGGCTTATAATAATCTCGATAAAAAAGAACCAGACTCAGCAGTTTATATACAATCCTTCCTCCCAGACTATCCTCGAACCGGGCGACGAGATAATAGTACTGGGTCAGCCGGACAACCTGTTGAAACTCAAAGAATATATAGACTGAGGACGATGAAGATCGCCGGCAATAGCGATAAACTGAAATTTCTGCTGATAAGGTTTTCTTCGCTTGGCGACACGGTGCTGGTAACTCCCGTGATCGAGAATATTCTTAAGAACAGTCCCGGCAGCATCATAGACGTAATGACGAAACAGGAGTATGTGCCGGTATTCGAACATAATCCGGGAGTAAGCGCGGTCGTGACCGGGATCGGTTTTAAGAAAAAATACGATTACCTGATCGATCTTCACGACAGTATCAGGTCTAATATCTATAAATACATCATACCTGCCAGGAAAAGGCTTACTTATAACAAGGCGGCTTTCGCGAGGAGAGCATATCTTCATGCCAGGAGGCCGGACAAACAGCTGGGAAAATCCGTCATAGAAAGATACCTTCAGCCGCTGAGGAAGATAGGCTTCAAGACCGAACCCGTGCCTCCCCGCATATACCTTACCAGGGAAGAAATGGAGGATGCGGCCCAGGTCAACGGGGGCAACAGGTATGTAGCCATAGCTCCCGGCGCCAGATGGAATACGAAACAGTGGACTGTGGAAAATTACGTTAGCCTCATCATAAAGATTATCAAGGAGATCGGGATGAATTCGGTTATCATCGGGGATGCCTGTGACAGGGAGCTGGCCGATAATATACTCAAGGAGACCGGGCTTCTGAAAAAACATGTCATAAATCTGGCCGGCAGGATAAGCATAAGGCAGTCCGCTGCGGTCATAAAGAATTCCGCCGTACTTGTATCCACGGATTCAGCGCCGATGCATATCGGGTGGGCAGTCGGAGCCAGGGTCGTCGCGCTTTTCGGGCCTACCGTGAAAGAATTCGGTTTTCAGCCGGCCGATCCCGGCGTCAGGATACTGGAAAAAGAGATGAAATGCCGCCCGTGCAGCCTGCATGGGTCGGACAGGTGCAGGTTTAAAGACAGGGCATGCATGCAGAGAATAGAGGTGTACGAAGTAATGGACGTGATAAGGGATTTTATCGCTGATGGACGGGCGTAAAGCCGCTGTTCCGGACAAACCGGTGAACATACTCGTGAGACTGCCCAACTGGCTGGGAGACATAGTCATGAGCGCGGCTTTCCTGAATATGCTGCCGGAGGTATTTGCGGGAGCGGAGATGTCTGTGATCGTGAAGAAAGAACTCTCCGGCATAATGGCTTTGTTTCCCCGCGTGAAACGCGTATATGAATATTCGCGGGATGAGTACCCTGGGCTGAAAGGCATGATGAAATACATGAGCAAGATACGAAGGGAAGAAAAGTTCGACCTGTATTTCTGCCTGCCGGAATCGTTCTCGTCGGCCCTGATGGGTTTTTTGAGCGGCGCTCCGGCAAGGATAGGATATAAGGGGCAGTTAAGGTCTTTTCTTCTGACACGCGGTGTCAGAAAACCCGTGGGGCTTCACAGGGTGCAGGAGTACGCGTTTCTGCTGGACGGGTTCGGCGGGAATGTCATGGAAAGGATATCCGCCGAGATAACCGTTCCCGAATCGGATATACTGAGAGAACTTGGCATAATGAGCGCCAACAGGCTCGTGGTCGTGAACATGAACTCCAGGAGCCAGTCAAGGCGGGTGCCGGTGGAGAAGGCCGCCCAGATAATAGACCGCCTGTTAAAATCGGCCGATTGTACTGTCGTACTGACAGGGGACAGGGAGGACATCGAGTATTCCGGGAATGTCTCGGGAAAGCTTTCCTCAGGCCGCGCGGTGGTTAACCTCACGGGTAAGACAGACCTCGTCTCGCTGGCGAAACTGCTTAAAAAATGCGATCTGCTCATATCTTCCGATTCCGGGACGGCTCATCTTGCGAACAGTATAGGTACGAAAGTCATAGTGCTTTTCGGGGCCGGAGACGAGAAAAATACCGCACCGTACAACAGGAAAGACCTGGTAATAGTGAAAGCGGAAGGCATAAGCTGCGCTCCCTGCGTTTCCAATGAATGCTCTATGGGTTCACCGAGGTGCCTGGAGGAAATAGATACGGAGGAAATAATAGATTACGCTATGGATAAACTGGGGGTATGATCTGCCATGAAAGATATAAGCACCGATAGAAGGATATTCGTACTCCTGCCCGCCTACAACGAAACGGCCGCCTTGAAGAAGCTCGTTCCCGCCATTCATGAAGAGCTGAGAGACAACTATACGATAGTGGTTGTAGATGACGGGTCTTCGGACGGGACTTCCGATCTCTGCAGGGATCTGTCGGGAGATTACATGATAGTATGCCTTTCCCACGAGACCAACAGGGGGCTGGGTGAAGCGGTCAGAACGGGGTTGGCGTATATAACCGAGAATTCCTCGCCTCGCGATCTCATGGCAATTATGGACGCGGATAACACGCATGATCCTTCTCTTATGAGAGTTATGGCTTCGAAAGCCCGGGAGTATGACATAGTCATTGCGTCCCGCTATGAGACCGGTGCGCGGCAGGTAGGGGTGAGCCTGCTCAGGAGGTTCCTGAGCGGCTGTGCGGGAAAGCTCTTCAGTATGGTATTCGCGGTAAAGAACGTGAGAGACTATACCTGCGGCTACAGGATCTACCGGATGAGCATTTTCAGGGATTATCTGAGTAATAAAGGGACCCTTCCGGTTTCCGAAAAAGGGTTCCCCGTCATGGTAGAGATGCTCGTAAAACTGGCTTACTCCGGGGCCAGGTGCGCGGAAGTCCCGCTTGTCCTGAGGTATGACCGCAAGGAAACACCTTCCAGTATTAGGATAATTAAAACCATTCTTCAGTATTTCCTTCTTATCTTCAGGATCAGGTTCTCCGGCGGCAGAATCCGGAAAGCGTGATGGCCGGCCGGGGAAAAAAGATACTGCATATAATAAATATCCCCTGGTATTCGGGGCTTGCCGGGTACGCGATAGACCTGGCGCGGTTCATGCGCGAAGAGGGGGAAGAGGTGGCATTCGCGGTCTCCGGAGGTTCCAGGCTGTACGATATACTGCGCGGCTCGTACGAGACCATACCGCTGCCGGGCAGGACGGCTGCCGGTTCCGTCCTGTCTATATTCAGGCTGGCAAAAATCAGGAGGGAACTGAAAGCAGTGTTCGCGTATACCGGAAGTTCGTGTTTTATAGCTTTTTTCCTTTTTCTCGTGTTCGGCATAAGGTTTGTAAGGGTCCGCGCGGAGAAGGGCCTCGTCAAGAAAAATATCTTCAACCGTATGCTCCACAGAACGGCCTTCAGGGTCATCGTGCCGACTGCGTTCATAATGGATGATTTCAAGGATATAGTTAGCAGGGACAGGATTATGTTGCTTCCTCCGGTGGTCGACACGCGCGCTTTCGGATACGCGGAACTGCCGCCGGAAGACACTATAGGGATAGTAGGCAGGCTCGGCAGGATTAAAGGGCATAGGGTCCTGGTCGAGGCGCTTTCCCTGTCAGCCGGATCCGCGGGGCAGCTCAGGCTTTTAATCGCGGGAGACGAGAAGGATGTCAGGTGGACGGATATAAGAGCATCCGCAGAGAGACTGGGCATAGGGAATCGCGTTGAGTATCTGGGTTATGCAGGGTATGGGCTCGTACCCGGTATCATGCGGCAGGCCCGCGTGGGCATAATATCATCACTGGGGTCCGAGGCCGTGAGCAGAGTCGCGCTGGAATGGATGTCCGTGGGGCGTCCCGTAGTAGCAAGCCGGGTCGGAATCCTGGGGGAGATAGTCAGGGACGGTTTCAACGGTTTCCTCGTGGATCCCGGCGACCCGGCACAGCTTTCCGCGAAAATAGTGAAACTCCTGGCAGACCGGGCTCTGAACGAAGAGATGGGGAGAAACGCCAGGGCTTTTATAGAAGAAAATTTTTCGCCGGCAGTTTACAGGAAAAACATCTCCGGGTTCTTAAACTCGCTATAGTATCTTCAGGTCCCCTCCTGCAGCGGGTCAGTAATTTTTCAGGTAGTACAGCAGGTTTTTGCGGTTCGCCACATGCTGGGTGATGCCTTCCACGGAATCCGATACCGATTTGTCCATCTTGAGATATTCTCTGCATAACGTTTCCCAGTCTTCCCGTGATACAGCGGCTTTTTTTACGAAATAATCGTAAAATCCCTCGAAATGTTTGATATAGTCGAACCTGGTAAGGTTATCGAACAGCTTGACGGCATCGTTGTCTATAAGGTACATCCGTATCCTGCCGCCGCCGGCGTTTACCAGTATGTTGCCGAGGAGGTCTGCATGGCAGACGCCGCTGGAATTGAGCTTGAAGATGAAACGCGCTATTTCCTCTATGTAATTCAGCCTGTCTTTTTCCGGCCGGGTCCCGACCCAGGCCTTGTAATGTCCGGTAAAAGGAGTGCTTTCTTCGATTTCTCTTGTAGCTATGATACTGGAGAACTTTAAAAACAGCATTCTCTTTTCCAGGATGAAAAGGGCGTCCGGGGAGGGAATGCCTCTCTTCCTGATCTCGAAATTACTGGCGTAAAACTTCCTGGCTTTGGAAGCCCTGAAAATATCCTTAAGTACCGCCGCGATACCTGTATTGTTAAATATTTTCAGGTGTATATTGCCTCCGTCCGCGGCGATCACCAGGTGCTGTTTCCTGTCATTTGCCGTGCCGGTCTTTTTCAGCACGCGGATATTCCCGTCTAAAAGTCCGTCTCCGGTCTCTTTCATGATTCCTATGACATGCCGTACCGTATCTTCTGGGAATTCGTCGCTGACCCAGCCGCTGTACCCCAAATATTGTAATCTTGAGGAATAATTTTTATAATCGGAAAGTAAACATAAGTCGGTTTTGATAATTGATACCGTGCGGAGAATGATATCTGCAAGAATTCTCATAATAGGAAAAGTTTAGGAAAAAAAGAGACTAAAATCAATAAAAAAACGAGGTGACAGTTAATCGGAAAACCACCCGGCAAAGCCGCCGGACGGCATAGGAACGAGGAAAAGCCATGAAAGTAAGCGGTTTTACGTTTGTAAAGGATGCGGAAAAATACGATTTCCCGGTACTGGAATCGATAAAGTCCATGCTGCCGCTGTGCGACGAGGTCATCGTCAACGTCGGGATATCGGAAGATAATACTC
Source organism: Elusimicrobiota bacterium (assembly GCA_016934855.1). Lineage (GTDB taxonomy): Bacteria > CG03 > SLGR01 > SLGR01 > JAFGSA01 > JAFGSA01. The sequence goes on from JAFGSA010000025.1 coordinate 74,512, forward strand.
TCCGGCTCGTGAAATCCATAGGAGACGCGAAGATCAGGATTATAGAGACCGTCTGGGACGAGAAATTGAAGGTCAAACAGAGAATACTGGCCCAGCAGACCAATATCTCCCTTTATAAGTGTACGGGGGACTGGTGCCTGTATCTTCAGGGAGACGAAGTCCTGCACGAAGATGATTATGATGCCATAATGAAAACCATGAGAGATAATCTCGAGGATAAGAAGGTGGAGGGACTGCTTTTCGACTATAACCATTTTTTCGGCAGCTATGACACGTATATAAACTCGTATCACTGGTACAGAAAAGAGATAAGAGTAATAAGGAACCATCTCGGGATAACATCCTGGCGGGATGCGCAGGGATTCAGGGTGGACGGGAAAAAACTGCATGTTAAAGGATGCCCGGCGCGCGTGTACCATTACGGCTGGGTGAGGGATCCGGCGAAGATGAAAAGCAAGAAGAAATACCAGAAAACACTTCATCACGGAAACGGGAGCTCTACCAGAGAGTATGATGACAGGTTCCATTATGAGGAGCATATAGACCCTTTCCTCGTAGGCAGGTTCCGGGGATCTCATCCGGGCGTGATGTCCGAAAGGATATCGCAGTGGAAGTATCCTTTCGAACCCGGGAGATTCCGCAGAAAACTCTCGCCGAAAGACATCAGGCACAGGATAACCGAGGCGGTCAGCAGGATCACCGGAATAAAGATCGGCGAATACAGGAACTATATCCTGCTGAAAGACTAATTTGCAGAATAAAGACCCCTATTTGATTCATTTCGATACAGGCAGGACCTGGCGCGGAGGACAGGACCAGGTTTTCCTGCTCATGAAAGGCCTTAAAGAGGCGGGCGTGCGGCAGATACTGATAGCCCCGAGGGGGTCCGTGCTGGAACAGAGGGTTAAAAACCTCAATATAACAGTGAAGAACCTCGCTCCTGCCAACGACGTGGATATAAGGTGCGGCCTTAAGCTGAGGAAGATAGTGAAGAGGCATGTCCCGGGGCTTCTGCATCTGCATACTTCGAGAGCCCTGGGAATGGCTTCATGGGCTTTAAGGGGGATCGGCATAAAAAAAGTGTTTACGCGGAGACTCGATCTGCCGGTATCGGGCGGCTTTTTCAACAGGTTCAAGTATGGTTATCCGGACGTTGTAGTTGCGATATCGGGTTTTGTAGAAAACAGGATGAAAGAAGCCGGCTGCAGGAGGCTCGTCAGAATATACTCGTCAGTTGACACGGAGCGTTTCAGGTTTAAGGTCTCCGCGCCGCCCAAAGAACGCCCGAGGGTGGCCATGGCCGGCGAACTGGACCTCAGGCACAAGGATTTCATCACGTTTATCGAAGCCGCCGGGAAAGTAATACGCAGTACCGGAAAAATCCCTGAATTCGAGATAGCGGGTGACGGCAGGGATATGGAGAAAATAAAGAACCATATAAGGAAGATGGGGCTGGAAAAGAGGATAAGGATGAGCGGTCTGATAAGCGATATGGCAGCTTTCATGGATTCCACCGATATACTGGTTCATACGGTAAACTTCGAGGGTCTGGGCACCGTTATTTTACAGGCCATGTCGTCCGGAGTCCCCGTGATAGCGACCGGTGTCGGGGGTATAACAGAACTTGTCAGAAACGGCGAGACCGGGTATCTCGTGGGAAAGAACGATTCATCCGCAGTAGCCGAGAAAATACTCAGCCTGCTTGAAGACAGGGATACCAGGGATGAATTCTCTGCGAGAAGCCGGGATATTATAGAGAAGAATTTCTCGGATAAAGCGATGGTAAGAAAGTATCTCAGTCTTTATCAGAGCTTATGACGGGCGGCGGAGCCCCCAGGATAGGCATCCTGGCGCCGAATAAGAGATTTTTCGGAGCGACGCTGGTTATGGTGCCTTTTCTCGCGGACCTGCGCAGGCTTTTCCCCTCAGCGGAGCTGACTCTCTTAAGTCCCGTGGACCAGGCCGGGATACTCCGGCAGAACGGTTTTGTGGACAATGTATATAAATGCAGTCTGTCTATGTCTCCGAAAGCGTTCGCGGATACGCTCGGGTTCTTAAAAAAGGGGAAGTTCGATATTCTTTTTACCCTGAGAGATAAGTCTGAAAGAGACTGGCTGCTTAACATCCTGTCAGGGGTAGAATGCCGTGTGGGATTCGGCCGGCACTGGTCTTTCCTGTCTTTTACTCATTCCCGCAGGTATGAAAAAAATGTATACAGAGCTCTGAATTATCTGAAACTCGCTGAGCCTTTCAGAAAAGAAAGCGCGGTATTATCTCCCCTCTACCCGGATTACAGGTGCAGAACTGCCGAGTCCGTCTGGCTGGTGCCGTGCGGCGAAAAAGCCGGAAAACTGTGGCCGCTGGATAATTATATAAGACTTGCTGGGAAGATCGTTGCCGATCTGGATAAGAACGTCGTTTTCGTATTAGGGCCTTCAGAAGAAGCATATAAAAATGATATAATGGGAAAACTGGGCGGCATGAACGGAAAAATAGATATACTATCCGCGCGGCCAGTGAAGGAACTTCTGGGCGAGGTGAATAACTGCATTGTCGCGGTGACTAACGATTGCGGGCCCGGGCACATAGTGCAGATAAGCGGAAAGAAGGCGGTCGTGCTTTTCAGAAGCCTGTCTAATATAGACGAATGGGTAGACAGGAATTCAAAAAATACCGTGGTACTGGAAGGAAGCGGGGGGATAGAGACAATCGCGGCCGACCGGGTGTTCGAGGCGGTCAAAAGAAGCATAGGCCGTTGAGCACGGGGCTGTTATAAGAGGAATATGAAAAAACTTACTGTTCTTATACCGGTATTCAACGAGGAAGACAATATAAAGGATTGCCTGGAAGCGGTGAAATGGGCTGACGAGATACTGGTCGCAGATTCTTACAGTACGGACAGGACGCTGGATATTGCCGGGGCCTATCCCAATGTGAGGATAATTCAGAGGGAATATAATTATTCCACTGACCAGAAGAACTGGGCCATACCGCAGGCTTCCGGCTCCTGGGTGCTGATAGTCGATGCGGACGAAAGAGTCCCGCTGGAACTCTCTGATGAGATCCGGGCCGTCACAGAAGATGAGGGGAAACCGTTCGAAGCCTACAGCATACGCAGGGACAATTTTTTCCTGGGCAGGAGGATGAGGTTCTCCGGCTGGCAGAACGATTTCGTGACAAGGCTGTTTGTCAAGGGTAAAGCCAGGTACGAGGATAAATATGTGCACGGCAGTCTTATAGTCGACGGAAGGACCGGCCGTCTGAAGAACAGGCTGATTCATTACTCGATAAAAGATATCGGATCCTACCTTGAAAAGATAGACAGGTACTCCTCATGGAAAGCAAGGGAAAAACTGGAAAAGGGCAAGAAGGTCAATCCCGTGATACTCGGGGCCAGGCCTGTCCTGACATTCCTGAGGGACTATATAATGAGGCTGGGTATATTGGACGGGATTTACGGTCTTGTACTCTGCGGCCTTTCGGCTTTCAGCGAGTTCCTCAAATACGCGAAACTCTGGGAACTGAAGCGTGCCGCGGTCCGGAAGAAAGAATCCTAGACTACAGGAAAAATAAAAGTATAATGAGATAAAAAGAAATTGGAGCCAAAATGACAATCAATTATGACAGCGTATATAAGAACCTGCTGAATTTCGGTATAGTGCTGCTGGCTGTAAGCATCACGTTCTCCATAACCCTGATGAATATAGCTTTTGTTGCGCTTTTTCTGGCGCTGGTTATACAGCTGGTCAGGAAGAAAATAAGGCTTTATTCTACCGGCCTGGAGCTGCCGCTGGCGCTCTTTATCGGTTTTTATATCCTCAGCGCCGTGCTCGGACCCCACCCGATGAAGAGCATAAAGGACGTTTCGGATAACTACTGGTATATACTGCATATGTACCTCGTAGTATATCTTTTCGGTACGAAGGAAATAGATAAATTCATCAAGATACTCGGCTGGTCGGCCATAGCCATATCCATATATACCATCCTGCAATCCCTCATAGGACTTACCTTTAATCTCGAGTTCCGCATGGGGGAGACGATAAAGGCGGTTGCCCCGGACCTGGAAAGGGTCATGAAGGTGTGGGGCTGGCCGATCTATATGGGTACGGGAATAACGGGACACCATCTGACTTTCGGCGGCCAGCTGATGATGCTGACCTTTTTCACAATATTCGTATTCGAGAGAAAGTGGCCCGTGCTTCTTCTTTTCATGGCGTTCTTCCTGAGTTTTGCGTACAGCGCCTGGGTAGGTTTCACGATATCCGCCATAGTATACTTCATATTCATCAGGAAAAGGATATTCGTCACAGCCGGGATAATACTGCTGTTTCTCGTGCTTATGTTCTCGGTTCCCGGGAACAGCAGGAGGATATTCGGCAAACTGAACGACAGGGTAAACATATGGAAGACCTCCCTTAAGATGTACAGTCTCAAGCCGGTGTTCGGTGTCGGCGCAGGACAGTATTCCAGGATTTTCAAGGAAAAATACGAGAAGAAATTTACCGGCATTTCAACGGGGGCGCGGACTCATGCACATTCGATATACCTGGATATACTGACGGAAGGGGGTGTCCTGACTTTCCTGGCGTTTATGTTTTTCCTGTGGAAATTCATAAGCATATATGCCCCGCCTTCGGCAGGCAAATGGAAGAGGCTCCATCTCGGGTGTGTTTTTGCCCTTCTTGCGGTCATGTGCGCGGGGTTTTTCCAGACATATCTCACCGATGCCGAGAATTCCGTTCTCATCTGGACATTGGCCGGGCTCATAGTCCTTACAAAAAAAATCGAGAGTGAAAATAAGAAGTTCAATATTATATATAATCCTTAAATTAACAAAATTCTTGATCGAAATCATACCTGTCGGGATCGACCGGGCAGCGGGAAGGATGCTGGGCAGGATCAGCTGCCTTGTCCTGCCGCGCAGGAGAAGGATAACTGCTGATAACCTGAGGAGAGCTTTCCCGGAAAAAGACGCTGCCTGGCATTCGCGCATGACGGTAAAGGTATTCGGGAATTTCGGCGCCAATCTTATGGAATTTATCAAGTTTTCCGCGGGCAGGTTCTCCGGATCCGTCGAAGTCAGCGGGATGGAAAGACTCGATCCCGGAGTGGTGCTCCTGACCGGGCACATAGGAAACTGGGAGATAACGGGCATGTCGGTGGCCGCCGCCGGAAGGGAGCTTTATCCTGTCGGAAGAAGGATACACGAACCGGCGTTTGACAGGATAGTCGACGAGCTGCGTACCGTATACGGCAGCCACCATATACCTTACAGGAAGAGCATCCGGGAAATCCTGTCAAAGATCAGGGATAAAAAGAACATATGCGTCCTCATAGACCAGAGGATGAAGAGCGGTCTGCCCTGCAGGTTTTTCAACAGGCCCGTCTGGGCGACCCAGATAGCTTCCGTGCTGCACAGGAAAACGGGCGTCGGCATAGTCCCGGGGTTCAGCAGGCATGCCGGGAAAAAAGTACGTGTTTTTTACGGGGAGCCTCTTGATTTTGTCACGGAAGGGGATGCCCTTCGCGCCGACTTCATTAACACGCAGAGACAGATGGACTGGCTCGAAGACAGGGTGAGGGAGAAGCCGGACGAATGGTTCTGGATGCATAATTTCTGGAAAGACCGGTGGCCCGCCGTCTTCCTGGACAGGGACGGTACCATAAACGAAGACAAGGGATATGTCTCCAGGATAGAAGATCTGAAATTCATACCCGGTGTCATGGAAGCCATGAGAAAGCTTAAAAAAGCAGGGTATCTCCTCGTAGTGGTCACCAATCAGTCGGGTATTGCCCGGGGATATTACACAGTAAGGGATTATAACAGGCTGAACGAGTATTTCTTAAAAAGCCTCGCGGATGAAGGCGTTTTTATCGACAGGGTTTACTTCTGTCCGCATCATCCGGATGATAACTGCATAGACAGGAAGCCTAATCCCGGCATGGTGCACAGCGCATTAAAAGACCTTAATATAGATTTGAAAAGAAGTTTTGTCATAGGCGATAAGGCTTCCGATATCGGACTGGGCAGAGGGCTCGGCATAAAGACCGTCATGGTGATGACTGGTTACGGGTCCGACGAAATTAAAAAGGCGTCGCCGGATTATACGGCTGATGACCTTGCGGCCGCGGCCGAAATAATCCTCGGAAGCCGGTGCGGAGCATGAATACAGTTTTACGCCTGTTACTCCTGCCCCTGACAGCGGTATACCGCGCCGGGCTGGCATTGCACGGCGCGCTGACAGCCCGAAGGTCTGTGGATATACCGGTCGTGAGTGTAGGGAATATCACGGCCGGAGGCACCGGGAAGACCCCTCTTGTTATGAATATCATCGAAACGCTGTCCGGCAGGGAAAAGACGGCGGTGGTCATGAGGGGATACGGCAGGTCTGCCGGAGGGATCCTGGCGGTTAAGCGTTCGGACGATCCGCGCAGTGTGGGGGACGAAGCGCTCCTGATAAAAACGAAGTTCCCCGAGACCGAAGTAGTATTAAGTGCCGACAGGTACAAGGGAGCCTGCCTGGCGCGGGAAGCCGGCTCCGGCCTCATAATACTCGATGACGGGTTTCAGAGCCGGGAACTGGAAAGAGACCTGGATATCGTTATGATAGACTGTACGGATCCTTTCGGCGGCGGGCTGATACCATCAGGCCGCCGCAGGGAACCGATGAATGCTCTCGGGAGAGCCGGCGCCGTGGTATTCAACCGGTGCAGCATGACAAGCCCGGAAAGAATGGATTATATAAGGAAGACCGTTGCCCGGTATAATCCCTCTGCGCAGGTTTTTCTTGCGGATGAAGAAGTGGACTGTTTCCGCAGCCTGGCCGACGGCAGCGAAAAAGATGCCTCCTGGTTCTCGGGAAGAAAAGCGCTGTGTTTTTCCGCAATAGGCAATCCCGCGGGTTTTGAATGCTTGCTTAGAAGCGTGAAAGTGGATATAATCGAGAATATCAGGCGAAGAGACCATCATTACTGGAAGAAATCGGAACTCGACGAAATTGAGCGTCTTGCCCGGGAAAAAGGGCTGGATATAATAACGACCGAAAAAGACGCCGTCAGAATCTCCGGTTCAATGACAAAAGGCTGGAAGATGGCAATGAAACTCGCAGTAAAGGACGAAATACTCTGGAAGGATTACATAAATGGCGTCAAAAGTAAAGCTTAGCTTCTGTTTGTGTCTTATCGCTGTTATTTTCTCGGCCGGGAACCTGTCATCCAAAAAAGAGGATCTTCATAACTGGAGCGTAGGCGAGAAACTGACTTTTTCAATAAGATGGGGAGTAGTAACCTGCGGTTACGCCCACATGGAGGTCAAGGAAAAAATACAGCTTTCTGGCAGAGATACCTACCGGCTGGTGACGACGGCGCGCAGCGCCTCTTTCTTTGATCCGTTCTACAAGGTGAGGGACAGGATAGAGTCTTATCTGGATGTTGAAAAACTGCACACAGTAAGGTATGAACAGAGCAACAGGGAAGGTTCATACGAGAAGGACCTCACCATAATATATGATCACGAGCACAAAGTAGCCTACGAATATAATGCAAGGAAGGATCCCGAATACAAGAAGGGCGACAGGTTCGATATAACCGATGATATTCAGGATGTGCTGTCCTCGCTGTACTATCTTAGGACCAAGGACCTGGAGGTGGGAAAGAAGTTCGAGTTCGACGTGGGGACGGGGAAGAGGACCTGGCCGCTAGAGATAGAAGTGGTGCGCGAAGAAAAGGTCAAGGTGCCTGCCGGTAAATTCAAGACTTTCGTGGTCATCCCGAGGCTGAGGGATGAATGTATATTCAAGGCTAAAGGAGACCTGGAAGTTTGGGTGACGGCGGATAAGAAGAAGCACCCGGTTAAAATGAGAAGCAAGATAGATATAGGTTCCATAACAGCTGTCCTGGTGGAAAAAAAGATATGAACAGGGATACCGCCGGAGTATATTCGCGAAATATCATAAGACTGCAGGATATCGTCATAGAAGGCATGCATTCCGGTAAAGATATCCCCGGCGGCCACGAAGACGGGTTTTTCCTTGCGGTCAGGGAGAACGCCGCTACGAATTTCAGGCTCTGGCATCTCGAAGACGAAGCCAGGAAAACCGACATTGATGATTCAGCGGTCGCGGATGTCAAAAGGAAGATAGATAAAGACAACCAGCGCCGAAATGATCTTATAGAAGAGATGGACGAGGGGCTGGCTTCTGTCATGCCTGCGGTGACGGCGTTTGAAAGCGAAGAGATACCGTTGAATTCCGAGACACCGGGATCGATAATCGACAGGCTCAGCATAACCGGTCTGAAGGTATACCATATGAAAGAACAGACTGAGAGGTATGACGTAGGAGAGGATCATCTGAAAGAATGTTCACGCAAGCTCGCTATTCTTACTGTACAGCGCAACGATCTGGCCCGCGCTTTCGACCGGCTTATGGATGACCTGAAGGCTAAAAGAAGGCAGTTCCGTATTTACAGGCAGTTCAAGATGTATAACGATCCCGCCCTGAACCCCGCTCTCTATGAAAACAAAGATCAGGGGTGATGAAAAAATACTGATAATACAGTTCAGGCCGCACGGAGATGTGCTCCTGACTTCCCCTGTGGCGGAATACCTTAAAAAAAGATACCCTTCACTGAAGATATTTTTTCTCGTTTACGAAGGCTATTCCTGCCTGATAGAACGTAACCCGTTCATAGACGGGATCATCGCCGTTAGGAAGCCCGGGAAAGGTGGTCTTTGCGGTTTCTTCAGGTACCTTAGCGCAGTAAGGGATATAAAACGCGGGAAATTCGATATCATACTGGATTACATAGGACGTCCGTCATCAGCTATTATCTCGTTTCTGAGCGGCGTAAAGGCAAGGGTAGGGTACGGTAACCTGAGGGGAAGGAAATACCTTTACAGTATCAGGGCGCCTTATGACAGCGTTCACAAGTACACTGTCCTGAGAAAATACGATCTGATAAAACCGATAGTAGACGGGATCGGCGAACCGCTGCTCGATGCCAGGATATATATTGACGCACGGGACAGGGAATACGCCGAAAAAGTATACCGGGAAATGAATATCGAAGGAAGGTTCAACGTGCTTCTTTCGCCTGACAGCCCCAGGAAATACAAGAGATGGTCCTTCGACTGCTACTGTGAAGTTTCAAAAGCCCTGATAAGTGAATACGGCGCCTGCGTAATAATACTCCACGGACCGGGGGAGAAGGAATACTGCCTGAAACTAAGGGAAGCAGTGGGGCGCGGCGCGTACCTGCTCCCGGAAACGTCGGTCATGCAGGCTGCAGCGATTGTAGAAAAGGCTTCGCTCGCGGTTCTCAACTGCGGGGGCATCAAGCACATAAGTGTCGCGGTCCGCACGCCCTCGATTACCTTGTTCGGCAAGACGCTGGCGGCAGACTGGCATCCGCCGGGCGCAGGATGGGCCCGCTACCTAAGCGGAGATTACAGCGGCAAAGACGATACTTTCGGTATAGGCCCGGGGGATGTGCTTGGCAAGATAAAGGAAATGATAGATTCAGGCGCGGTATCCTTAAACAGCCATCCGGCGGGATAAGGCCCGCCAAAAACTTATAATTATTATAATACTTA